>JANRLQ010000021.1:0-3267 GCA_033762375.1 Bacteroidia bacterium
AGCTATTTTGAGCCCTCCGATACGATCTCTGGCAGGGTAGGATACCTTTCTGTGGTGCCAGATGGCAGCGACTACTTTTCCTCCCTGCTGCCTTCTGACGGTACATTGAGGTGTATATTTTCCATTAACAACACCTCTGGCTCGACAGGTGCCGATTTGGATTTCTCTGTTTTTGACAGCAAGCGGACACAAATTGGCGGGCTCAACAGGTTCAACCAGCCACTCGGGCCGCGACCAACCGATACCCTCATGATCTATTGCCGGGCGGCAGACACGGTGTATTTCCGGATCACCTCAGGCGGGAGCTTCAGTTATACCTTTCGCTATGAGATGATTCCGACCGGCGTTACCGTCACGGAGCCTATCAGCACCCTGGCCACGGCCCGCCGCATCAGCCTGACTGATACACTCCGCGGACGCGTGGGCTACGATGGCAGCACCCCCGACGACAACGATTACTACACCTTCGTGCAGCCGCTCAGGGGCAGCGTGCGGGTGCGCATCAAGGCGACCAATACCAGCAACAGCGCCGGGGCCGATATGGCGATCTACGTGGGCCGCGTATCAACATCGGCCAACATTTTCACCAAATCCTACTCCAACCGGGTACCCGGAAGCTGGGAGGAGGAGTTTACGATGTCCTGCCTGCCCGCCGACAGCCTTTTCCTGCGGGTAGCCGGGCCATCAGGGTGTTTTACGTATGAGTTGAGCTTTGTGGACGAACCCGCAGAACCGGAAGTAAGTTTCGAAACATTCCGTACCGGCAATGAGGTAACCTTTGTCCCCAAGCTGCTCCGGACCAGCTCGTTTATCTGGAATTTTGACAACGGCACGACCAGCACTGCGCAGTTTCCGACGGTACTGTATACGACACCGGCAAATTACGAGGTCTCGCTGATCGGTTTCAATCAGGTGTGCGGGACCCGGGATACGGCCAGTACCTGGGTGGTAGTCAAAGGGCTGGAATACTACACCCCGGACTCTGCCGGCGCAGGTGGAGATGCGATCATGGAGATTTACGGGGGCGGTCTGGACACGACTACGCAAGTGGTATTACGGCGCAATGGCATCGAAATGCGGCCGGTGCGGCTCATTGCCAATCCCAGCAGCAATCAGCTGAGCTGTTTCTTCGACCTGCACTTTGCTGATGAAGGTTTCTATGATCTGGAGATTACGGTTCCGGGCCAGGACCCGGTGCTCTATCCTGACGGTTTCCGCGTGACGGCGCTGAGATACCCATTTTGCAAGTCCGAGGTAGTCGGGCCTTCTATCTGGCGCATCAACCGCGATACCCGGTTCAAGCTGGTGGTGAGCAATACAGGCAATGTTATGGCCAACGGCGTGGTGACAGCCTTGCTCTGGCCTAAAAATGTGACACTCACCTTTGACACAGAGTGGTTTCGCCCGCCTTCCAGCGGCAGCTATCAGATCGCTGTCGGCGACGGAGAAATATGGGACCTGGATTATGCGGATATTGCCTGGCTGTATGACAGTCTTAATGTGTACACGTCAATTGATTCATTTCAGGGGCAGCCGTACGACGGTTATATGCAACTGATCCAGATTCCCCGGATTTCTGCTCAGTCCACATACGAAATCCCGCTGATTATCAGGACGGCGACCACAGGCACCCCCCGGCTGATCACGTTTACGTATGGTCCTAACCTCTACGGATCCGGTGCGTCCGGGAGCTGGATGGACGCGGTCCCCAATGCAGCTGTAGAATTTGCAGACCTGCTGGATATGGCTGTGGGCGAAACCAAACTGGCCAACACGCCTATTGGTTGGCTGACAAAAGCCACCAAGGCTAGCACCACTCATCTGGCGAACCTGGGAGAATCTGCGGCTGCGATCAGCCTGGTCCTTGACGGGACGAATGAAACGATCTCCCAGGGCCTCCCGGCTAAGTTCGACCAGCAGGTCAGCGCGGGAAACGCCCAGATTGCCAAAGAACTTCTGGATGTGGCCACTGACAAACTGGTGGAAAAAGGTGCCGACAAGCTGCTGATGGGCCAGACGGAGGAGTTGAACCGCTGGCTTGCCAATAATCCTGATGCCAGCCTGGCCTCCGTGGAGTTTGCCATAGAAAACCTCAACGACCTGAACAATATCCGGGAGGCAATTAAAGACGCATACAAAACAGGCAAAAATCTCAACACCTTGAAGGACAAGTTAGGCCGCCTCCAGGAACTTGCTAAAAACTGCCCTGAACTTCAGAAGCAGTTGGATGACCTGCTCAAGGAGCTGGGCCAGGACCTGGAGCAGAAAGACCCCAAAGACAAAACGCCCCGTGCCGTGACTTCCATGGACCCGAACGCGATCTATGGCCCGGACGGTGTCAGGGGATATGTAAAACTGGATCAGCGCCAGTATTTTACCGTGGCCTTTGAAAATCTCGCGACCGCATCGGCGCCGGCTCAGCTGGTCACGGTCTATGATACCCTGAATCCGGCCTGGTTCGATCTGCGCAGCTTCGCGTTCGAGGATGTGAGCCTTGCGGCTGAAACGTATCCGATTCCGCAGCATCGCAAGGAGTTTACGTCTACCCTCGATCTGCGGCCCCGCCTGCCGTACAAGTTGCTGGTTACGGGAAAACTGGATACCCTAACGGGCGTGATCACATGGCGTTTTATCACGCTGGATACACTCAGCGGCGATCTGACCGAAGATCCGCTGGGGGGATTTCTACCGCCCAATACCATCGCTCAGCAAGGGGAGGGCACTGTCAGCTATTCGGTGCGGCTGCGCTCCAGCCTGCCCGAGGGAACTGTCACCCTGAACCGTGCAGAGATTATATTCGACGAAAACACCTCGCTGTTTACCAACACCTGGCGGAATGTAGTTGATATCCAGGCCCCGGTATCCTCCGTCTCAGCTACTGCCGAAGACAGTGTCATCTCGCTGGCACTTCAGGGTACCGACGCAGGTTCGGGAATGGCCCGCTACAAGGTGTTTGTTTCGGAGAATGCAGGAATATGGCTCCCGCTGGTAAGCACCTATGAGCAGACCGCACAATTCACGGGCACGCCCGGCGCTACCTACGCTTTCTACGTCGTGGCGCAGGACAGTGTCGCCAACCGCGAGACAAAAACCCCTGCCGCTGAGGCTACCGTCACCCTCCGGGAAGACATTCGCCCGGACGCAGATCTGGCCCTCTTTCCCAATCCGACGACGGGTGTTTTCTCCCTCACTGCCCGGCTGCCACAGGGCAATACCGAGCTGGAAATCTATGACACCGTAGGCAGGGTCGTGTACACCGCTGCGCAG
>JANRLQ010000022.1:0-36753 GCA_033762375.1 Bacteroidia bacterium
TTTGACATCATCGCCCACGACGGGGATGCGATCGTGGTGGTAGAGGTGAAGACAACCCTGCGGGTGCAGCATGTGAAGCAGTTTGTGAAAAAACTCGCCCACGTGCGTACCTGGCTGCGGGAGTACAGCGACTACAAGGTATATGGTGCCGTGGCTTACCTGCGCTCAGATGAGGGCAGCAGCCTGTACGCCCAGCGGGAACGCCTGTTTGTGATCCGGGCCACTGGCAACTCTGCCACCATCGTGAACGAGGCAGCGTTTGAGCCCAAGGCATTCTGAATACCAGGTTATCAACGCTGCCGGATACATGACATATGTTTAAGCCGCAGAATTGTAAGACTATTCGAATAAGTGGATATTCCGGCAATTATTTCCATAAAGACACAAAACAGACAAAAAAAATTGTAAAAAAGAGCATGTAGGGTATTGCAAACCTGGCCTACCTTATTAACAGGGTATCAATGTATAATGAGCAGCAGAGATTGATTTATTGCGCAAAACAGCCAACTGTTTGCCCCTGGAAAATAACCATTCAGCCTAAAAATTTTGTGTACTGTGTAAGAATCGTCTATATTGTTAACATAATTTTGCTTTCGTAATTACTTATTTGTCAGCAAGATACAATCAGAGCTTGCTGTTTTTTATACGTTACGCTGCCAGTACTTATATATACTCCCACTTTTGTTTCCCTCCATCCAGCAAAGTCTGTTAAGTTATGACACCTGTCCCTTTCCTGCTGCGCACTGCACTCGCTGTGTTCCTGATCCTGCTGACTGACCGCCTCTCCGCTCAAGCTGGCTCACATGACCCTACGTTTAATGTAGCGGACACGCTGGAGGTAAACGGCAAGAGCGGGGTTAGCTCTGGCTCGGTGTATGCCCTCCTCGCGCAGCCGGATAACAAGATTGTCCTGAGTGGTAAGTTTACGTCCTGCCTGGGAGTACCCCGCAACAAAATCGCCCGTCGCAACGCGGACGGCAGCCTGGACATGGGATTTGATCCGGGTGTCGGCGTAGGCGACGGCATCATCACCGACATGCTGCTACAGCCGGACGGAAGGATCATCATCGTAGGCGCATTTGACTCCTGCGGGGGTGTGCCCCGCAACGGGATCGCCCGCCTGCACCCGGATGGCAGCCTCGATACCAGCTTTGATCCAGGGACGGGGATCAGTATTGTCCCTGCTGTTCCGTTTACGTTGTTTGATCCCACGGCGGCCCTGCAGCCAGATGGTAAAATTCTGCTGGGCGGTGAAGATGTCACGATTTACGACGGCACTCCTCAGCCCGGGATCACCCGGATCAATCCGGATGGATCCCGGGATACAACCTTTGATGCAGGGAGCGGGCCTGATGAGGGAATAAAAGCCCTGGCACTCCAGTCCGATGGTAAAATACTGGTGGGGGGATTTTTTAGCACATTTGACAGCATTGCGCGAAGATCCCTGGTCAGGCTGCACACAGACGGGCGTGTGGATACGACATTTGATGCGGGGCAGGGAGAATACAATTGGACGCAGTCAGTTCTGTTGCAGCCGGATCAGAAAATAATCGTTGAGGGAAATTTTACAACCGCTCAAGGAGGGGGAGCGTCTATCATACGTCTCCATCCAGAAGGAAGTCAGGATACGACTTTTCAGCCATTTGACGGAACGAGCTATAATGTTCGTACGATCGCAGCCTTGCCTGATGGCAGAATTATACTTGGGAGTTCGCCTTCTTATAATGGTGTTAAATTGCTGACGGTGTTACATACCGACGGAGGTATAGATAATTCTTTTAGATGTATGATCGGCAATGTCTATGATGATGAGGATAATTCAGCGTATGTCAGCGCGCTGGCTGTCACTCCTTCAGGAGATATCGCAGCAGCAGGGGAATTTGAATACTATGGACTTAGAGTCTGGTATGATGACGTCAGTTTATATACCACGGTACGCTTATCAGGTTATATTCTGGTCAAGCCAAACGGAGAAAGGCGACATAGCCGGGGCGTTGAGCCAGGTGGTATCTCCACCATGATGACCCAGGCTGATGGTAAAATGATGTTTGGTGGACGTTTTTTTTCCTATAATGGCTCTCCCCAGCGGTTTGTGTTACGGTTTCATCCGGACGGATCGAGGGACAGTACGCTCACCAATCCTTTTGAGCCATTGGGAAATGAAGACTATGACGCTTTGATACATATGGAGAATCTACCTGATGGGAAATATCTGGGGGTTACTCTGCATGAAGACTACGACAGTGACGGTTATTATTATTACAGCACAAGACGCTTTTTACCGGATTGGGCCTTTGATCCTACTTACGTATCTCATTATATATTATCGCGCATACGCTTCGACACGCTCTACGTTTCAAAACAATCAGACCAGAAGTTGATTATTTCGGGTAAATTTTATCAGGTGTCTAGTTTGTTTGAAGCTACCCCTCGTGCTGGCATCGCTCGCTTTAACGCCGACGGCAGCCTCGATACAGGATACAATCCTGGTGCAAATATCAACGGAATCACCCGCGCCTGGGTATGGGCTGATGACCGGGTGCTGATTAAGGGTAGTTTTAGCCAGGCATATGGGGTGAGCCGTCCGGGTCTGGCCCTCCTACAGGGAGATGGATCGCTGGACTATACCTTCAATCCAGGCACTGGGTTTGGGGATAGCCTTAATTATCAGATATTGCCGTATGCGCAGGATCAGTTGTTAGCCTGGGGAGATTTTACGTCTTATGACGGAGTGCCGTGCGGTAATTTTATCCGGATCAATATTGATGGGAGCCGGGACCTGGGATTTGCAGCACCTGATATCAACGGTCCGTTTAACCTCGCTCCGCTCAGTGACGGGCGATTTATGGCACAAGGTGACTTTACGACTGTCAACGGCGTACCCCGTCCTGGCGTGGCGATGCTCAACGCGGATCTGACCCTGAATACCGTATTTGATCCTGCCACGGGTTTTAATGGGAGCGCGCCACACTGGCTCCTGCTGCCAGACGGCAAGCTCCTGGCCGCCGGGAACTTTACCCGCTACAACGGTGCCATCCGGCACCAGATCGTGCGTATCCTCGCCGATGGTACGACTGCCATCGAGGCGGATGACTTGCCTGCGACCGGCCTCACCCTCTCCCCCAACCCCAATACCGGCCGATTTACGCTGCGGTCAGCCCGCCCGCTTGTGCAGGCCAGCGCCCGCCTCCTCACCCTTACAGGCCAGGAGGTCAGCACCCGCGCCGGTCTCAGCGGTACGGAGTGGACGCTGGACTATCCGGGCCTGCCTGCGGGCATCTACCTTCTGGAGGTACGCGAGGCGGATCGGGCCGAGTGGGTACGGGTGGTGATCGAGTGATGGGAGCCATTGCGTGTATAGGTATTTTTTGATTAAACCTGATGTATGACCAGCTATTCAGCTTCACCCTTTTTACATCTCCAGATATGAAAAATTTGTTTTTTTGTTGTTATACTGTTCTGACGATAAGCCTGTTGCTCCTGGGCAGTCACCGCCTGGCAGCACAGGCCTGGGTAAATGACCCAAGTTTCCGGCCTAATGATACGCGCCGGATCAACGGAACTAATGCACCCGTAACGGCAATGGCGGTACAGGCTGATAGTGGTGTGATACTGGCGGGTGTTTTTACGGAATACCTGGACCAAGCTGTGCCCTACGGCATAGTCCGGTTATATCCGGACGGCACACGAGATCCATCTTTTCAGCCACCTGGTCTGAGCACATATGATATTATCTACTGTCTGACCATTCAATCAGATGGAAAAATTTTAGTAGGGGGGTATTTCAGAAACCTCAGAGGTGTGTTCCGGCTCAACCCAAACGGAAGCCTGGACACGACATTTAATCCGGGTACCGGTATCAATCGTTTTGGTATTGTCCGTTGTATCACGGTCCGGCCCGATGGTATGATCTATCTGGGGGGAGAATTTGAGGAGTTTGACGGATTGTCCTATCAGAGTATTGCACGGCTGCATGAGGACGGCAGCCTGGACCTGTCCTTTGATCCGGGCATTGGGTTTAGTTCCGGGGCGGTTGTCACTTCTATTATGTTACAACCAGATGGGCTTATTGTGGTGGGAGGAGAGTTTTCTTCATATAACGGACAGGCTAGGGCTAACATCGTCCGGATACTGCCCACAGGGAGCCTGGATGTCTTTTTTTCTCCAGGCCTGGGAGCCAACGCACGTGTGCAGGCGCTGGCCCAATACCCGGACGGCCGCATCATGGTAGGTGGTAACTTTACGGTATTTAACCAGTACAGCCGAAATGGTATGGTAAGGCTCCTTCCGGATGGGAGCGTGGATGCACTTTTTACCTCTTTTTATTCTCCGGATTCCTGGAAAATAAAAAACCTTGCTGTGCTACCAGATGGTAGGGTGATAGCGGCAGGATATATATCATGGATAACAGGTGTCAACCTGGGCGTATGTCATTTTCGGTCTGATGGTGTGCCGGATAGTACGTTTTATAGTTACGCAAGTGTCACGGAGAGCTGGGCTACCATAAGTTGTTTACAGCTCTTACCCGATGGCAAATTTTTTGTAGCAGGTGACTTCAAGTCTTATAATGGCTGGTATCGGGTCGGAGTGCTCAAGCTTAATGCTGACAATACGCTTGATATGACCTTTAATCAGGATCTTTCCATTACAGGTGGAAGTATTACGGACATGGTTTTGCAGCCAGATGGTAAAATTCTGATTGCTGGCAACTTTCAGGCGGTAGATGATGTACTGTATTATGGGGTGGCGAGGTTATATCCCGATGGTAACCTGGACACTACCTTTGTGGCAAGTGTGTACCTGAAAAAAAACGGCACCGCCCCAGCCAGGATAGCTCTCCAGCCCAATGGCGGTATTGTGGTGGTGGGAGACTTCACGAGTACCAATACCGGACTCAGCAGCACTAAAAAAATATTCAGATTGCATCCGGATGGTTCACTGGATCTTTCCTATAACCCTACGCTGCAAGCAGCAGCATATAACCGACTTTCTTGCCAGGCCATCTTAGCTATGCCTGATAACAGCGTTCTTGTAGGGGGGAGATACATTAGCAGCCCGAACCAACCTGCTGCCTTTCTCAAGATAAATCCGCTTGGAGGCTATGTACCTGGATTTTATCACAACGGAGGATATAGTAGTCCTTACTTGCTTGGAGAAAACATACAAGTTCTGGCTGGCCAGCAGGATGGAAAAATCCTTGTGGGCACTCAATATAATATGTATCGGTTCAATCCTGATGGAACACTCGATAATACTTTTGTAAGCGGCGGCTTGTCTAATAGCGAAATCTCCTGTATGGTACTGGAGCCAGATAACAATATTCTCGTAGGCGTAAAGAGTCGCTATCTTAATGAATCAACTCTCCGCCGCGTGAACTCAACGGGTATGTTAGACCCTGGTTTTTCAGTATCGCTGGGAGGGACTCTAGGTTTTGCGTATGTCAAGACTGTACAGATCACGCCTGACCATAAAATACTCATAGCAGGCAATTTTGAGTCAGTCAACGGTGTCTCCCGCAAGGGGATTGCCCGACTCCACCAGAATGGGGCATTAGACCTTTCATTTGATCCTGGAGAGGGATTTGGTCACGTATTCGATTCCAATAGCAGCCCGGCTGCGCAGGCCCTCCTGATAGTACCGAATGATAAAATTATAGTAGCGGGTGATTTTTCGCTATTTAGAGGACAAGTCCGCCATCAGATTACCCGACTTATGGAGGGTGATCCTGCTACTGATATTACAGACCCAGGATCAGGCCAAGCTTCTAGCCTGCATACGATAACCCTCGCCCCCAATCCCTCGTCCGGCCGATTTATGCTGCGGTCAGCCCGCCCGCTTGTGCAGGCCAGTGCCCGCCTCCTCACCCTCACAGGCCAGGAGGTCAGCACCCGCACCGGTCTCAGCGGTACGGAGTGGACGCTGGACTACCCGGGCCTGCCTGCGGGCATCTACCTCCTGGAGGTACGCGAGGCGGATCGGGCCGAGTGGGTGCGGGTGGTGATTGAGTGATCATCGGTTGATGCGGTCCGTAGCGATGGGGCTCACACCCTGTCGCTACGGAAATATGCTGCCTTTTGCCTTACGCTCCCGGCAGCTTATGTGGATTGGCGTGGGCCTGCATGAGGCTTACGATGGCCCCGGCATTGTGGCGGGTGTCAAAGGTGTCTCGCAGCGATGCCTTGCGCTGGGCGATGTCTATCTCTGTGAATGGCGTAAAAAACAGCTCACGGGTCATTTTCCGAAATTCCTCTGTGTCCCGTGCGACAGAGCAGCTAAATTCCAGCCCGGTCCGGAAAACCATCGGGGCATTAACCAGGACAAACCGCCCCTGGTAAAGGCTGTTGATCAGCTTAAGTTTGATACCGGTCGCCTGAAAAGTCGGCAGGACATGAATATGGGCTTGCCGCAGCAGGTCGTCCATCTCCTCTACTGATGGGTCAGGCCGGAGCAGGATATTTTCGTGCGCATTGATGGCGGTAATCAGGTCGGGCAGGGGCTCGGCGCCAGCGATGATCAGGGGCAGACCCAGGGGGGCAAACACCTCGCGGATCAGGTAGAGAGCCGCCTCGTGATTTTCGGGGACACTGAGTTTGCCGTGGTAGAGACAATAATCACCCTGCCCGGTCAGGCTGGTCACCGACGTATGAGCGTGAAAGGCAGGCAGATAGGCCGTCTTTTGCGGAAAAGTTTCCTGGTAGTAGCTGGTGTCTTTGGGTGAAATGGTATAAATACGGTCAGCATGTGCCAGCACCTGCTCATACTCCCGCAGGAGGCGGGACTCGGCCAGAAAGTATTGTTTGCGGAGGTAGTCAGACTCCCGCTGGGCGAGTTGGTAGTAATATTCCCACTCAATATTGTGCATGCGCACCATCCGCAGGCGTCCGCGCAGGGCCGGATGTCCCAGATAGTAGGTCGTATGGAGCCCCTCAAACAAAATCGGATACGGATAGTCCGTCAGGTTGTCGAGCAGGGTGTCTATTCCCCGGGACTTGACGATATGCGGGATTTTGACGGGGAGTGAGCGCAGGATCGGTTTGCGGGGATAATACACGACATCTTCGCATATCTCCAGCAGGTCAGGGGCCTCGGGGCGGCTGTACCAGAAGGTATGCAGGATGATTTTTACCCCCAGGGCATGTAACGCTTTCAGTTTATAATACACGTCTATCACGCCCCCATAGGTAGGCGGTGACGGAATATCGAATGAAACGACGTGCAGATACATTTCTCAAAGATAGGCAACTCCCGGCATACGACGATACATCCCATCTGGATTCTTCACCTGATGGCTTGTGTACAGCTTAGAACCGCTCCAAACTATGCGCAGGCATTGCATTAATCTTAATTTTTCTCCCTAACTTGAACCACTTTCCGGGCACTGGTGTTATACCAGAACCGTTTCCTGTCTCAGCGAATTAACCCGTGTGTGTATATGCCTAAGGTAAACATTGACGGTCAGACGATTGAGTTTGAAGGCCAGCACAGGCTCCTCCAGTTTTGCCTCGACCGCAACGTAGAGATCCCTTATTTTTGCTATCATCCGGCCATGAGTACGCCGACCAACTGCCGGATGTGTCTGGTAGAAATCGGCAACCAGGATCGCAACCGCGAGACGGGCGAGTGGGTCGTGGATGAGCAGGGCAATCCCGTTGTACGTTGGTTTCCTAAGCCGATGACGGCCTGTAACCAGTCAATGGCCGATGGCCTCTTTGTCAAAACCCACCGCACGTCCGAAAAAATCCGCATTGCCCAGAAAGGTGTGCTGGAGTATATGCTCATCAATCACCCCCTGGACTGTCCGATCTGCGACCAGGCCGGGGAGTGTCCGCTCCAGATATGGACATTTAAGTATGGTCCGGAAGGGTCCCGTTTTGAGGTCACCAAAGGCCACAAAAACAAACGCGTAGAGCTGGGTCCCCGCGTGATGCTGGACGAGGAGCGCTGTATCAACTGTACCCGTTGTGTGCGGTTTACGGAAGAAGTATCCAAAACCCAGCAACTCTCCATCGTAGGACGGGGCGAAAAAAACTGTCCTTCTGCAGCTCCGGGTGCGACATTTGACGATCCGTATTCCATGAATACGATTGACATCTGTCCCGTAGGCGCCCTCACGAGCCGGGCCCATCGCTTCAAAGCCCGTGTCTGGGAGATGGCTTATACACCCTCTATTGACCTGAATGACAGCACCGGAACCAATACATACGTCTGGATTCGGGACAATGAGGTGATGCGGATTACCCCCCGCCACAACGCTGCCGTCAACCAATACTGGATGCCGGACGCGCATCGCCTGAACACCGCCCTGTACAACGAAAACCGGGTATCCGGTACCTATATCAAAGGCCGGGTCTCTGTACCGTTTGAGGACGGACTCCGCCGCGCTGCCAGCCTGCTCAAAGGCAATGACGGAGAAATCGTCATGCTGGGGTCTGCATATGCCTCGCTGGAGAGTAATTTTGCCCTGAAACAACTGGCCGCTCACCTCGGGGTCACGACCGTACACTATGTGCCCCATGTGGTGCCCGGTGCCGGCGACAACTGGCTCATACAAGACGACCGCACCCCCAACGCTGCGGCCTGTGAGCTGCTTGGGTTTGAGGCTATCCAGCTGGAAGACCTGATAGCCATGATGGCGGGCGGGAAAATAGGGCTGCTCTATTCCCTGGAAAACGACCGTACCTTTGCTGCGCTGACCCCTGAGATGGTGGGTGATACCTGTATCATCACACATGCACTCCAGTTCCAGCCGGGCCATACCCTTGCAGAGGTGGTCCTGCCTGCTGCGATAGCGATCGAGGCTGAAGGTACGTACGTCAACTATAAAGGAATCGCACAGGTGTCCCAACTGGCCCGTCAGTTCCGGCAGATGACCCCCGAGCAGTGGATGCAGGTGCCCAAAAGCCGCCTCGACAAAAGTGCAGTGGCAGTAGACCGCTGGCGAAACCTTGATCATATCCTGGATGTGCTTCCGGGCTGGCTGATGATCTCCCGGATCGCCCGGCAGATGGGCCTGGATATGCCGTATGAGACACACGCAGATATTTTTGGGGTGATCCAGCCTGCTTTTGAAGCCCTTAAAGACCTGAAGGTGTCCTATAAAGCACCCAAACATGCCTTTAAAGCCTCACAGCTGGAGTTTGCGCCCAAATGGTAACAATAGTGCCCGCTGGTCGGGTCTGAGGTCTGGTATTATCCCTGATATTATCTCAAGAGATGCCTGTTTTCCTCTCACCGGCTGATGTCCTCCGTCTGTATGGCGACCGGATATTTATAGTACCGGACGAAAAAGGGGTTTCGATACCCGAACCTGTGCGCAACACGCTGGTCCCGGAGCCTGTGGTCACGATTCCACAAGCTCCTGCCGCTGCTCCGGCTCCGGTACAGGAAGATCCGCTGACCGTGCTGGGGAAAATCGGGGTAGAATGGAAGATGAAACCACAGGCTACCCTGGCCCTGATCCTGCCGGAGGCTACCTTTAATGACCGGGCCCTTACCGGCAAACTCCGGGAATGGATTGTCTCTGCGGGTATAGATACCGCCAGCGTCGGATTTGGCGTCATCAAGCCGGTGCTGACGACCCTGGCAGACATGCCGGTGCCTAAAGGACTTATCTTCGGAGGGCCTGCCACGACCCTGCCGTCTCCGGCCCGCGTCCAGGACCAACTGTTTATTTTTCTCCCGTCACTGGAGTCACTGGCAGCCTCTGTAGAGGTATCGGTACTGGTGGCGGCCCTTCAGGCCTGATGTTATGCATATCATCACGGAGTCTTCCCGCCTGCTCCTTCGGGAATTTAGGCCCGGTGACGGGGCCTGGCTGTACGTCCTGAATGAAGATCCCGACGTACTCCGGTACACCAGTGACGTCCCCTACGGATCCGTCGAGGTGGCAGAAACCTTTGTCCGGAACTATGACGTGTACCGAACCCAGGGGCTGGGCCGGTGGGCGATGATCCGCAAGGATACCGGAGCAGCCGTAGGCTGGTGTGGACTCAAGTATCAGCCCGGCGATCCGAATCCCGACCTGGGCTATCGGCTGCTCAAATCTGCCTGGGGACAGGGATATGCCACAGAGGCAGCACAGGCTAGTATTAATTATGGATTTGGGTCACTGGGGGTGCCGCGGCTGATCGCAAGGGTTGTGCCCGAGAACCTGGCTTCGGTAAAGGTACTCCGCAAGTGTGGGTTTGTCCGGATCGGTGAGACGGTTCTGGGACCTCACCCGGCGGACTTGTACGAGCTCACCCCTGCGGTATATGCCGCACACCGGCAGGCACATGGCTGATATGGGGTTTAGCATATGGCATGGCATCCGCCACCAGTTGCAGGGCCGCACGGCACATTCGCTTCATTCTCCTTTTGTATTTGATTGGTACCAGTCGGTATATCGGGGTCCACTCAGCCCGGAAGGAGCTGCTGTTGAGGCACTTCGCCGGGAGCTGACCCGTAGCCGGACGCCCATTGTGGACCAGGACCTGGGCGCCGGGAGCCGGCGGGGCCGCCCGCCTCACCTGGGGGCCCTGGTAAGCCGGTCTGCCCGTCGCCGCGCTGCCGGCGAACTCCTGCGGCGGCATTGCCTGCACTACCAGCCGCAGCGATGCCTGGAGCTCGGTACCAATGTAGGCATCTCTGCCTTGTACCAGCTCAGCGGGCTCAGCCATGCCAGGTTTGTGACGGTCGAGGGCGCTCCTCAGCTCGCGGACCTCGCCCGGCAGCATATCATAGGCCGGGGGTATCATGCAGAGATAATCACCGGTGAATTTAAGGCGGTACTGCACCAGGTCTGCCGTCCGGAAGACTATCAGCCTGATTATGTGCTGCTGGATGGAAATCACCGGTACGAAGCCACGATGGCTTATGCAGATCTCCTCCTGCCCTGGATGCCCCCCGGGAGCCTGATGATCCTGGATGATATTGCCTGGTCACGCGAGATGGCCCGTGCCTGGCGGGAGGTGGCCGCCCGTCCGGAGGTGAGTGTCAGCCTGGAGCTGGCTGATATGGGCATTTGTTTCCTGCGGCGAGACCAGGCCAAGGAACACTTTGTCATTCGCTGACAGGACAAACAGCGGGTCAGTTGGCCCGGGAACTTCACAGTTGTTTTTATGATTCAGGTTGTCGTATATTACGGCATGCGCCTGTGTGAAGGATTCCCTTGCGGTAGTTTGCCCGGCCCTTATTTTTTGTCCACACTACACACCGTATCCGTATGAACATTCTCACGATTGCCATCGGGCTGATGTTGACCTATCTGATTCTCAGCCTGATCGCTTCCGGTATTCAGGAGACCCTGGCCAACTGGTTCTCTCTCCGAGCCCGGTACTTTGGCCGAGCCCTGGATCTGATGCTCACCAATCCCGCACCTGGAGCGCCACCTGAGGCAAAGGCTGACACTTCATTGCTTGAGGCCTTTAAGGGGCATGCCTATTTCCAGCACCTGCTTGACGATACCCAGAAGCTCCCCTCGTACATGCAGGCCCAGACTTTTTCCAGCATCCTCATGCACGTGCTGGATGGCAGAGACGTAGCGGCTGTGAAAGATGTTGTCAGCAAAATGAGCGACGGCAACCTGAAAAAATTTCTCCTCGACAGCCTCCAGGAGGCCAATAATGACCTGAGTGCCTTCCGCCTGCAACTGGAGCGGTGGTATGACGAAGTCATGGATACGCTCTCCGGCAGGTACAAACGGTTGACCCACAATATCCTCCTGATCATCGGGCTGGGACTGGGCGTGTATATGAATGCCGACTCGCTGCAGATGTACCAGAAGATGACTCACAGTGCCGATCCGGCCCAGCAGACGGCTCAGATTCTGGCGATCGCCGCGCAACTCACCGACAGCCAGGCCCCGGCCATGCTGGAGCGGGTCGCATCCACGGAGCGTACCCGATCCCTCGCGGCGTCAGACACGGTCGCAGATACAACCCTCACCACCCTGATCGCCCAAAACAGCGCCCTGATCTCTCAGGCACAGGCATTGGTCACAGAGTTGCGGGAAGACAGCTCACCCCTGGGGCTTGGGTGGAGTGATTCAGACCTGGAAGACCTGAAAAAAGGCCACGCGGGCACCTGGGCGCTCAAACTCCTGGGTTTTTTTGTGACGGCCATAGCAGTCTCGCTGGGCGCACCGTTTTGGTTTGACCTGCTGCAGCGGTTTATGAACATCCGCACGACGGGTGCGCAAAAGTAGGGGGTTACTCCGGCTTGTATCGGGCCTCCTTAAAAATCACCTCATAATCCGTACGGCTGCAAAGCTCCTCCAGGGTCACCTCTGGGTGGCGTTTCATATAGGCCGTGACAATGCGCCAACCGGCGTACTCCCCGATCCGGGGGGCAGACTCGGTGGAGAGTTGGGTGGTGTACGGTTTTTCGCCGAGGTAGGTATTGAGGAGGTTAAAATCAGTACTGAAAAGTTTGTCTATCAGCTCCTTATAGATACGGGCTTCATAGTAGCCGGCCCATTCCATCTGACTGGCGGTGTACCCCAGCCGGATCGAGTCCGGGGTATAGGGCAACATCTGCGCGAGAAAGTACTGCCGGATCCCGGCACGGATCATATTGTCGAGCAGGGTAGGTTCGGTGTGGCGCGGGACAGGCGGGAGCAGGCCCTCTGCCACAGCGGTCATCATCAGTGTCTCCATGTGGGTCGTGTCAAAACGACGGCGCTGATATTGCGGGATTTGGGGTGGGTAATACGGCCACTCCGGGCCCATAAAATAATGTAATCCCAGGCAAAAGTACTCGGGCAGGGGAACAATCTGGTCCGCATCCCGGAGGTCACTCTCCATGATATAGCCATTGACAAAGGTGCGAAACGCCGGGAAGGTTATGTCTGAGAAGTCCCGGGACAGGCGCTTGAGGGGAGGCAGGAGCCTGGCGGCGAGGGGATAATCGTATGGAAATACCTGCCGGATGGTATCCAGCAGCCTGTATACAGCGGAGTCCCGCAGGAGATTGCCCAGGGCCAGGGCCATCACAGAGTCCTGGATCGCCTCCGGGAGAGGATCGGGCCGGGTGGCAGCATCCAACCCCAGCCATTGGGCCAGAAAAGTCCGGTCTGTCCGGAGGTATTGGTTAAAGGCGGTGACATTGTCCAGGGTAGTATCTGCCCTGAAGGCCTTGGCACATGCCCACATGAGGCTGTCGGTGCGCCGGAAGCTGATGTCAAGGCTAATGTCAGCGACATCCGCATCGCGGGTTTCCTGGCAGGCAAGGCTACAGGTGAGCAGGAGGGTGGCACAAAGCCCGGTCAGCAACGGAGACATTTTCATACATACAGCCCAATATGGCAGGGCAAGTTACCGCTTTGTTAGACATCCTTATATGTAACAATTGCTTTTTTTCCCCCAACGGTAGTTGTATCATATTCCGGCAACTCTGACGTTTGTCTGAAAAGAAATTGGGAGAACACCGCCCCCTGCGTATCTTTCGGCTGAAATATTCTGTTATTACAACTTTCAACACATCTCATATGAAATCTCTCAGCATCTGGTCTATGGCCTTTTTTCTGGCCTTGCCTGCAATGGCCCAGGAAGGTGTCACGATTGGCCCTCATTTTGGTCTTATTTTCAGCTCAGCCTCGATTACGGATGTGGACGGCAATGACCTGGACGCGGACCTGACCACCAAAGTGGGATTTGGGTATGGGATTAATTTTAACTATGGATTTTCTGACAACTACGGCATACACAGCGGCCTGCATATCGTACGAAAAGGATATCAGCGCAGCGAAGTCCTGCTCATAGACAGCCTCAATGTGAATGCCTCCCAGGATGTCGCTATCAGCCTTGTCGAGATTCCGGTGGCCCTGCGGGGACGCTCCAATGAAATCGGGAATGGCATCTACATCACCGGTATTTTTGGCGGGTCGCTGGACATTACCACCGGGTACAAAAACACATTCACCGGGTATGATCCGGTCCTGAAAGTCCTGGACGCTAACGGAGGCACTACCAAAAATACCCGGCTTGTCACCCCGGTCAACCTCACCTTTAAGTTTGGGCTGGGCGTCGAGCAGGAACTGGACAATATCGGAACCTTTGCTGCGGGTGTTTCCTATCACCAGGGCCTGACCAATCTCAACAGCCGTAAAAATTTTGGCAACCAGGAAAACCTCCGGATCAGTTATCTCTCGATAGACCTCGGGTATTATTTCTAAGTCCAACAAAACAAATGAACCCGGTGAGAAACCCGCTCACCGGGTTCTGTATGGGGAGCAGGACGTTATAGTTATGTAAGGTGCTGATAGTCAGCGGCAAATAGTACGACGACGCAGTGACTATTTTTGAGGTCATGTTTTCATAAATAAGTGTAAATTTTTTTGTACACAAGACTTGTATTTTTGTACAGTTGGCTGTAGGTTTGTATAAAATTTAACACATCTACATGCCCAAAATTCTGATCATTGACGACGAAGAAGTCATACGCTCTACCTTGCGCGAAATCCTTGAATATGAAGAGTATGAAGTAGAAACTGCGGCTGATGGGAAAGAAGGCCTTGATATGGCCCTCGAAAACACCTATGACGTAGTAATCTGCGACATCAAAATGCCTAAGATGAACGGGCTGGAGGTGCTGGAAAAAGCCATGGAAGCTAAACCAGACACGCCCTTTGTGATGATCTCCGGCCATGCAGACATTGATACGGCAGTAGATGCCACCAAAAAAGGAGCCTACGACTTCCTGGAGAAACCCCCGGATCTGAACCGCCTCCTGCTCACCCTTCGTAATGCTGCCGAAAAACGGGACCTCGTCGTCGAGACCAAACGCCTCCGCCGCAAGGTCTCCCGCGTACGTGACATCATCGGGACCTCGCCTGTCATGGAAAAAATCAAGGACACCATCAGCCGGGTCGCACAGACGGATGCCCGGGTGCTGGTGACCGGCAGCAACGGTACCGGAAAAGAGCTGGTCGCCCGGTGGGTTCACGAAAAAAGCCGCCGCGCCAATGCCCCTATTGTCGAGGTAAACTGTGCGGCTATCCCTTCAGAGCTGATCGAGAGTGAATTGTTTGGGCACGAAAAAGGCTCATTTACAGGGGCGTACAAGCAGCGTGTGGGCAAATTTGAGCAGGCACACGGTGGTACCCTTTTTCTGGACGAGATCGGCGACATGAGCCTCTCTGCTCAGGCCAAGGTACTCCGGGCCCTGCAGGAAAATAAAATCACCCGTATTGGGTCTGACCGGGAGATCCAGGTGGACGTGCGGATCGTCGCTGCGACCAACAAAGACCTCCTGCTGGAAATCGAGCGGGGTAATTTTCGCGAAGACTTGTATCACCGCCTCAGTGTCATCCTCATACATGTCCCGCCCCTCCGGGAGCGCCGGGAGGATATCCCCCTGCTGATCAAAAGTTTCCTCACGGAGATCGCCGAGGAACAAGGCATGGCTCCGATTGAGATCGCACCGGATGCCCTCGAAGAACTGATACGCCTGGAGTGGACCGGCAACGTCCGCGAACTCCACAACGTGATTGAGCGTCTCGCGATTCTTTCATATGGCCGTATCACCCACCAGGATGTGATGGACTACGCGGTGCCACGCCGCAGCCGCCCTAAGACGGCTTCTGTCTATGACGACCACGAGAAATTTCAGGAGTTTAAGGACCATGTCGAGAAGGAGTTTATCATCCGCAAACTCGAGCAGTGTGGCTGGAATATCTCCAAGGCGGCGGATATGCTGGACATCCAGCGCAGCCACTTGTACAACAAGATGGAAAAGTTCAATATCAAGCGGGAAGTAACGGAATAACCCCGCATACCATGACAAGCCGGGTGCCGCCAAGGTACCCGGCTTTTTTTATATCTTGCAGCTTATGTATCAGTACCCATGACATACCTGCACCACATCGGTCGTCTCAGGGGGTGGGCGATTCTGGGGGTGATTATCATCCATGTCACAGCTGGATTTACCTATCTGGGTGGGGTGCCCCTGCTTTTCCTGACGGTTATCAATATAGGGATAGATGTGGTGGCTCACTATGCTGTGCCTTTGTTTGTGTTCATCAGCGGATATACCCTGTGCCGCCAATACGATCCAGCGCGCCCGCTGGCCGACTTTTACCGGCGGCGATTCAGCCGGATCGGGCTTCCGTATCTGATTTTCAGCCTGTTGTATTATGGACTCAGCATGCTGGAGCCAGGGTATCGGTTTGAGGGGCAGGCGACGTTTCTGGCATTTGCGACCGCCAATACCGCCTATCACCTCTGGTATTTTATGCTGATCGCCCAGTTGTACCTGATTTTTCCCGTATTGATGGGGTGGTTTCGGAAGGTATCTGCCAGGGGACAAATGATCATGCTGGGAGTGGCGGCAGGGGTACAGATACTTTGGGAATTAGTATACCCTTCTGCTGCGACGTCCCTGGCCCTGCATGCACCGTCTCTGCTTACCTGGCTGCTTAACGGAACGGTGTTTAATATGCGCTGTGCCCTGACCCATGCCGGATATCTGGTGCTGGGCATCTGGATCGCCGACAGGACACACTTCAGCCTCCGGCCCCCTGTCTGGCGGGGCCTGCTCCTGGCCCTATGCCTGCTGGCTGCCCTGGTGGCGCGGATATGGGTCATGCAGTTGGTACAGTATGGGGGATGGCAGGCGATCCCGATGGGGGGATTAACAGCTGCAACGGTGACAGGTGTTTTTTTATACATGGGGTTGTTGCTCCTCCTCTACCAACACGCCCGTCACAGCGCACCCGGCTGGGGCAATACAGCCCTTGAGTGGTTGGGTGAGCGGTCATTTGGAATATATCTGGTGCATGTCGCTATCCTAAGCGGTGCCAATGCATTGATGTTCAGGCTGGGCATCGGGGCAGACCAGCCTGTGTTTTATCTGTTGGGCCTGGGGACTACCCTGGGCGGATCGGTACTGCTGGTAGAGCTGATCAACCGGATCCCGTGGTTGCGGCCGGTGATCGGGGGATAAGCGAATACGGGTAAATTCCCGTATGTTTACAGCCTCATTCCCCCTGAAAAATAAGGTTATGGATAGTGCGCCACTGATCACAGACATCCGGGACGGCATTGCCACCCTCACCCTGAACCGCCCCGAGGTATACAATGCGTTTAATGAGGCCTTGAGTCAGGCCATGCTGGACGCCCTGCGCCAATGTGCCCGTGACACCACCGTACGCGTGATCGTGCTGACCGGTGCCGGTGCGGCATTTTGCTCTGGTCAGGACCTCAAAGATACCCAGGGCAGACCACGCTCACTCGGCGACTCCGTCGAGCGGCGGTACAATCCCATGATTCGCCTTATCCGCCAGACCGAAAAACCCTTTGTGTGCCGTCTGAACGGCGTAGCGGCCGGGGCAGGTGCCAGCCTGGCCCTTGCCTGTGATTATGTAGTCGCTGCTGACACTGCCCGGATGGTTTGGGCGTTTGTAAATATCGGGCTGGTCCCGGACAGCGGTTCGTCCTGGTTTTTGCCCCGGCTGGCAGGGCACCGCAAGGCATTTGAACTCCTGACCCTCGGCGACAAAATCACGGCTGCGCAGGCACTAGCGCTGGGCCTGGTCAATGAAGTCGTCGCACCGGAGGCACTGGATGCCGCTGTGGCGCAGGTAGCTGCCCGGTATGCAGCCGCACCTCCCCGCGCCGTGGGGCTGATCAAACGTATGCTGAACCGCTCCTTTGAGTCATCGCTGGACCAGATGCTCGACCTCGAAAAATTTTCGCAGGAGACCGCCGGACGTACCCGCGACTATCAGGAGGGCGTACAGGCTTTTATCGAAAAACGAAAAGCTGTTTTTACCGGCGAATAAAGAATTCTTACACATCTCTGTAATAACTGGCAGGCGGCTGCGTCTGATCAGGCAATACACACCGGCACAGGCCGGAAAACCTTATTTATGCTGACTATGGCAGAACCCTTTCTCCGGCTGGATACCATCTCTAAGGCGTATGACCAGCACCAGGCAGTGGACCGGGTATCCCTCTCCATCCCCCGCGGCTCGATATATGGACTCCTCGGCCCCAACGGAGCGGGCAAAACCTCGATCATTCGTATGATCACCGGGATCACAGCCCCTGATACGGGCCAGATATGGTTTGATGGAGAACCCCTGCGCCGGGAGCATACACACCTGACCGGGTATATGCCCGAAGAGCGGGGCCTGTACAAAAAGATGAAAATCCGGGAGCAGGCGATCTATCTCCTGGTACTCAAAGGGATGCGGGAGCAGGACGCTGCCCGTGCTGCAGATCGCTGGCTGGACCGCCTCGGCCTGGGTGAGTGGAAAAACCGCAACACCACGGACCTCTCCAAAGGTATGCAGCAGAAAGTCCAGTTTATCATCACTGTCGCACATGAGCCCCGCCTGCTCATCCTGGACGAGCCTTTTTCAGGTTTGGATCCGGTCAATGCCCGCCTGATCGAAGACGAAATCCGGGCCCTCCAGCGCCAGGGTACGACGATCCTCTTCTCGACCCACCGCCTGGAGCAGGTGGAGGAGTTTTGTGACCATATTGCCCTCATCAACCAGGGCAAAGTCATGCTGGAAAATGACATTGTCACGGTGCGGAAGCAGTTCCAGAAGAATGAATATTTTCTGGAGTACGAAGGTGATGCTGCGGCCCTGGACCAACTGGCAGGTTATACCATCGAGCACACCAAACCCGGAGCTGCCCTGATCACCCCGCCTGAAGGCCAGGACGGGAAGGCGCTGCTGCGGTTGCTGATCGAGTCTCCGCTCGGTATCCAGCGATTTGAGCAGCATCTGCCCCGGCTTAATGACATTTTTATTGAACTGGTAGGGGGCGCTACCCGGGTCGGTATGCAGCAGGCGCCTTCGCTGGCCCCTAAGGCCTGACCTGGTTTTTTTATCCGGTATTAACCCACAGAATCATTTGAGTATGAATAAAATATGGATCATTTTCCGGCAGGAATACCTCAACATTGTCCGGAAACCAGCTTTTTTGCTGGGTACCTTTTTGGTGCCCCTGGGGTTTGCAGCGATTTTTGTTATCCAGATCGCAGCAACACTTAATGTCGAAAAAGAAAACTATAAGGTGCTGATCCCGCAGCAATCCCTGCCGGAGATTACGGCCCGGCTGACCCCCGCAGAAAACTTAACCTTCGAAGCCAGCCCGCTGAGCGAGCAGGAGCTGATCCGGCAAGCTGCGGGTGATGAAACGCTGATCGTGATGACGCTCTCAGAAGCCCTGAAAGACAAAAAAGCGGGTACGGTGACCTTCTATAATAACCAGAACCTGGCCAAGCCGGTCGTAAGCCAACTGGAGAAAAAAGTCAAAGAGGCTGTCCAGGGGTATAAAAATGAAGTGAACGGCATCACAGCTGATAAGGTAGAGGCAGCCAAGTTTGAACTGGCGGTTCAGACTGAAAAACTCAATGAAAAAACAGGACAGATCGAGGAGAGCAGCGAAAATATCGCTACAGGGGTCGGATTTGCCATGTCGTTTATCATGTACATGCTCATGGCGATCTACGGCAGTATCCTGATGCAGAGCATTATAGATGAAAAATCCAACCGTGTGGTAGAGGTGATTGTTTCGTCTGCCGAGCCCTTTCAGATGCTGCTGGGCAAAACCCTGGCGATTGCTTCTGTCGGGATCACCCAGTTTGTTCTGTGGACGCTGACCACTTTCCTGATCTTGACTGGCCTCTCTGTTTTTACGGCAGGTATGGTAGATCCGGCTGCTATGCAGCAACCCGGTGTGGACACGGCCCAGGCCATGAGTATGGTGGAAGGTATCTTGGTTGAGGCCCAAAACTTTAACTGGGGTATGCTGTTGTGGGCATTTCCCTTGTACTTTCTGGGGGGATTTTTCCTGTATGGCTCTTTGCTCGCAGCCGCAGGCTCGGCCGTGGACAATATCCAGGATGCCCAGCAGTTTACGACTCCGATCATGCTTCCCCTGATCGTGCCTATGTTGTTCATTTACAACATCATCCAGAACCCCAACAGCCTGCTGGCGTTTGTCTTTTCCTTTATCCCGTTTTTTTCGCCGATGACGATGCTGATCCGGCTCTCGATGTCAGCAGTGCCCTGGTATGAGGTGCTGATCTCGCTGCTGCTGCTGATCGGGACTTTCCTGGGGTGTATCTGGATCGCCGGCAAGATCTATCGCACCGGGATCCTCATGTATGGCAAAAAACCTACCTTCAAAGAACTGTTCCGCTGGGTGATGTTCAAGGGATAATCTCCCGTGCTGATACACATACGAATCCCCGCAGCCTGATCCAGGTGCGGGGATGTATGTTGTGAGAAAGTGAGCCGGGGATCAGCTCAGGGCCGCCATTTCCTTGAGGCGGATTTCCCAGGTAATGGTAGCCGCCTGTCTGAGCATATAGGTCACACCGCAGTATTTTTCCTGCGAGAGGGTTACGGCTTTTTCAATCTGGGCCAGGTCCAGGTTATTGCCCAGGATTTCATAGACGATGTGGATCTTGTGGTAGTACTTAGGGTGTTCTTCGGTAAGTTCACCGGAGACGACCAGGTCAATATCCTCAAACGAGATCCGCATTTTATTCATCAGGGCCACTACGTCCATCCCGGTACAGCCTGCGAGCGCGGCCAGGAGCAGGGGTTTGGGTTGCGGGCCTTCATTGTTACCGCCAAACTGTTTCTCGGTATCCATCCGCACCAGGTGGTTGTCTATATGCGCGTTGAAGGCGAGATGGGTCACACGTTTGGCTACAATCTCATGTTTCATTATCAGTAGGCTTATGGATCGGTAAATAGGTAAGGAATGTATCCTGCCCGCCCGGCTTGACGGTCACACACATGCTGCTGGCGGCCAGGAGGACCTGTCTCAAGTCGGCCCCTGGTTTCAAATGTAAAATTCCCTGCGCATAAAAAAAAGGATTTATTGCAGGTATGCCCCATCCGGTGGCCAGACGGTCAACTGGGTTGGGTTTCCCGCTCCGTAAACACGATCCCGTAGGTCTCCAGTTCATTCAGGATGGGATGGTAGAGGGCCGGTGACACAGGGATATGCACGCCTGTCTCCCGGAGCTGACCTGTGGCCACAAGCCGGGCGGCTATCCCCAGGGGCAGGCCTACCGTACGGGCCATCGCTGTCTCCACAGTGTCGAGGCCGGTCTGCACCATGTGCGACTGAATCTGACGCGGACGACCCTGGTCCAGGAAGTCAAACTTGTGCCACATCACCACGAGGTCTCGGTCGTCATCGGTAAGGCTCCATTTTTTCTTCAGGATATGCTCCAGGATTTGAGCAGGTGTACCTACTTCCAGCCCTACTGGCGTGTCTTCAAACATGCCCAGCCATTTGAGTTTGTACATCTCCTGAGAGGTGATATCCAGTCCCATGTAGTGAGCCAGCTTCAGCTCTACGCTGTTGAAGGGGTCGTAGTAGAGAAAAGAGTTGATGAACTGGCGATGGGTCATCTTGTCCACCCCTTCCATATAATAGGAGTCGTCCGTGGCGCCGAGCTGCACAAATATGTCCCATGCCTTGGAGAATCCCGGCCTGCGGAAGGTGCCCCGGTACAGGGTCCGGATTCCCTCCAGGTTGTAGAGTTTCAGGTACTTGAGGGAGTCGCGGTTGGCGTATCCTTCAAAGTACCCGTATCCCGGGATATGGACGACCTCAGTCCGGCGGAAAAGCCGGTGATACGGAATGTATTTGTATGTGCCCTCCTGGATAAACTTGACCGTAGCGTTGCCAGCCAGGACCACATTGCGGGGGTTCCAGGTGAACTTGTACTCCCAGGGATTGTCGAGGCAGGACTCCGGGGTGATCAGCCCGCCCGTAAAGGTCTCAAACGCCGTCAGTTCGTGGCCCTCAGCCCGGATCTGGTCCAGTACCCGCATGGCAGACATGTGGTCTATGCCCGGATCCAGGCCACACTCCATGAGGATCAGGATGCCCTTGCGACGGGCATCGGCGTCCAGCGCCTTGATTTCATCGCTGACGTAGGAGGCCGTGAGGAGGTGTTTGCCCAGCTTGCAGCAGGTGCGGGCCACGTAGGCATGAAACATCACGGGCAGAAGGGAGACGACCACATCTGCCCGGCTGATCTCAGCCTCGCGCTGGGTTTCGTCCTGGACATCAAAAGCCACGGATTGTGCGTAAGGACGTCCCTGTATCCGGTCGCGGGCCAGTTCAGGAGAGAGATCACCGAGGGTGAGGGTCCAGCCTTCACGCTGGCAGGTATCGAGCAGGTAGGAGACCAGGACAGGAGCCGAGCGGCCCGCGCCTAAGACAAGGATATGCTTCATCGGGGAACCAAAGCGTTTAGCGGCAAAGGTACAGGTAAATCAGGAGTAAGGCAACCTGTATGCAACTGCCTGCACAACAAAGCGTGCCGGTATCAGCCGGGTATCGCCACCTCAACCCTGGCGCAGCTCACGGCCAGCCCCAGTGCCCGTTTGGTGGTGGGATAAACACGGGCTGTGGCAATGCCCAGGGCCAGGTCTACGAGGGCCGCTTCTCCATACTGCTGCAAGAATGTTTCGCGCAGGGGGAGGGCAACGGCTTCGTCCTGCTGACACACTGCCGTGGTATAGTTCAGGATCAGTCTTTGCGCATCGGAGAGCGTATGGACCTCGCCGCGTACGACAGCCGCAATCAGCGGGGCTGGTATCCCTGCATCCAGGGCTTGGTTGACGGTGATCTGCACGCAGGTGCCACAATCCTCCAGCTGGGTAGCCCTGATCCTGGCGATATGCCAGAGTGCCGGGGCGAGGGTGGTCCTGTGTGCGGAGAGCGGGGTGAATAAGGAAAACTTGATAAAACCGCTCAGCGAGTGGCGGGCTATGACGCGGAGGTAGTCCAGGGGAACCCGAAGGGATTTTTCAGCTTGGGTGATAAACCAGGAAATCATAAGCGTTTTTTTCCTGCGTACGGACAGCTCCCCAAAAAGATTTCCTACTCAGGGCAAACCGACTGGTACAGCATGAGTTGTGTGCTGTCAAGCCGGAGCCGGTCAGCCGCTGTCGGATACCGGGCCTCGTGGAGCCGGGCCAGGGTTTGGCTGATGCTGTCCGCCAGGATCCGGGTGCGGACAGACACGTCTGGTATGCTGGCCCGGAGGGTGTCGAGCCGGGCTTTGAGCCGGTCTTTCTCCGCTGCATCTGCGGGTGTCCGGAGCAGGCTGTCCTCTGCAAACCGGATATCATTGGCCAGGGAAATACGGGTCTCCAGCAGCGCGCGGGCCTCGCACTGCAGGGTGGCCAGGAGGCGCGCATCTCGCAGGAGCAGGGTATGGTCAGGGCTGGTCTTGCCGCAGGCCGTCAGCATAAGAAAAATCAGCCACCCGTATCGCATATGTTTCTCAGTAAGTAGCAGGCCAGTCTATCAGGCTGTTGACATTGTCGCCGATAGCGCGGCCCATCTTGAGGCCGTTGGTATTGTCAAAGTCGTAGTGAATCCCTCCGTACAGCCGTGAGTTGGCACATTCTTCGGCCATTTGATTAAAGTTGGTATAGTTGCGGACTGAGAATCCAAACCGGATCTGGGTACGGTCAGTAAAGGGATAATATCCGTCTCCGTCCGTAAACATCGCCGTAAAAATCCGGGAACCAGCCGCCGCCTCAGTCGCATGGCCGGACGTATAGGCCGGAAATGGAGGTGTGCCGATCAGGGTTTTGAACGAGGGGTCAATGTATGCCTTGATATAACTCACCGGGCGGATGAGAAAGTAGTCGTATTTGGCCTTCCAGCAACAGATAAACGCATCATTCTCAGCAATGGCCAGTTTGGCATAGGCTACCGCTGACATGGCCAGATTGGCATCATGCTCCTCCAGGAGTTGGGTCATGATATTAAATGTATGGCCGGTGGGCGTGCAGGTATTAAAGGGATCATCTGCCCAAAACCACGCAATTTCTTTCTGCTCAATGCTAGCCTGCTTCACGGTATGGTACACCCGCAGGGCTTCCTTGTAAAAAACAGAAGCTGTGTCTGTAGAAAACGCAGGATGATCTGGTGGTACAGCATAGGTGGCATTGGCGGCCAGGAAGGGGCGGTTCTCAGCCCAGCGGGGGGCGAGTGGCGTCAGGGCACTGCCAGTCGGTACCCAGGCCCCCGCGTGGGCAGGTACCGTATAAGGTAGCTGAAAAGGATTCTGGTAGGACTTATGACCGCCATCGGTGAGGCTGTACTGGTATATGGCGCGGGCCACCGCCTTGCCAAAGTCCACGGAAGCTTGCGCTTGCTCCGCATCAACTGTAAACCATTGGGATTCTGCCCATTTGGCTTCCAGGTCGTTGACAGTCAGGCTACCTTCTTCTGATAGCTGCTCTTCAAACATATACCGGGTGATGTCCGCCAGCGCTGCATTGGCGACGAGTCCCCAGTGATACGGCTGGGTGGTGTCGGCCTGGGGCAGCATATCCGGGCTCAATCCCTCAAGCTGTCCCGCCAGGGTGGGGGCACCAGGCCAGCCTGGTACGAGGCTTTCGTATAGGGTGACACCTGTGTATCCAAAAGCACGGGCAGCCTGCGGGGGATAAAATCCGGGCGTTTCTTTGACGAGGGTGCACATGAGGGTAAACCACTCTCGGGTCAGCTCGCCGTCATAGTTGACAGGGCGGGGACGGGTGACCGTGACAGTCTCGGGGCCGCAACTGGTGACCAGTATGAGCGGGAGCCATATCAAGCGTATATATACAGGTTTCATGCAGAACGATCGGAAAATCAGACCTGACATCCAGACAAGGTGACTACAAGGTGTGGTAGGTGGGTGTTATCAGCGATAACGTTATATACAGTGCCAAAATCCGGGCCAGAATTGGTGTCCGGGTGATGGATATCGGGATTTTTCGCAGAATATCCCCGCATTTTCCCGCAGCGGAACAGGGTCCCGGGAAGGCCCCTGGCGGTTGTTACGGCGGAATTCAGTACTTTGCACAGCCGCTGTGGTTTTAATCCCGTAGCTTATGTCCTCTGCGCCTGCCCGTATATTACACCTGCGTACCGCAGCCTCCATTGCCATTGCCAATATGATCGGCACGGGCGTATTTACCAGCCTGGGGTATCAGGTGACAGATATTCAGTCTGTGTTTGCCCTGATCATGTTGTGGATCATCGGCGGGATGATCGCGCTGTGCGGGGCACTCGCCTACGGTGAGCTGGGCACAGCCCTGCCACGCTCGGGGGGAGAGTACCACCTGCTGGCTACGATCTACCACCCGGCGCTGGGTTTTTTGTCCGGGTGGGTATCAGCTACGGCGGGGTTTGTTGCGCCTACGGCTATTGCAGCCATTGCCTTGAGTAAATATGCAGCGGCGGTGTATCCCGGCCTGCCTGAAAATCACCTGGCGGCAGGTGTCGTGATCCTCCTCGCCCTCGTACACAGCCGCAGCGTGCGCCTGGGCAGCGTGGTACAGGATGTTTTTACCCTGGTCAAAATAGCAGTTATCCTCCTCATGATTTTCTGGGGGCTCCGGGTGGAGGACCACGAGGCGATCAGCCTGCTCCCGGCCCTGGCTGACTGGCGTGTCCTGCTCACCCCTGCTTTTGCCGTATCACTGGTATATGTCTCCTATGCGTACACCGGCTGGAATGCCTCCATATACATCGTAGGAGAGCTCCGCGACCCTCAGCGGGATCTTCCGAAGGCACTGTTTATGAGTACATTACTCGTGATGGTGTTGTATGCCCTGCTCAATTTTGTATTTTTATACGTGGTGCCGATGGGTGAGTTGGCCGGGCAGATAGAGGTGGGTTTTTTGGCCGGACAACAAATGTTTGGAGCTACTGCCGGTAAGTTGCTTTCGCTTACGATTGCCCTGCTTATGGTCTCGACGATCAGCGCGATGGTGTTTGTCGGGGCCCGTATCACCCAGGTGATGGGCGAGGACTACCCGGTCCTGCGGCGGCTGGCACATCTGAGCCGGTTTCGCACCCCCGTGAATGCGATTGTATTTCAGACCCTGATCACCTTGTTGTTTATTTACACCTCGACCTTTGAGCAGGTGATGGTATATGCTTCCTTCACCCTGATGCTGCTCACCAGCCTGACGGTAGCAGGCGTATATGTCCTGCGGTGGCGGCAGCCAGACCTTCCCCGTCCGTACAAAACCTGGGGTTATCCCATCACGCCGGCTATTTTCCTCCTGGCCAATCTCTGGATAATGATGTTTGTAGTGCGGGAGCGCCCGGTAGAGTCCCTGATCGGGTTGGGGATTATGGGGACAGGTGCCCTTATGTACCTGCTGGACCTCCGGCTGCGGCGGGAAAAATCCTGAAAAACCAGGGCGAATGATTGGCCGTGTTGGCTGATGTTGCGTATATAACAGCCACCAACTTGTACGATATGTCTGCTTCACTTTCGCCACAGGACCACGAAGATATCCGGAAGTACTACGGGAAACGGCTGGAAGACCTTACACCGGAGACTTTCCGGGTCATCCACCGGCAGCTCCAGCAGCGATACCATCCGGATAATTTTGAGAAATATGATGACGAGGCTGTCCGGGAGATGGCCCTGGACCGGTTCAAGCGGATAGAGGCGCTGGCAGCGGGGATTCAGGCCTGGTTTGCGACCGGAGGACAAGCGAGCCCGGCTCCTACTCCCCGGGAGACGCCGATGGACCATCCGGACGCCGTTTTTTCTGCCCACAAGTTGCGGATGGAGATCCGGACGAGTGACAAGGATCTGAAATACAGGTTGTTTCGGAGTTATTTCAGGTGGCTGGACAAAGGTGAAAGTTATAAAATCCCGGGGCTGAAGACCGCCTCGCTTATTTTGGACGAAGCTTATGCAGGATCCTCGGTAGGCTTTCAGGAGTCTGTAAAGCTGTATGTGACCTTTGGGCCGGAGGACCCGATCGAGCAGGTGGCTGCGTGGCTTTATGCGCAGCTCCAGGGGCAGGCTACGGCCATTTTGATCGGTGAAAATCGTTTTTCCGTCAACCCCGCTGAACTCCTGCTGGCCCTCCGGCGTATTACGTACCGGGGGTTACGGTCCCCTGACGCCCCGGCAGCTACAGCCTGATACATTGTATGGCATACTCTTTACGCCGGGCTACACCGGCTGATATACCAGATATTACGGCCTTATTCGGAGCCTCTATCCGCACACTGTGTGTACGTGACTACTCCTTGGCCCAGGTGGATGCCTGGGCTGCCCGCGGGCAGGATCATGACCGGTGGCTGGAGCGTATCCGGCAGCAGTATTTTCTGCTCGCAGAGGGTGGGGGTAGCCTGGCCGGTATGGCCTCTCTGCGTCCGGATGGTTACCTGGATATGATGTATGTCTCCCCTGCGCACGTACGCCGGGGGGTGGGTTTTTTGCTGCTGTCACAGCTCATGGAAGAAGCCCGTATCCAGGGGCACGGACTGCTGACGTCAGATGTAAGCCGTACGGCGCGCCCTTTTTTTGAGCGGCAAGGTTTCAGGGTGGTGCGGGCCCAGGAAGTAAGCCTCGGAGAGGTACTGCTCACCAACTATCATATGTGGTGCCCGATCTGAGGCACAGCATTTCCGCGCGGGTGGAAAAATTTTGAGGCCAGATCGGGCTATATCACACCGGAATTACGAAAGACATTCCTTACCTTTCTGCCATCAATCAACCAGTATCCGCATGGGCAAGCCTACTATCACCGGTGATTTCCGAGAGCTGACCACCAAAGAGAAAGCGCTGAAAATTAACCTGGATCCCCGTTTTTATGGATCATTTGCTGAGATCGGGGCAGGCCAGGAAACCGCAGAGTTTTTTTTTAAGGCAGGCGGTGCCTCCGGTACCATCGCCAAAACCATGTCGGCCTATGACATGAAGTTCAGCGATGTGATTTATGGCAAGGCAAAAAGATACGTATCACAGGAGCGCCTGGTCACGATGATGGAGCACGAGTACAGCCTGCTGCCGGAGCGGCTGGAGCACCGGGCTGAGACGACTTGCTTTTTTGCCCTCTCCAATACCGTCGAGACCCTCAACTACCACAAAACCAACCGGGGCCATGGCTGGCTGGGAGTCCGCTTTCAACTGGAGCCTAACTCGCCCCCGAATAACGTCATCCTCCACGTCGTCCTCAAAGACAATGAATCCCTCTGGCAGCAGGAAGCCATCGGGATTATTGGGGTCAACCTGTTGTATGGCTGTTTTTATCTGCCGCACGATACAGAGCAGATTCTTCATACGCTTCTTGACGGCCTGTCAACAGACCGTGCCGAGATAGACATGATCCGGTTTGATGGCCCTAATTTTCACTGGGTGGACAACCGGCTGCTGGCGTTGAAACTGGTTTCTTTTGGGTTGACCCGTGCTGCCATGTTTGGGTCTGATGGCAATGTGCTCCACCCGTCTGAGTTTTTGTACAAAAAAAATGTCCTGATCCTGCGCGGCCGTTTTCGCCCCCCTACAAAGGTCAACGTAGACATGCTCCGCGAGGGGTACCGGGAGTTTCTGGAAGAGCCCGGGGTGGTACCTGAGGAGGTTGTGATCCTCTCGGAGCTCACCCTCAGCAACCTGACGTCTGAGGGCAAAATTGATGACAAGGACTTCTTGGACCGGGTGGACATCCTCGGCTCCATGGGACACACGGTTATGATCTCCAATTATCATCAGTATTACAAACTGATTCCCTACCTGACCCAGTTTACCCAAAAGAAAAAAATCGGGATTGTGTTGGGGGTATATAACCTGGAGCAGATTTTTGACGAGCAATATTATACCGATCTCCGGGGCGGTATCCTGGAAGCATTTGGGGTATTATTTGGGTCCAATGTTAAGGTGTTTGTGTACCCAGCCTATAAAGAAGGCCACCGTGGCCTCTACACCTGCGATACCTTCCAACTGCGGGAGTCCCTCCAGCACCTGTTTCATTACCTGATCGCGACCAACAAGATCGAAGACCTTCCCGTGGTGGATCGCCACCTGCTCCATATTACCTCTGACAAGGTGCTGGCCATGATCCAGCAAAACGAGCCGGGGTGGGAGGAGATGGTGCCAGCCGAGGTCGCTGCCGCCGTACAGGAAAATGGATTGTTTGGGTTTGGGAAGGTGACGAAGATCCGGGAGTAACCATATAACTGGACAATACAGGCTCCAACGAGGCAGCAATCGCAGGCAAACGGAGCTACTGACGGGGCAGGAAGTCTGGCCTGAGGGGGGCATGTGCAATGCTTGTAATGTGAATTTATTATTTACAAGTGATTGATAGTCAGATTCATGCCTTGCTCTCAGATAATAAGAAAAGACATTGTTAACTCAATCTAGTATATTTGGTAACAGACAGATTGAAAATTACTGAATCACATTGCAACTTAATTTTTTTCCCATGATACAAGTCTTACGATCCCTGCTACTGGGAGCCTGTTTATTGGGGCTGACACTACCCCGTTTACAAGCCCAAACAACAGGCGATATTGCCTTTACCGGATTTAATGCAGATGGTACAGATGGTTTTGCCTTTGTAACGTTTGTGGACATTCCCGCCAATACCCAGATCTGGTTTACAGATGAAGAATGGACGGGTACTGCATTTGCTTCGACTACTTCTGAGGGAGATGTGGTATGGTCAAATACATCACTGACGCCTGCCGGTACGGTTGTCTATCTGTCGGCTGTATCTACGACTACCCCAGCAGCCTCAATCGGTGTGGCAGCACTGGGCACCAATGCCAGCCCCAACCTCACAGCTTCTGGCGAGGGACTTTATGCCTACCTGGGTACCCAGCGGGTACCTACAGTGTTTTTGTCAGCTATCGCCAACAATGCCTGGGGAGGCGCACCAGGTCAGCTTACGGGTACCGGTCTCACGAGTGGGACCACGGCGGTATCACTCGCACTTGATGTGGACGTGGCTGAGTACACTGGCAGCCGCAGCAACCAGACTACGTTTGCTGCCTATAGTTCGCTGATTCACAACACGTCCAACTGGATCACCCAGGACGGGAGCGGTAATCAGGATGCAGACGGTGTCCCGCCCGATGTCCCTTTTAACACCACGGCGTTTACGGTCGCTACGTTTGACCTTGTGCCGCCTGTACCGCTATCAGCCGATCTGACCAGCACGACCAGCCTGATTGTCAAGTTTAATGAAGACCTTAACCCGGTCACTGCGACCAATGCGGCGAACTATACCTTTCTAAATGCTCCTGGCGTGACAGCTACGGCTGCTGCACTAAGCGGAGGTGACTCTGTGATCGTAACGATCAGCAGTGGTCTGGTACTGGGTGTTTTTTATGACTTTGTCGTAAGCGGAGTCTCCGACATCGCCAATAACGTCATGCCGGCCCCTGATACGTTTGAGGTGATTATTAACAATACGCTGCCCAGTCTCGTCGTGACGGAGATCATGTACGACGAACCGAGCGGCGCTGATACCCTCGATTTTCTGGAAATCTACAATGCCGGTACGTCTGCTGTACCCATGGGCGGTTTCCAGCTCACCAACGGGGTTTCCTTCACCTTTCCTGAATATACCCTCGCACCAGGCGCTACGGTCCTGCTGGCTCAAAATGCCAATGCCGCCTTCAGTTTTTATGGGTTACCTTTTTTCCAGTACACGGGTGCTATCAGCAACGGAGGTGAGACCTTTGACCTTCTCAATACCGAGGGTGGTCTGATTGAGACCGTGACTTATGACGACGTAGCCCCCTGGCCGCTCGGCCCGCCAGACCCTAACGGTGGTGGCCCTTCTATTGAGGTGATCAATTTTAACCTGGACAATAACCAGGCCTCCAACTGGCAGATTTCAATTGATGCGCTGGGTGCGTCCAATGCCGGTATCCCTATCTTTGCCTCTCCCGGCACGGTTAATATCCCACCTGCACCTTCCGTCAACTGGACTACTGCCCGGGTTACGGTTACCGAAGGTACCCCTACGGTGCAGGTCTCGGCTGCTGTGTCCTTCCTCTCCGGCACCTCAGTCGTTGATATAGGACTGGCTACTTTTGGGACTGCCACAGCGGGTACAGACTTTACGGCTACGCCGCAGACGTTTTCTTTCAGCACGGCGACCAATGATACCCTCTCGCTGACGATCCCGATCACGGATGATCTTCTGGCTGAAAACGATGAGTACTTTGTCCTCACCCTTCAGGCTCAGGCTAATGTTATTGTTGGCAGCACCGGCAGCCTCCTGATTTATATCAATGACAATGACCGGCTGGCTCCCGCACCCAGCAGCGAACTGGTGCTCAACATCCTGGCCAGCCACAGCAACGGCGCTTCCGGCACCAACTCTGCCGAGATCGTCAGCTTTGATCCCGTTTCTGACCGGATGTTTATCGCTAACTCCGTTGCCAATAAGCTGGACATCGTCAATATGGCTAACCCATCGGCTCCGGTCGCGGTTGCATCTATAGATATGACCCCTTATGGCGCGATTAACAGCGTGGCGGTAAAAAATGGGGTTGTAGCTGTAGCCCTGGGCAATGCCAACACCCAGGCAAACGGGGCAATTGTATTTTTTGATGCCAACGGTACCTTCCTGAAGCAGGTAACCGCAGGCGCATTGCCTGATATGATTACGTTTACGCCTGACGGTACCAAGGTATTAACGGCTAATGAGGGCGAACCCAATACAGACTACACCACCGATCCGGAGGGTTCTGTGTCTATCGTAGATATCTCTGGCGGGATCGCAGGCTTGACCCAAGCCAATGTGACGACCGTAGGATTTACGGCATTTAACAGCCAGGAGGCCGCACTCAAAGCCGCAGGTGTGAGAATATTCGGGCCTGGTGCTACAGTAGCTCAGGACATGGAGCCGGAATACATTACGATCTCCGACGACAACACCAAAGCCTGGATCACCCTTCAGGAAAACAATGCCGTAGCGACCCTGGACCTGACTACCCAGACGATTACTGCTATCCTGCCGCTGGGCTATAAAGATCATAGCGTAGCAGGTGCCGGTCTCGACGGGACCAATGCCGGTACGACGGTCAATATTGCCAACTATCCTATCAAGGGTATGTATCTGCCGGATGCTATTGCTTCCTACCAGATCGGTGGTCAGACATACCTCATCACCGCTAACGAAGGGGACGCCCGTGATTATGCCGCCCTGGCTGAAGAATCCAGCATTGGCAGCGGTTCGTATGTCCTGGATCCTACAGCCTTTCCTAATGGCAACCTGCTCAAAGCGGCCATCGGCCCGCTTAAAACCACCAATAAGCTCGGGGATACCGATGGTGACGGCGACTTTGATGTGATTTACGCCTTTGGGGGCCGCTCGTTTTCGATCTGGAATGCTACGGCCGGTACCCTGGTCTATGACTCCGGTGATCAGATGGAGCTGATCACTTCTCAGGATCCGGTGTATGGGGCTATTTTCAACGCCAGCAATACCAACATCACCAAAAAGAACCGCTCTGATGACAAAGGTCCGGAGCCTGAAGGGGTAGCTATCGGCGTGATCGGTAACAATACCTATGCATTTGTGGCGCTGGAGCGTATCGGCGGGGTGATGATCTATAATGTCACCAACCCCACACAGCCTCGGTTTGTACAGTACATCAACAACCGTAGTGTCACAACTGCTACCGGCGACCGGGGTGCTGAAGGGGTCCTTTTTATCCCGGCCAGCGAAAGCCCTACCAATAAAAACCTGCTCCTGCTCGCCAACGAGATCAGCAGCACGGTGACAGTCCTGGAGATAGATGCGATTGAAGTGGCACAATACACCCTTCAGAGTTCTCCGCTGATCACGACAGTGGGTAGCGTTAATATCTACGAAGGCGGACTTTCCGGTCTAGACTATATCCCGGGCTCTGACCTGGAGTTTTATGTCAATACCGAACGGGGCCCCACCGTACCGGCTACCAATAACCCCCTCTCAGGCGGTCAGCCGGTCCTGCTTTTCCCGGCTCCGGCATATGCTCCTAAGATCATGCGCGTAAAGGCTGAAGCCGATACCCTCCGGATCCTGGAATCACAGCCCCTCAAGCGTCCTGACGGCACCAACGCGACAGGTCTCCTCAATCCGGTAGGACAAGGTAACACCGGCGATATCATGTGGAGCGATAATAATGCCACCGTTATCACCCCAGACGTATGGGGCATAGATGCAGACGGTATCCGCAGAGCGCCTGATGGTACATTCTGGGTATGTGAGGAGTACGGGGTATCTATCTGGAACCTGGATGCAAGCGGCAAGGTGATCAACCGGTACACACCGTACCCTGCCAGCTCTACCAACAACCTGCCCATAGATAGCTTGCTGAAAAGACGCCGGGCAAACCGGGGCTTTGAATCTCTGGCCTTTACGCCCAATGGAAAAGTGTACGCTTTTCTGGAATCACCCATGAATAACCCAAACACGACTACGGCAAATGCCTCCCGCCTGATCCGGATCCTGGAGTTGGATCCTGCGACGGGACTTGTCCAGACGTTTGGGTATGAGCTACAGCCGGCAATTGGTGGCACAGCAGGTATCCGTACCCGCGACTGGCGGATCGGAGACGCATCTGCGATTAATAACTTTGAGTTTTTGGTAATCGAAAACGGCCAGCGTGGTAGCTTTAATATAAAGGAGGTCTATAAAGTAAACATCGCTAACGCGACCCCCATCACCAGCAATAGCTTTGGGGGACTTACTTTTGAGCAACTCAATGATGCTATCACCGCCGCTGCCAACGGTATCCAGGTAGCTACCAAAACCCGCTATCTCGACCTGCTCGCCAATGGCTGGGAGGCTGTCCTCGACAAACCAGAGGGGCTGACGATTCTAAACCCAAATACCCTGGCTGTTGTCAATGACAATGACTACGGGATCAGCTCCCCCAACGAAAACGGAAATATCGTGGCGACCAATAAACCTACCAAGCTGTATGTTTATGAAATCCCTGAAGCTATTCAGCCTCCGCTGAACTTCTGCCGGCCTGCGGTGATCACAGCTGCTGCGGATTCTGTCTGCCAGGGGAGTCCTGTTGTCCTGAGTACGGCTACGGTTCCCGGCGCGACCTATGCCTGGTCACTTGATGGTACCCAGGTCGCCGTCACCAATGGTGCTGCTTTTACCGCTACGCTGGAAGGTGCCTATACCGTCACCATTACGGGGGTTCCCGCTTGTGCCAGCACATCGCCTGCGTATGAACTGGTCCCTGGCGGCACGGCTATCACCCTCGTTGATGATACGATATGTCGTACGGAGACAATCGTCCTGGATGCGGGACCTGGTTTTGCAACGTATGCCTGGTCCACTGGAGCCGCCAGCCAGAGTATCACCCTTAGTGGCAGTGCACTCCCGATCAATACCACCACCCATATCAGTGTCACGGCGACTACGGCTGACGGTTGTGTGGTACGTGATACAGCAGCAATTTATGTAGAGGTATGCAACAGCCTGGATGACATAGGTATTCCGTCGCTGCAAGTATATCCCAACCCTGCTGCGGATCAGCTGGAGGTATATGCGACCGATCTCACCGGTCCTGTGACCCTGCGCCTCTTGTCTCCCGATGGTCGTGAGTACCAGCGCCAGACAGTTATGTCCCACGGGATATTCCAGGCTACCCTGAGGCTGGAAACATTGCCAGCGGGTATATTTTTGCTGGAACTGCGTACGGAGGACCAGACCGCTACGGTTCGGGTGGTTCATTATTGAGGTATATCCATGATGATACCGGGGGGCGCTGCTTGCAGCGCCCCCCTTTTGTTTTGCCAAAAGCTGAAATCAAGGGAGGGCAAAACAAAAAAACGGAATGATATAAGTGACTTGTAATCAAGTGTTTGATATAAGTGGATTTGATGGGGAAACACTTTCTTAACATATGTGTACATATTTGCTAACAGCAATGTTGAAGTTTTCAGCCTCATAATTCAACTCATTTTTCCCATGACAAATTTGGTACGCTCGCTGCTGGCAGGGGTGTGGATGCTGGGGATATTATTGCCCCGGATGCAGGCCCAGACGACCGGCGATATTGCCTTTACGGGATTTAATGCTGATGGCACGGACGGCCTGGCCTTCGTGACATTTGTAGACATCCCCGCCAATACCCAGATCTGGTTTACAGATGATGAATGGACCGGTACAGCCTTTTCTTCTCCTACCTCTGAGGGGGATGTTGTGTGGTCAAATAATGCACTGACACCTGCTGGTACCGTCGTAGAGCTCTCTGCACTGTCGTCTGGCGCCCCTGTGGCTTCTGTCGGTACAGCTGGCCTGGGTACCAATGCCGGACCTGCCCTGGGAGCTTCCGGAGAGGGCGTATATGCCTATCTGGGGGTACAGCGTACCCCTACGGTATTTCTGACAGCCATCGCCAACGGTGTCTGGGGTGGTGCTCCGGGCTCGCTGACAGGTACAGGCCTGACCAGTGGTGGTACTGCTACCGAACTGCCCACCGATGTAGATGTCGCTGCCTATATCGGGAGCCGCAGCAGCCTTACGACTTTTGCTGCCTATAACGCGCTGATCCAAAGCATGACCAACTGGATCACCCAGGATGGCAGCGGTAATCAGGACCAGGACGGCATCCAGCCGGATATACCGTTTGACGTGACGGCCTTTACCCTCTCTGCTACGGACCTGGTGCCACCGGTAGCCCTTTCGGCTGACTTCACGGGCCAGACAAGCCTTGTCGTGAAGTTTAATGAAGACCTGAATCCTGTGACGGCCACCAATGCCGCCAACTATTCCTTTGTGAATGCGCCAGGTCTTGCTGTGACAGGTGCGGCCCTGACGGGCGGAGACTCCGTCAGCCTGACGGTAAGCGGGGTGGCACTGGGGATATACTACCAGATTGCGGTGAGTGGGGTGTCTGACCTCGCCAATAACGTCATGGCGACACCAGATACCTTTGTGGTGGTATTTAACAATGCCCTGCCTGCCCTGGTCGTGACTGAGATTATGTACGATGAGCCAAGTGGTGCAGATACCCTTGATTTCGTAGAAATATACAATGCCGGTACGGTACCTGTACCGATGGGGGGTTTCCAGCTCTCCAACGGGATTTCGTTTACCTTCCCGGAGTACACCCTGGCACCCGGCATGACCGTTCTCCTGTCACAAAATGCCAGCGCTGCCGCTGCTTTTTATGGTCAGCCTTTTTTCCAGTACACGGGTGCGATCAGCAACGGTGGAGAGACCTTTGACCTGTTTAATACCGAAGGTGGTCTCATTGAGACGGTAACGTACGACGACGTGGCTCCCTGGCCGCTCGGGCCACCTGATCCCAATGGGGGCGGTCCGTCTATTGAGGTGATCAACTTTAACCTGGACAATAACCAGGCCTCCAACTGGCAAGTGGCAACTCTCTCCCAGGGTGCCTCTAATACCGGTACGACAATTTTTGCGACTCCCGGTACCGTCAATATCCCCCTCGCGCCGACCATATCCTGGACCAGCGCCCGCATCACGGTCACAGAAGGTACCCCTACCGTCACGGTGACGGCGGTCGCGTCTTTTCTATCTGCTGTTTCTGAAGTGAATGTTGTACTGCCTGCCTTTGGTACCGCCACGGCTGGTACCGATTATACCTTTGCACCGCAGACCCTGTCTTTCAGCACGGCCACCAATGATACCCTGACCCTGACGATCCCCGTCACAGATGATGCTGCTGCCGAAAATGACGAGTATTTTGTCCTGAGCCTCCAGTCTCAGTCCAATGCCCTGATCGGTAGCACTGCCAACCTGCTGGTGTATATCAATGATAATGATCGTCTGGCCCCTGCGCCTTCTGATGAACTGGCGATCAGTGTTCTGACCAGCTATAGCAATGGCACTTCCGGCCTCAACTCAGCTGAGATCGTCAGCTTTGATGCGGGTTCCGACCGGATGTTTATTGCCAACTCCATTGCCAATAAGCTGGACATCGTCAATATGGCTAACCCATCGGCTCCGGTCGCGGTTGCATCTATAGATATGACCCCTTA
>JANRLQ010000023.1:0-91399 GCA_033762375.1 Bacteroidia bacterium
GTCCCCCGGCTCCGGTCATAAACAGAGCCTTCGAGGGTCGTCTGAGCTGCACCGGAGAGCGCCAGAAAAAGCAGCAGGCAACAAGTATATCCGTGTTTCATCAGCATAGGGTTCACAAGGAGGTATAACGCATAAGCCCCCCGCCTCATTGCAGGACCTGGCAGCCGCATGCCTCCCCGGTAATATCGTAACGTTTGAACAACGGCGCAGGTTGATTTGAAAAAAAGTATTACATATCCCGTAATCCGGGATGTAATCCGGCCCGTTACTGCGTCATATCTCCGGCAACGGTATTTTATGCAAGCTGTCTGACATTTTTTTTATACAGATTGTATGAAAACCCGAAGATGTTTCGTTATTTAATCGCAAATGGTCAACCCACACAAAACCGTACCGATTATGAAAAAGCTTATTCTTCTGATAATGATGGTCAGTGGAGCACTGGCGGGGATGGGGCAGTCGTTGGAGGTGGAAGGTACAGGTGCGACTAGGACGTATAATGGTGACTTGCCACCCCTTGAATTTGTTGATGGTCTAAAAAAACCCTTTTATAGCCATCTGCTTGAGTATGGAGATGGGTATTTTACGGTGTTTGAAACAGATTCAATGGTGAATACATTCTCAAAAAGATATACTTTTCATGTTAACAGCATAACATCCGGAACGGCTATAGCAAGAGTCTCCTCCATAAGCTACTATACAGCCACCAGCCTTCCTAGCCAAAATCGTCTGAGCAGCCCTGCCACACCTGGTTTTATGATTCCCCCTGTCACTAGCGGCACAAATCCGCTGGACTCTATGGATAAACCAGGTATTTTGTTTTTTTCTAACTCCATACATAATGTGATGCGTCAGGATGATTTTGTGATCGCAATTGCATACTTTCCTTCAGTAAGTACTAGCGATTTGACATTTTATTACAATAGTAAATATATCGAGTTTCCGACAGCAATACCAAGTTCGGTCAGAATGCCTCACGGAGAAACTATGATAGATCCCATCCCTGTAAGTGGAACTTATTACGGGGGTAGATATGATAGAAAAATTGTGTTCAGAAGTACGTACAGCAACGGCAAGTTATATCCACGTGTGGTGTACCTGGATGTTCGGGTTAAGAAAGATGCACCATTTGATACAGATACAGAGATGTTGGCGACTCTATCAGCACTAAGAGTAGCAACTGTTACGTCTCCTCCTTTGGTAAGACATGTAACAGGTGCGCGCGACCCCAATAGTTTAAGTATTACGCCTGATACGCTGTACCCAATTGGTATCGCTCAAAAACTAAATTGTACCATCACATTTGTCAATAAAGGCTCTGCTGTAACGCAGAAAGTTATTGTTAAGCTTCCCAAAAGTACGCCCGGGATAGACATCGGGAACTTAGATGTATCATCTATCACGCTGGATGCAGTGGGTGGAGGAAATGTAAGTTATGATAACACTAAACCGGATTCTATTTCCTTTACCTTTCCGGCAACACTACCTGGTGAAGATCAGGTGGGGTTAGTTGATCGTTCTAAAACAATCGGAAAGTTGATGTTTCAGGTTTCAACTGATGCCAATTTGTCTGGAGTTGATTCCTTAAGGTGGCGGGCTAGGGTGTATTTTGATCATATAAATAAGGCCAGCAGTTTTGACACCAACGTAGAGAAGGTACCCATTCCGTCCCTTTCTGGTAAACTCCCAACTTGCTGTCTGGAATGTTATCCTATCCTGATCGGACTACTTATTTTGTTTTTGGTGATCATTCTATTTCTGCTATGGCGAATGTTTCAACGTCAAAGATAGAGAGGGGGTATGTCAACTAAAATCACAAGCAGCCCATAAGGTTGCTTGTGATTTCGTACTATTTTTCAACAAACGCAGTTAAAACATGGATGCATATCAAAATCAGACGTTTAGCTACGAAAATGCAAAAAAACGGAGAGATAACCTCACGCACATAGTCATCAGGCTATTGCTTTTGATAGGCTTGTTAAGTATATTACCCTCTCAGTCAGTTGGACAGAGCGGAACCGAATTGTTTAGGAAGTGCATAGATGCAACCCTTCCCGAAGAAGCTGAATATTGGGGGCTACATGCTGCAGAGATATTTTTGGCTAAGGATAGCTTATATAAGTGGGTTGAAAGTCTGGTTATGGTAGGAGAGAAATACAGGCAAGTGGGAAATACTGCGTGTCAGACTTCCGTATTTGACATCCTAGAGACATTTACAACTCATATGCCGGATACGGTTTTGGCATTCTGGTTGATCAACAAAGGTTACTTTGCCGAGGTAAGAGGTGAATTTGAACAGGCAATAAAACATTATGAATCTTCATTGTCCATTTATATTGGGATAGATGAGGCAAAATATAATAACAGAATTTTGATCAATGTATATAAGCCACTAGGCAACTTATATGTGAGGCAGGGAGAATATGAAAAAGCACGACATTTACTTGAAACAGGATTTAATCTTTCTTTGTTAAAAAATCGCAAACAAGCTATTAAATATTTATTGGATTTAGCGAATGTGTATAGATTGCAAAAATCATATCAAAATGCAATAAAATTGCTAGATAGTGGATTAAAGTGGGAGCTTCTGGATGATGAAAATATAGGATTAATATATATCCGGCTGGCTGAAATTTTTCAAATGGTTGATGAAATTGGTAGAGCGGAGCTTTATTTGAAAAAAGTTGATCAGTTAGTAAGCCAAAACGAAAATGTACTCTTGGCTTATCTGACTTGGTTACTTAGAGGAAATATTTTTTTTGATCAAAGAATGTATCAGTCTGCTGACAGTGCATACAAGATGGCTGTTGAATACCATGCGCTGAGCTATGGTAGTTATTATGCACGTGATCAAGTGAGTTTTTACCACCGCCGCGCCACCATCGCCCTCCACCTCCACCGCCCTGACTCCGCCATGGCCCATGCCCTGACGGCCCAGCGCCTTTTGCTCCCCGGCTCGCCTGCTACCCTGCCGGACAGCACGTGGTATTATGCGGAAAACAAACTGTCGGAGACATTTTCGACCATCGCTTCGGTATATGCGTACCGGTATGAGCAGACAAAACAGCCGGTATGGCTGGACTCTGCGATGCAGTACTATGAGGCGGCCCTGCAGGTGGAGGACCTGCTGATGCGGGTATTTAGTTTTGAGTCATCGCAGCTTTCGCACCTGGACTATCAGCATGGCCTCCTCGCAGATGCCCTGGAGGTTGCTTATACCTTATATACCCTCGACCGCAGCCCGGCCCGGCTGGAGCAGGCATTCCGGCTGGCGGAGCGGGGCAAGGCTACCCTGCTGGTCCAGCAGATACGGCAGTTGCAGGCGCGGCAGGGGCTTGATCCTGCGCAGCGCGAGCGCCTTCTGCACCTGCGCCAGGCCCTGGGAGATGCCGAGCAGGCCGTGTTTGAAGCCCGGCAGGCCGGGGAGGAGGCCCTTACAGACTTGCAGCAGGAAGTCCTGAACGCCCAGGATGCCTTAGATGCCCTGCAGGATTCGATCTCGGCGGCTTATCCCGGTTATGCTGCAGCGCGGCACGGGTTGGTGCAGACCCGGATAGCGGAGGTGCAACGTATGATGGGCGAGGATACCTATGTCGCGTATTTTGCCGGAGATACGGCCTTGTTTACGTTTGTGATCCAGCGTGACCGGGCCTGGATGCTCCGCACGCAGGCGCATACCCTCAAGGCCGATGTTACATCGCTGCTAACCCTGATGAAGAGCGACAGTGTGCAGATACTGTCAGGGGGCAAGCGCTCGGTTTATAAGGATCTTTATACCACAGCAGCCAACCGGCTCTGGGAGACCCTCCTGGCACCTGTCGCCGCCGAACTCCGCGGCACGCTGATTATATCCCCCGATCAGGCGATCAACTATGTCCCGTTTGCGGCCCTGCTCACAGGGCCGGTGCCTGCCGGTGCTGATGTTGCGGCCTGGCCCTACCTGATCCGGGAGCGGGCTGTGCGGTATATGTACTCCGCCACCCTCTGGAAAGAACTCAACAGCCGCCCCCGGTCCTGGGGACCGGCACGCCTGCTGGCGGTAGCGCCTGTGTATGAGGCGGGTGCTGTATCAGAATCTGAGCGTGGCCCTGGTGACCGTGCCGCACGGCCCCTGGCGACCCTGCCAGCCGCCCGCGCAGAGGCGCAGAACCTTGTACGGATATGGGGCGGTGACTCGCTGGCGGGGCCTGAGGCGACCCGCGACAATTTTATCAGCAGCGCAGGCAAATACCAGGTCGTACACTTCGCAGGCCATGGCCTCCTGCATGAGGCCAATGATAAATTTCATGCCCTGGCCTTCACCGGGTCGGGTACCAATCCGGATACCCTGCAACTAGACCCCCACAACCTCTATCTCCATGACCTCTACACCCTGGAGCTGGACGCGGATCTGGTCGTGCTGAGTGCCTGCGAGACCCAACTGGGCAGCGACTATGCAGGCGAGGGGGTACAAAGCCTTGCGCGGGGGTTCTTTTATGCCGGGGCACGAAGCCTGATAGCCACCCTCTGGTCTGTCAATGACGGGAGCACCCAACGCCTGATGGAGGCTTTTTATACGGAGCTGGCAACCGGAAAGTCCCGGGACGAAGCCCTGCGCCAGGCCCAGCTACGCCTGATCGCGGATGGCGGGTACCCCTATACCTGGGCTGCCCACCTGCTCAGCGGGGATGCCCGGCCTATACATCCGCCCCGTACCGCCTGGTACTGGATGTTGGCCGCCGGCGTACTGATACTGTTCCTGGCAGGAAGTATCTGGTTGCCCCGTGTCCTCAAAAATCGAGTTGATACCCGAGTACCGGTATGAGTCCGCCGGGGTACCCGGTATTGTACAGCTCGCGCTTGACCGGATCGTATCCGACTCCATTGGGGTTGTATCGGTTAGAGGCATTCTGGACATCCAGGGAGAGGAGAGATGCCGTGCGCCGGTTGTTGAACCGGTACGAGATACGCGCATCCACCCGGATATAAGGTGACACCTGGGCCTCCCAGAGTTGTGATTGGTCCGGGACATAATACCCCAGCAAGGCAGACGAGTCGGGCTGATACGGCGTGTAGCGAAAGCCGCCATTCCAGAGGAGCCGGGCCCCGACCTGGAGGATTTGCCCTTTGCTGAACGTAAACTCCTTGCCTACCGTCCAGGTCGTGGTGTATTCGGTCCCAAAACGGGTATTATACGTATTGCCGTCCAGCGGCTGGAACTGTGACTTGAACCGGGAAGCGGTAATGAGAAAATAGAACCGTCCGGTAAAAAATTTCTCCAGGGCAATGTCTATTCCGTAGTTCTGGCCGGTACCGTCGGCAGTCATGGGTGCATCGGCTACGCCGCCCTGGTAGTTGAGCATCCACCAAAGCGGGTCGTCAGCCCGGACCGGCACCCTAAACAGGGATTGGTAATATACTTCTGCCATAAACCGGAATTGTGCGCCCAGTACCCGGTTATAGGACAATACCAGGTGGTGCGACCGGATCATGGGAAGGTTGCGGTTGGGGGAGATCGTCGTGACCGAGCCATCGGTCAGGGTGTCTTGCTCCACATAAAAGAAAAAATTCATCGGAATGTGCTGGCTGTGAAGCCCATAGGCCAGGCTTATGGTTTGCCGGGGGCTGGTCTGGTATTTAAAGGAAATCCGGGGATCCAGTGCTGTCGTCTGGTTGAGGAGGAGGGTCAGAAAATGTGCCCCGGCATTAACCGTGAGTTGATCGGAGAGCTGGTGGCTGACCTGTGCATATAGTTGGAACGTTTGGGTCTGGCCCTGTCCATCCACATTGAGGGTTCTGACGGGATCGGTGGTGATGTCAGTGCCAGGTCGCCGGGGGGCCGACTGCCGGTAGAAGTCAAAAAAGGACTGATTGAGGAACATACCCGTTTTGAACCGGGTGCGGGCACCCAGCTTCCGGTGGTAGGTGAGGGAAGCGGTGAGCCGCTGGTCCAGGTACAACTCTGTATTGTATCGGTACCGCACATCTTGCAGGTCCAGCGTGTCGTATTCCCGGAATATCTCATTTCCGACCACGGCTGCCACGGCTTTGAGGTAGGAGTTTTCGTCGAGCAGCCGGGTCCAGGTCACCCCGACAGCGGCCATGTTGCTGCCTTGTATCCGGTCTTCCCAGTGATTGCTCCGGCCAGGCTCGCGGGCAGCAGGATCCGTCACCGGGCTGTAGCGCTCCAGGCTGAGGCCCCCCATGCCAAACACCATCACAAAGGATTTACCGTTTTTGCCATCAAAGGCCAGGTTGAAGGAAATGTCCTGAAAATCATTGCTGACCCGCTCGCCGACGAGGTAAAACCCCATCCGGTTTAGCAGGCCGAGGGTGGAGTACCGGATATTGGCGACATAAGAAGACCGGCCTTTTTGGATCGGGCCTTCTGTATTGAGGTCTATGCCAAGCAGGCTGAACCGGAAGCGGTTTTCGCGGGTTTCCATGTTGCCTTTCCGGAAGTGGATGTCAAACGCCCCGGAGATCGCATTGCCATACTCCGCCGCCATGCCCCCGGTGCAGAAGTCAGAGGTCGCCAGCAACTGGGCGCTGAATACCGTGATACCTCCCCCGGACGTACCGGGCCGGGCAAAGTGGTTGGGGTTGGGGATATCTATGCCTTCCAGCCGCCACAACATCCCGAAGGATGAATTGCCCCGGATAATAATATCATTTTCGGAGTCGTCTCCGCCTTTTTGTACACCGGGGTAGGTGAGGGCCATACGCCCGGGATCATTGACCCCGGCCGGGTAACGTTGGGTTTCCTCTGCGGAAAAAGACCGCGTACTCACGACTGAGAGTTCGTTGATGGCGTGGGCCGGGTGGCTCTGGGCGCTGATCAGCACCTCCTCGGCTACCATTTCCTGCGTTGCCTCTGCCAGTGCTATATCATAGACCAGTTCCTTGGCGGAGGATACAATCAGGTTTTCGGACGAAAAAACACCATATCCCGGATACCTCGCCTGGAGGGTATAGGTGCCAACCGGTACCTGGGAGATCCGGTAATACCCGTTTTCATCTGAAATGCCGCCCATCGGCACCGTGCCGGCCATCAGCACTACAGAGACACCCGCCAAGGGCTGCCGGGTATCCCGGTCACTCACCCGACCCCGTACCGTCTGGTACCGGTCCTGGGCCATTGTACCCAGAGAGAATAGCAGGAGTACTGCCAGTGCTGGTAAGCCGTGTTGATGCTTCATACGCAGGAGTTGATATTATTCCTGGTTGAAGATAATCAGATTTTTTGAACTTAAGGGATCATGTGGGTAATTCAGGTCAGGGTGTGGCTTGCCAGCCGTCCGCTACCATGTGATGAAGCTTTGGGTATAAGTACGTTACGATCAGGTTATTATACAGGGCTCTGTGAATACCACCCTGCCAGGATATCAGGAGTTGGGGTGTTTGGTCAGCCATTTCAGGCCTTCCCGGCGGCTCAGCGGCGCGAGCTCGTGTGTGTCAATATAGGTGCGTACCACCCCGGGAGCTGTTTTGCTGTATTGCCGGAGCACCCACCCGATGGCTTTCTGGATAAAAAACTCGCGTGAGCCAGCCAGGGTGCCGATCAGGTGTGTCATCAGGGCCCAATCCGTCTGCTGGCGGTAAAAAAGCTGGAATAAGAGGCAGGTACGCTGGAGCCAGATATTGCCGGAGTCCATCCAGGCGGGTACCCAGACCGGTATCATCTCCGGGTATCGTTTGAAAAGCGCACCGACGCAGGTGCCAGCCAGTCCGTCCACTGTATCCCACCAGGATTTGGTGGTGATAAGGTCTGCATACAGCTGGATGAAATCCTCCGGAGCCTTGCGGGCATATGCTATCAGCATATCCAGCGCGATGTACTGGAACTCCCGCTCAGGCTGGTCCCAGAGATCGAGGATCAGGGCAGAATCGACGACTTTGGCAGGTGCTGCCAGGCTGATCCAGGGGGCTGCCAGGGCCTTGCGATCAGGTGATTTGATGCCCAAAAACGGAAACAGGTCCCGCATATAGGCCTCCATCTGCCGGGCATCAGCCGGGCGGGCATGGGATTCCAGGTGGGTGCGGAGGGCAGCTACGGTGGGTTCCATAGGGTAATGGTCAAAAAAAACGGCCCGGAATACCCGGGCCGATATAAGATTCAGCTTATTTGCCCCGGAGAAACTTCAGGCTGACCGGGATCTGCTGCTGGACAGCAGCGGCTTCGTCCTCAATAAAAAACTCCGTGACTCCTCCTTTGCGGGCTGCCTTAAACACCTCTGCCCAGTTGGTCTGGCCGGTGCCCATTGCTACGCTGATATCATCATCACCGTGGCCGGAGAGATTGCCCTTGACCCCCTGGCGCAGGTCCTTCATGTGCATGAGGGCGTAGCGTCCGGGATACTTGCGCAGGAGCGCAGCCGGGTCTTGGCCCGGGAATACGACCCAGAGTACATCCATTTCGATCTTGACAAGATTGGGATCGGTATTCGTCATGATATAATCAAAGAGGGTACCGTTTTCCCAGGGCTGGAACTCATAGCCGTGGTTGTGATAAAAAAACACCAGACCGGCGTCGGCCAGGCTTTTGCCGAAGGCATTAAAGTCTTTGGCGGCTTTTTGAGCATCCGCCATGGTGAACACGTCTCCGGAGTGTGGGTACCAGGGGAGACCTACATACTTGATTCCCAGGGCTTTGGCTTCTGCGATTACACCTGCTATGTCCCCGGTGAAGCGATCATATCCGGCGTGCATGCTGGTGGCTTTGAGGCCGGCCTTGTCAAGCTCTGCTTTAAACTGGGCAGCTGTCAGGCCATAGAGGCCAGCCATTTCTACCTGGGTGATACCCTGCGACTTGACCCAGGCCAGGGTGCCGGGCAGGTCCTGCTTGAGCTGGTTGCGGAGGCTGTAGAGCTGGAGGCCAGCTTCGGCCTTGAGGAGGCGGGGAGGCTGCTGCTGAGGGGTGACCGTGCTGGAAGTGATCCAAAGGGTCATCAGGGCAAATAATACGTTCATGTGGTTACGAGTTAGTAAGCGTACGACTTTAAGTTCGCAAAAATATACGACTCTTTCTACAATCCACAGCCGCAGACAGGGTGCCATAGCATTGCCCTGCATATTTCTGCGGGGCCATCAGGGGTGTGAAAGGTGTGGGGTTGTGTGTTCGGTTTCATGGGCACCCGCAGGATAACCTGCCAGTACCTCCATTACGTGCCAGATAAGCCCCTGGCGCTCATAGGTATAGGTATGGCGGTACCCGCTTTTTTCATAGGCCCTGATGGCCCGGATATTGAGGTTGATGACCTCTATCCGGCATCGCCGCAGGTGCAGGTGCTCAAACAGGTAACGGGTGAGGGTGCGGATCGCATCTGTGCCGTATCCTTTGTTTTGGTGTGTGTTCCAGGCAATGATAATGTCAAGCTCGGCAGACAAATCTTCAGGATGAATAGCATTATAGTTGATCTGCCCGATTTTTTCGCTGCCCAGCATGATCACAAAACACTGGCCCTTGAGAGGGTACCGCTCATCAAAATAATAATCTGCCCAATCCATCTTAAACGCTTCATAAGAAGGGACCTCATCATGATATACCGAGCCATACCACCACGGAGTCGCATCTGAGCGTGTCGCCCACCGGTAGAACAGATATCGCTCTCGTTTGTGCATCGGACGGAGGGCGATACGATCTCCGTACAATGGGAATGAGGTCATATTTCATCTTCGGCTGCGGACATAGGGCGATGATCATATTATTTGAAAAATTTCATATATGAAATCTTCAATGTTTTGAATACCAGAAAGTTAGGGTGTTTTTTTTAGAATCACGAATAATTATGGATACAGATAAAAATACTTTTGTGTGACGGGCCGCTCCAAATAAAACCCCGGTGATTCATGTCCCGGGTTCTGTTTTTTACGGAAAATGCAAGTATCTTGCCTGAGTAAACTTTCTTAGCCCTTCAACCTGCGCGCCTGTATGGCCTCATCTTCTTTCAAACAAGTCACCACACACCTGGGATTTCTCCTGGTGGCGTCTGCTGTGCTGGCACTGGGTGCTGTGCTGAACCTTATGCCTGTACGCTGGCTCGCAGTAGCAGCTTTTGGGCTATATGCTTATCAGAAGCGTTCACTCACCATTTGGATTCTTGTCAGCATGGTGATTGGGGCTGAGATAGGAGCGGACTTTCCGCAGGTAGGCCACCACCTGAATATTGTCAGCCGGGTATTTATCAAGCTGATCAAGTCCATTATCGGGCCGCTGCTGTTTGGTACCCTGGTGGTGGGCATTGCCGGGCACTCTAATCTTGGGCAGGTGGGGCGTATGGGATGGAAATCGCTGCTCTATTTTGAGGTAGTGACGACCATTGCCTTGTTTATCGGTCTGGGCGCCATCAACTTTAGCAAGGCAGGTAAGGGGATCGAGGGGGAGACCGTGATTCCTCCCAAAGACTATACAGCCGCTGACCTGACCGTGCGGATAGATGAGGGCAAAAATACCTACGAGCTGCTGAAAGATGGTAAAACACTCGCTCCGGTACCTCCCAAGGTCAAGCAGACCTGGGAAGAAGTAGTGCTGCATATCTTTCCGGAAAATATTGCCAAGTCTGTTGCGGAAGGTCAGGTACTTCAGATTGTCATTTTCAGCATCTTGTTTGCGATAGGCCTCTCCATGGTACATGAGCCGCACAAGGGCAGTATGCTTCGTTTTGCCAATGCACTCTCTGAGGTGATGTTTAAGTTTACGGGGGTGATCATGTATTGTGCACCTTTTGCGGTAGGTGCCGCGATTGCATACACGATCAGCGAAAAGGGATTTCAGGTCCTGTATAACCTCGGGGCGCTTCTGCTGACGTTGTATGGAGCCCTGATAGCGCTGATCCTGCTGGTGTTCCTGCCGGTAGCCCTGATCGCCCGGGTGCCGATCCTGCGGTTTATCAGGGCCATCAGTGAGCCGGTATCCCTGGCGTTTGCGACGACCAGCTCAGAGGCGGCCCTTCCCAAGGCCATGAAAGCGATGGAAGAGCTGGGGGTACCCCGCAAGATTGTTTCTTTTGTGATGCCTACGGGGTATAGTTTTAACCTGGACGGCACCACGTTGTATCTGGCACTGGCGACCATCTTTGTGGCCCAGGCGGCCCAGATAGACCTTTCGTTTTCGCAGCAGCTCCTGATTGTGTTCAGCCTGATGCTCACCAGCAAAGGTGTGGCCGGGGTGCCACGTGCCTCACTGGTGATCCTCTTTGGGACAGCGACTTCTTTTGGGCTGCCAGAGTGGCCTATTTTCCTGATCATCGGGATAGACGAACTGATGGACATGGCCCGCACGGCAGTCAATGTCATCGGCAATTGCCTGGCTACCTGCGTAGTAGCCCGGTGGGAAGGTGAGTTTAATCCGGATCAGCCCGCACCAGCCGATACGACAGCTGGCTAAGATCAAGCATGGAGGGATTGTTGTACACGGTATGGGCAGGATTGGGGGTGCGCCTGATGGTGAGCCTGTACAACCTGATTTCGCGGCCACAGGTGCCGCCGGGCATTCCTGAGGTGCAGGGCCGGCTTTCGATCCTGATTCCTGCCCGCAATGAAGCCCGTAGCCTGCCCACCCTGCTGGCCCTGCTGCCCCATATCCGGTACCCGGACTACGAGGTGATCATCTACGATGACCAGTCTACCGATGAGACACCTGTGCTGCTGGCCGCAGCAGCGGCTGCTTGGCCCAGGCTCCGGATCATCACGGGCACAGGCCTCCCGGAGGGTTGGCTCGGCAAAAATCACGCCTGCCACCAACTGGCGCAGGCTGCCACAGGTGCATATCTGCTATTTTTGGATGCAGATATCTGTCAGCTGGACCCGGACTACCCGGCGGCTCTGGTCGCAGAGATGCAGCGCCGGGAGGTAACCCTGCTCTCCGTTTTTCCGGACCAGCGCATGGAGACCTGGGGTGAAAAAGCCACGATTCCTGTCATGTTTTTTCTCCTGCTCCCCCTGCTCCCGCTCTGGTGGATATACCGGCTCCCCTTTCCGTCTATGGCCGCTGCCAATGGGCAGTGTATGCTCTTTGAGGGCTCGGCCTACCGGGCCTACCGCTGGCACGAGCGTGTGCGGACGGTGATCGTCGAGGATATTGCGATCATGCAGCAGGTCAAGACCCTCGGGCTGCGGGGGATGACCTACACGGGTGGCGGGCGCATCACCTGTCATATGTACCGGAGTTATCAGGAAGGGATAGCCGGATTCAGCAAAAATATTCTCGCCGGATTTGGCAACAGTATTCCGGGCCTGGTGGTCTTTCTGCTGCTGGTCTGGGGATGCTGGCTGCTGCTGGCACCGTATTTGACTGGTTATCAGCTACTGATATCCATCGGGATGATCGCTGGCATCCGCATCACCAGCAGCCTCACGGCCCGGATGCCGGTATGGGAGAGTCTCTGGATGCATCCGGTCCACATGGTTTCGCTGGTTTGGATCGGGATAAGTGCTGTGAACAAACGTCTTTCAGGCCGTAATGTATGGAAAGGACGAAACGTATAACAACGGCTGCCATTGTTTTTCTGGCAGTATTTCATCAGGTGGGCCTCATCGGGCTAAACCTGGAAGCTTCCCGGGGCTTGTTTCAGCAGTTGATCCCCCTGAACCTGGTCGTGTCGCTGGGGTTGCTGGCGTGGTTTCACCGCCCCTGGTCGTTGCAGTTTGGGGTGTTTATTTTTTCGATATTCTGGGCCGGATATCTGGTGGAGTTGGCTGGTGTCACTACCGGGATGATATTCGGGAGTTACAGCTATGGGCAGGCGCTTGGGTTCAAAATAGCACAGGTACCCCCGCTCATCGGGCTCAACTGGGTGATGCTGCTGTACATTACGGGTATTATGGCACGTGCCGCGACGGATAATATCTGGCTTCAGGCCAGTGTAGGTGCAGCCCTTATGGTGTTGCTGGATATACTGATAGAACCTATGGCCATCCGGTTTGACATGTGGTACTGGGCCGGGGGCGTCATTCCCCTCCAGAATTATTTTGCCTGGTATGTCATCAGCTGGTTTATGCATTATGCCTTTCATATGCAGCGCCTGCCAGCCCATAACCAACTGGCCGTACCTCTTTACCTCATTCAGTTGATTTTTTTTGCAAGTTTTCTGGTGATCGGGTAGGGGGGATACAGTACAGGCTGCCCTAAGGCAGCCTGTACAAGATCAGTTCGTGGTATTAAGTAAGCGCTCAGATCTCTTCTTCGACTTTCCGGACATTCAGGGCGATATCCTGGCCCTTGTCATTCCGTCCGATGGTGAAGAGGACCGGGTCGCCTTCCTGCAACTCGTTGAAGTCGCCTTCGGTCAAATTGGTATAGTGGAAGTAGAGGTTATTGGGCGGCATGTTGATAAATCCGTACCCATTTTTCAGGCTATGAATGGTGCTCTGAAAAGACTGCTCAGGGTCATACTCTACATAGGGGCGGCGCTGCTGGACCTGCGGCTGTACGACAGGAGGCTGCTGCTGAGACGGTACAAACCGGCGCTCTTTGTTAATGAAAAGATTGCTTACAAGTGCATCGTTTTTCTTGATCTTGTTGTCAATCATTTCATGCATGGAGACCGGATAGGTCGCTTCGCGAAGCAGCTCCATGGACGTCACGGTTTTGCGCTGGCGGCTGGTGCGCTCATCGGTATATTCAAAGTCCCATCCCAGCACCATCACGCGTATGCCGAGGGTGTTGAGCTTCCGTACGAGCGGGACATAGTCCCCATCGCAGGCAATCAGGGCTACAACTTGAAATTGTTTGTGGATAGCCAGCTCGTAGGCTTCGAGTGCCATCCATACGTCAATGCCTTTTTCTTCAATACGATTGTCCCGGACTCGTAGCGGCAGATAGTGGGTGACCACGCCCTCATTCATGAGGATGTCATCGAAGATACGCTCTGCCAGCAGGCGGTTTTGCTCGTTGGCGTCGAAGGAGTTCAACCTGCCCCGGAAGTAGTGGGCGTCCACTATGTGGCAATACTGAGGATCCTGATCTTCGTTTTCAGCCACATGCTGCCGGATGAACTCGTGCAGACCCGCGATGCTCAGGCGGGCTTTGCGTTCGTGCTCATAGTAGTAATAGTTGCTGACGTGGGAAAAATAGTTACCGTCATAGAAGACAGCTATTTTAGTTAAGGCGGGAACTGAAAAATTGGCCATATACTAGCAATAAATAATATTCAGACTGGAAAAAGACTTGACATAAATGTGTAAGGGCAGTTTTTATAGACTCCTGTTGGCTTGTCGGGTCAGGCTATGAATTTCATGGTGATCTGTGGCTGTATGAACTAATGTGCTTTATGGCATGGAACCCATAAGTATGAATAGCGCTTTCAGGTGTAAGGATAAAATCTATCGGCCATGAAACCTACTATGAAACAATGTTTGGATGATGGTCAGTTCTGGGGATCAAATGTACGATTTTTCAGATAAAATAGAAACGTTTTTCAAATTAATTTTAGGGCCTGGCATTTCGGTGGACCCGGCGCTGGAGGCGTCCTTCTGAGGGCAGGCTTTCGTTGTGATTGGCATCTACCGCTGTGACCACGTAGTGGTATCGTTTCAGAAACTGGGTATGGGCATCAGTCCACTCGGAGCGGCCTCCGCGTACGACAGCCACAATCTGCTCGGGCCGGGTCTCCGGCGCGTATTTGCCTGCCTGCCGGTACACGACATAATAAGCTGCATCAGGCTCCGGCTGCCAGAAAAGGCTGAGCCCCGCGCGGGATGAGCGGCCCTCCAGGCCCAGTGGGGGCTGGGGAGGGATTCGCTCCAGCCAGGGAGCCGATGGCAGCAGCGCCGGATACCGGTAATAATGGTTCTGCAAAGAGTCTGCCCAGCCCAGGGGATTTTTCAGAAACCAGTTGGCACTGAAAAAAGCACTTCCATGAATCTCTTCCTGCTCACGGATCAGCCGGATCTGCGACGGAATCTCTCCCGGATCCTTCCAGTTGGGGTCGCTGTTGTTGTCCACTTTGTACGGTGAGTGCCCGATAAACAACTGCCGCCCGTAGCTGTTGCGGCTCCACCACGCTGCCAGCCGCGCAAAATCAGCCGGGCCATATCCGATGCTGAAGTAGATCTGCGGCGCGACATAGTCTATCCAGCCCTGTTCCAGCCAGTAGCGTACGTCTGCATGCAGGTCGTCATAGCTGGTCAGCCCTCCGCGGGTGTCGGAGCCCCGGGGATCCCGGTCCCGGTTGCGCCATACCCCAAAGGGGCTTATCCCAAACCTGACCGAAGACCGCACAGCCAGGAGACTGTCGCGTATCTGCCGCACAAACTGGTTCACATTGTCCCGTCGCCAGGCATCCCGGTCCTCCCAGTCCTGACCATATTGTGCATAACTCTGGTCATCCGGAAAAGGCTTATTGTCAACCTTGTACGGGTAAAAATAATCGTCAAAGTGTACCGCATCCACGGGATACCGGCGCACCACATCCATGATCACCTGTGCGATATAGGTGCGCGCCTCCGGAATCCCCGGATCGGCATACTGGTGATTGCCGTACTGGACGAGCCACTCCGGATGGGTCTTGCTGAGGTGATTAGGTGCGTAGGTCTTTGAAGCACTGACATTCATGGCTGCCCGGAAGGGGTTGAACCACGCATGAACCTCCATCCCGCGGAGGTGACACTCGTCGAGCAAAAATTGCAACGGATCATACCAGGGATCCGGTGCCCGGCCCTGCTGCCCGCTCAGCCACTCGGACCAGGGCTCATACGCTGAGGCATAAAACGCATCTCCCGCCGGACGTACCTGGAAGATCACAGCATTGATGCCATGTGCAGACAGAGTATCCAGCAGGTCCAGCAGCTCCAACTGCTGCTGCGCGACGGGCAAACCAGCTTTTGAGGGCCAGTCAATATTGGATACAGTCGCTATCCAAGCCCCCCTGAATTCTCGTTTGGGGATGATGTCCTGTGCCTGAAGTGGCACCAGACATATCAGCAGGATGCCTGTAACAAATGTCGTAAGTTGGTTCATCTATGCCAGATAAATGCCGGAGATCAAAACAACAACGGTTTTTTTCTCCCGTTCATTGCAAATATAGAGATATTCGGCATTTGACATAGTGAGCGTAGAATTATCTCCTAATTCGTGCAGCCGCCTGGGGGTACTGACAGGCCTGTCGGTCAGGTTTGCTCATAAAGGCGGTGCATGACCACCAGATGAGGAAGCGTCAGGGCGGATACTGCAATAAAGAGCAGCAGAAACGGGGACAAGGCCGGCCAGTACTGACCTATCACGAGCAGCATCCCGATCCCAACCACGCTGATCAGGGTCAGGGGCCAGGCGGCCCTGACAAACTGTCGCAGCCCAAAGTCCGGCTGCTGCATGCGCAGATGCTGTATCTCGGCCTGCATAGAAGCTGGAGCATGCCAGCCTCCAAAATACAATGCAAACCCCACCAGCAAGGGCACTGCCTCAAATATGCCCAGCAGCAAAAGGGTAAATAAGACTTCGATGGCTGCCTGCCGCAGGCTGAGCTGCGCACGCCATACACACAGTGCCAGCAGGCTTATATAGATCCCGCCCAGCCCGAGCACGAGACCTGTCCGTATCCCGGTCACCTCAGGCAGCAATGGCAGCCAGTCGCTGACAATATGGGCCACGGATGCAGGATGGGCTGTCAGGAGAGCCAAAAGGATCAGAGTACCCCAGCTCAGATAAAGGAATGCGATCATCGGGTCTTGCGCCGACCCCCGCAGGTGCTGGTACTGAGACTGCCCAAAGTGCCAGGCGGATATACCCAGAAATATCAGCATGCTCCCGGCAGGTATCCATATCCAAAGCAGGGCATATAGCAGGATCGCCAGCAGGTACCCCCCAAAAAAATAATCCCAGCGCACGGGCCGATCCTGCTCCCGCCGTATGGCCTGATACACTACATGGTCCGTCGCGCCATGTGGCAGGCCTGTGAGAAGCATGGACACCCCAAAAATCCATATTTCTGCCGTAGTAAGTGAGGCAGGGTCCAGCCATGCCCACCCCAGACACCCCAACGTCAGGGTAAGTGATACGGCAGCGGCGGGGCTCTGGAGATAAGAACCAGCGGAAACATCAGCCATGACAAACAATCGGTTAGAGATGATCTGGAACATGGACAGTCCCCGGGTGATAGGGGGTGCCCTGGGGCATATAACAGGCATAGAGTGCCTGCATAAAGGGCCCCCACGGCAGGCGGGCCAACATCCAGGCATCCGATCCCAGGCTGCTTTTTTCGTCCAGAAACCGGAAGATGTCCCCCATTCGGTTTCGGGCAAAAAGATCCAGCAAAATCCGGTGTACGTCTCCCCCCCGCTCCCGGATGAGCCAGAGGAGCAGCCGGTCGTAAAACACAAATCGAGCCTCGCGGGCAGGCGGCGGTACAGGTATGCCGGTCTGTCGCAGGGATGCTGCGATGGCATCCGCTTCCTGTTGTATCGGCATGAAGGTATAACCCGTAGTGGGTTTGGTTCTGCCTGCGGCTGTACCGATAGACAGCATATGAGGACCTTGCCACTGGGGGTAGGTATAGGTAGTCATGGGTATTTCGCCCCACTCAGTTTCCTGCACCTCATATCCGCCACATCGGAGCCGATCCCGCAGATAGGCATCCAGGGCATGGGCATACGTACTGCGTGGCAGGGAGGCCGGGGAAAATATCGTACATTCGACCAGGGCCTCTGTCTGCGAAAATGGCAACACGTACATAAACCGTACCTGACCTTGTTGCGGGGTATGAAAGTCCATGAGGGTAGCACATCCCGGATCAAATACAGGTTGCCACGTACGCACCCGCCAGCCCATGAAGTGCTGACATAGGTGGATACCAGTCCCGGCGGGTCTGACCGGCAGGCTGCTGAAACCCCACCGTGCCATAAAACTGCCGCTGGAGCGGGTATGTACCCGCACCCCCTCAGGGAGGTCCTCTGTCTGGGTCACATAGTCCCGGACATAGGTAAAATGATTACTCGCATCCAGTTGCTGCTGGATATGTCTGTAAAAATCAGCACTCCGCAGGTGAACATATCGCCAGGGGGAAAGTGGCTGTCGTATGTGTTGTCCCGGGCCACTCACGGCGGCAGTATCCCAGCTATGGTGCCGGAGCCCCGGATATGGGTCCGCATCCCGGGTCCAGTAACACCAGGTACGGTCATCAGAAGTCTTGGGGAGGGGGTCTATGATTACTATCCGGCTCCCGTCAAAGGCAGGATCAGCCAGCCGCCAAGCTAAGCTCAGGGCGGCACACCCACCTCCGGCAAAAAGGTAGTCGTAGTCCTGTCGCATGACATGATAAAACGTAGAGCAGGTGTAGGATCAGTGACGCTGAATGCAGGTGTCTGTCAGTCGTATGGAAATAAAAAGGAGATTCCGGCCATCACAGCCGAAACCTCCCATCGTCTCCATATTAATCTTTCGCAATCAGGATCAGGCCATTGCCGTATCCTTCTTGCTGGCCTTCATGGCCAGTTGATATACAACCAGACCAAAGCCAATTTTGTTGATAGCGTCACCGATGTTGTACACCAGGTCAAGGTTCAAGCCTGTACCGGCAAGCAGGTTGCCTGGCATGGTCATGTATCCGATCGGATAGATAGCCCAACCTACGATGACGAAATTACGGAGCAGACGTACAGCCTTAGCTACTTCAGGATTAGAAGATGCATCAGCCAGTTTTTTCACAGGACCGGCAGCAGCTTCATACACGATGTACACATACCCGAGGGTAGAGATGGTACCCCAGATGATGGAGTGCATGCCAGGGTTGCCTGCACCTGCCGCAAAGGCTTCGCCGATATACCCTGCAACCAGCATTACAACAGACGCAGCAATCAGACGCCACATGAGGTCAACTTTCGCGCCGTAAGGACGCAGGAGCAGATAAAACTCTACGCACATGAGCGGAACGGTCAGGGTCCAGTCAATGTAGCGGAACTGGGTAGGTGATGCCTCACCTGGCAGCAGGGCACGGCCTTCAGATGCGGCCAAGTCGCTGATGGTCAGGTAATAATCACGCATGTAATAATAGTGCACAGCTGCAATCATGGTGATCAGGCCGGAGACCAGCAGAGAGGTCTTCCATTTGCCATCCACCTGAGAGCGCTCCAGAAAGAAAAATACGGAGGCTGCAAACATGGACATGTAGCCGGTGAAAAACGTGAATCCAATCGCGTCTCCGGCCTTGAGCTGGTTAGCCAGCAGGTTGAAAATTGAGAGTAAAGTATCCATAATAAACATGTAAAAATGAAAGAGAAAGGAAAATTAGACAGTTTTCTGGAGGCATGGCGCCATCCAGAAGGCTGTCATCAGACATGATGGGATCGCATGGATGTCAAAGAGCCCTGAAAACCCACGTAAGCAGGCGGTGTAAGTTGTTTTGTTTCCGTGATAGTGAATATACAGAGATTAACAGGTGTTTAATAGTTTTGTTCATTACTTAAACAAAATTTTTTTCAAGCTCCCGTAATATGCATCCCTCTTCATGTGTGGGTACCCCTTGTGTGCTGGTTTTTTTTCGCAGAAAACCGGGATAAAGAAATATATTGTCCGGTCAATACCTGCATCTTATGAATATGCATCCGGACATATTAGCGGCCTGTACCGTAACGGGAGGCAAGACCTTTAGCACGGGAGATTTTCCTGCGGAGCTGGACAGGCTCTATGAGGATAAAAAAGACTATAAACACCAGCTGGAGGAAATTCAGGAGCAACTCCATGACCTTCAGAGCATGATGTATGCCCACAACCGGTATGGGATGGTGGTGATATTTCAGGCGATGGACGCAGCCGGCAAAGACAGTGCTATCGGGGCCATCATGTCAGGGGTCAATCCGCATGGGGTGCGGATACATGCTTTTAAGCGGCCTACCGACACAGAGCTGGAGCACGACTACCTGTGGCGCACCCAGCTCTGCCTGCCTGAGCGGGGAACAATCGCGGTATTCAACCGGTCATATTATGAAGAAGTCCTGGTGGTACGCGTCCATCCCGGTATCCTGACAGGGGCACAACGTATCCCGGAGCAGTATATCCGCACACCCGACCTGGTCTGGCAGCAGCGGTACGAGGACATCCGCCATCTGGAGCAGTATCTTCACCGCAACGGGATCGAGGTGGTCAAAATATACCTTCATATGTCCAGGGACGAGCAGCGGCGGCGGTTTCTGGACCGTATCGCAGAGCCCGACAAAAACTGGAAGTTTAATGCCGGCGATGTAGACGAGCGGGCGCACTGGGATGCCTATATGGAAGCATATACCGACTGCATCAATGCTACGGCCACCCCGGCATCTCCCTGGTATGTGGTCCCGGCAGATGACAAGTACAATGCCCGCCTGATCGCAGGACGCCTCATACTCAGCCGTATGCAGCAGCTCCCCATAAGCTATCCAGTCCTGGATGCTGCACATCTGGCGGAGCTGGAGGCATGTAAGGCCCGCCTCCTGCAGGAGTAGGTCAGGGGACGTATTTCCCGTTTCGGAAGGTGCCTTCGATTACCGTACCATCGGCCAGGGTTTTTTTGCCGGTGCCATGTGGCGCGTCCATGTACCAGTCTCCGTAGTACTCCGAGCCATCGGCAGCGCTGTAGGTACCCTTGCCCTGCCGGAAGTCCCGCACCCAGTCACCGATATACACACTGTTGTCGAGGTAGGTGAATGAACCCTTGCCCTGGAAGTACCCATCTACAAAGGCACCTTCATACACCCCGGTCTCGGTGCGGCATATGCCTGTGCCAGTGATTTTGTCAGCCGCCCAGGTACCAGTGTATTCCCGGCCATTGATGCGATAGACACCCTCCCCGAGGGTCATGCCCTCCTGCCAGTTGCCGGTGTACTCATTCATGATGCTGTCCTGAGATCGTCGCCAGGTACCCTGGCCATGATATTTGAAGTTCTGGAAGCCGCCCTCATAAGTTTCTGTGTAGGTGGTTTCCTGTCGCCGCATGGAGCCTTGTCCGTTGAGCATATCCTGTGCCCAGGTGCCTGTGTACACAGTGTTGCCGGTCGTGAGCTGCCCGGCACCTTGTCTTTTGCCAGCTACAAACTCACCTTCGTACCGGCTTCCGTCCTTATACTTCATGATCCCCTGGCCATGTGGGGCATTGGCGGACCAGCCGCCCTCATAATAATCGCCGCTGGCATACTGCATGATCCCGGTGCCCTGCATCATGTTGGCCACCCATTCTCCGGTATACACCCCTGCCTTAGAGGTATAGGTCCCTTTTCCTTCTTTTTTGCCAGCGAGATAGGTGCCTTTATAGATGGTATCTCCGGCCAGGCCTAGGAGGACACCTTCGCCGTGCATCTGGCGTTTGAGGGTCATGCCTATATAGATTTTTCCGTCGGCCAGCTTGAGTGTATCCCATACCGGTGCTGCGGATGCATCAGGGGCCGGAGTGGCAGGAGAATCAGACGCCGGGGATGTTTTGTCGCCTTTGCGGTTTCTGGCTTCAGGCTGTGCCAGTGTCATGAGGCCGACGCCCGTAAAACACAGCAAAAAAATCGTATGAAGTCTCATGGGTATTCTGTTGATGGAGTTGGGTGAATGTGTGTGTAGCAGGTTCCTTATTATTCAATATTACGTGCCGTCAGGAGAATACGAGCCAGCCAGCAGCGTTATTGTAGTGGATTGCAGCGCAAGCGGTCAGTTTTTGTGTATTAACCTCCTGTATATCAGATCATGGGCTGAGATACAAGATTCTCTTTGGAAAACCCCGCCGCCCTGTATATATTTGAAAAAAAATTTACTGGCTGGAATATACCGGTACATTCAACCAGCAGATCATCGTATTTTCTCAACCATATCCTTATGCAGCAGCTTTGGTCCCTCCTTCAGCGTACTTTTCTGCGGATTTTCAGGGCTTCGGCAGTCAAGTATGTCTTGCTGCTGGCTGCTGCCGCCATCTGGCTGATTTTTTTTGACCGCTACAACCTCATAGCCCGGCGGAATATGGAAAAACAGATCCAGGAGCAAAAGGACGACAAAGCTTATTATGAGTCCGCCAATAAAAAACTGGACTACGAGCAGGACCGGATCAACAGCGATCTGAAAGAAACAGAACGCCTTGCCCGCGAAAAATACTACATGAAGCGCGCTGACGAAGACGTATATATCGTAGTGGACTCTGTTATTACACCCCGCTGAGGCAGTTCTTGAAAACCCCTGCGTATTTGTGTTGACGGAGGTTGCTTACTCCGGTGTCCTGCTGTAATTTGCGGCAGATTTTGGATGTTTATCACACGTAATTGGCTATGACGTATTTGTCTGTGAAGCAGGCGCTGGCCACGGAGCCACAGCACCAGGAGATTGTTGTCAAGGGATGGGTACGCACCTTTCGCTCCAACCGGTTTATCGCCCTCAACGATGGGTCCACGATTCACACCCTCCAGGTTGTGGTAGATTTTGAGGGGGCTGACGAGGCACTCCTGCGCCGGATCACCACCAGTGCGAGCCTTTCCGTAAAGGGCGTGTTGGTTCCCTCCAGCGGCAGCCAGCAGAAAGTGGAGGTACTGGCACGCGAGATTGAGGTGCTGGGAGACTCTGACCCTGCGGTATATCCGATCCAACCCAAAAAACACAGCCTGGAGTTCCTGCGTGAGCACGGACACCTCCGCATGCGCACCAATACATTCGGAGCCGTATTCCGGGTCCGGCATGCCATGGCTTTTGCGATACACCAATACTTCAACGACAGAGGCTTTTTTTACCTGCATACCCCCATCATCACCGCCAGTGACGCTGAGGGAGCCGGAGAGATGTTTCGGGTCTCGACCCTGTCACCTACCCAGCCGCCCCTGACCGAGACCGGCGAGGTCAACTGGAAAGAAGATTTCTTCGGAAAACAGACCAACCTCACCGTTTCCGGTCAGCTCGAAGGCGAGATCGGTGCTACCGCCCTGGGCAAGGTGTATACCTTCGGGCCAACTTTCCGCGCCGAAAACTCCAATACCACCCGCCACCTGGCTGAGTTCTGGATGATCGAGCCGGAAGCTGCGTTTTATGACCTGGCCGACAATATGGCCCTGGCAGAGGACTTCCTGCGGTATATCATCCGGTATGCCATGACCCACTGCGGGGATGACCTCCAGTTTTTGCACGACCGCATCGTGGAGGAGGAAAAAAACATGAAAGCAGAGGAACGCCGTGCCCTAGGTCTCCTCCCGACCCTGGAATTTGTGGTCAACAATGACTTTGAGCGGATTACCTATACCGAGGCTGTCCGGCTGCTCCTCAACTCCAAACCTTTCAAAAAAGGCCAGTTCAAATACCCGGTCGAGTGGGGCCGTGACTTGCAGTCCGAGCATGAGCGGTATCTGGTCGAGAAGGAGTTCAACAAGCCGGTGATTGTCACCCATTATCCCAAGGATATCAAGGCTTTTTATATGCGGCTGGCCGAGGACGGCAAGACCGTAGCGGCGATGGACATCCTCTTCCCGGGCATCGGGGAGGTCGTCGGCGGATCCCAGCGCGAGGAGCGCTACGACAAACTCGTCGAGCGGATGCAGGAGATGCACGTACCTGCTGAGGACCTCTGGTGGTACCTGGAGCTGCGCAAGTTCGGGACGGTCCCGCATGCCGGTTTTGGACTGGGTTTTGAGCGTATCATCCAGTTTGTGACAGGTATGGGCAATATCCGGGACGTCATCGCCTTCCCGCGTGCGCCCAAGACAGCAGAGTTTTGAGGCAGGTAGATGACCCGTAGCCAGAACCTCACCCCAACACCCGCCTGATCCCATGACAGCCCCTGCTCCCCGCATAAGTGTGATCATCCCCGCCCTGAATGAGGCCATGCTGCTGCCTGCTTTGCTGGAAGACCTTCAGCGGCAGCAGTTTCAGGACTTTGAGGTGATCGTGGCGGATGCCGGTTCTACTGATGGGACCGTTGAGCTGGCGGCGGCCGGAGCACGGGTAGTGCCGGGCGGGCTGCCTGGACCTGGCCGTAACCGGGGTGCTGCGGCAGCCCGGGGCGATTTTCTGTTTTTCCTGGATGCAGATGTACGGGTACCGGCAGACTTTGTCGGTGCAGCATGGCAGGAACTGGAGGAGCGGTACCTGGACCTGGCTACCTGCGAGTTTCAGCCCCTCTCGGCAGATCCGGTGGATCGGCTCCTGCATGATGTCGTCAACAGTGCCATCAAGGTATATCAGTTTGTGGACCCACATGCGCCGGGATTTTGTATCCTGGTGACCCGGCGGCTGTTTCAGCGGGTCGGCGGCTTTGATGAGACCCTCAAGCTCGCCGAGGATCACGACTTCGTGAAAAGAGCCAGTGCGTTTCGTCCGTTGCGCATCCTGGAAAAAACCTATATTGAGGTCAGCACCCGTCGCCTCGACAAAGAAGGACGGTTTGGCATCGCCAAAAAATACATGCAGGTTGAGCTGTACCGCCTTTTCAGGGGCGAAATCCGTACAGAGGTTGTCCCGTATGAGTTTGGACATATCGAGCAGCCGCAGGAAACCCCCTGGCTGGCAACACAGATTCAGGAGATCAAAGACATGGCCCAGCGCCTCAAGCAGCGGGCGCAGGCCCTGGTCAGCCGGGAGCATACGGCCACGAGCGACGAGATGGCGCATGACCAGCGTGAGGTGGACTCCCTGCTCAAACACATGAAAACCAGGCTTAATCAGATTTTTCGCTGGTAATATACCATTCCCTTCCGAGGAGGGGAATGCCCGGAAAATCCTTTCCGGGCTGGGGAGGGTCAACCCCGCGTCACTTTCTCCCGAAAAAACCATTGCGCCCGTACACGTACCGGATACAACAGGCAGATCCGGCGAAAAATTCTCCTACCTTAGACGTATCATTCAACCCGCCGCCCAATATGCGTAATGTATTGATTGTCTTAGTATTAACCTTCCTGGCGACCACGATTCAGGCCCAGGCTGATCAGGAGCGGTATGTAATCCTGGTGTCGTTTGACGGATTCAGGCATGACTACGTAGAGAAGTATGATGCACCACATTTTAAGGCATTTATAGCAGGGGGGGCGCAGTCGGCAGGGCTGGTACCTTCTTTTCCCAGCAAGACCTTCCCCAATCACTACAGCATCGTCACCGGTATGTACCCTGGTCACCACGGGCTGGTGGACAACAGTTTTTATGACGAACCCCGCCAGGCACAGTACCGCATGAGCAACCGTGCCGTGGTGCAGGACGCCTATTATTATGGTGGGATCCCCCTCTGGCAATGGGTGCAGCAGCATGGGATGAAGTCTGCTTCGTACTTCTGGGTGGGGTCTGAGGCACCGATACAGGGGCGGTTTCCGGACTATTATTATATCTATCAGCAGGCTACGCCTAATACTGTCCGGGTGGACCAGGCCATGACCTGGCTCCAGATGCCTGACTCAGCCCGGCCCCGGTTTATCACCCTCTACTTTTCGATGGTGGACAATGCCGGTCACGATGCCGGGCCGGAGTCAGCGGAGGTACGTCAGGCTGTGATGGAAGCTGATTCCCTGCTGGGGCGGCTGATGGCAGGCCTTGACACCATCCCGCTGCCCGTAGATGTGATCCTGACCTCTGATCATGGCATGATGAAGATGAGTCCTGAGCCTGCGACCTATATTTTTATGGATGACCTGGTGGATATGAAGGACTCGACCCTGGTGCTGATGAATACCGGCACCCATCTCCATATCTACACCAACGATCCTGCCCGGCAGGCGACTCTGGCGCAGGACCTTCAGGCCCGGCAGGCTCATTTTTCAGTTTATACCCATGCCACGATGCCCGCAGCCTGGCACTATACCCATGAGCGGGTAGGGGATGTGCTGGTAGCGGCTGAGCCAGGCTATTATATCACGACCCATCGGGAATACGATGCCCGCCGTCTGCGGGACCCCAATCCGACAGTTTGGGGCACACACGGGTATGACCCGGCCGCAACGACTGATATGAATGGTATTTTTTATGCCAGGGGACCGCATGTCAAAGCCGGGGTAACCTTGCCGCCCATGGAAAACGTCCATGTATTCCCGGTAGTGACCCGCATCCTGGGCATTCCAAACCCGGAGATTGACGGCAGTGCCAAAAAAACCAAAAAAATGTACCGGAAGTAACCATCTGACGGGTTACGAGAGGCTGCGCCAGAGGTAATACACCAGGTAAGATTTCCAGCCTGTGTATTGCCCGAAGTAGGCAGTGATCTGATCGTAAGGTGGTTTTTTGTCCCATCCTTTGTACAGGTGCAGGGCCCGGCTGAGGCCTGTGTCACCCAGCGGGATGCTGTCAGGGGTGCGGAGGGATTTCATCATGGCGTAGCGGGCGCTCCATACGCCGATCCCCCTGATGGCCGTGAGCCGGGCATAGATGGCAGACTCGTCCATCCCGGCAAACACGTCCGTACCCAATGCTCCTGCGGCAAACAAACCTGCGATATGGATCAGGTACTCAGCCTTTTGGCGGGAAAATTGCATTTCCAGCAGCTCCCCATGTGTGATAGCTGCGATGATCTCCGGTGCCGGAAACTGATAATACGTTTCGCCTGCCCACGTGAGCGAAAGACCCCAGCGGGTAGTCAGCCGGCGCTTGAGGGTATGCGCAAAGGTCAGGTTGATTTGTTGCCCGATCACGGCCCAGCAAAGGGCCTCGTACAGATCTGGAATGCCCACCAGCCGCAACCCCCAATACTGATGCGCCAGAAAAGCCAGGTCTGGATCCTCTCCTAATTGCTGATAAAAAGGCTGAAGGTCCCGGTCCAGGTCAAACCAGTTCCTGACATAGGCTGTAATGGCCTGATCATCTGCACCTGTACGGGTGAGTACCCCGATCTGGAGCAGATCGTCTGCTGCGGAGAGCCGGATCAAGGCATGGGTACCGTCTGGCCAATGTACCCACCGGGTCACGGTCGAAGCGTCCACCTGGTACAGACAGTCCTGGTGCCCCCGGTCAAGCTGGTGCCGGCATTGCTCAAAACTGAAACATGAGGGTTGGGGTATGACTAAGGCATGGGACATGATGAAAATCAGGATGAAGTTTTGGGGTAAGGGTTTTGGGTTAAGGGCTTAGTAGCAGGCTGTCAGATCAGCTTTTTCGGCAGCAAAATCATCTTTTGCGCATCTTTTCAGTAAATATACGTATCTTGTTTTGGGTTATAACCGCACGGGCCTATGACAGACGACAGATATATCATGCAACCTCAGCCGCAGCTCGGCCTCAAAAAATCATCCAGGTCAGTTTCCCTGCTCCAGTACGTGCAGCGGGAGGCAAATTCAGATGAAAAGTATGAGTTTCACAATGGTAAAATCGTTAAGATGCCCTTCGCACGAGGTCCCCACAACGCAATAACAGCCAATATAATCGGATGCCTCAAGGTGGCAACGAGAGGGCTGGATAAAAAATATCCGGTCTTCAGCGGCGATCAAAAGATATACCTCCCGGAGATCAACTACGGTGTATATCCTGATGTGGTAGTGGTTGACGGGGCTCCGGTCTATTGGGACGACGACACCCTGCTGCTGATCAATCCGCTGCTGGTCGTGGAGGTACTCTCTCGCAGTACCCAGCGCCATGACCGCACGAGCAAGTTTGATCTGTACAAGACCCGTGTTTCCTTTCAGGAGTATGTGCTGGTCCGTCAGGATAGCTATGAGGTCGAGACCCGCTACCGGGAGGCCCCGGACCTTTGGCGTGAGACGGTTGTCACCCGACTTGATGCGGAGATCCCCTTACGCTCGCTGGGATGTACACTCAAGATGGCCGAGATATACGAGTTTGTGGAGATATAAAGGCTCTTTGGCAGCAAAAAATCCCAAAAAATGTGCCTGCAACCGCAGCAGCAGGCACATGAACTGCCAATACATCATATACCCATTGGCTGCATGCGCAGCTGTTACCCGCCAACATACCATTGTGCTGCTGGGTGTGCGGGCATAAGTACTATACGAATATCGGCTTCTGATCGCAGGTAATACAGATACAAAACAGGCATACTGCGTGACAAAACAAACATAACAACCGGGAGAAGGGTTTTGCAGTTCTACGGACGGGGATACCGTGATTATTCCGTATGTTTGCATACCTTATCGCCTGTGTATGATCAGTATCCGGCACGTGACCCGGCGGTTTGGCGCCCTGACTGCGCTGGATGATATTTCGCTTGAGGTTCCTGACAATACCCGGCTTTGTATTGCTGGCGGGTCCGGCTCGGGTAAGTCCCTGCTGATCCGCACCTTGCTGGGGTTGGAGCCACTGGAGCAGGGCAAGATTGAGATAGACGGTATGACGGTCGGCCCGTCGTCCCATGACACCTGGCCTCAACTGATGGAGCAGGTGGGAATGGTTTTTCAGGGTTCAGCTCTGTTTGATGCCCTGACCGTGCGGGAAAACGTCGGTATCAGGTTATATGAGCAGGCCTCGGCTTCCTCCGGGGCGGTGGAGTCGCAGGTGCTGGAGGCCCTGGCCCAGGTCAACCTGGGGCCAGAGATATTGGACCGTTATCCGGATATGCTCTCAGGGGGGATGCGTAAGCGGGTGGCCATAGCCAGGGCCATTATTCACCGGCCCCGGTACCTGATCTGTGATGAGCCTACCGCTGGCCTTGACCCTGTGAATGCCCGGATCGTGTCAACCCTGATCGGCCAGCTCGCAGCACAGCCCGGACGTACCACGCTGATCGTCACCCATGACATGGAGGTAATCAGAAGCTTAGCCAGTCAGGTATGCATGATCTATGAGGGGAAGTTGATCTATCACGGAAGCCCGGAGGGCTTTTTTTCCTCCGGGCATCCGGTGATTCAGGCATTTACGGGGCGGGTTACGCCTGCATGAATGCATTCGGTACGGCCAGAAACATCGGCTCCGGCCGGTAAGTATCAGCCTTCAGCATAGATACAATCTTGTACCGCTCAGGGAGCTGGAACAGCGACTGGATGGCTTCGACATCCATCGCGGGTACCATGCGGTAGTCTTTTCCTTCCTGATGGGTATGAATAAACTGCATCAATTTTTCCTGATCTATTACATTGGATGTCAGCCCGCGCAGGTTGAGGGGAATGGCTATCCGCACAAAATCGCCGAGGGTGCTGATATGCTCAAATCCGTCTGCTACCCATCCGACCTTGTTTAGGTTGATGTGGAGGCTCCGCAAGTTGCCGATCTGGATGATGCCGCGCTTGATCATGGATACTTTTTCCATCGCAAGGAGGCAGGAGTACATCATCAGGTGATATCCCAGGTTTTTGCCCTCATAGCTGGCATCAATCGCCAACCGGTGGGTAAAAGAGGTCTTATCCGCAGTGTTCATAGACATTTCAAACACCGTGCCCACCACTTTGCCGCTACCGGGTTCCTTCAGGATGGCACCATGGCCGTATTCCCGGTACATAAACAAGTTAAAAGCAGACGTTTCCTGTGCCACATGCTGAGGATAACGCCGGTGCAGAAAAGCAATAACCGCCTCTGTATCCTCGTCTGTAAAGGGTGCAATGGTAAGCTGTTTACTGGCAATATAGGTCTCAAACTGCTTTCGCCACTCATGTACCTGATCTGTGTATGCCTTGTCAAAGGTAGGAACCTCCTTAAACATAGGCTCCTGACATATTCCTTTGGGCTTAATATACTGATCCTGCTCCAGGGGAGCCTCAGCCCCTTTGCGCATGCGCTGATGCAGTTCAATAAAACTTTGCTGAAATGCCCAAAAAGGCCAATCATGACTGGGTCGTAACACTGCTCCCATGGCTCACAACGTTAAAATGTACCTGCCTCAAAAACAATCCAAACGATGTAAATATATTCAATTGTTTCAATATCACCGGTGACAGAATACCGGATAACCTTGCTTCATGCCAGGAAATATCCGAACATGAAACAATAAACAATTGAGGGCTCAACCAGAGATGCACATACCAGTTGGCTGACAGAGCAAGTGACAAATGACGGTTCATCAAGTTCTGGATTATTTCAGAGAAAAACAACCCCTTTGAGAAATTAACAGATGATAATAATACGATTGTAAAAATGTCAGGAGGCAGCATCATTCCCAGTCTGGTATATACCCGCAGCAAGCAATTTGAGAGGGGGCAATCTGACCATAATGCAGGATAAGGCAGGGCATGTTGCGGGTAAGGTCTGCCTAAGCGGGAAGGAGATTTTTGAAATAAATCGTTTGCGGTGATCATAAAAATAAAAAAATGAAATAAAATTGATCAACATGATAAAAATGTCAGATAAACTTTATTATGTTTGCAACAAATAACCTGTTAGCGAGATGATAAACAGAAGATTGTCCATTGTGCCCTTCGGCATTCTGCTCCTGATCAACGTGCTGGCGTTGTGGGCGGCGGGAAAAACAGTTTCGGCCTCTGCTGCTGAGATTAATGCGGGAGATACTGCCTGGTTGCTTGCTGCTACAGGCCTGGTACTCCTTATGACACCTGGTCTTGCCTTCTTTTATGGAGGTATGGTCAATTCCCGAAACGTAATTTCGACCATGCTGCAAAGTTTTGTGGCCATGAGTGTGATCAGCGTTTTGTGGGTGGTGGTAGGCTTTAGCCTGGCTTTTGGCGACACCCTGGGTGGATTTATCGGCAATCCTGGCACCTTCTTTATGTTTAATGGGGTGCTGGAAGGCGCGCCCTGGTCGCTGGCCCCGACGATTCCGCTGGCTTTGTTTGCTTTTTTCCAGTTAAAATTTGCCATTATCACTCCGGCCCTGATTACGGGTGCTTTTGCGGAGCGGATCAAGTTTACCTCCTATGTACTGTTCCTGACGCTTTTCAGCCTGCTGATTTATGCACCGCTGGCGCACTGGACCTGGCATCCGGAGGGATTCCTCTTCAAACTGGGGGTTCTTGACTTTGCCGGTGGTACAGTCGTACACATGTCTGCCGGTATGGCGGCCCTGGCCTCTGCACTGTATCTCAAGCAGCGCAAGACCCACAAGGAACAAGTTGTACATCCACCTGCCAATATTCCATATGTACTGCTGGGTACCGGTCTCCTCTGGTTTGGTTGGTTTGGGTTTAATGCAGGCTCTGCGTTTGGTGCCAATGGCCTGGCCGCTTCTGCCTTTGCTACGACCAATACAGCCTCTGCTGCTGCAGCCATCACCTGGATCATCTTTGATGCGATCAAAGGCAAACGCCCTTCTGCCCTCGGCTTTTCGATCGGGGCTGTCGTAGGCCTGGTAGCCATCACCCCTGCAGCGGGTTATGTAAATATTCCTGCCAGTATCATCATCGGTACCGTGGCAGCGCTGATCTCCAATACGGTCGCTGAGTGGCGCAGCCGCACCAGCCTTGACGATACCCTGGATGTATTCCCTTGCCACGGGGTAGGCGGTATGGTCGGGATGGTACTCACCGGTGTATTTGCTACCTCTACCATCAATGCAGCTGTGGTGGACCAGGGCCTGTTTTATGGGGGACTTAAGTTGCCACTCAATCATTTGATTGCCCTGATCGCTGTATCTGCTTTTGCCTTCCTGGGTTCCCTGGCACTGCTCAAAATTACAGACCTCATCTCTCCGCTCCGCGTGAGCGAAACAGAAGAGACCGAGGGCCTCGACATGAGCCAGCACGGCGAGAGCCTGGAGGCACGGGAGAAGGTCATGAGTTGATTTCCGTAAGCTTTGTATTGTATGCCGGCTGCTTCTCTTCAGATGCAGCCGGTTTTTTTCTTCCTGTCGCAACGATTGCCTCTGCCTGCCAGATCACAACACCGGCGAGTTATCTTACGTATAGAGAATAGATTGCAAAAATGTTATTTTCAATCACCCTTAACATCGGCTGATTGCTATATTCGCAAATACGAGCACTTATTGTACCTTTACCCCGAAATTTACTGCTGCTACCTTCCACCCTTGCAGTATCTGCCGATGGGACTACCACTTCACTGCTACGCCACACCATCGCCAGTTTTCACCTGATTTTCAGCTTATGTCGTTGACTTTTTCCGATTTTCTGCGGAATACCTCTCCTTTTGATTTGTTACCCGAAGAAGAGATCGAGTTTCTGACTGGTATCTTTTTCCGGCGCGAATATGCGGCGGGGGCACTGATCTATCAGCAGGATATGTCCCTGCTCCAGGAGCTGTCTGTCATACGCTCCGGGCGGGTCGAGAAATACTTTCAGGTAGGAGAAGGCCGCAAGGACTATGCAGAGTGTTTTGGGCCCGGGGAGACATTTGGGGCTATTTCGATCCTGCTCAACAACCAGCGGGCTATCCGCTCGGTCCGCGCCCTGGAGCCTACGATTATCTATCAGTTGCCGGAGATATACTTTCAGGAGTTGTGCCGGAAGTATGAGCAGTTTTATGCGTTTTTTACCCAGGAGTTTGGTAAAAGGATGCTCACAGGCGGGTATGCCGCTGCCATGATGCGGCCCAGTGGCACTGCTACGGGTTTTCAGCAGGCAGACTTAAGTTTTACCCGCAGGATCGGCGACACGTTTACCCCTAATCTGAATGCCTGCCTGCCGGATACACCGATCCGGGAGGCGGCCCGCAGCATGACCCTGCACCGCCGGCCCTATGTGGTCGTGATGGGAGCAGACCGCGAGCCTGCCGGGATTGTCACGGATGCAGATCTGCGCACAGAGGTGATCGTCAACAATGCCAGCCGTGAAGCCCCCATCTCGACGATTATGCGGAGTCCGGTTCCGGAGATTGACGCTGATGCCGTGGCCTATGAAGGCATCCTCCAGATGTTCCGGCTCAAAACGGACTTGCTGGCTGTACGCCAGGCGGGACGGCTTACCGGCATCGTCACCCTCGATCAGTTGCTCAATGACCAGAGCAAGTCGCCGTTCCTGTTTATTCAGGCTATCTCCTTTGAGTATAATGCGGATGGGCTCAAGGCCCGGTGGCGTGAGATGCCTGCTATTATTGATAGCCTGATTGCCAGGGGGATGCGCCCTGAGATTGTCTCACAGATCGTAAGTTCGGTCGCTGACGCCATCGCCCAGAACGTAGTCCGCAGGGCCGTCAAAACCCTGGGTACTCCCCCCGCTGCTTTTGCCTTTGTGGCCCTGGGCAGTGAAGGCCGTAAGGAGCAGACCCTCAGCACCGACCAGGACAATGCGCTTATATATGCAGATGTGCCCGAATCCCGGCAAGAGGAGGTACAGACCTACTTCAGCTGTCTGGGGGAGACTATCTGTGATGAGTTGGATGAAATTGGATTCGCATATTGCGAAGGCGAGCTGATGGCCCGTAACCCCCGCTGGAACCAACCGCTGGCACGCTGGCAGGGGATATTTCGCCGGTGGCTGCGGGAGCCGGTCATGGAGCATGTCATGATGGCCTCAGCTATATTTGACGGGCGGGTGATCTATGGAGAGGCTGAGTTGCTGGATCAGCTGAGAATCACAGCCTGGGACGAGTGGCGTGAATCATCCGGAGGATTTCTGGGGCAACTGGCCCGTATCAGCCTCAACAACCGTACCCCCTTGTCTCTCTTTGGGCAAATACAGGTCACTGAGACGGGCGATGGACGCAAAGGAATTAATGCCAAGCGGGTCATGAGCATCATCAGTGATTTTGCCCGGATCTATGCCCTGCACTATCGGCTTCCGGCCACCAATACAGAAGAGCGGCTCCGCAATATTCTGGAAAAAGGCGGCCTCACGGCTGAGGAGTTTCACGAACTCCACCAGTCGTTTTTTTTCCTGATGCGCCTTCGCCTTACGCACCAGACCCGCCAGCTCGTGGCAGGCGAAAAACCCGACAACTTCTTGCTGATGTCCTCGCTCTCGAAAATTGAGCGGGTGACGATCCGGGAGATATTCCGGGTCATTGAGGCGTATCAGAAGCGGATTTCGGTTGTTTTTGCTGGGGTTATGAGCATATAACCGCGGTCAGCGATCCAGGACATGCCAGTATAGGCCGAAGGTAATATAGTTGTGATAGGCACCTACCTGACCCGTGACCTGCCAGATCGGGGGGAGACCTGACCGCACAGGGACAAAAGAGTAGGCCGAATACCCATACCGTACGCCCAGGCTCACACGTTCTGAAAGGTGTGCCGCAAATCCGGCCTGCACCCGCAGATCGGTGCGCCGGAGCGAAGTACTCAAGTCATTGCCGATAAAGTCCCGCGCTCCCAGCAGTACTCCCACGACCGGGCCAGCCTGTATATCAAGGGGATACTCTGTTTCGCCCAGCAGGATCGGGAGCCGGAAACTGACCAGCATAGGCACACTCACGTGGGTAGTACGCAGTACCAGAAATTGCGGGGTACTGCTGCCCAGTTGTTCTACCCGGATCTCGGGCTGTAAGGTCAGCTTGTCAGAAAGGGGGTAAGTGGCAAATCCACCCAGCGAAAAACCAGCCTTCCGGAATCCCCCGACTCCGTCGCCATCCACCTGGCTGACCACAAGGCCCCCGGTAAGGCCCCCACCAAACTGCTGGGCTGCCAGGGAGAGCGGCACCAGCATGAGCCAGCAGAGCATAAGCTTTTTCATAAACATAGGATTAATTTTTCCCCAAAGGTACCGGCGTGTTATTTGATTTTGCCATACGGATCTCCGGTATGCCGTAGGAATCTGCGCAGGGCTTTCCGGTGGCGGCTCAGGACCCGTACATAACTCACGTCTGCGGCCAGCGACCGCATCTGGTCCCGGTCGTCTGCCATCCGGTATAACTCTTCCGCCGGGCGTTTGCCATACGTCTTTTCAAACGCAGGGCGGTAGTCTGGCTGTTTTTGATACCGGAGCATCAGGGCTCCGGTTTCACTGAGGGCCGGCTGTCCCGGGAGGCAGGAGGGGTCACCAGCAGGCCATTGATCGGCGGCGTAGTGATGCATATAGGCCCAGTCACGGGTGCGCAGGGCACGTGCCGGATAGGCAGCGTGGCAGGTGTCGGGGTTTCCGTCGCGGGCATACACGATGGCATCCCGGTCTTTGTCGAGCGAGCCTGATTTTTTCCGGCGCAGGATTGGCCCCAGGCTGGTACCCGGCAGGGTGCGGGGTGGTTTCAGCGCTGCTGCCTCCAGCAGGGTGGGCGCCAGGTCCGTCAGGCTGATCAGGTCATCACAATACCGGGCACCAGGCTGGCCGGGCTGACATATAATGAGAGGAACCCGCACCCCATAGTCATATAATTCACCTGCTGCGCGGGGCAGTGGCATGCCCGAAGCAGCCGTAAACACCACCAGGGTGGAAGTGGTGAGCTGGCGTTCCTGCAACACGTCCAGCAGGGCCTGTAGTTGCCGGTCCTGTGCCTCCAGGGTCGTCAGGTAGTCTGCGAGCTCATTACGCACCACATACTGATCCGGCCAGAAGGCAGGTGGTCGCAGGGTTTTCAGGTCTATCTCCGCCCGGCGGCCTGCGCCAGGTGCAGGAGCGGGGACATCCAGGCCAGCCCAGCAAAAAAAGCGCTCCCCGGCAGGCAATGTGTCCAGCAGGGCCCGAAAGCTGGCGGCAAAGTCATAACGTGGCAATAACCCGGAGTCCATCCGGGCCACATAGGTGCCCAGCAGGGTATCTGCTCCCCGGTGGGCTGGATTGTCCGGAATCAGACCCGTCCCAAGGTATCCGGTATAATATCCCTGCTCGCGTAAGGTACGTGTCATGGGTACGGCTCCGGATGCCTGCCAGGGATACAGACCCGTGAGCAGGGATAACCGTGAAGCCAATGGGTCTGCGCTGGCCAGAAAAACCTGTGAAAACCATACACCGGCAGCTGCCAGACTGTCAAAGGCCGGGGTTCTGACGGGTTTTTCGGGGCCGGGGGCCATGTAGGCAGCGGGCATGTTTTCAGCTACGATGACCAGAATATTTACCCGTGGCTCAGACACGGTCTGGGCCTGCATGGCATACCCATACCCCAGCAGCAGGAGTAAGGTAAAAATTTGCTTGAGGTTGCACCCAAACCGGTCTTCTGCTTCAGCCATCAGACAATCGTCAGTTGAACCGGCTTGCCTGCCGCCAGCACATCCGCTATGCGTGGGTACAGGGCCTTGTAGGCTTCTTCGCTATACCAGATCTCACGTGGTGTTTGGGTCTGGTCCGCTTGCGGGGCTTCTTTTCCCACCAAAACAGAACCATAGGCATACTTGGCATCATTGCCGATATGGATATAACGCGGCTCAGAAGATTGGGGAGACAAAATCTGGATCATACCCCGGTGCCAGTCGCCAAACCGATAGGCATAAGCAGTGTGTTTGCCGCCAGTCGTGCGCAGTGCCAGCCTATAGGTGCCGGCAGGCAGTGATTTGCCCGGCGCTTCTTCCAGGGTCAGGCATACTTGCTCACTCCCGATCCACAATTTGCCGAGGGTATCGGCATGGCCGGGGCTGTATCGTTCCAGCTTGATGGTCAGGGGCGCAGACTCCTCTGCCGGGACCGGTGCCGGTGGTGGAGCGGGAACAGGGGCCGGGGGAGCGGGCTTGTCGCTGCCGCCGAAGAGTGTACGCAGGAGGTTTCGGAGCCAGTTCAGCATATCCGTGAGGTTTGATGCAATTATACACAAAAACTACATCTCACCGGACAAAACCCGCTAAGCGTTTCGGGGTATTGCGGGATGCCGCGTATCTTGTATTGTATTTTCCCATTGAGCCTGTTGTTGTTATGCATCTTAATGTCGAAATAAAAGCCCGTACTACCCGCCATGCGGAGATCCGCGCATACCTGCGCACCCAGGGAGCAGACTTCCGGGGGACTGATCGTCAGACAGATACGTATTTTGTTTGCCCCAACGGCCGGCTCAAGCTCCGGCAGGGTACCATTGAGAATACCCTCATTCACTACGAGCGGCCGGACCAGGCCGGTCCCAAACCCTCTGTGGTGCGGATGTATCACCCGCAGGACAGCCCGGCCCTTTATGACCTGCTCTCGTCAGCCGTGGGGGTCTGGAAAGAAGTACGGAAATCAAGAGAAATTTACTTTATCGCAAATGTCAAATTTCACCTGGATGAGGTGGCGGGCCTGGGCCAATTTGTTGAAATAGAGGCAATAGACCACGATCACTCGCTGGGGCAGGCGTATATAGAGGCGCAATGCCAGGCTTATATGACAGCCCTGGGCATCCAGCCGGAAGACCTGCTGACCCAGTCTTACAGCGACATGATATAATTTTTTGCCCCGGATGAGCGTATCTTAAGCGATAAGTTTCATTATGATCTCAGGCAGCCAGGTGGCTGATAGCAGGTTTGATTTCCCTTTTGTATGAAAATTCGTCTGATCTTGTTGATAATCACCCTCCTGGTGCTGGCCTCCGCTGATGCGCAGTCTTTTTTTGAGGGTAGTTTGCAGTTTGAAGTAGCCTATACCGGGCCACAAGCCGCCACGCTCAAAGAAAATGAACCCAATACCCAGCTTACGATGCATCTGCGCGCAGGCGACTATATCGTGCTGCTGAGCGGAGGACAAGCACCCAAGACGTTTATGTTTGTCGCTGACTCCAACTATGAGTACAGCATAGACATGGCCAATCAACGTGCTTACCGCAACTCCATTTACTCTGATCAGAATACGGGACCCGCGCCTAAGGTAGAAACAGCGGTAGCTACCGGCAAACAATTGGAAGTGGCAGGTGTCCTTTGTGAGGAGTATCAGCTCAGGACAGCCGAGGCCGTCACCTTGTTTTATGTCAATGATCAGTATCGGGTAGATAAAACCCTGTTTCCGCCCAAACCCCGCACCAAGGCCAGTTTTCTGGTGCCGGGCCTGGAGGGACGTATTCCCCTGAAAACCATCCGGAAACAACCAGACCTGACGGTTACCACCACCTGCAAAAAAATTACGCCGCGCACCTTTGACCCCAAGCAATTTCTGATCCCGCAGGGGTACGAAGTCAAAGGCCGAGACTACCGGTATTGAGCCACAGTCACCCGAAAAAATGGTACCTTTGAGGGAATCATTTTTCTTCTGGTGTATGGCAGCACATAATGATACCGGCAGGCGGGGTGAAGACCTGGCCGCAGAACTCCTCTCCGCAAAAGGGTACAATGTACTCGACCGCAATTACCGCTTCGAAAACGCCGAGGTGGACCTGGTCGCCCTGCGACTGGAGCCCGCAGAACTGGTATTTGTGGAGGTAAAAACCCGTACGACCCCTTCAGGACATTATCCCGAAGAGTCTGTAACCCCAGCCAAGCAGCAGCTTATTTTTAAGGCGGCAGACTGTTATCTCTACGAAAAGCGCCTGTTTACAGTCCCTGTACGGTTTGATATCATTGCGGTACATCTCCATGACCCTGCGGAGCCGGTGTTTCATCATATTGAGGACGCTTTCCGGATGACCCGATGAGTTGATACTGGTATGAGTTCTGGTCACGCACCATTCAGGTTTCGGCAGTTTACAGTCCACCACGACCGTTGTGCCATGAAGGTAGGCACAGACGGTGTCCTGCTGGGGGCCTGGGCGGACCTGCCCATAGCCGGTGCCGGGCTGGACATTGGTACCGGATCGGGTTTATTGGCCCTGATGGCTGCCCAGCGCAGCCCCGGATTGGTACTGGATGCTGTAGAGCCGGACCCCGCCGCCGCAGCCCAGGCCCGCGACAATATCCAGGCCAGTCCCTGGAGGGACCGGATCGAGATATGGGAGACCCGTATTCAGGCATTCACCCCTCCCAGGGCCTATGAGGTGATCCTGTGTAATCCTCCTTTTTTCAGGCAGGCCCTGGCGGCACCTGATCCGGTCCGCCACCTGGCCCGTCATGCGGATGACCTCCCGTATGAGGCGCTGATAGAGACGCTGGTGCGCCTGCTTATGCCACAGGGCACTGCTTCGATGATTATACCCGTGTCGGAAGGACCTCACCTGCTCCGGCTGACGGCTGCTGCGGGCCTGAAGATGATCCGCCAGACTGTCGTCCGCACCACACCAGCCAAGGCTCCATACCGGTGGTTGCTGACCCTGAGCCGGGAGGACATACCCCTGGCTACCGATGAGCTGGTATTACATGAACCCGGGTCCAATCGCTACTCGGCTGCACATCAGGCCCTGACAGGTGCTTTTTACCTCTGAAAAACCGTCTGTTTCCCGCTTGCAACAGACCCGGCGAAGGCCTATATTTGTCCCTCTATTCATTTAACCATTGTCGCTGTGACAGTCGAACAACTACGAGGCCTTCGTGAGCGCGTCATCGCGCTGAAGGACTATCTTTGACGTCGAAACCCGACTCAAACGCATAGAAGAAAAAGAAGCCATCACCCAGCAAGGTGATTTCTGGGATCATCCCGATGAAGCGCAGCAGGTACTCCGCGAAATCCGAAACCTCAAGGTCTGGGCAGATGCCTGGATGCAGACCGACAGCCTGGTCTCTGATGCTGAGGTGATGATGGAGTTTTACAAGGGCGGAGACGCTTCTGAAGAAGATATGCAGGACAGTTTTCGGGCTGCTTCTGCTGCTGTAGAGGACCTGGAGTTCAAAAACATGCTCTCCCGCGACGAAGACCGCATGAGCTGTATCCTGGAAATCAACTCAGGCGCAGGCGGGACTGAAAGCCAGGACTGGGCCTCCATCCTCAAGCGGATGTACATCATGTACGCTGAGAGCCACAAGTTTAAATGTACGGTGGTGGACGAGGTAGAGGGGGATACGGCAGGTATCAAAAGTTGTACCCTGGAGATAGACGGCGAGTTTGCCTATGGTTACCTCAAAGGGGAGTCTGGGGTACACCGGCTTGTACGGATCAGCCCGTTTGACTCCAGTGCCCGGCGCCATACGTCTTTTGCCTCAATATTTGTCTGCCCACAGGTGGATGATACCATCAATATTGAAGTGAACACCTCGGACCTCACCTGGGATACCTTCCGGGCAGGAGGCAAAGGGGGACAGAACGTAAACAAAGTTGAGACCGCTGTCCGGGTTACCCATATTCCGACGGGGATTATCGTCGCCTGTCAGGTAGAGCGAACCCAGGGACGCAACCGGGAACTGGCTCTCCAGATGCTCAAAAGCCGTCTCTACCAGATGGAACTCGACAAGCGCAATGCCGAGCGGGACAAAGTAGAGGCTGGTAAAAAAAGCATCGAGTGGGGATCGCAGATCCGGAACTATGTGCTGCACCCGTACAAACTTGTCAAGGACGTACGTACTGGCACTGAAACCAGTGATGCTCAGGGGGTACTCGACGGAGACCTGGATGATTTTATCAAAGCTTACCTCATGGCCAATGCTACCTCAGGGGTAGAAGATACCACCAGCCTCTAGGTACTTGTATATGTTGATGCTGGATACCGAACGGCTTACCCTGATTGCCTTGCCAGAGGAACATCTGCGTTACCTCTCTGCAGGTTATCTGAAGCTGGAACAATACCTGGGGCTCCGCCCCTCTGGCTTTCATATGCCGCCGGGATTTGGTGAGATGTTTGCAGAAGCCCTGCCGCACATACTGGAATCCCTTGCCGCTGATCCCGGCGCATATCCCTGGAGTACCCACTGGATGATTGTTCATACCGGTACCCAGACAGCTATCGGTGGTATCGGGCTGGGAGGCCCCCCGGATGATACAGGACGTACCGTCGTAGGATATTTTGTAGATACCCGGTATCATAACAGGGGATTTGCGTCAGAAGCCCTGCGACGGCTCCTGGTATGGGCCTTTGATCAGCCAAATCTGCTTGCTGTCAGGGCAGAAACCCTGCCGGAAGGTGTCACTTCCCAGCGGGTATTGATCCGAAACGGGTTTAATCTGATCGGAAATACATCAGAGGGCAATCTTATCTGGGAAAAACTGCGACCTGATCCCACCTTAATACCCTAATCTCCATGTCTGCTCATCCCGGAAAACAAGCTGCTGGCGAGTGGGCCGCTGCCCAGGTTCAACCCAGCATGAAAGTAGGCCTCGGCACGGGCTCAACGGCCTATTACCTGATCCGAAAACTCGGAGAGCGGGTACAGGCTGGCCTGAAGATCGAAGCGGTCGCCACCTCTGTGCAAACAGAAGTGCTGGCCCGGGAAGCAGGTATCCCCCTGATCGAGCTGACGGCTGACCTCCGCCTGGACCTGGTGATTGACGGGGCGGACGAGATAGATCCTGCCGGCAACCTGACCAAAGGCGGGGGCGGGGCTTTGTTTCGGGAAAAAATAATCGCACTCCTTGCCCACACCTACCTCATCATCGCGGACGACTCCAAGGCTGTGCCGGTACTGGGGCAGTTTCCGCTGCCGGTGGAGATTGTGCCCTTTGGGTGGGAACTGACGGCCCGGTGGGTTGCCGAAACGGGTTGTACCCCTGTGCGCCGCATGGCCGGTACCGCTCCCTATCACACCGACAATGGCAACTATATCCTGGATTGTGCCTACGGCACCATTCCAGACCCTGTCGCCCTGCACACCCGCCTGATCGGGATCACGGGTGTGGTAGAGACGGGACTGTTTACAGGTATGCAGCCCCGGGTCGTTCTGGGGTATGCCGATGGCCATATTACCGTGGACGGGATCCCGGCATGAGGGCCATGACAGGGACCGGTCTGGAGACAGCTGCCCAATGGCTGCGGCAGGGAGAGGTGGTCGCCATTCCTACGGAGACCGTATATGGCCTTGCAGGCAACGCCCTGGATCCGGCCGCAGTGGCCCGTATTTTTGAGGTGAAAAACCGTCCCCGGTTTAATCCGCTGATTGTCCATACACATAGCCTGATGGCAGCGGCAGACTGGTTGGCCCCTTATCCGGATACAGTTCTGCAGCTGGCAGCGGCTTTCTGGCCGGGTCCACTGACCTTGTTGTTGCCCAAAAGTCCGCTGATACCTCACCTGGTGACGGCAGGGCACGACCGGGTGGCAATCCGGATTCCGGCGCATCCCCTGACCCTGTCCTTGCTGGAGAGCCTGGACTTTCCCCTGGCAGCTCCCAGCGCCAATCCTTTCGGATATATCAGCCCGACAACCGCCGCGCATGTTGCTGATCAGCTCGGTGACAACATCCCGTATATCCTGGACGGAGGCCCCTGTCAGGTTGGGGTAGAGTCAACTATTATCGGGCTGGAGCCAGATGGGCGCTGGTGCCTGTATCGCAGCGGAGGCCTGGCTGCCGAGAAGATTGAGGCAGTCACAGGCCCACTGTATCCGGTTGGTAATCAGCATGATAGTCCCAGTGCCCCCGGCATGCTTTCCAGCCATTATGCACCGCGCACGCCGCTGCATCTGCGCCAGGATACCCCGGCTGTGGCGCCTGTTCCGCCTGCCGGCACAGCCGTGATCGGATTTGACCAGTACCTACCCGGCTACCCGGCAGCACATCAGTACCTGCTCAGCCCCGACGGTGACCTGCGGGAAGCAGCCCGTCATCTTTTTGCCCTGCTCCGCACCCTGGATCAGGCAGGATACACCAGCATCTGGGCTTTTCCGGTGCCGGACACAGGCCTCGGAAGGGCGATTAATGATCGTCTGCGACGGGCAGGAGTGTGAGGGGTAGCATAAAGATGCAGGATTTTGGTTAATTTTATCAGCATAACCAGCACGCACCTATTTTTATTCATGCAGACGCTCCGTGACCTTCAAGCTTCCCTTGCCTCATGGCTGCCGCTGAAACCAGAGGCTCAAGCCCTGCTGGACAAAAAAATCCGGCTGGAGCTCAACTTCAATTCTAATCATATTGAAGGAAACACCCTCACCTATGGCGAGACGGAGTTGCTACTGATCTTTGACAAGACCACCGGTAACCACGAGATGCGGGAGTATGAGGAGATGAAAGCCCACGATGTTGCATGGAAAATCGTCCAGCAATGGGCTCATGACCGGGAAAGGGATATAACGGAAGCTGACATTAAAAGCCTGCATGAGTTGCTGCTGGTGCGCCCATTTTGGAAGGAGGCAATCACACCGGAAGGTACTCCTACCCGCCGCCAGATAGCGATAGGTACGTACAAGGCATATCCCAACTCTGTACGTCTCGCGAATGGTGAAATATTTGAATATGTATCGCCTGCTGAGACACCTGCCCGGATGCAGGAACTCATAGACTGGTACAGGTCCGCCGAAAGCGCAGGTGACCTGGATCCGGTAGCCCTTGCGGCTTTATTTCATTACAAATTTGTGCGGATCCATCCGTTTGATGATGGCAATGGACGTATATCCCGGCTGTTGATGAACTATATCCTGCTCCGGCATAATTATCCGCCGGTTATCATCAAGTCAGCGGCTAAAAAAGACTATCTTTTCGCCCTCAACCAAGCTGATACGGGTGATGAGGCGGCATTTGTCCGCTACGTTCAGGATCAGCTTTTGTGGAGTTATACCCTGTACCTGAAGGCCGCACAGGGCGAAAGCCTGGAAGAGCCGGATGATTTGGATAAGAAAATTCAGTTGCTAAAACGGAATTTATCTGGAAAAGAGGAGCAGGCAGTCAGGCGAAGCCCCGAGCGTCTCTATGCTTTATTTATAGAAGGTATTATACCCCTTCTCATTCAGATTGAAACTAAAATCGGGGTACTGGAAACGTTGTTTGATACCATAACCCCGCAGCTTACCTTTGAAAATGTGCCTATCCCCATGATGAAGGAGGGCTGGAGACTGGAGTTGCCTGAATGGTTTCGGACAAACCCATTACCAGATGATATTGATCAGCCACTTATCGGGTTTCAATATAGGCTGAACCTAAGCGGCTTTAAGCACAATCTTAACCGCTCTTTTTTTTACCTTGGAGTCAGCTTTTCCTTTGAAAAATACGCTTTTACTGTAAATCAGCCTGATGGCTTGACGGCCCGGTATTCCTACAAGCCGACTGCTTTTAAGGATGCGGCTGGACAACTGGCCCATACATTCGTACAAAAACTGGTGGATGAGATTGAGGAAGCGGCTTCTGATACTAAGTCCGGTCATTAACCATGTTATAAGCATTCCCCGACACCCGTAGCTCCCAATACACCAGCACGCCGATAATACCCAGCTCCAGGGCAAAATAGACCTTGCCCAGCCCTGTGAGGGATGCATACAACCATACAACCAGTCCCAGGCTCAGGCACATATACAGCAGATTGGCAAAGGCAATGCCTGCCATCAGCCACCGCCAGTGACGTCCCGCCCAGCCGTAACAACAGGTGCCATAGACCGCTATCAGGACAGCGCAGATCCCAAGACCCTGTAGTACATCCTGCGGAAGGCCGATAACGCCTGTCATCAGGGGCAATATGAATCCCAGCATCAGGGCGCTGAACCAGGCTCCGAGACAGTCAATGAGAAAAAGTTGACGGGGGGTAGGGGAGAATACCATAGGCCGTAGAGCACATTCTAATATGTATCCATAACATACGAAACGCCCTGCTGGTGGTTGTTAACTTTTATTTCCGATATTGGTACGGTTTAATGCACTCATACTATTCGCTCATCATGACTATTTCGTATTTATCAGACCTCGGGCTGACGGATGTCAATAGCTCGGTCGTGGCAGCGCATCAGGTTGCAGCTGACCAGGGTACTGCTTTGGCGGTGTTGGACCTTCAGCCTGATACCGAACTGGTCCTCCAGGCACCGGCCACCCTGACAGCTGTCGTCGTTAATCTGTACCACGAGCACCAGTTGTCAGTTGACCCTGCTTCAATGGCCGGGCTGCCGATGGTCGTATGCCTCTGGACCACAACCCAATCCATCCCCCATCAGCAAATCCCGGCGCAGGCAGCCGCCGCCATTCATGCAGCGTGGGCAAGCCTGGGGGCTATGGCAGCCTTCTCACCCGAGACGGTAACGGTTGTCACACAGACCTATGGCGCGGGTGCAGAAGCGGCCGATGCCCCGGAAAAGAAAAAAATCCTCGGTTTGCTGGATGCCTTTGAGGGAGAAATTGTCCGCAATGAGATTCCGGCTCCCCGGCTCCTACAGGTGCAATATGCGGAAGACTCGTTGTCATTTGTGCCGCTCACGTCCACCGATGCCCTCCGGCAGGTGACAGTCTCAGGTGATCAGGTCACGGTACGTGCCCTGCTGCTGATCCACGGTACGGGGGGGGATGCAGAGATGGCGTTTAAAAAGCTGGTGGCACATCCGTATTTTCAAAAAACCTACGGGACGGATATTATAGCCTTTAATCATGCTAATATCCGGCCCTCTGTCCGGCAAAATGTCAGCGACCTGATCGGATTGCTTCAGGAGCTGAGCGCGGGCCGGCGGCTTACCCTGGAGGTGGACATCATCACCCGCAGCCGGGGCGGACTGGTGTTTTGTGAGCTGCTCCGGCAGCTTGTCGTGAATGCAGTTCCAGACCAACTGATCACCCTCCACATCCGTAAGGCCGTTATGGTCGCCCCACCCCTGCTGGGAACACCCGTAGCAGGCTTTGATCAGCTGCGACTGGATGCTCATGATGTGAGACAGCTCATAGATCAGTATGAACCCGCCGATATCCTCCTGGAGCTTCTGGGGGAGGTGATGTACAAAAAAATGTACTCCATGGTGGAGGTGATCCAGGACCAGTATCATGCGATGGAAGGGTTGCAGGCGATGCTTCCCGTAGTGCGGAATCCCTATCTTCAGGAGTTGCTGGCGGATATCGGCCCCTATGTCCGGGCGCATCAGGATGCCTGGTACAGCCTGGTAGCCCACTATACCCGGCCCGGTGCCGACAGCCGGATTCAGGCTATTTTTGAAGGGGCAGATAATGATTATATCGTTCCGGTAGAAGGAGCCCGGGGGGGAGATGCCTGGGCATTGGCACCGGGACACTTTTTTACCTTCGCCTCCGCCAAAACCAGTCATCTGGGCTACTTCAAGCACAAAAATCGGGCGCAAAAACTCAGTCTGTTGCCGCAGGAGCTGGAGGTCAACCAGGTCGTGGACTGGCTGAAGGCGTGAGCCGGATATTCTCTTCGTATATCATCATGCACTACAGGCCGGGCATATGCCCGGCCTGTAGCAATCTGCGATCAGCGACTACTCACCATTTTACTACCTGCTGGCGCAGCACACCGCCCGGCAGGTATATCTGGAGCAGGTACAGGCCTGTCGGCAGGGCACTCAGGTCCAGGGTATGATCCAGGTGGAGACCCTGCTGCACTGTATGGGTCATCAACGTGCGGCCAGCCAGGTCCACCACGGTAATCCCGGCGGCGGCAGGTTGGCGGAGGTCCAGCATTATATGAAGCAGGTTTTGCGTAGGATTAGGATATACTTCCCATCCGGCGACCAGGTCTGTGAGCGCATCCAGCCCCGCCACAATAATAGACAGGGTGGGAGAAGGTAAAGAGCGGCAGCCACTGGCATTGGAAACGGCGACACAGTAATAATCACCGGAGCCGACGGCCGTCCATACCGCACCACTACCCTGAAGGATTCCGCCTTTGTACCACTCGTAGGTATAGCCTGGATTAGGAGCTGCGACCAGCAGGGTATTATTGCCATTAAAAGCAATGCTGGGCGGCAGGATCAGGATTTCGGAGATGGTGACAGGGGCGGTACTGTTTTCGCAGAAGCTGGTACGGCTGATCAGGGAGGCCTCGTATACGCCCGGGGCATTCACCACGAGGAGGGTATCCGTAGCACCGGAGATGGGGCTTCCATTGCGGAGCCACTGTACCGAGTCAGCAGTGATGACAGCCAGGGTCAGGCTGGTACCGGCGCAGTAGGTGAGTGAGTCAGCCGGGAGCGTATCTCCGGCCAATACAATCGGAGCCACCTGCGGCAGGGGGCTGATCACAAAGGTATCACTGCACGTGATGGTCTGGATCGGGCGGTCTATGGTGAAAGTCACACTAAGTCCCCCGGAAGTCACAGGTATCATACCGGTACCCGTGGGAGGGATGGTGAGTGTCAGGGCTGATCCGGAGCCAATGGCACCCGAAGCACAACCCTGGTCATTCAGGACAGCATCTTCATCCCATACCTGAAGTTCGTACACGCCATTTTGCAAAAAAATCCCGCTGATACCTGTATTCAGGGGCAGGCTGGCCCCGCCATTGTTCACAGGGGAGGCCGATGTATTAATCAGCTCCGCGCCGCTGGGATCCTTGAGGATCCAGTACAGATCTCCGGCACTGCCGATATCGCCACAGTTGACGGTATTGATGGTGACGCCGTTGAGGATATATCCTACGGTGTCTATTGTCGTCTGATACTGAACGGTATAGGTGCCTGGATCCGTGAGGAACTGATCCGTAGGGTTTTCGTCAGCCGTGGTGTATGAAAATCCATTGTCACCGGTTACCTGCCACTGGTAGGTGATGCCGGCAGCGCCTCCTGACGGGAGGTTGTTGGTGAGGGACAGCACGGAGGGCTCACAATTGGAGCTCAGGGAAAGGGTATAACAGTTTCCGGTAAACTGACACGGTGTCACGGTAAAAGGTACCTCGTAGGTAAAGTTGGTCGGGGTCAGGGTACCAAAAACAATCACATTGGCCGTGAGGCGTACCTTGAGGACATAAGAAGCGGGCACTGTAGGGGTCCCGGACAGCCGGATACAGCCGATCGTATCTGCCTGGGCGCTGTCGGGGTGGGTGATGTACTCACAGGCCGGAGCTGCATTACATTCCCAGGTCATCCCCTGCGGCAGGTCATCTACGGTATTGATGGTGAAGGAGTTGAACGGAAACGTGAAAGGTACTCCGCCAATATTGGTGGTAGTGTCCCGGGGCAGGATAAAGGTCACATCCTGCAGAAAGTACTGGCATCCGATGCCGTTTTCGAGGGAGTCGGGGTATATCCCGGGCGGCAGACCGTTAAAAGGCCCGGGTGCGCACTGGGCGTGCAGGGAGAAAGTAGCGGTGATCAGCCAGCCGCCAACCAGGAGTCGGGTAATACATGAGGTCATAGTCCTGAAAATGAAGGTATGTGGGGTGAAACCTACAATCGCCGGATACATTGTGCCCGGAAAAATAGCTGGGAAAAGCTGTTGTATCACCGGCAGGGTTTGAGGATCCGGCAGCGGAGATTTGGATATAACTGGAACAGCGGTTAATTATTGTCCTGGCTTTGATGAATTGCGAAGCGCCGTGACAAGTTCCCGTGCCATACCCGGCCCTGCATATACAAATCCTGTGTAAACCTGGATCAACTCAGCTCCTGCTGCCATCCGTGCCTGTGCGTCTGCCCCTGTCATGATCCCGCCCACACCGATCAGGGAAAGTTGGCCCTTGGTTTTGGTCCGGATCGTTGTCAGTACAGCTTCTGCCCGGGTCCGCACCGGGCGTCCGCTCAGGCCACCCGCCCCAATCGCTGTTACCGCTGCTGCGGGCGTGTCGAGACCCTCCCGGCTGATGGTGGTATTGGTTGCGATGATGCCAGCCAACCCTGTCGCCTGTGTGACAGCGACAATATCGTCGAGTTGGCCCTCGGTCAGGTCTGGTGCGATCTTGAGCAGGATCGGCAGCGGCTTGGGGCGTGCCTGGTTGGCGGCCTGGAGGGTCGTCAGGATATGGGTGAGTGGCTCTTTCTCCTGGAGCGTGCGGAGCCCCGGTGTATTGGGAGAGCTGACATTCACTACGATATAGTCCACATAGTCGGCCAGTTTTTCAAAACAAGTCAGGTAGTCCTGAGCTGCCCCGGCATCAGGGGTATCCTTGTTTTTGCCGATATTGGCACCTACGATCAGATCGCCTTTGTCGAGATTTCGGAGGCGGGCTGCCAGCGCATCGGCACCGGCATTGTTGAACCCCATGCGGTTGATGACGGCCTGATCCGCCGGCAGGCGAAATAACCTCGGGGTAGGATTCCCGGGCTGGGGGCGGGGGGTCACAGTCCCTACCTCCACAAATCCAAACCCCAGCAGCCGCCAGTGCGCCGTCAGAAGGCCGTTTTTGTCAAATCCTGCTGCGAGCCCCACTGGATTGGGAAACCGCAGCCCAAAGGCGGTCACCGGCAGGTCCGGTGTACGCCGGGCGTATAACCAGTGCAGCAATGCCCTGCCCGGTGCTGTCCTGCATACCTGCTCCAGGAGATAAAACGTCATATAATGAACCCGCTCCGGGTCCACAAGAAACAGGAGCGGGCGTATCAGGCTGCGATAAAGATTCACGGACGTATGAGGTTATTTCGCATTATACCGGGTAGCGGCAGCATCCCAGTTGATGATGGCGTAGTAGGCATTGATATAATCAGCCCGCTTGTTTTGGTACTTGAGGTAATAGGCATGTTCCCACACATCCAGCCCGAGGATCGGCTTGCCCGGTTCCTTGGCCAGTTGGGTCATGAGCGGGTTGTCCTGATTAGGGGTGGTGGTAATAAAAAGTTTGCCGCTGGGATCCGCGCAGAGCCAGGCCCAGCCGGAGCCAAAAACAGAGGTTGCCGCTGCGGTAAATTTTTTCTTAAACTCATCCAGGGTTCCAAAAGCAGCCAGGAGTGCATCCCGCAGGGTACCTGCCGGTGCCGTGGCTCCACCGGGGGCAATGGAGGTCCAAAACAGCGAATGGTTGTAGTGGCCGCCGCCGTGGTTGCGGATAGCAGCATCAGCCGCCGTGACCTTGGGCATCATGGCCTCCAGGGACTGATCAGCCCAGGCGGGTGTGGCCTTGATGGCCTCATTAAGTTTGGAGACGTACGCGGCATGGTGCCGGTCGTGGTGGATCTCCATCGTCATCGCATCAATATGGGGCTCCAGCGCCGTGAAGGCGTATCCGAGCGCAGGCAGGGTAAAAACACCGTCCGTAGGCATGATCCCTGTCAGCTTGAGAGAGGGCGTGCAGGCAAAAAGCGGGTCCACGAGGGTGGCGGCTACCATCAGGCTGCCCGCCTTGAGAAATTCACGTTTTTCCATGAGAGTTTGGGTTTGGGGCCAATGAACACCGTCGCTCAAAGATAGGTTTTCGGGGTATAGGAATCAACGTACTGCGATAGATTTGAAGGTGAATCCTGAGGCGGTGGCCTGCAACAAAAAAACCGCCAGCACAGGTGCGGACGGTTTAGGGTTGCGTGCCTTGTTTCAGCGGCTATTGTCCCGACACGGTGCCGATCCAGCGGATGTTACACCCGCTGGGAGGGGTGCTGGGGGTATCAGGTTTTTTGCCGGCGAGGAGATTTTCCAGGGTATTCTGGAGATAATTGGCCTTAATGGCGTTTTCGTCCAGGGGGTTATCGTCTATTTTGCCCCGGTATGCCACCTCAAATTGTTTGTTGCGGGGGATCAGCACCACTACTTCCGGGTTTTTGGTCGCCTTAAACTGCTTGGCTACCTGCTGGGTTTCGTCCTTGAGGTAGGGAAACCTGAGTGACAGCACCTCGCCCATGCGGGCAGCGGTTTCCAGTTGGCTTATGCTCGGGTCATTGCTATTGATAGCGACAAAAGCGACACCTTTAGGGCCATATTTCTCATGCAGGGCGTTGAGGCGTGTGCCGTATTTGGTGGCCCAGGAGCAATTGGAGCTGGTAAATATCACCACGACCACCTGGCTGTCTGCCCATGCGGAGAGCGTATAGACCTTGCCAGTCTCGTCCTTCAGGCTGAAATCGGGCACCGTCTCTGCTTGCTGGGCAGCCAACGGGCGGGCCAGCAGGAGCCCGGCGAGCAGCCCCATCAACCATATCCATGCGAGTTTTGACATACGAGAATTATTAAGAGCCCAAACTACCTCAGCGTCCAAAAGTCAGGTCATGGTTGATGATCATTTCTACTTCCTTTTCACTGGTAATACCCGTCACCTCCACCAGACGCCCATCCTGGGCATAGAGCAGGTTGAGCGGGACACTCCGGTCCCAGTCAGGGTAATACCGCCGGATAAATGGCTCTGCCTGGGCCAGTCCCAGCCGGTACGTAGGCTGATCCACCCGCAGGCGCTGCAAAAAAGAAGCCACTACCCCTGTCTCTACCTCGGGCTCATCCAGCGATACGAGGATCAGTTGCACCGGACTCTCCGGCTTATGGCTGACAGACAGAAGCTCCGGCATCTCTTTAACGCAGGGCTTACAGTAGGTAGTATAAAAATTGACCAGGACGTAAGACTTGCCGGATTGCCGAACCATATCTGTAAGACGGGCCGTGTCGGTCTCGGTCACCAGGGAGGCTGTACCCGTATTTGACTGAGGTGCCTTACATGCGGGCGCAGTAAGTAAGGATAAAATCAGGGTGCAGGTGATAGCTGACTTCATAACTATTGGATACATCATCCTTCTGTACGAGAGCGGAGAACTTTCCGTTTTGCTCCAGCGAAAAATTTTCCAGATTCAGCGCGATATCATGCTTAAAAGTATAACCCCGGCCGTGCATTTTATACAGCGTCTCCTTGGCACTCCAGATCATCAGAAACAATTCCTTGCTCTCCTGTGCATGATACCAGGCCAACTCCTGCTCGTTCATAAACAGAAAACGAGTCCGGGTGTTGCGGTTCCGGTGACGATACTCAATATCTATCCCCACCTCATACAACTGCGACGCAATGGCGGCTGAGTACTCCGTAGAGTGGGTATAGGAGATAAAATGTGAGTGGTCGGAGAGGTAGGGTTTACCGGTCTGGGTATTAAGCGACTCGACCAGGACGCGGTCTGAGATTTTGATCAACTCCTTCAGGCAGAGCCTGCTCGACAACCACTCGAGGCGTTTCTGCGGATGGACAATGGCTGCCAGGCGGGCCCACTCGTGCTGGTAGAGTTTGACCCGCTCCAAAAAATACAATTCATCTTCCTCAATTTTCCAGGTTCCGACAGACACCCCCGGAAGATTGCTCATCAGTGGAATATAAGGCATACAAACAGGAAATTCGGTATCAATACATGAATATACCTATAATTATCCTACCTGCCAACAAGCAAATGCAGGAAGAATGGTTTGGACAGGCAAAAAGTATCCCGCTGAGGCCTGATGGATACCCTGGCCGGATTTTGGGGCTCAGCCATTGACAGCCTGATGAAAAAAATGTATGTTAACCTACTAAATGACAGACGATCATGGGCGCTCATGCACTTCATACCTACTACCCTGGAGACGTATCTGGCCATGGAAGCAGGCTCGGATACCCGGTACGAATATTATGACGGCCTGATCGTGGCTATGGCTGTCGGGAGCCCCCGACACAGCAAAATCGCCATGAACATCGGGGCTGCCTTACACGCAGCCCTTCGTGCATCCGGAAAGTCGTGTGATGTATTTACCAGTGATGCCAAAGTCTCAATCCGTCCGGGAGGTATCCGGGTTTATCCTGATGTTTCAGTAGTATGTGGCCCAGTGGAGCCAGACCCACATGAACCTCGTGCGATGACCAATCCCGTGCTGATTGTAGATGTGCTGTCTGAGGCTACCGAACTGCATGACCGCAGCACAAAGTTTGCTGCCTATCGCCAGCTCACCACTTTGCATGAGTATGTACTGGTAAGTCAGGACAAGGCACTGGTTGAGGTGTTTTCGCGGACGCCGGAGGGCATCTGGCAGTTTCAGGTTGTCACAGGAGCTGGTACGGTGAGACTACCGGGATTAGAGATGTCCCTGCCCTTATCAGACGTGTACTACCGGGTAGATTTTACAGAGACGTCTGTCAGTTGAGCGCAAGGCCAGCCAGACCGCATACCGGGATTGATCCTGCCAAATATCATTTTAATCTTGCAGGGAGTCTGGTTATATTCGCCCCCCATAGGTCCCGGGCGGGCCGCAAACCAGCTTCAGCGCATGAGCCAGCGAGATTGGAAAGAACAAATGCCGCAAATCACAGAGCGGCTCACACAACTGGAAGAAAAATACGCTGGTCTCGGCCAGGATATGCTCTCCTATCTGGAAGGGTTATATTACTCCAACGGACTGACATACTGGGACTATATCCACCTGGACAGCCTGCTCGGCTTACAGGTACCCCGGACGCCATTTCAGGACGAGGTTATTTTTATTGCCTATCATCAGATCACGGAGCTGTACTTCAAGCTGGTCAAGCTGGAGCTGGAGCGCCTTACCTTGGACCAGGGAGAAGCCAGCGAGTATCTGCAGGCCGCAGACTGGCTCAAGCGTATCGGCAGGGCTACGCATTACTTTGAGTTGTTGTGCGACAGCTTTGACATTATGCTTTCTGGCATGGACCCGGTGGAGCTGCGAAAATTCCGGATGGCCCTGCTGCCAGCCAGCGGATTCCAGTCCGTACAGTTCCGGCATATTGAGATCATGAGCACAAGCCTGGACAACCTGAGCCGCCCTGCCCCCCAGACAGCTGAGGACGAGTCCACCCCGATCGAGGACCTTTATGCCCATATCTACTGGAAACAGGGCGGCATAGACCTGGAGACAGGTCGCAAAACATTGACACTCAGAGAGTTTGAGGCAAAGTACGATGACAGCCTGATCCAGATGTTGTACAAATACCAGACCCGGAACCTGTACTACCTCTTCAGCCAGGCACCTGAGCGTGTACGCCAGGATCCGGCAGTACATGAGGCACTGCGGGCGTATGACCAGATTGTCAATGTATTCTGGAAACTCAGTCACCTCTCTGCAGCAGCCCGGCACCTGGTCTCCGGCGGGCAGGACATTGAGGCTACCGGCGGGACCAACTGGCGTACCTTTTTGCCTCCGAAGTTTCAGCGGATCGTGTTTTTTCCCTCCCGCTGGTCAGATGAGGAGCTCGAAGACTGGGGCAAGTCGGCGGTCATTCGCCAGTTTCAGTCCCGTATAGCCGGGGAGTGGCGCAAGTAAGCCAGTGGATCCGCACAATATTCGATGTATATTCCCTTCTGGTATCCGATTAATATTTTCCCTTGTCGCGTCATATTTGGCTTTCGCACGTAGCACTCCTGGTCACAGCCATTGTCTACAGTCTCAACTATTTTGTAGCGCAGGACTTGTTTGAGCAGATGGGACCGCTGGGCGTAGTGGCCTTGCGCTGTGTCGCCGGTACCTTGTTTTTTACGGTCTATAATGCCTGGTTTATACGCGAAAAGATCCAGGACCGCCGTGATTATCTGCGGCTGGCCTTAGCGGGTGTGCTGGGCGTGGCGATCAACCAGTTGTTTTTTCTCTGGGGGCTCTCCAAGACATTTGCAGTGAATGCAGCTGTGCTGATGCCCATCACCCCGGTATTTGTATTTCTGGTAGCCTGGATCGCAGGGGCAGAGCGCCTGACCAGGCTCAAAACAGTCGGCATGCTCCTGGCATTTGTGGGTGCTGTATGGCTCTCGCGGGGGGACCGTATCATTCAGGTGACACCTGAGACCATCACAGGGGATATCCTTATTGTCCTGAATGCCCTTTCGTATGGGAGTTATCTGGTGTATGTGCGTCCGCTGGTCCGGAAATATCATGCATTCACCATCCTGCAGTGGGTGTTTATCGCGGGCACCCTCATCAACCTCCCCATCGGCCTGCCAGAACTGCTCCAGACAGACTGGGCTGCCATATCGGCAGTCAATTATGGCCGTCTGGTATTTATTCTCCTGCTGGTCACCATCGGTGCTTATGCCCTCAATGGATATGCCCTGACGCATCTCCCGGCCACAGTCGTGGGGGTATATATTTATCTCCAGCCGATAATGGCGGCCATTTTGTCTGTCACCTGGCGGGGATCGTTTATGTCAGGCACACGTTTGGCCTGTATATTGCTGATACTGACAGGGGTATTTGCTGTGACCTGGCGTGGAAAAGAAAATCCGGCCTGAATAGTAAATATGTCCTGATTATCTCTTATATTTGTAATAGGGAAAGACGTACTTGTGTCTGATGTAGATGTATGCCTTTTCCCGGCTGCAACAACGTATGCTGGAAGAATTTGAGTTTAATGAGTTTGAAGAACACCGCGCACGCGATAGTGCACGGGAGTTCGAGCGAATGCTCCATAACCAGGAGTATCGGTTTATTGACCTCATTAAAGTGGATGAAATCTACCATTATTACGTGCGCACCAATGAGCTCTCCAAAGCTCAGGAACTCGTCCGGTACGCGATCCACAGTTTCCCCTCCAGCAGTGACCTCTACAGCAAACAAGCCCGCCTCGACTATGAGATGGGAAAATTTGAAGAGGCTCTCTCCCATATCGAAACAGCCCTGCATTATAGCCCCATGATGCCTGAGTATCTGATGTTTAAGGCAGATCTCCTGGCACGTATGGATCGTTATGATGAGGCCATGGCCCTGCTCGAAGGGCTGCAATATACCTTTGAACCCCGTGAAGAGGTCCTCATCCAAATGGGCAATGTCGCACAGATATGTGGCCATGTAGAGGACAGTGAACGGTACTACCGGCAGGCCCTGACCCTGGTACCGGCATTTGAGGACGCCCTGTTTGAGCTGGCTTTTTTGCTGGAGTCAGAAGATCGGACAGATGAGGCCCTGGTCTTGTACGAAACATACCTCGATGAGCGTCCCTACGCCGCGATGGTATGGCACAACCTGGGCCTGCTGTACCGCAAGCTCGGTAATTACGAAAAAGCCCTCGAAGCCTTTGATTTTGCCCTGGCGATTGTCCCGGAGATGGCGCCTGCCTGGTTCAACCGGGGAGAGCTCCTCATGGACCAGGGCCGTATAGCAGAGGCTGTGCAGGCCTTTATCGAAACCCACGCCATCAGCAGCCACGATCCGATGACCCAATACCGGATCGCTGAGTGTTTTGAGGCCCTGGAAATGTACCGGGATGCCATCCGCTTCTACCGCAAGGCCGCTATTTCTGATCCGGACTATCTGGATGCGTATGTAGGTATCGGTTTTTGTCTGGAAAAGCTGGAGCAGTTTACGGAGGCGATTCATTATTATCAGAAAGCGCACCGGATAGACAGCGAAAACGCGGAAATCAGCCTCGCCATTGCCACGTGTGAGTATCGTCTCGGCAATCATCACAGTGCATATCTTTTTCTGGGGCAGGCAATTGTGCTGGAACCGCAAGATGTCAATATCTGGCAGGACTGGGCCATGCTGCTGTTTGAGCATGACAATGTATCAGGGGCTATTTCTTTTTTGGAGGAAGGGATCAAAGCCAATCCCCGGGAAGCGGTCCTGTACTACCAGTGTGCTGCCTATTGTTACCTGAACCAGGCTTTTGACCAGGGTGCTACCTACCTCGAAAATGCGTTGCTGCTGGATGTAGAGGCGCGCCACATCTTGTTTCAGATCGTCCCGGCGATCAGGCTTTTCCCGGGAGTGGAAGACCTGATTCAGCACTACCGCAACCTGTAAGCCGTACTTCGACTGCTGCTTCTATCGTTTTTTAGGTAATAGTGCCAGGAATACCCGCCCATGAAAGAGGTGATAGCCAGGACATATTATGATACTCCAATCGGTGTGGTAGAGATTGCAGCTACTGAGACCGGCATCGTATCCCTGTTGTTTACGGACCGCACAGATGCCGAGCTCAATCCGGAGCACGAGCGCCTGCTCGGGTGTATTGAGCAGTTGGATGAGTATTTTGAGGGGCGGAGGACCGTATTTAACCTGTTTCTTGATTTTCAGGGGACAGACTTCCAGCGTCGGGTCTGGATGGCCCTGCGGGATATTCCGCTCGGCAAGACGGCCAGCTACCTTGATGTCGCCAAGCGGGTGCAGTCACCCGAGGCCGTGCGTGCCGTAGGCAGTGCCTGCTCCCGCAACCAGCACTGGCTCATTGTGCCCTGCCACCGTGTCATTGGCACCGATGGCAAACTCACCGGATACGCCGGTGGCCTCAACCGCAAACAATGGCTGCTGGAGCACGAGTGGGGCATGCTGCATGGCCGGCAGGTGACGCTCTGGTGAGCCTCTCCCATCTGACATAACACCTTTATATAACCCTAACGCCTGCCATCCGGCAGGCGTTAGGGTTGATACAGGCAGGATTCCTTATTCGTGGACCAGCTTGAATACCTGATGTATGCCTTCACCCCGCACCTCAACCAGGTATATGGCAGCAGGTAAGGTGCTGATATTGAGGCTTATGCTTTGGTTGCTCTCCCACACAGCACGCTGAAGCTCCTGGCCTGTCAGGCTCAGGATCCGGACGGTCAGGGGGCGGGCGAGCAGCGTGGGTGACGTTAGCGTCACATACGTATGCGCAGGATTGGGCGTAAGCTGGATGCCCATGTTGAGAAGCGGATTGATCCCCGTGGCAGGTGTCACCGTGATGAGCACGGTATCACTGGCCGTACATCCGCTGGTATCGGTGACCGTCACAGAGATCGGGTGTACACCTGTGCCCAGGCTGGCGCCTGTCACAGAGATACTGGCACTCAGCTGGTTAGTGGACCAGAAGTACACGGCAAAAGTACCCGGAGAGAGGGTGACACTTTGCTGGGTGGTGATGAACTGGTCCGGACCCAGATCCGGGGCAGGCGGGGGGGATACCGTGATGGTGGCGGTAGCGGTATCAGTATTGCCGTTGCCGGAGGCGATCAGCGTGATGGTATAGGTGCCGGGCGTGGTATAGGCATGCTGGGGTACAGAGTCAGCAGAGGTAAATCCATCTCCAAAGTCCCAGGCATATTGAGTGGCATTAACAGAAAAGTTGGCTACCGGTACCGGAGCACCCGTGCAGGTCGCCGGAGGAACCACAGGCAGGGCCAGCACAGCCGTAGTGTCTATGATGGTCACCGGAAAGGTCGCAGTATCACACTGGACCGGGTTACAGTTGGCATTACATACGATCAGGGTGACCTGGTATACGCCAGCTGCTGTATAAATTTTGGTAGGTGACTCCTGGGTGCTGGTAGTCCCGTCTCCAAATGACCAGGTGTAGTCTGTACCGTTATTGCTGAGGTTATTAAACCCGATCAGGGCTGTGCCGAGTACCGGATCGAGGATAGTGGCGGGTGGCAGGGGAAAAAACTGCGCCTGAGGAGGCAGACACTGCTGGATGTCCTCGTACCGGACTGTGGTGATGATCTCCTGGCCCGCCAGGATATTGCCGGAGGCCTCCATGACCGGCTGCCCGGAGCCGGGTGTCCACCAGGCGTAGGTGACAGCACGTGTCAGCGGCAGGGCTGTGAGGTTGCCGTTTTGGACGAGGGTATCCCGCCGCTCAATGATGGTTTTGATCTTCAGGACATTGGGATAGGTCTGAAAAGGCGTCGTAAGGCTGCCCCAGCCCTCGACGGTATAGGTGCGGCGCTGGGAGGAGCGATAGCCGAGGTTGGTGCCTGTGGCACTGAGGTCCACGGCCCAGCGGCTCCGGGAGCTGTCCTGGTCCAGGTAGGTAAGCGGAAACCGGAGGACTGTGTCCGGTATCGTATATGCCACCGCATAGGGGACATTGACACCGCCCACACCTGCGCTCAGGCCCAGTACCGTTGCATCCAGGGCGGTATTGGTCTTGCGGTAATGTGTGACAATATTTGAAAAGGAGATAAAACCCAGGTTCAGGTTGTCCAGGTCCTGGATGGCAAGGTCCGTCAGGTTGTTCCATTGGGTATTACAGGCAAAGGGGTTACCACCTCCAAACGCACAGGCGGCGAGATAGGTCAGGTAATACCCGGCGCTGTTGGGTGCCAGGACTTCCCGGCTGCTCTGGCTGGCGGGAGTCAGGGTGCTGTAATTCCACGTGAAGCCGGCACCTGTCTGTGAAAAATTGACACCCGTGAAGGTGCCTGTCTGGCTGTAGAGGTACGTGTCGCCAATGGCGGCGTAGTCGGCCGCGTTGTAGATGGCCTGTGCCCGGATGATCAGGGGCAGGAAGGCTAGCAAAAAGCAGAGATTTCGCATATGACCGTGGGTTTGATACGTCAAAGGTAAAATAGTTGTGGCAGGGATGGGCATACTATTCAAGTAACAACGGATATTACGCGACAAACGCATATCCTGTGCCTGTCAACAGACTGAAAAAAAATAGCTGGGGTTGTCTCTGCTGAGCATAACTCCTCAAAAGACCTCCGGGGGATTTTCGCATCTGAATTTGTATTCGTAATTTGCCTGGTCTAACTGCATATCCATTCATGAACAGTTCTCCTGATCAACTCCGGACCTGGCTTTCTACTCCCCGCCGTATTGCCATTACGACTCACCAGAAGCCGGACGCTGACGCGCTGGGTTCGTCGCTGGGACTGTATCATTATTTGGTGCAGGCAGGTCACAAGGTCAGCATCGTTTCGCCTACAGAGTACCCGGATTTTCTGAAGTGGATGCCGGGGCAGGCTGAAATAGTGGTAGGGCCTAATGATCCTGATGCCGCCAACTGGATTTTTGATGGGGCAGACCTGATTTTTTGCCTTGATTTTAATGCCCTCAGCCGGATCAACGAATTTGAAAAAGTCGTCCGCGACACAGAGGGGCGCAAGCTCATGATAGATCACCACCTGGAGCCTGAGGCTTTTGCAGACTGGGCATACTGGGACATCACTGCATCCTCCACGGCAGAGCTGGTCTATCGCCTGATCTGTGAGCTGGGTGACGAAGACAAAATCACCCTGCCGATGGCCGAGTGCCTCTACGCCGGGATCATGACCGATACAGGTTCTTTCCGCCACTCCAACACCTCGGCTGAGACCCACCGTGTTACGGCCCGCCTCCTGGAGATCGGGGTACAGGCGCATATAATCCACGATGCATTGTTTGCCAATGCCTCAGTGGACCGGATTCGTTTCCTGGGATATTGTCTCTCCAATTGTCTCCACGTGGTGCCAGAACTCAAGGTGGCGTATATCAAGCTGTCAAAAGAGGTTTTTCGGCAGTATAATGTAAAAACCGGAGACACAGAGGGGCTGGTAAATTATGCATTGGGAATCAAGGACATACATCTCGGGGTGCTGATGTCGGCCCAGGATGACATGATCAAACTGAGTTTCCGGAGCCGGGATCAGTTTTCGTCCAACGACCTGGCCAAACATTTTGGGGGGGGCGGGCATTTTTATGCTGCCGGGGGCCGCAGCCAGGCCTCCATGGAAGAAACCGAAAAACGGCTCCTGGCGTTGCTGCAGGCGCCGGTACCCCAGCCAGTAGCAGAAGAAGAAACCGGCAACGGATGATCGTATTACGGATGTATCAAAAAGTTCTATCCTCATTACCTCTTTTTCGCATGCGTATCGTCTTTCAAATCCTCCTGTTAGGTGCTGCCGTACTGGTGCTGAGCAGCTGTCAGCAGGGCGGCTCATCTGCACCAACCGCTGCACAGGCGCCATCAGCGCCAGCCGCTCCCCGTCAGCCAGAGATCAAACCGCCTTATCCGGTCACGGATTCGTCTCAGATTATATATTCGGGTGGAGTGGGTATCTATTATGTCGAAAAAGGTGCCGGTGCGATCCCCAAGCCCAATAGCATGGTCATGATCAACTATCATGGGATGCTGGAGGACGGTACAGTATTTGACAGCTCATTTGAGCGTGGGAAAGTCGCAGACTTCAACCTGGGAAACCTCATCCAGGGCTGGCAGATCGGACTCACACAGGTACCTACGGGGTCCAAAGTGAAGTTGTTTATCCCTGCCGAACTTGGGTACGGGGCTCAGGGTTCACCCCCTAAAATCCCCGGCAATGCCGATCTGGTATTTGATATAGAACTTATTACTACCTACTGATGCGCCGTATTTCCTTCCTTTGGCTGGTCCTGTGGCAGAGTATACTGCCATTGGTGGCGCAGCAGGAGGATTTGCAGGGAGGATTTACCCTCGGGTGGCAGATAGGTCAGCGGGGGATGGGGCTTGAAGTCGCGGGCCTGTCCGGGTCTTACACCCGTCCATGGGTGTTTGGACTGGACATCCGCAACCTGCGCGACCTCCGGGAGGCCCTGATCACGCCCTACGGGCAACAGGGTCGGCGGTATGTGTATGGTAAAACACACCACTGCCTGATACTGGCCCCGACTGCGGGCGTGATCCGGTCGCTCGGGACGCATGGCAGCCTCAGCAGTATCTCCCTGCAGGTAGGGGCACAGGCGGGACCAGCCCTGGCCCTTCTTAATCCCTATCACCTGGTGGTGTATGACCAGACTTCCCTGTCGTTTGTGATCCGCCCCTATGACCCGGCCCAGCACGTATATCAGACCATCGCAGGGCGTAGCGGGTGGGTATCTTCCCCTCTGGACCTCCGGGCACAGGTCGGTGCTACGGCTCGTGTGTATATCCAGACGGATATGGCGCGGGGCGTCCGGAACATCGGCGCTTTTCGGTTTGGATTTCAGGCAGATATTTTTCCGCAGTCGCTCCCGCTGCTGGCTACGCGGCCAGATCTTGCCAACCGGCGTTTGTACCTCAGTGCGACGCTCTCGCTGATCACCGGCTCCCGGTGGTAAGGTTGTATTGGGATGTTGCGGGAGGATGTGTACCTTTGTTTGTACCCGCGATGGTACATCTGGCAAGATAAAACCATCCGGGCCTTCCGGTAGTATGTAGATAAGGGGTGACATAAGACCCGCCGCAATGAACATGACAGGTACAACAATACAATCCATAGAAGCCCTTACGGCACTCAACCTGCCTGGTAATGGCCCCCGGCCTACCTGGCTCCGGGTGAAACTTCCCTACGGGGAGACCTTCAGTGAGGTTCGCGCTATCATAGATACCCACAGACTCCACACCGTGTGTGAGAGTGCCCGCTGCCCCAACATGGGTGAATGCTGGGGCGCTGGTACGGCTACTTTTATGATCCTGGGCAATACCTGCACGCGCTCCTGCTCCTTTTGTGCCGTGGCGACAGGCCGCCCTGAAGAACTCGATGGGATGGAGCCTGCCCGGGTAGCACAAGCCATCAAACGGATGGGCATACGACACGCTGTGATCACCTCCGTAAACCGGGATGAGCAGCCAGACAGTGGTGCCCGGATCTGGGCTGATACGATCCGTCTCACCCGCGAGCTGTGCCCCGACGTGACCATGGAAACCCTGATCCCGGACGTCAAGGCCCGCTGGGATATGCTGGCCCTGATCACAGACCAGCGCCCGGATGTGATCTCTCACAACATGGAGACCGTCAAACGCCTGTATCGCCGGGTACGCCCACAGGCCCGATATGAGCGAAGCCTGGAGCAAATCCAGCGCACCAAAGCTGCCGGATGCCGGACCAAGTCTGGATTTATGGTCGGGCTGGGAGAGACCGTGGAAGAAGTATATGAGCTGATGGAAGACCTCCACCGCCATGACTGTGATGTCCTGACCATCGGGCAGTATCTCCAGCCCACCAAAATGCACCTGCCGGTCGAGTCCTTCATTCACCCGGATCTTTTTGCCCATTACCGCGAGGTCGGGCTTCAGATGGGGTTTGACTACGTAGAAAGCGGCCCGCTCGTGCGCTCCAGCTACCACTCCGAGCGTCACCTGGCGCGGCCTGCCTGATACCGCCTCATAACAAAATACCTCCTCCTGCCAGATGGGCGGGAGGAGGTAGGGTGTATATATCCGGGGCTGCTCAGTACTTGGCCACAGATTGGCTGAGGGTGATACGACCCGTGCTGTCCTTGATCCACAGATAATACAACCCTGCCGCCAGACGGGATACATCTATCTGGAGGGGAGTCGCCGGATCAAAAGACGGATGAAGGTAATAAGACTTGCCCGTATGATCGAGGAGCTGCACCTGAAGCGCTACCCGGGGCAGTCCATACAGCCGGACGTTAAGGTCGGTCTGCACCGGATTGGGGTAAACCAGCAGGCGGGGGGTGCTGCTGCGCTCAAATGTCAGTACCTGCGAGAGGGTCGCCTCTCCCGTAATGCTCAGGGCGGCCAGCTGGTAGTATAATAACGCCGTGGCAGGAAGCTGGTCGTCCGTAAACCAATAGGAACGCAGATCAAGGCTGATGCCAGCAGCATCCTGGGTGCTGATCGTCTCCCACGTAATGCCGTCGGTACTCCGCCGGACCTGGAATACGTCACTGTCCAGTTCTACCTGGGTATTCCAGCTAAAATCCACTGAAGTGTAATCAGACTGCCACTCACCCGTCCAGCCATTGATCAGGACACTGGCATCCGGCTGCTGGACAAACCTGACAAAGTCGGCCCAGTCAGCAAGGTCGTCTGGCAGGTCATTGGAGGTAGACCCGGTCCGGAGCAGCCATCCAAACCGGATCGCCCAGTATACATACCCGTCCGTACCTACCTTGGCCAGAAAAGGCTCTTGTCCGCCCTCCGCGACCAGCGTGATATCCCCAAAATGAGCCGTGCCTTCAAAGTACCCGAGTACATAGGTATTGTTTCGTTCATCCACGACCACGTCTGTACCGGTGTCGTTGCCACTGCCTCCCATAGATACCCCCCAGACAACCTTACCAGTAGAGTCCATCCGGCCTACAAATACATCTGACTGCCCGCGGGAGACCAGGTTGGTGCCCAGAGACATCTGGTATTGGTAGCCGCCGGTAAAGTAGATGTCCTGTGCCGGATCAATAAAAATACCCTGGATAAAATCATTGCCCGTTCCCCCAAATTTCCGGGACCAGCGAGGCTCCCCTTCTGCCGTATACCGGATCAGCACAGCGTCTCCTGCTCCGGTAGCGCTCAGGGTGTCTGCGCCGCTGATCAGCTCCCCTGCAAAACTGCCTCCTATGACGATAGAGCCTATGTTGGACATAATTCCGGTGTCATTGCCCAGCAGGCGGTCGCTGTTGGCGGGCAGGGTGTTGCGCCAGTCTGTCTTGCCAAACCGGTCTATCCGGGCCACGAGGCTCTGTGCATCGCTGATGCCTGTCGCCGGGGCAAATCCGGTCACTACGGTCCGCCCGATCCGGTCTGCTGCAATACTGATGCCCTGGCTGCGCGGACTTTCGCCAAATACGTCCTCATTAACCCAAACAGGACGCCCTGTGGTGTCAATTTTGACGACAATCAGGGCATTGCGGGTCAGGAGCTGATTGGCAACCAAAAAACCCCCTCCACTTAAGCCGGTAATATAACAATTGCCGCTGCCGTCAGTCGCGATGGCCTGCGGCACATCCTTGTACTGCCCGCCCAACGGAAGAAACCATATCATGGTGCCGAGCGTGTCGTATTTGGCCACAAACATATCCTCTGCCCCTGCTGCGGTGAAGGTGCCCTTGGGGGTCGTGACCACCCCCGAAAAAAATCCGGTCAGAAACATATTCCCCACAGAGTCTGTTGCCATGGCTGACAACTCCCCGGAGCCTGCCTGCCGGTCCAGCAGATGCAGATTCCACTGCCCCTGAGCGCTATAAGGTGTCAATACCAGTAGCAAGCCCACAACACGCAGCCAATACTTCAGATAACGAAAAGATACAGTAAGCATAAGTATGTTAATTTCAGAGAACGCTCAATCGCCCGGACTACAGGTGATACAAGTCCGCGCTGAATAAAATATTCCGATTGATGATACACTAAAATAAGACCGAAGTCATGCTGAAACATTGATCGCTGGAGTAAATGGTAATATTTGGGTTACTACCTGCTTAATAGTGTTACTATTATGTATAAACAGCAGGGTTAAACGGCGAAAGCAGGGTGCCGGTCAGAACTTTGCCAGCCGTCTTATAGGAAATAATTATTTCAAACCAGTATATTGCGGGATACCCAGAACCGGTTTAATATGACACGTAGGTGTATTTCCCGTCTTTTTTTGTCCTTGTGGCTGATCGGATATGGCCTGCCGGGATATATGCAGATGCCTGACGCGCCCGCGCGAGCGGAGGGTGATGGGCCTTATGTCCAACTGATCATACGGGGGGTAACCCTGATCAATGGCAACGGAGCGCCGCCTATCGGGCCTGTGGATGTGGTGGTCGAAAACAACCGTATCCGGCAGGTACAGGTAGTGGGCTCACCGGGAGCGCCGATTCCGGCTGCGGCCCGCCCGCGGCTCAAACCTGGCGGACGTGAGATACAGGCGGAGGGGATGTATCTCCTGCCGGGATTTGTGGATATGCATGGGCATATCGGGGGGCTGGAGCAGGGGACTACTCCTGAGTATGTATTCAAGTTGTGGATGGCGCACGGCGTCACGACCGTGCGGGAGCCGGGCAGTTTCAACGGCATGGCGTGGACCCTGCGCCAACGGGCCCGCAGCGCCGCCAATGAGATCACCGCCCCCCGGATCAAAGCGTACGTTGGATTTGGGATGGGGGCAGACTCAGCTATTTATACACCTGCTGCTGCCCGGAGCTGGGTACAGAATATTTCTGCACAAGGGGCTGACGGGATCAAGTTTTTTGGGGCCAGAACGGATATTATGGCTGCGGCGCTGGATGAGGCCCGGCTCCGGGGGTTACGTTCTGCCTGCCACCACGCTCAGATGAATGTCGCCTGGCTCAATGTAGTCCAGTCAGCGAGCATGGGCCTCACGACCATGGAGCACTGGTACGGGCTGCCGGAGGCCATGCTGGCCACCGGCACCATCCAGCAATATCCCGTGGATTACAATTACCAGAATGAGCAACACCGCTTCGGGGAGGCCGGACGGCTCTGGATGCAGGCTGCCGCACCCGGATCTCCTCAGTGGGAGGCTGTACTCGATACCCTGCTCCGCCTGGACTTTACCCTGGATCCGACGTTTAATATCTACGAGGCCAACCGTGACCTCATGCGGGTGCGCACAGCCGAATGGCATGAACAGTACACCCTGCCCTCACTCTGGGCGTATTTTCAGCCCAGCCGTACGGCCCACGGCTCTCACTGGCATAGCTGGGGCACCGAGCAGGAGACAGACTGGCGGCAGAACTACCAGCGCTGGATGGCCTTTGTGAATGCCTATAAAAACCGGGGCGGGCGGGTGACCACCGGTTCTGACTCCGGGTATCTGTTTCAGTTGTATGGATTTGCCTATATCCGCGAGCTGGAGCTCCTGCGGGAGGCGGGTTTTCATCCCCTGGAGGTGATCCGGGCCGCTACCCTGCATGGCGCTGAGGGCCTGGGTATGGAGCAGGAGATCGGCACGATCGAGCCCGGCAAGCTGGCAGACATGATCCTCGTGGCCGAAAATCCCCTCGCAGACCTCAAGGTGCTGTATGGTACAGGTGCTATCCGTCTCGATGCCCGCAATGAAGTCTCCCGCAGCCGGGGCATTGTATATACCATCAAAGACGGGATTGTCTACGATGCCGAAGCCCTCCTCCGGGACGTGGCTGATATGGTCACAAAGGCCAAAAGCCGGAGCAAAACCGACATAAAACAGCCCGGCCAATAATCAACCTGCCTTATCCCCCACTCAAAACTCAAAACTCCTCACCACCCGTACCCCTGCTGCCTGCATCTCAGCCAGTGCCCGCATATCATCACCCGGCTGCAGGTTGACAGCCCGGCAGGCATCTGCGACGACGGTGGTATGAAATCCCAGGGAAGCAGCATCCAGGGCTGTATATTTGACACAATAGTCTGTAGCCAGGCCTACCACAAGGACATGTGTCACCCCTTCGGCGAGGAGATAGTCCCCCAGGCCCGTCGCCTTGCGACGGCCATTGTCAAAAAATCCGCTGTAGCTGTCTATTGCCGGATCTGTACCCTTCGGGAAGATGCGCGCCACCCGCTGCATGTCCAGCGACGGCAAAAAGGCTGCGCCCGGTGTACCCTGCACACAGTGTACGGGCCACAGGACCTGGGGCAGTCCATGCAGGTCTATCACCTGTCCGGGCAGGTGGCCCGGATGCCGGGCCGCAAAACTGCCATGATCCGCCGGATGCCAGTCCTGCGTGGCGACCACGAGGTCAGCCTGCGCCTGGAGCGCATTCACAAGCGGGACAATCTGGTCTCCGTCCTGTACGGCCAGCGCACCACCCGGCACGAAGTCATGCTGAATATCCACGAGGATAAGAGCTGTTTTCATATTTTTTGTGTTTTATTTACACAAATATATTCATACTACGAAAATTTATCCCTAAGGTTGCGGCGGCTGGGGGCAGATCCGGTTTTTTATTATCCGGTGAAAAGCTTAGCATTTGCCTGCTATACTTGGCACTGTCGCCTGCTTTAGGTAGTATTGCTGGTACACGGCATCAGTTGTGATGGCGTGTAGTTTTCGGATTATTTAGTTTCACTTTAAAACCACAATTATTATGTCCACTATCCGTCTGGGCGATGTTGCCCCTGACTTTACTGCTGAATCCACTGAAGGTACCATCCATTTTCACGAATGGCTGGGTGATAGCTGGGGGGTACTGTTTTCGCATCCGGCTGACTTCACGCCGGTTTGTACCACTGAGCTGGGGGCCGTCGCCCGCTACAAGGCTGAGTTTGAGAAGCGCAATGTCAAAGTCCTCGCCCTGAGCGTGGACGGGCTGGAGTCTCACCGCCAGTGGATCGGCGACATCAATGAAACCCAGCAGACGACGGTCAACTTTCCGCTGATCGCAGATGAGGACAAACACGTATCCTCGCTGTATGATATGATTCATCCCAATGCCAGCGACAAGTCTACCGTGCGCTCGTTGTTTGTGATCGGCAATGACAAAAAAGTCAAGCTGATGATTGTGTATCCTGCCTCGACCGGGCGCAATTTTGAAGAGTTGCTGCGGGTGATTGACTCGCTCCAGCTCACGGCCTACCACAAGGTCTCCACCCCTGCCAACTGGCAGCAGGGAGACGACTGTGTGATCGTGCCTGCCGTCAAGGATGAAGAGATTCCGGGGTTGTTTCCGAAGGGCCATACCGAGGTCAAGCCTTATCTGCGGATGACCCCACAGCCCAATCTCTGAGTATCGCTGCCATAGTATCATGCCGGACCCCTGGTCCGGTATTTTTTTGTCTGTGAATATCAAGACATTAGCGCTGTCCGGAACTTGCGCAGGCATATTCATATGAAAACGGGGCAATATATCCGGCAAATAATTGTACATTTCCTGCCAGCCTTTTTACAGCCGTTTTGACCAGGGGTACAACCACCAGCCTACAACAAATACCATCGCCTGCCCGGCGTTTCATTCGTACTTGACCAGCATTTTTGTCAGTTTTATTCACCTACTTAATCTACCCCTACACATTTATGCCTCAACGCCAGGATCAACCCGTATTTCGCTTCCAGCAGCAGATGGAGGTGGTCAATCAGATTGAAGATGTGGTCACCGAAGCGATTTCTTCCATCATGGTCAATCCAGACGAGTGCTGGCAGCCGACTGATTTCCTGCCGGATATGGCCCAGTCAGATGCAATGGACCAGGTGCGGGAATTGCGCGAGCGTATGGAGGGCGTGCCTGACGGGGTCATCTCGTCGCTGATCGGCAACATGATCACGGAGGAGGCCCTGCCGAGTTATCAGACTTTTTTTAACCTCATGCTCAATGAGGACCGGAACCTGACCAGCGACCGCGGATGGGTCCGGTGGTCCCGGGCCTGGACTTCTGAAGAAAACCGGCACGGTGACCTGCTCAACAAGTATCTGTACCTCTCCGGGCGGGCTGACATGAAAAAAGTCGAGACCACCATCCAGCGCCTGATCTACAACGGATTTAATCCCAATACGGATAACAACCCGTATAATGCCCTGATATACACCTCCTTTCAGGAGCGTGCCACTAAAATATCACATGTAAACACGGGCAAACTCGCTGATAAAGCCGGTGAAAGTACCCTGTCCCGGATCTGCAAGATCATCGCAGGAGATGAAGCCCGGCATGAAAAAGCCTACAAAAGTTTTATGACCCGTGTATTTGAGCTGGACCCGGACGGTGCCCTGGCAGCTTTTGAGTACATGATGCGCAAGCAGATCACGATGCCCGCAGCCCTGATGGATGATGCGGTTGCAGATAATTTATTCTCCCGTTTTTCCGCCATCACCCAAAAGCTGGGGATTTATACCACCTGGGACTACGCCAGCATCATTCAGCACCTGGTAGAACTCTGGCGGGTGGACAAACTCACCGGCCTGCGACAGACCTCTGCCAAGGCCCAGGATTATCTCTGTACCCTCGCCGAACGCTACAAAAAAATCGCAGAACGCATCAAGGCTCCGGACGAGATCAACCTCGCCTGGCTCTCTGTCTGATCGTATGTCCCTGACATCACAGCCTGTCCGTGACTTTTTTCGTCCGGACAGGCTGCTGTTCAGGTATTGGGTGCGTTATAGAAAAGACGAAATCAGATTAACAAAACGTTAAATCTGTATAAAGCCGCCCGGAATCTCCGCCCCCAGGGTTTGGATACCAGGCTTAATATGTTATATTTGCTAAGGGAATGAAGTATATGATGCGTAATATTCTGATCCTGACCTGCCTGATGGTCACCCTGCTGCTGGCTGCCACACCCCTGCGGGGACAAGCCATGCTGATCAATACCTTTGACCTGGTCGCTGACGGGTCTGATATTTTGCTTCAGTGGGAGTTGCCTGCCGAGCCGGGTATTGTGGAGTTCAGGATATTCAGAAAGTACAACGATGAGCTTACCCTTACCCATGTGGCGACGATCCCCGCCAATGGCACCCTGCGATACTCGTATCTGGACGATGGTATTTTTAAGACAACCTCCCGGGTGTTGCATTATGAACTCCAGGTGGTGACCCAAACCCAGGTATTTACGTTCGTGCGGAGCCTCTCCCACAATCCCACCTCGATCCAGCGTACCTGGGGCAGCATCAAGTCTATGTTTCGCTGAAAAAAAGCGGTGTCAGCTTTGCGGAACTTCTGTTTCCGTTTCTAAAAAAATATCCTGAATTTCACCAGTCTGAATAATATACGCCTGATGAACCGTATAGGGCTGGTCCTGGCAGGAACTTGTCTGCTGCACATGCTGAGTGCCGCTCCGGCTGATAGCCTGCAAGCCATGCTGGCCCAGGCAGGTAACGACCGCGCGTACATAAGTATCCTCCTCTCAGGGGCGGAGCAATATCTGCGCACCTACCCGGACACGGCGATGATCTTCGCACGGGAAGCCCTGGTACGGGACAGTGCAGACCGGTACAAACTCATGCAGGCGCAGGCACATGCCATCCTCGGAGATGCCTACTGGCAAAAAAGCCTTTTTCCCGCAGCCCTGAGCCACTACCTGGAAGCCATGAAACGGTATGAGGTCAATGAGGATGAGGCGGGGCAAGCGAGGATCTATGAAGGTATGGGCAATATCGAGTGGCAGTACGGACACTATCCCAATGCCATGGAGCGTCACTACAAGGCCCTGCGCCTGCGGGAGCGCCTGCGGGACAGCCTCGGGATCGCGGCCTCACTGTTCAGGATCGGGATCGTACAGGCGGAGATGGGTGACTACCGGTCAGCCCTCAGTGCCTACGACCGGGCGCTGGGCATCGCCACCCGCCACCAGCAGAAAACCCTGATGGCTGATATCCTGCACTTCACGGGACGCGCCTGGCGCAAGCAGGATATCTATAACAATGCCCTGGTCGCCCATGAAAAATCCCGCGTCCTCTATGAAGAGCTGGGAGACCTCTCCGGGCTGGCCGATTACTACAACAACGTCGGGAGTATATACCGGCGGCAGGGACAGTACATGGAAGCCCTGCGGTTTTTTCAGCAGGGCTTGGCCCTCCAGCAGCAGCTTCAGGACAATGACGGCCTGGCAGACGGGTATAATGACATCGGGACTACCTACAGCCAGATGCGCCGGTTTCCGGAGGCCCTGCGGTACCTGCGCCAGGCACTGGACATAGCCCGTAAAGCGGGCCTCCGGGACGATATACGGTATGCCTATACCAGCCTGGCTGCTACCTACGACTCGCTGGGGGACTACCGCAATGCGTACCGGTACTACCTGTCGGCCACCCTCCTGCGGGACTCCCTGCTCAATGAGCGCAGCAACAGCGAAATATCCTCGCTCACCCTGCGGTACGAGCGCGAGGCCCGGCAGCGCGAGCTGGAGATCGTCCAGGCAGAGAGCCATCTCCAGCGGAGTTATGTACAGCTGGTCCTCCTGGGTGCCCTGGCGGCCCTGGCCCTGGTGATCATGTACTTTCAGATCAGAAGCCGCACCCGCCGTCGGGTATTCCTCCAGCTCAAGTCCCAGAAAGAACAGATCGAGCGGGAGCAGGAAAAAGCCGAAAAACTCCTCCTGAACATCCTCCCGGCTGATACCGTCCGTGAGCTCAAAGCCAGTGGCAAGGGCATCATCGAACCCCGGTACTATGACGATGTCACGGTGATGTTTACGGACTTTAAGGGATTTACCACCTTTGCGGAGAGCCTGACCCCCCGGCAGGTCATTGATGAGTTACACTACTGTTTTGCAGCCTTTGACAAAATCATCAGCCGGTACAAAATCGAAAAAATCAAAACCATCGGTGATGCTTATATGTGTGCTGCCGGCCTGCCCCTGCCCAGTGATACCCATGTAGAGGACATTCTCCGGGCAGGCCTTGAGATCCAGGGGTTTATGAAACGATATATCGAGACCCGCAAGGCCCAGGGCCGCCCCTGGTTTGAGGTCAGGGTGGGGGTACATACCGGACCCGTGATAGCAGGGGTGGTGGGTACGATCAAATATGCCTATGATATCTGGGGCGATACGGTCAATACTGCCTCCCGCATGGAAAGCAGTGGCGAAGTCGGCTGTGTGAATGTCTCACAGACCACCTATCTCCGGGTCAAAGACCTGTTTTTGTTTCGGTATCGGGGCAAAATTCCCGCCAAAAATAAAGGCGAAATCGAAATGTACGTCGCGGAGTGGGAGATTTAAGCGCAGCAGCCCCGCTGAGCGACAGGAGAAGATACCCCACTCAAGTCAACCAGCCCAAACACGGAGTCCATCATCTGTTCAAAGGGAACAAAGGCACTGTCGGTGATCGTAACACCCTGGCCGCAAAGCCATATCGGGACACAACAAAGCAGCGCCGCACAGAGGCGGAAAAGTAGCGATTTCATTTTGGCTGAAAAGTTAAGGGTTGGGCAACAAATGTCGAAAGTCTGATCTAAAATCGTACATCAAAACGACCTTCTGTTATGTGAATGATGTCGGTGGAGTCATTTTCGTTGACGGCATCGAAATAAAAGGTGCCTGATACAAAACCTATCTCAGTTGTATCTAATTTTGTGATAGTCAAATACCCTTTATGGATATAAGTTGGGTTATACTGAGTGTTATTGATAGTATAATTAATATAAGATCTTCCTTCTGGCTTATACGGGTCATGTACTAATTCATATGTTTTTTCAAATTTATATATTTCATATAGCTCAAATCCAAAACTTGTTTCGCTATCCCTATTGTGTGCATTTAAATACAAGGTGCCGTTACCATAAGAGGCCGAAAGTACAATTGTGTAAATGGAACCTTGCGGCCGCCACACCGCCCCATCCACCAGCGCCCCAAAGGTATCTGCCCCCCGCTGGGTTTCGGGTGGGAGAGAAGGTTCTACGGGACCGAAGATCTTGCAGGCGCTGAGCAGGAGGACAAGTAGCACAGCCATCAGCAGAATAGGTGTTTTCATGATCAGGTAGGTTATGTGTTATAAAACTGACAGTAAGATACAACGGAGTCCGTAAAAAGTCCAGTCAACTCGTGAAAGTACCTGGTTTTGGGTTGGGAGGTACGGGGTATTGGATCGTGCGGTCCATCAGCAGTCCGGTGCTGACCTGTGCAAAGTTGAGCCCCCCAAAAATCGAGTCAATAATCACCTCGATAGGCGGCTGCCCGCTGTCCACCATGACGGTGATCGTCCCGTCCGGGAGTGTGTCACGGTACGTCGTGATCTGGGCACGTACCTGTCCCAGCGTCAGCACGAGGAGTGCGGCGGCAATCGTAAGATTTCGCATGGTTTAACTTATGTTAAAAAAACGAATAAAAAATTTAGAAAGATACGTCAAAGCGGCCACTTGTAATCCGAAGGGTGTCATTGCAACTCGAACTAATCGTTGTTAACTCGAAGATACCTGAAATCACCCTGTTTATAGTATCGAGTACCGTTATTTTAAGCGTACCAGGAAGAACCTCCCAAGACCAGTAAGTACACAATTTGTCATAGTCAAAAAAACGCACAGAAATATCGCCCTCGTTGCCAATCTGATAGATTCCTGTAGAAAAAATTGGCACATCTCTTGCTCCAATTTCGAAGTCTTGCCCTATTTTATTTCCTTGTTCATCGTAACTGTCATTTATGCAAGAAATTCCAAATCGACCATCACTCTTCCGATACTGAGCCTGAAAAATTCGGTTCGGCACCCACACCTCCCCATCGAGCAGGAAGCCGAGGGTATTCTCTCCGGTTTGGGTGATAGGGGGTAGCACGGGCGGGGGCGGCGGCTCCGGATCTGGAAATATATCGAAGTCGCAGCCGCTAATTAAGAGGACAAGCAGCACAGCCATCAGCAGAATAGGTGTTTTCATGATCAGGTAGGTTATGTGTTATAAAACTGAGAGTAAGATACAACGGAGTCCGTAAAAAGTCCAGTCAACTCGTGAAAGTACCTGGTTTTGGGTTGGGAGGTACGGGGTATGGGGTAGGCCGTGTCAGCCCCGATACTGCCATCATACTGGTCTATCGGCACCAGCACCGGTGCCCGTGAGATCAGGTGGTGAGAAGATACCCCACTCAAGTCAACCAGCCCAAACACCGAGTCCATCATCTGCTCAAAGGGCACAAAGGCACTGTCCTCCCGGATCAGTCCCTGGCCTAGCCCCCAAAACGGGGCACACAACATCCAGGCCACCAATAGGTAGCGGTTTAAAAATTTCATGGCAAAAAAGGTTTAAGGAAATTTCAAAAATTAGAATTTGAGGTCAAATCTTCCATCCGTAATATGTATAACATCTGTACTATCGTTTTCATTTACTGCGTCAAATGAAAAAGTGCCTGACACAATGCCGAGTTCTAAAGTGTCTAGCCTAGTAATCATCAAATATCCTGCTTGCTGACTATCAGGGTAGTAAAATGTATTATTTGCATAATAATACACCCATTTATCTGCTCCGTTATGAAAGAGGGAATAAGTACTATCGGAAAAAATCTTTTTATAAAAATGAATACTGATAGATGTTTCACCTTTTCGGTCGTCAGCATCAACAAACATAGTTCCATCACCAAATGAAGAAGATGTGGAGATATAAGGAAATACAGGGTTATTAGGCAGCCAGACCTCGCCGTCCACGCGGCATCCGAAGGTATTGGCACCCTCCTGGGTCTCGCGGGGCAGGTTGGGACCGAAGAGGGGGCGGTCGCAGGCACTCAGCAGGAGGATGAGCAGCACAGCCATCAGCAGAATAGGTGTTTTCATGATCAGGTAGGTTATGTGTTATAAAACTGAGAGTAAGATACAACGGAGTCTGTAAAAAGTCAACTCGTAAAAATACTTGGTTTTGGTCTGGGAGGTACTGGGTATGAGGCAGGCCGTGTCAGCCCCTATGCTGCCATCATACTGGTCTATCGGCACCAGCACCGGTGCCCGTGAGATCAGGTGGTGAGAAGATACCCCACTCAAGTCAACCAGCCCAAACACGGAGTCCATCATCTGCTCAAAGGGCACAAAGGCGCTGTCCTCCCGGATCAGTCCCTGACCCAGCCCCCAAAACGGGGCACACAACATCCAGGCCGCCAACAGGCAGCGGTACATACATCTCATGTCATGGAAATGGTATAAGTAAAAAAATCAAGATAAACGCATCAAAACCGCACATCAAAGCGGCCATCTGTGATATGGATTGTATCCGTATCTGTAGAATCGTACCTGTTAACCATATCAAATTCAAAACGACCTGATACGAATCCAAGCGCCATCGTGTCGAGCGCTGTGATTTCAATAAACCCATTGATGGGTTCGTATTCACTTGATACTATTCTATGTACAACGAGGGGATTTTTATTTCCCCAACTATACAGATTAGTAGGTAATTCAAATGTACTTGGTCCAAAAACCAGTTTATCAAAGAAGAACGAAAATCCGCTATTTTGATCGTCACTGGTTGCAAACATCGTAACCGTTCCTTTGATACTCCCGTATCCATAAGAGGCACCTCTTGATATATAAGGAAATACAGGGTTATTAGGCAGCCAGACCTCGCCGTTCACGCGGCATCCGAAGGTATTGGCACCCTCCTGGGTCTCGCGGGGCAGGTTGGGACCGAAGAGGGGGCGGTCACAGGCACTCAGCAGGAGGATGAGCAGCACAGCCATCAGCAGAATAGGTGTTTTCATGATCAGGTAGGTTATGTGTTATAAAACTGAGCGTAAGATACAACAGAGTCCGTAAAAAGTCAAGTCAAATCGTGAAAATACCTGGTTTTGGGTTGGGAGGTACGGGGTATTGGGTAGGCCGTGTCAGCCCCTATGCTGCCATCATACTGGTCTATCGGCACCAGCACCGGTGCCCGTGAGATCAGGTGATGAGAAGATACCCCACTCAAGTCAACCAGCTCAAACACCGAGTCCATCATCTGCTCAAAGGGCACAAAGGCGCTGTCCTCCCGGATCAGTCCCTGACCCAGCTCCCAAAACGGGGCACACAACATCCAGGCCACCAACAGGCCGCGGTACATACATCTCATGTCATGGAAATGGTTAGAAGTAAAAAATCAAGATAAACGCATCAAAACCGCACATCAAAACGACCATCTGTGAGATGGATTGTGTCCGTTGAGTCTGTACGATTAACCGCTTTAAACCAAAAGGTACCAGATATAAATCCCGCTTGGGTGGTATCTAAATGAGTAATTGCTAGTTCACCATTCTGGGCCCAATATATTTCTCCGTTTTTTTGGTATCCTACCAAAGGATTCTGCAAGGTATCAGATAATACGAATCTGCTCGGGCCAAATACAAGTTTCTCTAGATAGAAATCGAATCCATCAACCCGATCCTCATTGTTTGCAAATACTCTGACCGTTCCTCTTATACTCCCGTATCCATAAGAGGCACCTCTGGAGATATAAGGAAATACAGGGTTATTAGGCAGCCAGACCTCGCCGTCCACGCGGCATCCGAAGGTATTGGCACCCTCCTGGGTCTCGCGGGGCAGGTTGGGACCGAAGAGGGGGCGGTCGCAGGCATTCATCAGGAGGATGAGCAGTGCTGCCATCAGCAGAATAGGTGTTTTCATGGTTAAAAAAGGGTTATGCGTAAAACTGACAGTAAGATACAGCGGATTGTATAAAAAGGCAAATCTTCAACTGGCTTGAGAAGATTTTCACGGAGAAGCCCGGAGGTTGTGTCACAGAGATACGCGGAGGGTCTTTTCTGCTCTGTGAAGCTCGGTGTATTCTCCCTTGACCTCTGTGTAAATGTTGAACGGAGAAGTACAGAGGTTGTGTCACAGAGATACGCGGAGATTTTTTTCTGCTCTGTGAAGCTCTGTGTAGTCTCCGTCTGCCGCTGTGTACATTTTTCACGGAGAAGCACGGAGGTTGTGTCACAGAGATACGCGGAGATTTTTTTCTGCTCTGTGAAGCTCGGTGTAGGCTCCGTATGCCGCTGTGTACATGTTGAACGGAGAAGCCCGGAGGTTGTGTCACAGAGATACGCGGAGGGTCTTTTCTGCTCTGTGAAGCTCGGTGTAGTCTCCCTTGACCTCTGTGTAATTTTTTTCACGGAGGGCTTTTCTCTCCATCCGGCCCCGTCTCATATCTTTACCCCTGCTTTACTTTTTCTTCACATGCAGACCGGCTCCGGTGCGTATATTTGCCGATCATACAGACCCACTCCAGAGATGACAGGTACCCATACACACCAGGCAGACATCGCCGTGATCGGCGCAGGGATCGTAGGACTGGCAGCTGCCCGTGCGGCAGCGGCCCTCGGGCACCGGGTGGTGGTATTTGAGCGGGAACATCGGGCAGTAGGGGCCTCCATCCGCAATTTTGGGATGGTATGGCCAGTGGGCCAACCTGCCGGAGAGCGGCTGGAGATCGCGCTGGAGAGCCGCCGCATCTGGCAGGACATGGCAGCCCGGACGGGGTTTTGGCATACAGAAAACGGCTCCCTTTGTCTGGCGTACCAGCAGGACGAGTGGGCGCTGCTGGAGGAGTTTGCAGCGACAGCACCGGCGCAGGGATACACCTGTGCCCTCTACACCCCGGCCCAGGTAGCGGCCGTATGCCCGGCAGCCCGGCTCGATGGCCTGATCGGTGCCCTCTGGAGTGCTACTGAGATGATCGTGGACCCGCGTGAGGTACCCGGCAAACTGACTGCCTGGCTGGAAGCACAGGGGGTGATATTCCGGTTTGGGACGGCTGTCCGTGACGTGACCGGCCGCATCATCCAGACACCCACCGAAACCTGGCAGGTCGGGCAGGTCTATATATGCAGCGGTACAGACCTGGAGACCCTGTTTCCGGAGGTGCTGACGCAGGCCGGTATCGTCAAGGTCAAACTCCAGATGATGCGCACGGCCCCCCAGCCAGGCCAGTGGCGGATGGGCCCCTCTATCTACGGCGGGCTGACGCTTCAGCATTATGGGTCCTTTGCGGCCTGTGCCGCGCTCCCGGCCCTGAAGGCCCGTATCCAGGCAGCATCTCCCTGGTTCAATGAGTGGGGAATCCACGTCATGATGTCTCAGAATGGGCTCGGAGAGCTGGTTATTGGCGATTCGCATGAATACGGGCCTACCCATGACCCCTTCCTGCGGGAAGACATCAACCAGTATATCCTCGACTACCTGCACCAGATCGGGCAGGCCCCCGACCTGAGGATCGTAGAACGCTGGTATGGGGTATATGCCAAACTCCCGGATCAGGCCATTTTTATCCACGAGGCGGCTCCGGGCATCACCCTCGTCACCGGCATCGGGGGGGCGGGTATGACCATGTCTTTTGGGCTGATGGCACGGCTTTTGGCAAAGCTGTAAGAAAATCCTGCAAGTTGCCGATCCCAAATAAAGAATTTAGCTTCTTATTAATAATTTGGTAATATCAGCGGGCGTTTGTCCGGTTGATCGGAATAAGCAGGCACTCAGGTGCTGTATATGATTAATTTATATTGCTGATAATCAATTTGTTACATAATTTTTTTTCAGGCAGGCTTTTTCAGATTGTAAAAATGGCAACTGCTTGATTATCAAATACATAAACATTTTTTCATATAAATTTATTGAAAAAACAGCCAGATTGGCGGGTATTTATGCAGGATTTGTTTTATGATAAAAACCTCATGTAAGAATGAAAATTGCAAAGCAGGGGTTCTGTGTTGTATTTTTGCCTTATACAAAAAGGAACCGTATGAAAGCATTGATCCTCGATCAGGAAGAAGACATACGAGACCTGCTGGCTTATATTTTGGAGCAAGAAGGATTTGAAGCGCTGGCGATTGAGTCAGAGGCAGATGTGTGTGTGGTGGCAGCTGTGTACCGTCCCCATGTGATCCTGCTGGGTACCTGCACGGACGAGATTGCCCGCGCTGCTGTATGCCGCAGCCTGCGCAAGATACCGGGTATAACGTATGCCCTGATCATATTCCTGACGACCGATGATGACTGTACCCACCGCATCTGGAACCAGGATGCCGGTATGGATGCCTGTGTATCTATGCCCGTGACCCCGCGTGCGCTGCTGGAGATCATCCGGGCTCAGCTGGCCACCCGTGCCGCCTGAGTCTGTCCCGATATCATGGTACAATTCAAATGCCAGGCTTAACCGTCCTGGCATTTTTGTCAGGCAGGGGAGAGGGCGATTCCGCCCGAGAAAGCCGCAAAAATTTCGTCTGCGACCTCATTGATATGGTCTGGATAATTGACCTGAGCAATAGGGCCGGTCGCCAGCCATTGGGTCATTTTTTCGGGAAAAGTCTCGTCAATCCTGTGGGCCACCGGCACCCCCATCTCGGCCAGGGCTGCGGCATTGCAGTACTGCTCGTATTGGCCTTTGATAGGCACAGAAAATATTTTTTTGCCGAGGTACAAGGCCTCTGCCGGCGTCTCAAAGCCTGCGCCCGTAAAAATTCCGGTACAGTGTACCAGGCTGTCCGTAAAGGCTTTGCTATCCACAGGATGTACCCATACGTTTTTGTCACGAAAAGGGGCCTTGGCATACCGGGAAAACACCTGCCACTCAGTACCCGGAAACTGGTGCAGGAGCTGGAACAGGCGGGTCTCGTTGAAGGCTGGCAGGTAAACGGTGTAGTATCCCCCATCCGTAGGTGTCTGCTCGCGTACGGCCTGCCGTATCACCGGCGTGCGGATAAAACTATCGTAGGACTTGAAGTGAAATCCGATCCCGGAGTCAGACGGGGCATAGGACCTGAGAATCCACTCCCCGAGCGGGTCGCGCTCCTCCGGGCGTGGGGTATGCCCGGACAGGAAGGCTGCCTGATGCCCCAGGGAGATACACGGTACCCCATGCCAGCGGGCGGCCCAGGCTGAGACGGGCTCAAAGTCGTTGATAATCAGATCATACTGCTTGACGGGCAGCCCTGTGATCTCCCGCATCAGGGTCAGGCGGAAGTTGTGGGTAAACGTCCGGAAATAGTCCAGGCCTCCTTTTTTGTTGTAAAGAAAGGAAGCCCCTTTGCGGCGGTATGTCACCGGGTAGGGCAGGTTGACCTCAGACTGTGTGCCGCTGATCAGAATATCGAGCTCACAGTGACGCTGCAGGGCGGGGATTACATCCCGTGCCCGGCTTATGTGGCCATTGCCTGTGCCTTGAATACCGTACAAAACCCGCATATGTGTATTTGCCAGAATGTTATCCTATCCGTAAAGATAGCAGTTTTTTCTGATATGTGAGGGGGTGCATGCGGGAACGCCCCCCAACAAAAACGTCCGCCTGGGGGAAGGCGGACGGAAATCCAACGGTGGGAGCAAAGATTAATACCAAAAACTCAGTCAGGCTACAAACAGCCCTTTTAACTCTTCCGGCAGTTTGATACTGTACACAATCTTGCGCACGGTATCATACTGGAGATAGGGATACTCGGCCATGAGTTGCTCGATCGCATCGCCGGCCTTGACACCGCTCTGCCTCAGCTCCTTGTACCTGCGTTTGATCTCAAAGTCGCGCAGCACCTTGCGGTTCAGCAACTTGAGTCTGACAAGCTGCTCATACAGCTCATCCGGGATGATGTGTCTGATCGGATTGGCCATAGCTTCTCCTTTAATAGTGTTAGTGTACAAATTAAAGGTAGCGATGTTCCATGCGGTCAGGTTAGGGTTTCAGGGCTTATGAGACATACACACCTGCAAGGCACTCAGAACATAAACGCCATTGTCATTGTCACCTGGTGGCTTACCCGCTGGGTGAGGACTGTCGGCTGAAAAGCACCGGTGGAGGTCAGGGTATAAGGACTGAACTTCTCCGGGAGTCTTGCATTAACATAGGAAACGTCCAGTGCAAAATTCGGTTGCCTGAAGCCTGCGCCTCCGGTGAAAAATTTCCGGCTGGCATCAAAGGTTTCCTGGGTAATGGTCTGATTGTCCGTGTATTCATCATAGTATTGTCCGCTCTCTGACAGAGGGGTGCCATATATAGCTGCCCCTGCCCGAAGCCGGAACGGATCCATCCGGAGCTCTCCGCCTACCCGGTAGTTGAGGGATGCCTGATAGAGGCTGCGGATGTTGTCGTTTTCTACCTCAAAACCATAATATGCCGGGTTGCTGATGCTGCTTTCGGCACTGGAGAGCCGGGCACTCCCGATATCTGTATAGTCCACATCCGCAGAGACAAGGCCCCGCTTCCCGGCTATCCAGACGAGACCTGCCGTCAGTTTGTAGGGGGTACGCAGGGTGTATGAAAACTCTCCATTGGCAGTAGACTGCTCATACTCCTCCGGACCGACACCGGGATCGAGGGTGAGGTTGTGGGTGAGGGATGACTGATAGTTGTCTGTCAGGCTGAGGAAGGTCGGGGTCTGTCCGCTCAGGCCGATCCGGATGGCATCCACCGGGCGGAAGATCAGCCCGGCACGTGCATTGAGCCCGGACCCCCGTGTAGAGAAGGCATCTGTATAGCGGAGTTCGTTAGAGGGGATTTCCAGCGGGAATCCAAAGTTGCCAAAGGGATCATAGACCTCATACAGGTTGTCCACATCTGTTTCGCTGAAAAAAAACTCCTGCTCATACCGGACCGTCATGACATTGATGGAACCACCGAGGTAAAGTTTGTCGTTGATATTTCCCGCCAGGGATACGTACCATTCATTGCGGGTACCACTTTCGAGGCGCTGGAGGGTCTGATTGATCTGGCCCCGGTTGAAGGCAGAGAAGTATGCGTCACCGCCCTGGTTGCGGATGGTATCTATCACCAGGAGGTTAAAGGCCAGTGCCTCTACGCTGCCCAGCTCATCCGGATCCAGGCCCTGTGCCCGCTCCGCAAACCGCATCGCTATGGAGCTGGCGGGGTTATAGGCATCATTGACGAGGATGTTCTGGCGGTAGTTTTCGACCTGGTTGTATCCGATGGCAAAAGCATAAGACTTAAACCGGAAGGAAGGGTCGGTCTCTTCCGGATCATAATAGGTATCACCCTGAAACACAACCCCCATGGAGGGGAGGCGGAAGTTGCTCCGGCTACCGGTACCAGTGGCATTGAGGTAGTCGGTCTGGCTTTGGGCGATCAGCAGGGTAGGGGAGATCACAAAAGAAGAGCTGCGGTACACGCCAAATCCGGCAGGATTAAGGGTGCCGCTGGCGACATCCGCACCTATGGCGGAGAAAGCCCCTCCCATGCCCAGGGCCCGTGCGGAGCCGGAGAGGCCATACTGCGAGTGGCGCAGGGCGTCCAGCTCGCCCTGTGCGAAGAGGCTCACTGTGCCTATCATCAAGACTATGCCGGAGATCAGTCGTCTGGTATTCATATTGGATTCGCTTGAGTGGATGCGGCAATATAAACAACAGGCGGGGGATCCCCCGCCTGTATTGAACAAGTGTGTACGATTATTGAGCTGGCGGGTCGCTTAGGGCCGCCGTGGACTGCTGGGTGAGCTGCTGCCACCGCCACCAGAAGAAGGCCGCGGGCTGCTGCTGCCGCCCCCTCCGCTGTTGCCACCACTGGGAGACGGGCTGTAGGAAGGCCGTGAAGGCGGATCCATCCGGGGGGTCTCTACGCGTGGCGTATAGGTAGGCCGTGAAGGCGCAGGGGGGGTGGGACGTACATTGTTATCTATCCGGGCGGGCTGGTTGTTTACCCGGGGCTCTGTCACCGGCCGTGAAGGGGTGGCAGGGGTCGGGCGTACACTCGGAGCGCCAGGGGTGCTGACCGTCGGAGACTCGACCCGTGGGGTAGTCTGCGGGCGGGTCGGGGTGGTACGGGTCGGGACCGTGTTTTCACGCGGACTGGTATATACAGGGGTACCTGTGGTGGTACGGCCGGGGGTCGTCACGCGGGGACTGGCAGGTACAGGGGTAGGGGTGGTACGGTTGGTTTCCAGCCGGCTGCGTGGGGTCAGGTAGGTTTCTGCCTGGGCCGGTGCTGTCACGACCGGACGGGTTGTCGTCGTGACGCCCGCCTGACGGGGACCGCTGGTGGTCTGGGTGCTGATACCCTGGGTCGTGCCACGGGGTGCGATCACGACATTGCGGGTGGTAGCGTTGCCACTGCCGCCATTGTTGCGGCTGGAGCCGTACCAGCCTGTGGATGGATAGTAGCCGGGTGGGCAATAGTAGGCGCTGTTCCCAAAACCACCATTAAATCCGCCACCGTAAAATCCACCGCCATAATACCCGCCCACTGCCGGACCATATCCGTAGTAGTTGTTAACCCAGGGGTTGTACCCCCAGTAGTTATAGCCGGTATAACCATTGGACCAGCCGCCCCAGGTATTCCAGGGAGAAGGATTCCAGAAGGGATCTACATATCCAAAGGTAGGGCGGTTCCAGTCATACCAGCCGTAGTTGTTCCAGGTATTCCAGGACGGAGTGGCGATGACGTAGTACAGGTCATTGGAATAATAGGGGTCGTAGTATCGCCAGGAGTTGTAGTTAGGCTGGTTGAAGCGGCGTACCCGGCGGGAGAAGGTGAAGTCGTCATCTTCGTAATAGTAGTCGCGATAGTTGTCCACCGGATCGCGGGAGACATATACCGGCGTACGGGTTTCTGCCGGCTCCGTGTACTCGGGCTCCTCGGCCACTTCTGCCGTGATCTCAACCGGAGTGACCCGGTCTTTTTTAGACCAGTACACGTCGTCATACTCAGTAGTGGAGGCATAGCGGGGGCCGGTACAGGCGGCAACCAGCAGCCCCAGCGATAATACGCTCCAGGTGCTCAGGGATTTCATATGCAGTTTCATATCGTAGCGTGACCTTGGTACAAAGACATGATTCAAATGTACAACTTTCAGGTGACAATTCCCACCGGATCAGGGGCTTCAGGCAGGCTTCTTCCTTGAGGTACATCTATTTATACGTAAACGGCGGCCTTCGGTCATGCCTGCCGGACTACTGTGTGTATTTATTTATCATTCGTGCCGGGGCTTTCTGTTTTTTTTCCTGTGGACGGGTCTGTTTTTTCCTGTTTTCTTTTTCCGCCGGTGGGTGTACCTTTGCAGGGATTCAATACTCAACATCCCATGGCAAAGTCAGCCGCTACCCTTACCAGCCGCAGCGAAAACTATTCTGAATGGTACAACGAGATCGTCCGCCGGGCCGACATGGCCGAGGAGTCGGGTGTGCGGGGCTGTATGGTGATCAAACCCTATGGATTTGCGATCTGGGAACGGATGCAGCGGGTACTGGACGATATGTTTAAGGAAACCGGCCATGTGAATGCCTATTTTCCCCTCCTGATCCCCAAAAGTTACCTGAGCCGGGAGGCCAGTCACGTAGAAGGGTTTGCGAAGGAGTGTGCCGTCGTCACCCACTATCGCCTCAAAAGCAGCCCTGATGGCAAAAGTGTCATCGTGGATCCGGAGGCTAAGCTGGAGGAGGAACTGATCATCCGCCCGACCTCTGAGACGATCATCTGGAGTACATACAAAAACTGGATTCAGTCGTACCGGGACCTGCCCCTGCTGATCAACCAGTGGGCCAACGTCGTACGCTGGGAGATGCGCACCCGGATGTTCCTGCGCACGGCAGAGTTTCTCTGGCAGGAGGGCCATACGGCCCATGCTACGGCGCAGGAGGCGATAGAGGAAGCTGAGCGGATGCTGGACGTATATACGGATTTTGCCGAAAATACCCTCGCCATGCCCGTCATACGGGGGCGTAAGACCCCTAATGAGCGGTTTGCAGGCGCATTGGATACCTATTGCATCGAGGCCCTGATGCAGGATGGCAAAGCTCTCCAGGCCGGCACTTCCCATTTCCTGGGACAAAACTTCGCCAAGGCCTTTGACGTGACCTTTGCCAACAAAGAAAACCAGCAGGAGCACGTATGGGCTACTTCCTGGGGGGTTAGTACCCGCCTTATGGGGGCCCTGATCATGACCCACTCTGACGACTCAGGACTGGTCGTACCCCCGATGCTGGCCCCGATCCAGGTCGTACTGGTGCCCATCTACCGTACCGACGAAGAAATGAGCCAAACGGTCGCCAAGTGTAAAGAAATCGCCTCCCAGCTCCGCCAGGCAGGCCTGCGCGTCAAGGTGGACGATGATGATACCAAAAAACCCGGCTGGAAATTTAACGAATGGGAACTCAAAGGGGTGCCGGTGCGTCTGGCGCTCGGGCCGCGTGACCTGGCACAGGGCCAGATCGAGGTCGCACGACGTGATACCCAGTCCAAAGAAACGGTAGAAGCAGGGGACCAGTTTGTGGGATATATACAGGGCCTGCTCCGGGAGATCCAGCAATACCTCTACAACCGCGCCCTGAAGTTCCGGACAGAAAACACCCACCGGGCAGATTCCTGGGCAGAGTTTAAAACCCTGATCAACGAAGATATCCCAGGGTTTATCTACGCACACTGGGACGGCACCGCCGAAACCGAAGAAAAAATCAAGGAAGAGACCAAAGCCACCATCCGCTGTATCCCCCTTGAGGCCGACACCGAGGCAGGGGTCTGTGTGTATTCAGGCCAGCCTTCTGCGCGACGGGTGCTGTTTGCCAAGGCCTACTAACCAACAGGCATCCTGACAGCGTCACCCGGGCGGATGGCTAGGTCTGGTGATGTCGGCCTATGGCATTAGTCAGGTCAAAAGTTATGGAAAAAGGTACTACCAACGCTCTTACCCTGTGATTACTCATACTAATCTCAGCAGGTATGCAGCAACTGATATGGATTATCTGCGCAGGAGCAGGTATCTGGTCGGGAGTATGTCTGGGCCAGTCTTATGAGGGCCTGAAAAACCGGATAACCCTACGGCAGCAGGATTTTGCCCTGGCTTGGGCAAATGCAGATACAGACCAGCAGGAACGCCTGACAGACTCGGCATACCGGTATCTCACAGCGGTCCTTTGTGATTCAATATGGCCTGCTTGGTATGGAACCCCCTGGAATTTTAATGGCATCACCCAAACCCCCCGACGGGGCCAGATTGCCTGCGGGTATTTTGTGACCACAACCCTGCGAGACGCAGGCTTGCGCCTGCCCCGTGTCGTGTACGCACAGATGCCATCTGAGACGATGATCCGGCGGCTGTGTTCAGCGGTGTGGCGATGCCGGACGGGTGCTCCCCATGCCGTACAATGGATGCTTACCCAACCAGATGGTATCTATCTGGTTGGGCTCGACTACCATACAGGTTTTGTTCGAAAAACAGGTAACCGGCTCGTGCTGGTTCATGCCAGTTATTACCATCCGGCCATTGGGGTAATGGCAGAATCGCTGACGGGTACACGTAATCCCTTTGGAGATTCGCGCTATCACGTGATCAGTTACCTGCTCCATCGGGAGCTGGTACAGGGCTGGATCACAGGCCGGGTCTGGAAATAGGGATGAAATGATAGCGGGTTATTTCCCCTCCATCACCTCGACCCCTACCCAGCCTGCCGGCAGGCCCGTATCAAGGTAGTGAACAGCCTGGCGCAGGAACCGCTGCACGGCTTGGTCTTCCGGCACCTCAGCCGCCAGTGCCCTGAAGCCCGTTGCCGCAGCCGCCATGTCCCCGCTCAAAAACTGATTCAGACTTGCGTCAAACGGCCCGCTCAGTGCCTGTTTTTGGGCAGCCAGCTCCGGGCTGTCGCCTGCCAGGCACTCGTAGATGCCCAGGGGTTCTTGTTTGCCCTTGACCTGCACCAGGCCCAGAAAGCGGCACTGCGTTTTCAGGTCATGGTCCAGTGTGGCAAAACTCACCTCGCTCAGCAATATCTCCGCACCGTAGTATTTGGTGAGGCCTTCGAGGCGGGAGGCCGTATTGACTGTGTCGGCAATCACGGCGGCATCCGAGCGCTGGTCGTCCCCGATGATGCCCATCACCAATGGGCCGGTGTGCAGGCCGATGCCCACCCGGATGGGCATTCTGCCCGTGGTTTTGCGGTCCGCATTGTAGCTTCGCAGCGCCAGTTGCATGCCGATGGCGGCCTGGAGCGCATCCTGCGGCTGCTGCTGGAAGATGGCCATGATCCCGTCACCGAGGTACTGGTTCACAAAGCCGTTTTGCTGCTGGATGACCGGACCCATACGCCGGGCGAAGGCATTGACAAAGGCAAAGTTTTCCTGCGGGGTCATGCCCTCGGCCAGGGTGGTGTAGCCCCGGATGTCGGAGAAAAGCACGGTCACCTCGCGATCTATGCTGTCGCCTACCTGCACCTCCGTGATGCCGTTGCGGCCCAGGGAGCGGATAAACTCCTCGGGCACAAAGCGCCGGGTGGCGGTGTTGATCTGCCGCAGGTTGAGGTGGGTGCCGAGCCGGGCGAGGAATTCGTCTTTGGAGAAAGGTTTGGCGAGGTAGTCGTTGGCACCGGTCTGGAGGCCCTGCACGAGGTCGGCGACCTGGTTTTTGGCGGTGACCATGATGATGGGCAGGTCGGAGGGCAGGTGGGTCTCCCGGATCTTCTGCGCCACCTCGTAGCCCGACATGCGGGGCATCATGATGTCGAGCAGGATGAGATCAAATTTGGGACTGCCCTCAATGAGCACCAGGGCTTCCTGACCATTCATGGCGGAGGCCACCTCGAACTGACCACTCCGCAGGTGGTTCTTGAGCACCTGGTGGTTGATGGGTTCGTCGTCCACGATCAGGATGCGGATAAGCCCGCCGCCGGTTCTGCTGGCCACAATCTGGCCGAGGGCCTGGGTCTGGGCCGTGTCGGGTGCAGGCATGAGGGGCGTGAGGCGCGCCTGGGCGGTCAGGGAGGCGGCTTCAGCTTTTTCGGTGGAGAGAGGCAGGGTGAAAAAGAAGGTCGAGCCTTTGCCCACCTCTGATTCCACCCACATTTTCCCGCCATGCTGCTCGACCAGGTACTTGGAAATGCTCAGGCCCAGGCCGGTGCCAGCGTACTCGCGCTGAATGGAGCCGTCTGCCTGCACAAATTCCTGAAAGATGGCCTCGCGTTTGTTTTCGGGGATGCCGATGCCGGTGTCGGTGACGGAGAGGAGCAACTGGCCGTCTTTTTCGGCAGCGTCCACCCGCACGTGGCCCGATTCGGTGAATTTGATGGCATTGCCGATGAGGTTGTGCAGCACCTGGGTGAGGCGGTCCTCGTCGGCGAAGGCGGCAGGTAACTCGCTGGATACCTCGTTGAGGAGTTTTAAATCTTTGCCCTGGGTAAGGGGATAGGAGACCTGGAGCACCACATCCACGAGGGAGCGCAGGTGCAGGGGCCGCTGCCGCAGCACGAGGTCGGCGTTGCGGATGCGGGAGAAGTCGAGGAGGTCGTTGACCAGCGAGGCCAGGCGTTTGCCGGAGGCGACGACCATGCCGAGGTTGTAGCGGGTATCGGTGTCGAGGTCCTGGTCGAGCAGGCCCTCGGTGATGCCGATGATGCCGTTGAGCGGGGTGCGGAGTTCGTGGGAGGTATTGGCGAGGAACTGGTCCTTGAGACGGTCTATCTGCTCCAGGCGCTCGGCGCGCTCGCGCTCCAGGGTCAGTGCCAGCTCGCGGCTGCGGCGCTGCTGCCGCACGCGGAAGAAGATCAGGCCGAAGGCCGCCAGCCCCAGCCCGCCGAAGAGCAGGTAGTTGCGCTGGGCCAACTGCCGCTCGTACGATACCTGCGTGACCGCTTGCTGCTGCACAAAGGCAAGAGAATCGGTGAGGGCTTTTTGTTTGAACTCGTATGCGCCGATCGCCCGTTCATTTTCCACATTTTTTACACTGTCCTGCAGCGTGATACTCAGGTTTCTGAATGCCAGGGCTTCCTTATACTGGCCTTTCGCTTCATACATTTTCGATAAGGCTCCCGTGGAAGGGATCAGCATAAACGGCAGGTTGAGTTTCCGGGCTGCTTCATACACCTCTGTTTCCAGGCGGATGGCAGCGTCATAGTCGCCTTTGAAATAATAAATGCCGGCAATGATGTGTTTGGATGCGACGATTCCACTGATCTCTCCCATTTCTTCCCGGATGGCCAGGCTTTTGCGGGCATAGCTCAGGGCCTGATCATAGTCTTTGGTTCCGGAAAAAAGGGAACTGAGGTTGTGATAGGTAATGGCCAGTGCTGGTTTTGTGCCGTTTTTTTCGTGTATAGCAGCTGCCTCCTGATAATAGCTGAGGGCCTTTTCGTATTCCTTGCGGCGTTCGTATGCAATGGCCAGCCCTTCGGTGCTGGCCGCCAGCCAGGCAGGATTATTCAGCTCCTGTGCCAGCTGATGGGCGCGGGTGTAATGCGCCAGGACCTGGTCATTCTCGTCCAGCATCATAAACAGCCCTGCCAGACCCATCAGCACCCGGAAGATGTCCGGTTTGCTGCCTGCGGCCTCAAACGCAGCCAGGCTGCGGCCCAGCATATCAAGTGCTTCGTCCGTTTTGCCTGTGGTTCTGAGGACATTGCCGATTGATGTCTGGCTACGGGCTTTGAGGAGCGGATCGCCTGTGCGTTCGGCATACGCCAGGCTGCGCTGGTAATACTCCAGTGCCCGGACATCGTCCCCGGCCTGCTCGTAGAGGGCGCCCAGTTGGCGCAGGGCCACGGCAGCCAGTTTGGGGTCTTTTTGCGCTTCGCTCAGCTCAAGGGCCTTGAGCAGCACCGCAACGGCCTGCGTGCTGTCGCCCTGGTCAATATACAGGAGGCCCTGGTCAGTGAGGGCGGTGGCCATGCCTGCCTTCAGCTTGCGGGATTCAGCCAGTTGGTAGGCGAGCTGCGCATAGTGCATGGCACTGTCGGGCTGGGCACGACGGAATACGGAAGTAGCCAACTGGTGAGCGGCGTTCAGCCGGGCGGTATCGGGGCGGGAGGAGGTTTGCCAGACTTGCCGCAGGCTATCGGCTTTTGGCTGTGCTACTACGCTGATCACCCAGAAAAAACAGGGCAACAAGGTGAAATATCTCATGTGTTTGTTGTAAGTGTCTGTATGGTAAATATACCCGACTTTCGGAATATACCCACTTTGTCTGGAAATAAAAGTGCCACCCAACCCTCATAAGCGTTCAAAACGCTTATGAGGGTTAATCAGAACCCTGCGCTTCAGCGTGTTCAGTCCCGGCGGGACGGTATCCTGGTGGAAACGATATTACCCTATGGCTCCCCGCGTGCCTGCGGCGCGTATCATTACCTCTCAGACACTTGGTTCCAGCGCACATAAAAACAGTCGGGTGGGATGCCATCAATGTGTACATTTTGAATATTCCCCCGAAGACCCTATTTTTCACCTGGGTATAACTTTTCAGATAAATGGACAATTTCTGGACCTGGCTGGCCGATCAACTGCGGAATGCCGACCTCAACTGGCTGGCTGATAACATCACCTGGCTCGGCACAACCGGGATCGGTGCCTTCCTTGTGCTGGCTGGTAACTGGGGGATCAAACAGGGCAAGGCACTCTGGACCATCTGGAAGGAAAAACGTGAAAAAAAACAGAGCCTGACCCAACTCAAAGACCTGCACCCCTACTTTTCCGAGGCCGAGGTAGAGCGCGCCCGCAAATATTATGTTGAGACCCAGGGGCAGAATGTACCGCCCTCCCGCGACCAGGAGCCGGGCCGGCCCAATGCCTTCACCAACCGCAGCCCCCTTATCCCGCAGTTTCTCAACGAGGCATTTGCCAATAAGGACGAGGATCACCGTTTTTACCTGGTGCTGGCCGACTCAGGCATGGGCAAAACCACCTTTATGATCAACCTCTACCTGCGCTACCTGGAGCATACCCAGGGCAAGGCCCATCAGATCCGGCTCTATCCCCTCGGCTATCCTGATGTGCAGCAGGAGGTGCGGAAGCTCGTCGAGGAAGGCAAGGACCGCGACACTATCCTCCTGCTGGATGCCTTTGACGAAGACGGCGAGGCTGCCAGGGACTACCGCAAACGCATGGACGAGTGGGTCTTGCTGTTCAAAAACTTCCGCGAGGTGGTGATGACCAGCCGCACGCAGTTTTTCCCGGACGAAGCCGCCACCACCGGCCTGCTCAGCATCCCGCGCAGCGACCCAGCCCGGCCTGGTTTCCACCAGTTTAAGGTCATGTACCTCTCGCCCTTCAGCGATGCGGACATTAAGACCTACCTGAACAAAAAATTTCCCGGCAGGGGCCTTGCCGCACGGGAGCAGCGCGAACTGGCCAGCCGCATCGTGGCGCAGTCGCCCTATCTGATGGTGCGGCCGATGCTGCTCGCCCATATAGACGACCTGATGGCAGGCAGCGGGCGCACCTACCAGCGCACCTGCGATATCTACCAGGTGCTCATAGACAAGTGGCTGGACCGGGAGGCCATGCGCAAGCGCGAGAACCCTGATCTGTTCCGGATGGAGCTGATTCGGTTTTCGGAGGACTTTGCCGCTGCGGTCTATCAGGTCTGGATCCGGGAGGAGCGCCTGCACCTCAGCCCTGCAGAGCTGACGGCCTTCGCGGCGGCGTACCAGATCAAGCTGGATGAGGTGGACATGACCAGCCGCTCCCTGCTCAACCGGGACGCCCTGGGCAATGTTAAGTTTTCGCACAAGTCTGTACTCGAGTTTTTTCTCGCCCGCCGGGCACAGGCAGATCTGGTGTTTTTCCGCGATTTCCGTTTCCAAGGTATGGACGTGGCGCGGAAGTTTATGCGGGAGTATGGCCTGCTGCCGGAGATCATTCATATCGGAGCGGACTGTACAATTGACATGATTTCCATCAAGGGGGGTAGCTTCGCGATGGGGAGCCAGGAACGTGAGGATGAAAAGCCCCCGCATCGGGTGGAGTTGAGCCGTTTTTATCTGGGGAAATACCCGGTGACGCAGCGCCAATGGGAGGCCGTGATGGGGAATAACCCGAGTGAATTTAAGGGGGAGGACTTGCCGGTGGAGAATGTATCCTGGGGCGACTGCCAGGAATTTATCAGGAAACTCAACACCAAAACGGGTATGCAGTTCCGGCTGCCCACGGAGGCTGAGTGGGAATACGCCGCAGGTGGGGGTGCTGCGCAGCGGACAAAGTGGGCAGGCACGGATGATGCGCAAAGCCTGGGCGAATATGCCTGGTATGATGCCAACTCAGGCGGCCAAACACACCCGGTAGGGCAAAAACGGCCGAACCAACTGGGCTTGTACGACATGAGTGGGAATGTGTGGGAATGGTGCCAGGACTGGTATGATGACAAGTATTATGCCAGCAGCCCCGCAGACAATCCCCAGGGGCCTGCTGGTGGCGCGTCCCGCGTGGTCCGCGGGGGCAGTTGGCTCGGCGACCCGGCTAGCTCCCGCGTGTCGTTCCGCTACCTCTGGCGCCCCGACCTCCGGAGCCGCGTCCTTGGCTTTCGCTTGGCCCGGTCTATTTGATCTTTAGTCCTTTTGCCTTCTTGTTTTTGCGGCGCAGCCTTTTAGGATTATTGTATGCCAGGGGGCGAAAACATAGGAAAAGGGAAGGTGTATATATATGCACTATATATAGGAAAACAAGGAAAAACAGGGTTTTGCGGCGGTATGTGTTATGGTATGGCCACCCCGGCCCGAGAGGTTTTTGGGGGGTACCGCCGGGCTGGGGCGAAGACCCTGCGCTTCAGCGTGTTCAGTCCCGGCGGGACGGTATCCTGGTGGAAACGGCATATCCAACCCTCAGAGGTTGCCACCGTGGCGTGTCTGGGGTGCCGCTGAACGCACGTGCAGGATTTTGCAATCCCGTCCAA
>JANRLQ010000024.1:0-4548 GCA_033762375.1 Bacteroidia bacterium
TGAGAATGACTATGTGGACCCTGAAGAGCTGGCCGAGGCCAAAATACAGGAAATGCGAAAAGTGGCTGCCGCCATTATTGAAGACATGACCCGGCAGGAAGTAGAGGCCGAGGCTGCCCAAAAGCTTGCCGAGGTACAGGCGCAGGTGGAGCAGGCGCAGGCTGAAGCAGAACGGGCGCAGGCTGAAGCAGAACAGGCGCAGGCCGAAGCAGAACAGGCGCAGGCACAGGCAGAACAGGCGCAGGCCGAAGCAGAACAGGCGCAGGCCGAAGCAGAACAGGCGCAGGCTGAAGCAGAACGGGCGCAGGCTGAAGCAGAACAGGCGCAGGCACAACTTGCCCTTACCCTCAAAAATGCCCTGAAAAGAGGTAAGCTGACGGTCGAGGAAATCGCAGAGGACTTCGGGGTATCGGTTGCGTATGTGAAGTCACTCCAGGATAAGTGATCACCAATATATTCATCCCCCTGCTATCCCTGTATCCCAAACGGGAATAGCCAAACAACAGCTGCTTTGGACATGGCGTGAAGGATACCGGTTTGGTAATGTCAAAAAATAAATCGTACTTTGATCCACAAAGTGCTTTTACCATGACCCCTGGGCAACAACCCCTCCAGGACCTGGCCGAGATCCGGGACCTGATGCGCAATGCCACCCGGTTTATGTCCCTCAGCGGCCTCTCCGGCGTGAGTGCGGGGCTTATAGCCCTGATCGGGGCCGCAGGTACCTGGTATTATCTCCTCCGCAATGGGATCTACGATGAGCTGGATGCCTGGTATGGTACCCGTGTTTCAAATGAGGTGCTGATACAACTGGTGCTGATCGCCCTGCTGATCCTGGTTTGTGCGGTGGGGGCAGCCAGTTACTTTACCATCCGACACAGCCGCCGGCAGCAGCAGCCTATCTGGACCTATGCCTCGCGCCAACTGGCACTGAATATTTTTATCCCCCTCACGGCAGGGGCTGTGTTTTGTATTGAGCTGGCCATCGTTGGTGCGGGGGGAATGGTACCAGGTGCCACCCTGCTGTTTTATGGCCTGGCCCTGCTCAACGGCAGCAAATACACTGTGCCGGAGATCCGGTACCTGGGCATGCTGGAGATTGGCCTGGGCCTGATCTCTTCCATGTTCTGGGGCTGGGGCCTGCTTTTCTGGACCATTGGATTTGGGGGACTGCATATTGTCTATGGGGCGGTCATGTATTATCGGTACGAAAGGTGAAAGAATACCTCAGCCACCTGAACAAGGACTTCGAAAACCGGTACCGGCTGGGCATCATGTCCCTGCTGATGGTACACCCGGAGGTGGATTTTAACACCTTCAAGGAGACCCTGCGCCGGGGGGACGAGCCTGTCACCGATGGCAACCTGGCCAGTCACCTGAGTGCGCTGGAAAAAAAAGCATACCTCGTCGTCAAAAAACAGTTTGTCGGGCGCAAGCCCAATACCACCTATACGGTCACGCCAGCGGGCAAGGCTGCCTTTGAAGCGCACCTCCAGGCCCTGGAGCAGTTGATCCGGGGAGTAGGCACATAAAAAGGCGCTGGCCGCTGATATTGGCGGATCAACGGATAACCCTGCGAAGGTATTCCCCGTAATTCCCTGTAATTTTGTGCTTCTATATATGTTAGCTGGTCACCAACCTCTGAAACACACTGCTACCTGGCTTCAGTCCCGGTACATTGCCCTCATCTGCGGTACGGTCCTGGCGCTGCTCCTGCTCCTGGCGCGGATGTTTATCACAGATGCCCTGCGCCTGCATTTTTTGGTCTGGAACCTCATCCTGGCCTGGATCCCGTGGTTACTCTCCGAGTGGATCGTACGACGGGATCGCCCCACCTGGCTGCTGGCCCCGGTCCTGGTCGCGTGGTTATTGTTTTTCCCCAATGCGCCCTACATCATCACAGATTTTTATCACCTCCGGCAGCGGCAAGGTATACCTGTCTGGTTTGACCTGATGCTTATCTTCACCTTTGCGTGGACCGGATTGATGCTGGGCCTCCAATCCCTCCACCAGATATATAGCCGCCTTATGCGGCCCCGGATGGGCAAACTGGCACCCTGGGCACTCATCCTGCTCCTGCTGCTGACGGCCTACGGGGTATATGCCGGCCGGTTCATGCGGCTCAATAGCTGGGAGATCGCCACAGCCCCCACCAATGTAGCGGAGCGAATGACAGCCCCCCTGCTCCACCCCCGCCGCCACCGCGAAGTATGGGCTTTTACGGGTGTTTTTGCGGCATTTATGGGGGTGGTATATGTGGCCTATGCCAACAACCACCGGCAGGATCCGCAGTAATCAGCGTCCCTCACAAAGACTGATATTTTCCATGCCCCGGTTGCCACGGCCGCCGGAGAGCAATACGCCGCCATACGGACGGTAGTCAGTCCAGGGATTCTGGATGCGGGGCTCAGTATCCGTATATTTCGCAAAGTACGCCCACTGGATGACCAGCCGGGAGGTTTTGTCCACCCAGATATGGTATTTATTGTCGGGGGTATCCCCTACGCCCTCGAAGGTCATCTCCAGGATGTCAGCCGGTGTGCCCTCAGCCGTAGCACCTTCGCCGACATACTTCAGGGCCACACCAGAATCCTTAAGTTTAAAGGGCATCACCAGCCAGTATGAATCATTGATCCAGATGCTGCGGGCCCGGGTCAGGTATTTCTGGAGTGAGTCAGCCTCTGTCATGGCCTTGCCCCGCTGCGTGACCGTCCCGGTCAGGTCACCGAGATTCACCTCCATCACCATCGAGTCACGGGGTATCTCGATCCGGCAGCGGTTGTGCGCCTTGTCCCAGGTCAGGGTCCTGAATCCAAAAAACGTCCACTGGATACAAGCCACACTGTCCCAGGCCCGGCGGCCCCCCATCGCCTCCATCACCTCATCCGCGATGCGAATGGCACGGGGATCGGATTGCCCCTCCCGAAATCCCGGTGCAGGCGGGTTATAAATCGGCGTTTGGGCCATACAAGCCCCCAGCACACTCACCAGCACTACCGTCAGCAGAATACGCATATCCGTTTAATAAAAACTTGGGAACTACCAGAACGCCGTAAAGATACAGTTCTTTTGTTCTGAAACACATCCGGCGCTGAACCCCATACCCAGTATTATCAACAGGTCTTTTTATTCAACATTTCTTTCGATGAATTTAAATAGGCTTCTTTTGTATGCCTCGCCGCCCTTGGCAGCCAGATCAAAATGCCCGGCGCCTGCTACGATTACCAGCTCTTTGTCCGTTGACCTCAATTGCTCAAACAACTGCTTACCATATTCAACTGAAATATTGGTATCTGCATCTCCATGCGCGATAAACATCGGTTGTGCAATCTTTTTTACCGACTCAATGGGTTTCACCTCGTCTGGATTAAAATCAGCCAGTTGGCCCGCTCTTTTTAATCCATAGTCCGAGACAAACCGGAGCCGTACTCCATGCAGGCTTCTTGTCAGGTAGTCATCCACGATCTTGTCCAGTTCAGCAAATGTACTCTCAATGACCCCAAAACTTATTCTGTTATCAGTTGCCAGGGCCTGAATGGCAATGGCGCCCCCCAGCGAATTACCCCATATCCCGATCCGTAAGGCAGGATTTGCTGCCTGAACCCGATCAATGATTTTCACAATGTCATATTTTTCTTTATATCCATACGTACAGAACTCTCCCCCACTTTTGCCATGTGCCCTGCCGTCAAATACGATGGTTTCAACGCCCCTCTCTGCCAATTCTTTTGATAAGCCTAACCAATGTTCTTTACACCCGCCGATCCCATGTACCAAAATGATGAGCCCGCGGGCTGTATCTTGGGTTGTTTTGATCCAATATCCATCCAGCTCCACGTGATCGTCTGTCTGTATGCGCAGGTGTTCTGCGCTGAGCCCGAGCGAATCCGGCGAAATAGGTCCGCTGATCCTGGGAGGCTGGAGGATCATATAAGGGGCGATACGCGCTACAACCACCCAGGCCAGGATCGCCATCACGGCTACCCCCAACCCACTCCATCGTATCCGCCGTCTCCATTTGGCAGCTTTTGTCTTCATATGTCAGCGGGAGGGAGATTGTTGTTGAGGTGTCAAGTATATACGCAAAAAACAAGGCGCTGTTCCGGGTTGTATGGGAGGGCATCGGTCATTTTAACATCGGACAACACCTGACCTCAACGGACTACGACAAGTAAACGGGATGAACAAGATCAGACATGCCCAACACCCTGTACATCCCATCTCAACAGGCTCAAAACCCGGTTGGGTACTGCACAAGGTTTCCTGGAGGACATCGGCGGCCTGTGGGGTCGGTACGAGCACCGGGCCGGAGGGTAGGTATTTATCCGATGGCAGTAGCTCCTGAGCGGAGTTACTGCCATTTGGGACTTTGTCGCGGCAGAGACCGTTCACTAAACTGTGTCAGGAAAAAAGTTCATATCTTTTAACCTTGACACAAGTATATGGAAAAGGCGGAGAAATTTGACTTTGAAACATTCGAGTCAGAAGCGCTGGAAAAGCTTCGTATGGGCAAGCCCCTTGAAGGCAGTGACGGAGTTCTGGGCCCTC
>JANRLQ010000025.1:0-28183 GCA_033762375.1 Bacteroidia bacterium
CCCGACCCCCTTCCGGGCAAGGAAACAGACCCTGGATTTGATCCCACTGTTCGTCTGTAAGTTCATAGCGTCTCATGCCCAAAATATCCTACCAAATGACCATTTTCGCAAGTCAGATTATTTTTCAGACACTGCCTAGTATATTCGACCCAACTCCCAAATACTGATGGCGCATATTTTTAATCGAAAGACAAATATCCGTTTGGCCTGAACCATCAAACTACCTAATATTGAAAAAAATCAACAACCCATACCCTATGTTCAGGATATATACAAGGCATTTGTGCAGGATCACCTTGGTGGTAACTGTGTTGTTCTCCGCCAGTCAGGTTGCGCAGGGGCAGTCGCCGTTTGTGTTTAAGCAGGGCGAGGAGATGTATGGCGGAGGGACTAACTGGCGGGTCATCAGCATGCTGGGCTACACGACACAGGGGTATCACATGATCACGGGTGACATGACCTACCCCGTAGCGGTATTTTCATACAATTCTCAGGCCCCGACGTACCAGGACATAATGCTGGAGACTTACACGGAGGACCTGAAACTGAAGCGTAAGATTAAGTTTCCCGCCAGTGTAGATAAGTTATATCAAGTGAACTTCATGTCAGCCGGATTATACAACGGGAAAATGTATTTCTTTTTTATCCCGCAGGATGGGGTAGGGCTTCATGTTATGGTATGTGACCTGCGTGCAGAAACACCGGTGATAGAGGAGGTCACCCTGGAAGACCGTAAGCTGGCGGGTTACACCCAGGTGCATAGTTTGGGAACTTTCCTGAGTGATGACCATGGTCCGCAGATTTCATTTTCGCCAGACTCCTCCAAGATCCTGATACACTACATGGTTGAGGACGAGAGCCAGTCCAAAAAACGGACCTTTGGGTACATGCAGGTATTTGATACTGAGTTGAATAAACTTTGGGAGCGGGAGACGATAGATGAAGCAGTCTTTCTGGACAAAAAACAAAACGCCAATACTGCCCCGAAGATTTTATTTACGCCGACCCTGCAAACAATGCCGGCAGATATGTCGCGCATGGACATCGCCGTCACAAACGAAGGCGATGCCTATATGGTAGCTACCTTTGAGCTTAAACTCGAAGTGGAGTGGTTTGCATACGCCTATCTGTCTCCGAATGACAACGGGGCTGCGATTTCCTTTCAGTTGCTGGGTGACACGACCAGGTCCTGGTCCATACCCCTGGTGCGTATCTCGCCTTCAGGAGATGCCTGGGTAGGCGTTACCGCTGTTGCCGAAAAAAAGAGGGAAAAAGTCATATACGGAGCCTCCCTGCGCCGCGGCACAAAGCTGTCGGAGTTTATTCAGCCTCTGAATGCCACCATGGATGCGCTTCGTACTGATCCTCCAGGTAAAATGAGCGGTGGTCGTTCAGAGGAATATCGCTATTATATGCATGGGATCATATTGGGAGACCAGGGAGAGGTAATATATCTCTGCATAAATTCAATGCGTACCATGAAGACGCTGGATGCACTAGCCGTCAATGCAGACGGGAGCGTACGCTGGCACCAAAACTCGGGTTTTATGGAGTTTACTAATCCTTTAGCAGCCGGCACATTTGTGGTTACGTATAATGACCGCTGTTACATACTGCTACAGTTTCATATGCCACTTATATATGATCGTGATCGCCTTTTTATGAACCCCAGTGATTTTTTGCCGAAAGGTGAATCAAGCAGTCTGGGCATGTATGCCTGGGTGCTGGACCAGGACGGGCAGGCAGAAAAACTTGTGATTGAACTGACAGGGGGTATATCCTCGATTTATCCGCTGAACGGCATAGCCCAGACCAGCCCTAATACATTCACTGCCGTCCGGGGTAATTTTAATGCATTGGGAAAAACGCCCTTCCGGCTGGTGCAGATCACGGCACAATGATCCTGACAGGGATCTGGCGTCCGCGAATGCTCTGCGGGCACAGGTAGATTCAGGCCCCGGCGGTACGGGCGGCCAGTTTGGTCATGAGCCAGGGGTAGGGGTCACGCCGGGCATTTACGTCACGGGCCAGGCGTGCCAGGGCGCGGGGAGTGCGGGCGGCTACCAGCCGCCGGAAAAGCTGCATGCGTCCCACAAAAATCCGCTTGCGGGAATCACTCAGGTCGGTACGCGCCCGCAGGAAGCGGATAAACTGCCCCAACTGGTCATACAGCCAGTCTGCATCCGTCGGATTAAGCTCGTAGTGTGCCTGGAGCAGATATACCCGGGCCTCTATCTCGTCATTGATCCGCCCAAACTGCCGCCCTGACAATAACGAAATGACCGTGCGGAAGGACCCTCCGGAAAAATAACAGTATGCCCGCAAGATCACTTCTGTCGCTTCCCGCTGGACGGGTGGGAGCAGGCTCACCAGGTTGTCCAGGTAGCGCAGGGCCTCCTGTATCTCGCCGGCCTGAAGGCTGAGCCCCACGATGTTTTTGAGGTGGTTAGGAGGTAAAAAACCGTCTGACCACACGGCCTGCTCCTCTATAGCCCAGCGATAAAACGGCAGAAGTTGTGTCCGGAGCAGGAGGGGGTCTGGTTGCAGGTTGTGTTGCCTGAGCAGGTGGTTGAGCAGGGTCGTAATCCAGTAGCGGAATGTCTCCTCCTGCATCATGGGGCGGAGGTTTTTGATTTGTTCCACCAGGCTGTCATCGGCAGGGGTATCTCCGCCGAGCAGCCGGATCAGGCGGAGGGCTGCGAACAGGAGAGGTTGGCGATCATCGGGTTTTCGGTCTTCTATCCACGCAAGGGCTTGCGTCATAAAGGGATCCCCGGGCTGCTGCCGGTGCAGGCGGGCATGATTGACGCGGACCAGGGCCAGGGTAGCGATCTCATAACTCCACCAGTGTCCGAATGCGGTCATCGTCTCCTGGAGCAAGAGGCTGACAGGGCCTTTTTGGGTCGCTACCGCTTCCTGATACCGGATACGGGCCAGCTCAAAGGCCATACGCAGGTACTCACTGTCGCGGTGAGGCTGCCGCTCCAGGCGGCGGGAAGCCTTGCGCAGGGCCAGTTCTGTCAGGGCTGATGCCCTGCGGGTACTCAGGGCTCGGGCCAGGTACAGATCCCGGGCCCTGGCATCCTCCCGGAATGCCTCAAGGGCAATATACGTTTCCAGGTACCCGGTCAACTCAGCTGCCAGCTTGCGCAGGCGGGCATCGTCATAGGGCTGGTCCGGATACAGGCGTTGCCAGCATGTGGCATCATCCGGGTTGGCTGCTTCCAGCATCACCTCAGCCAGGGCCCGCAGGTAGGCATGGCCACTGTCCAGCTCAGCAGACAGCCAGCGCAAAAAATGCTGGCGTTCCTCAGGCTTGAGCACGGCAGCCATCCGGGAAATTTTGCGGTCCTTCATAAAAAAAACAGGTGGGCAAGCCCACCTGTGCGGTTATATCAGTATCTGATGTTTAGCCTCAGAGATGTGGAAACCGTTGGGCTTGCTGACGGGTAACCGGCTTGGCTGCCAGCTCATAGTCCTTACGCCGGAGGGGATCGTGTTGAAAAATAGTGCGCCCCAGACCACAGATATTAGCAATCGCCTCTTTCAGATCCGTCTCTACCTGTCGGGTTTCGGGATTCACCTGCGCCTGAGATTTTTCGTCCAGACTTTGTGCCAGGGTCTCGCATTTATGCGCCATAGCTACAATATAACTGGCATTAATGCCGTTTCGGGTGAATTCAGCCAGATCCCTGGCAGCGCAAGTCAGCTTCTCATTGCACACACGTACCAGCTCGCGGCGGGTAAGCTGTGGAACAATTGGCCTTCTGTTACTTTCCATAAACGTATATAAATGATTGAACCACAAGTGAAACCAGCAGCCGGTATGGAATGGAAGAGACGCTGCCGTCTCTCCGGCTGTGGCTGTTTATCCCCAAAGAACGCGAGCCTTCCCTGATGGAACAACTCGTAAGATTAGCTTGACCGTAAACGATTGCGTTGTATTCACACCTGTAACAATGTTAAGAATTTTTCATATTACCACCAAAAGAAACTGAAAGAATTGGCGTTATTGATGCTTATATGTGAGGGCTAATCCTTTCATTGGTTCTACGGTAATATGCCGAAACAAGTTGTCATCATTTCCTTGCTCTTGGGGATGTGCGGTGGGTGGAGTCTGGGTGCCAGATCTCAACCAGGGGATCAGATATGCCTGGGCCATCAGGTATTGCTTCGGGCCCGGCCCGGTGGTACGGGTAGCGTACTCGCCACGGTGTGGTTTGGGGAGCAGGTGACTCTGCTGGGAGAGTCTGCTTCTGATACGGTGTCTGGCCGTGTCTATGTCCGGATGCGCACGGCGGAGGGGCGTACGGGATGGGCAGATACGTATATGTTTTCAGAAGGAGAGGGTGCCGCTGTTGTGCTGGCAGGTATGCCGGTCTATCAGCGACCGATGACCCCAACCACCATTACCGATCAGGTGACCCGCCCGGGTGACATTGTGATCGTCCTGCACCGTGTAGGAGAATGGACAGAAATTGCCGGGCGAGACCGTACTCCCCATGGGTGGATCCGAGGGGGAAACGTATTAAGTACGGCAGTCTCTGATCTGGAGCTGGCTACGCTTATGGCCACTGCGGAGGCAGAACCTCAGCCAGATGTGCGCCGTGAGAAGCTGGATCAATTGGTCACCATGGCCGCCAACTCTCCCCTGCAGCCGTTACTGGCGGCCCGGCGGGATGCACTGCCTCCGCCGCGGGATCCGGTAAGGGCTATTCCGGTCCAGCCTGCCGCTGCCCAGGCTCTCCCTGAGCAGGCCGTGTCCGCCGGTACGGTAGAACTCACCGGTGCCATATTTGTCCTGCCGGCATCCGCTGCCACCCCCGGCCTGTTTGATGCAGCCCATGCCTCGCTGCCTTTCGGAAGTAAAGTGGTGTTGTATTTTCCTGATAATGAGGGATTTGTCGAACTGACAATTACTTCGAGACTCCCCGCCGGCAATAAAGCCCTGATCGGCATCAGCCGTACCTGTTATGAGCTCGTGTACGGTACCCAGCCCGGAGCCAAGGCCAGGATCAGCTATACTGCCCCAATTTCCGGAAATTCCATCCCCTGAAGTTGAAGTAATACATGAAGGTTCTGCACATACATTGAACTAAATCAAGGACTCATGCGTATATTTGTGCAGATACTTGATGTATATTTCATGTATCCGGAAGGTTTATTTCACAGCTGGCACTTTTTACTGTTACCCCAAACCTGAAGTCCATGAAATCAGTACGTACGGGATATACCCTTGTCATGTCCCTGCTGGCCGCCAGCCTCTATGCCCAGCCCGGTTCTCCGTCCGGTTCCCAGACGGGTGTCTATTATGAAACTACGCAGGCGGGTGAAACGTCCATATGCGCGTTTCAGTCCGTGATCCTCTATGCCGCTCCCGGCCAAAACAGCTCCCGCGCCGGAACGGTCCTCTATAGTGAGTTGCTGGAGCACCTCGGGCAAGAAGCGTTTGTCAGAAACGAAAACAGCAACTACCTGTACGTCCGCAACCGGGAAGGCCGGAATGGCTGGATCAATGAGTCGTATATTATACGGAACGGAGGAGCCGTAGTCCTGCTCCGCGACAGCCGTATCTACGGCAAACCTGCTACGGCAACCTCGGCTACTACCCAGCTATTTAAGGCTGGCGAAATCCTCATTTTGAGCGATTTTCAGAATAACTGGTCGTACGTGACCGGCGTGCAGAAAGAAAAAAGCGGCTGGATCGAAGGGTACGAAAATCTCTCTGTAGAGGCCAGTGACCTGGAAATAGCCGCGACCTATAACCGGGCTATGGCCATAACTGACCTGAACATGCGCCGGACCGAGCTACAGCGTATCGGTAATATGCGGGGATTTATGGGGTCAGAAATGGCCCGTATCGTAAAGGCATCCCTGGAGCAGACCTACGCACAACGCCCGCAGCCTACTCCTGCTGAAGCCTACCTGAACAATATCCAGCCTGGTGGCGAAGACCTCAACGCCAGCCATATCAGCCAGCTCAGTTCTGCCGCCAACAGCCGGATACAGCCCACAGCTGCTGCTGCGACGCCCGCCCAACCCGCTGTCATAACGCCCACGACCTCCCTGGAGGAAGTCTTTAATCCGAGTACAGGCGTATATTATTACCGGGTGACAGAGACCGGAGCTGTCCAGCCTGTCAAGGCGCAGAAACCCAAAAATATCTACTACGCATATCATAAGTCCCTCCCCATCGGCACGAAGGTCCTGCTGGAGATCCCCGGCAAGCGGGGATATGTCGAGCTGGAGGTGATCGCCCGCCTCAAAGACAACAACCCCAGCGTAGTCGGACTGGGGCCGGAGGTGATGCGGGATGTATTTGGGGTGACCCAGGCATCTGAGATTGTCACGGCGACCATCTTGTATCCGCAGCCCTGAGTAGCCGACACGCTTATAACAGAACCGCCCGCCGTCAGTTGACAGCGGGCGGTATGTTTTATATCCGGGCTCAGGCAGGCAGGGCGCCAGCCACAATCTCGGTCATTTCTTCAGGTTTCAGATATTGGGCAGCCAATGGGCCGATTTCTTCGGCGCGGATGTCCCGCAGCACCTCAAAGCGCTTGTCCAGCTCCTGCAGCGGGAGGTCCATCGCAAAAGCATACCGCAGGAGGTCACTCATCTGAAACGGAGTTTCGCGCTGGTCCATGGTACGGCCTACCATGTAGTTGCGGACAAGCTCCAGTTCATCCTCGCTGGCTCCGTGCTCCATAAGCTGGTACATCTCAGCTTTTACCTCGGCGATGGTCGGGCGGATATAGGCATTGCCGACATCTGCCTGGACGACAAAATACCCCGCATAACGGTTGGCTGCCCAGCCGGAGTAGATACCATAGGTGTATCCTTTTTCTTCGCGGATGTTTTTCATCAGGCGCGACCCAAAATATCCTCCCAGCAGCGTGTTGACGATGACCATCCGGTGGTAGTCCGGGTGAAAGCGGTCCATGCCCGGATGTCCGAGGCGGAGACTGGCCTGCATCCCCTCCAGGGGTACCTGATGAAAACCAGGGGTAAATACCGGAGGCATCTGAGCAGGGCGGGCCGGCCCCTGGTGAGGTGTCCGCATCGGTTGGGTGCCAAATGCCGCCTGGAGCATGTCCATTACGGCATCCACATCAAAACGTCCGGTGACGGTGAGCGTCATGTTGCCGGGGTGTAACATCGCAGCGTGGTAGTCCACCAGTTTGTCGCGGGTGATGGATGCCATATCTTCCCGCCGGATGGTCACGCCATACGGGTGATCTGCCCCAAACATACGTGATTTAAACGCCCGCTGGGCCAGCCAGGAGGTTTTTTGCTCATTGACGGACATGCGCTGTAAAGCACGGTCTTTCATCTGGTGGAGCTCCATGGCCGGAAATACCGGTGACTGCAGCACCTCCTGCATCAGGGGCAGGGTCTGCGGCAGCTTGGTGGCTACCGCCGCCAGCTTAAAGGCAATATGTTCCTCCTCTACTTCACTGCTGAGCCAGGCGCCTGCCTCGTCAAGCCGACGGGCCAGGGTCAGGGTGTCGTAGGAGGCAGTTCCTTCTGACATATTGCGGGCTGTGTATCGGGCGATGCCGATGCCCGGCTGGTAGTTTTTGCCAGCCTTAAAGATCGCCTGCACTTCTGCTACCGGTACGGTACCGTAGGGGAGCAAATAAACCGGCACCCCATTGTCCAGGTGGCGGAGTTCAAACGCAGGAAAGGGAATATTGTGGAGCGGGCGTGCCGCTGGCGGGGTGGATCGGATCAGGGTATCTGACATGGGATGGTATGAATCTTCTGAATACGTAAAACCCGGGATCAGGCCTTGGGGTGGGGCAGGTAATAAAGCGTGGAGCAGTTTTCGGGGGCCAGGTACCGTGCAGCAGCAGCACGCACTTCTTCAGGGGTAATCGCCTGGTAAATCTCCGGCGTGGTATTCACCAGGTCGGGGTCTCCCAGGGCGTCAGAAAAGGCAAGCGACATGGCTTTATTCAGGAGCGTGGTTTGCTGCATGATAAAACTAGCCTCCAGTTTACTTTTGATCCGGGTGATCTCGTCGTCGCTGATGTTTCGCAGTTGTTCGAAGACTTCCTCCAGGGCTGTCTCGTAGTCCGCGACGGATACGCCATCGGCGACCCTGCCGTCTACGGAGATCATGCCCGGGTCATAGGCCCCCCAGGAGAATGCACTGGCACCGGAGCTCACCTGCCGGTCGCGGACCAGGTGCTGGAAGAGCAGCGAACTTTTGCCGCTGGACAGCAGGTCTGTCAGCAGATCGGCCACGTAATATGCCTTGTCCGTATGCGCCGGGATATGATACATCTTGTACACGGCCGGAAACGGCACATCGCCATATACCGTACGGGTGCGTGGTGCTGTCTGGACAGGCTCCTGCGGGAGCGGGTGCTTGCTCAGGCTCCGGGATGGGATGGGTCCAAACCACTTCTCTGACAATTGCCGTACCTCTGTGGGGTCCACATCACCGGCAATCACCATGGTAGCATTATTGGGGGCATAAAATCCGTAGAAAAAACGCTCTACGTCTTCCAGCGTTGCTTCTTCGATATGCCGGATCTCCTTGCCGATGGTGGGCCACTTGTACGGGTGCTGCTGGAAGTGCAGGTCCCGCAGGTGGATATACGCATCGCCATAGGGCTGGTTGAGGTATCGCTGTTTGTATTCCTCGATGACGACACTTTTCTGAATGTCGAGTTTTTCCTGCGAAAAAGCCAGTTCCAGCATCCGGTCTGACTCCAGCCAGAAGGCAGTCTCCAGCTGATTGGAAGGCAGGGTGAGGTAATAATTGGTGATGTCGTTGGTCGTGAAGGCATTGTTTTGGCCACCCACCCGCTGGAGGGGCTCATCATACCGGGGTATGTGCCGACTTCCTTCAAACATAAGGTGCTCAAAGAGGTGCGCAAATCCGGTTCGTTGTTCATCCTCGTCGCGGGCACCTACCCGGTAGAGAATGTTCATGACGGCCTTGGGAATCGCGTGGTCTTCATGTATGATCACTTTGAGACCATTGTCGAGGGTAAAAGTCGTATATTGAATCTGGGACATGCGGATAAAATTCAGATTGGATCAGGTTATATAATACTCCGGGCGCCGCTCAAGGTTCTGCCGGCGGGTCCTTTTTTTTCATCACGGGCCTGGCCAGCGGTGCTTTCCGGACGGGTGGTGGCTCCGGCGTTGATGCCGGGTCAGGTGATTCCGGTGAATCGGCAGGTTTTTTCATCACGGGCCTGGCCAGCGGTGTTTTCCGGACGGGTGGTGGCTCTGGTGTTGGTTCCGGGTCAGGTGATTCCGGTGAATCGGCAGTTTTTTTCATCACGGGCCTGGCCAGCGGCGCTTTCCGGACGGGTGGTGGCTCTGGTGTTGATTCCGGGTCAGGTGATTCTGGTGAATCGGCAGGTTTTTTCATCACGGGTCTGGCCAGTGGTGCTTTCCGGACGGGTGGTGGCTCCGGCGTTGACTCCGGGTCAGGTGATTCCGGTGAATCGGCAGGTTTTTGTAGTACGGGCCGTGGGAGGAGGGGCTTGCGGACAGGCGTTTCGGGCTTAGGCTGGTCTTCTTTGGCAGGTATTACCTCCGGAGCAGCAGGTGCAGGCCGTACGAGTGCAGGTTTTTTCCGAACAGGTGCTGCCGTTACTTCTGGTTGTAGGGTGAGCGCCAATGGGAACTGATGCCGGAGGGGATTAAACCAGAATTTTTTCTGCTGGTCAAATGAAACAGGGCCCAGTGCAGCAAAATCTGCCTCCAGTGCCACCCACTCAGCCGGACGGGCAGCCCGGAAGGCCACAGCGTCTACCCGCTTGGCGATCAGGAAGGCTTCCAGTGTCAGCGTATCAGGCATTTAGCAGTTGCCAGAGGGTTTGTTTCAGCTCTTTGAGCCCTTTTTGGGTTACAGATGAGATCAGGACAGGTTTCAGATCAGCCAATTGTTGCCGGAGTTCAGCCTCCATGACACTGTCTATCATGTCACATTTGGTGATGGCCAGCACACGGGGTTTGTCGAGCAGCTCCGGGTTGTATGCTTCCAGCTCAGCTACCAGGGTCTCGTATTGGCCCCGGATGGGGTCAGCGTCCACCGATACCATGAACAACAACACACTGTTTCGCTCAATATGCCGCAGGAATTGCAACCCCAGTCCTTTGCCTTCATGCGCCCCCTCAATAATGCCCGGGATATCTGCCATCACAAAGGCCAGGTGGTCCTGGTACCGGACGATCCCGAGGTTGGGGACGAGTGTCGTAAAAGCATAGTCCGCGATCTTGGGCCGGGCTGCACTCAGGGCAGCCAGGAGGGTAGATTTACCGGCATTGGGAAATCCGACCAGGCCCACATCGGCCAGTACCTTGAGTTCCAGCACTGCCACCATCTCGCGGGCGTATCCGCCTTTGGATGCGTAGTCAGGAGCCTGGTTGGTAGCAGACTTAAACTGGGTATTACCTTTGCCACCATATCCGCCTTCAAGCAGGATCAGTTCTTCGCCGTGGTGGAGGATTTCGCCTACTATTTCCCCGGAGGCCTCATCAATAATCTGGGTGCCCAGGGGCACATCCAGGATCTCATCTTTGCCATCGCGCCCGGTGCAGTTGTTGCCGGAGCCGTTTTCGCCGGGTTCGGCTTTGACGTACTTGCGGTAGCGCAGGTCGAGGAGGGTCCAGAGCTGGTTATTGCCCCGGATGATGATATTGCCGCCCCGTCCGCCATCTCCGCCGTTGGGGCCCCCTTTCCGAATGTACTTTTCCCGACGCCAGGATACCGCGCCATCCCCCCCTTTTCCGCTTGTGAAATATATCCTGACGTGATCTACAAAAGATTGCTGCATACAAAAAGATTAGCCTGGCGGGTCAGAGATACCCGTTCAGGAGCGACTCGATCTGGTCTCCGATGGCACCGATCTCCCCCACACCGGGAATTTCATTTAGTTTGTTCTGATTCCGGTAATATTCTGCAACTGGCAGGGTTTTGGTATTGTACTCTTCAATACGTTTCCGTATGGTTGTTTCGTTATCATCCACCCTGCCGCTCTCTAGTCCCCGTTTTACCAGACGTGCCGTCAGCTCATCCTCAGGCACGACCAGGCTGATCATACAGGAGATCGCAGTATGGTTGTCATGCAGGAGCTGGTCCAGGGCCTCTGCCTGGGCTACTGTGCGGGGAAACCCGTCGAACACAAAACCTGCTGCGTCCGGACTGTTTTGTAAATGTTTGTCAATCAGGGCTATCACAATCTCATCACTGACGAGCTGGCCCGCTGCGATGATACCTTTGACCTGCTCACCCAGCGCTGATCCTGAGGCCTGCTCGGCCCGGAGCATATCGCCGGTAGAGAGGTGCCGGAGCCGGAACGTGTCTATGATCCGCTGTGACTGGGTGCCTTTGCCTGCACCCGGAGGCCCGAAAAGTACAACGTTCAACATTCTGCGTGCGTGTTAAGATAAGTCCCTGCAGCAACAGCGCGATAACAGGCTGGGGGTAAATTTACACATATTCCCCATGTATGAAAATGATTTTATGCATAAGCCGCTCGCCTGGGGTCCTTGCCGGGAAAAGCTGCGGTTTCGTTGGTGACGTTAACCGAACCTGTATTTTGGTCTTAATTCCTGAAAATTTCTGACGTTATTTCCCCTGGTGTTTTTCCCTAATCGTACAAATCAGGTATGTCACGTGGTGGTGTGTTGAGAAAATGGGTGTTCTTTATCATGACGCTGGGCCCTGTGGGGCTGATAGCACAGGTCGAGGCTCCGGATCCGTCCTGGGAGCGGCTGATCAACCGAATCCTGCCCGCGTATGCTTTTACGCCGGACAATCTGCTGCGGCTGGCCGTGTACACGGAGCTGACAGGTGACTATGACGAGGGACGTCAGGCCCTCTTTCTTGATTTTGAGGGGCTGGGCAGCATGGCTTTTTATCCCGGCAACTGCCTCCTGCGCACCCGCGACCAGCGGGTCTACCACCTGAGCCCTGGCAGCCAGGACGGGCAGGCGGACGCGATCAATGCCGCGCTGGACGATATTTTTGAGCGGGTCATGCTCATGGGTGACAACTTCAGTGACCCGGCCAAAATCCGGTTTGTGGACCAGCACCTCGCCCGCAAAAACCTGGAGCCTTTCGAAAAAATTTATCTCCGCTATCTCCTCCTGCGCCACGGTGTCTTCAGCAGCGACGGGACATCCTTACAGTTCTCGACGGACGTCCTGCCGCCGACCCTTGATCCGCTGACGACCCAGCCATATACGCCCCTGATCATCCGGCTGGACCAGCAGGTCGTGCGGGGGTACTATGTGCGGGCTGGCGGGACCGTCTATGTGGAAAATGTAACCCAGCCGGTCACGTACGCTACCGGGGAGACCTATGGCCACAACATCACGGCCTTTAAGCTGTTTATTCAGAAGTTTTTTGTGCAGTCCGTGCAGTATGTGATCGCGGAGGAAGCCGGTCGCCTCAAGGTAGGCGCTTACGCACTTCCCTCTGCACCAGGCCAGATATACCTGGCCTCTGCCAGTCCGGCAGTAGCTGCTCCTGCCCAGCCGGTCCTGTACGGACCGTATCACTGGGTACCCATGATGGTGGGCCTGCTGCGGAGCCAGCGCACCTCCCTGGCTGATCCTGACCTGCTGCCTTATTTTGTGAATCAACCTTTTTATCCGGCCCTGTACGATCATATGACCCCGGATGAAAAAAAACGGGCAGACCAGTATGTACGGCTCCACCAGCCCCCGGAGCTGACACATTGATGCTGGGGTGACGCCTTGTAAGCTATCCATATCCCGGCAGGCCGGTGCCGTACCGGTCTGCCAGGGGTATCCCACACCGAAGCAACTGAAGCATGGCGGGTGCGTGTCCAGCGGTACGGAAGATCCTTGTCGCGTCTTGTCAGATGCTCACGACGATTTTCCCGCTGGCTTTGTTATCCTCCATGTACTGGTGTGCCGCTGCTACTTCGTCGAGGGTGAATACCCGGTCAATGTTCAGGTGGAGGGTCCCTTTCCCCACTTCATCCATGAACTCCTGTAACCATACTTTTGACAGGTTGCCGGCTTCACCCATATACACCGTAAGCCGGCCTAAGGAGGGAATGTCGCCCATGGGCGTGAACTCCTTCATCGTCCATTCATTGCCCAGGATACCCGTCATGCAGACGATCCCTTTGGGTGCGATACATTTCAGGGAGTCTTTTAAGGTCATCGTACCGATCAGCTCCAGTACCTTCTGCACACCCTTAGGATAGAGGGCCCGGACTTCTTCCTGCACACTGCCGTTGTCGAGGATCACGTGGTCGGCTCCATTGTCCAGCAGGGTTTGTTTTTTTGCGATATTGCGGGTGGTCGAGAGCACCGTTAAGCCCCTGGTTTTGGCGAGCTGACATGCCAGCATGCCAATGGAAGAAGTCCCGCCCCTGATCAGCAGGGTTTCGCCGGCCTGTATTTCCAGCGCCTGGTGGAGTGATCCGGATACAGTCTGGAACATCTCGGGTATGGCACCCAGTATCTCCCAGGGCAGGTCGCTCCTGAAGGGAAACAAAATCTCCACGGGCACCAGGGTATACTCAGCATAACCGCCATCAAAAAACCGTCCCATTCCTCCCATGATGGCCGCCACCTGCTGTCCTTTTTCATAGGTAAACGTAGGGTCTTCTTCCACCACCCCCACACATTCAATACCTTGTATTCTCGGGAAGACCACACCCGGAGAGTCTCCCCGCCGGGTGAAGAGTTCGGATCGGTTCAGGCCAAATGCTTTTACACGTACGAGCACCCATCCGGGCTTTACCTGCGGGAGGGGCACTTCCCGGATATGAATGACCTCGGGCGCTCCTGCCTGGGTAGTGACGGCGGCTTTCATTGGGGTGTGTTTGGGGTGAAGAGGAACGTAGGTAACGTCGGGACGAAAGAAGAGAGGTTGTGTTGTGGGTATGGAAAGATAGATAAAAGGTCTGGAGATGGCAAGGAGGGGCTTGCACAGGCTGCGCTCACCTGTCAGGCCCTGCCCTTGCATCAGCTCTTCGATAACATCTTGGGGGGAGGATAGGCCCGAAAATCAAATTTTTCCGAAGGCACCTCTTATTTTGGCTTTTTTCATACGCAAAGTTCTGCTTGTGGGGGTATACACAGTTTAATGACACTCGAAAAATAAATTCCGATTTTGACTCGGTCTTTGTGCACGAATACTGTGTCAGAAAAGCCCTCCTTTGGCTCGCCAAATTCGGTTTTTTTTCCTTGTCTTCGCACAAAATCCCCTCGTAACATGTGGAGGTTATTTTTCGAGTATTACCGTGAGAATACGCCTATCCTCATAGCGGACATCGGGGCCGCCCCTTTCAGAGGCAGTCCGGGACATAGGCTTCATTCCGTACGTCAGTCCCGCTCAATACTGCATCGTCAGCGGATGAAAGGTCAGCCAGCTATGCCAAAACTCTTGATAAGCCGTGATGGGAGTAAGCGCAGGGGTGAGGGAATTAGGTGGAAGGGGCTGCCCGGCGAGGGTGTACATCTGGTCACCGCTCACAAGGGTATCATGGCGGAGCGAAAAAATAGCCGTGGCTGAGGGCCGCTCAAAAGCCGCAAAGCTCTGGCTGTCAGCCGCTACGACGATCACCACCGGCGTAGCGCCCACAGTCTCGTTGATGATACGCTCGGTTTGCAAGCGGTTCCAGTCAAATGCCTTGGCCGCGCCGCCGGTCTGGATGCCTACCACCCAGGATTTGCGCTGCCAGGAGAGGCTGTCGGTGCGGGTTAGGTCACTCTTGCCCTGGCCGCTTTCGTAGTTTTTCATGTTGTCGTAGGCTTCTGCAAAGGTCGTGTCAGGCTGCATCACGAGGCTCTCCGGGTGCAGGGCCAGCCACTGGTGCAGGCGCATCTGGGTGCTGGGCACCTCCGGCAGCACAGCCCCGGCACGCAGCCCGATGATGGCTTCGCCCGTCGCCTGCTGCCACCAGCTCCCGGTGGTTTGGTCTTCAAACATGGCATTAAAATGGTCCATGCCCACCAGCCGAAATGTTTCTTGTCGCCCATCCACCACCGGCTCAAACACCCGCGCGCTCCGGCAGACGGTACAGTAGGTGATCATGATCGGTTTGCCTGCCAGGGTATCGAGTACCTGGTGGTGATACCCGATAAACTGGATCGGATAGGCCCTGGCCTCGCCCGCTATCTCGACCCCGATCACGAGGCGGCTGCTGTCCACCTGGTTGTCAGCGGCAGGTTGCATCAGGACCTGCCGGGGCTGATAAAACATGTGATCTGCTGCCATGTCAAAATTGAACAGATACGCGACCCCAGCCCATACCGCTACGGCCACCAGCGGAATCCACCGGATGGACCAGCGACTCCCCCACAGTCCCAGGGCCGCCAGCCCCAGCAGCCCGGCCCTGAATATCCAGCGCCACCGGTACAAAAAATAGGCTATCCCTATGCTCTCGATCTCCTGGCTGCCAGGTAGTGGCATGATAAAAAACACATTGGCCACTTCAAACAAGATCGCGGCCACGATGGTGATATAAAACAGATACTTCATACGTCTGAGGGATCAGGGCTGGGAAATAAGGGAACCATAAGGACTCAGTTCGAAATAAAAGCGTGAAACAGCAGGGTATCGTTGGCTTACCCGCTTATTGGTGCGGATCAGACCCGGCATATCCTGTCTCCTCGGCGATCTTGCGGCCCCGCTCCTGAAAAAACGCGCTGTCGGTGGGCGTAAACGTACCCAGGCCATCTACATAGCGGTTAAACATACAAAAAGCGGCGGCGATCAATACCGTATCGTGGATTTCGAGGTCGGAGGCGCCGTGTACGCGGGCTGCCTGGATATGCTGTTCCGTGACGTGTTTACCGCCTTGCTGAACCTTCTCCGCGATTTCGAGCAGGGCTTTGAGTTTGTCGGGGATCGGTGCGGTGTGGTAGTCAGCTTTTACCTGTGCGATGAGGTCGGGCTGATTTTTAAAATAGTACTGGGCAACGGCCCCGTGTACGCTCTGACAAAATACACAGCCGTTGAGCGCAGACACGAGGGTGCCGATCAGCTCGCGCTCTCCTTTAGAGATACCTTCGTCGGTGCGGAGCAGGGCTTCGGCCAGGCCGTTAAGGGGAGCAGCTATCGTCGGCCGGAAGGCCATCAGGCCCCGGATACCGGGCAGTTGGGTCGGGAGGTTGATATAGGCCATGGTATCAGGTGGGTTGAGGAGGTACATAACCGAGGGTGCCCATGCGCTCGCCCATGACGGCATAAGCGGGATCTCCGGCAGGCGGGGTAAGCGTAGCCAGGCCATCCACATACCGGTTAAACAGGCAAAACGTCGCGGCAATCAAGACCGTATCATGAATATCGCGGTCATCTGCGCCATACATCCGGGCGAGGGCTACATCTTCGGCTGAGACCGTGCGGGCATCCGTCTGCACCCGTCCGGCGATGGTGAGCAGGGCTTTGAGTTTGTCGGAGATAGGCGCGTGCAGGTAGTCATACAGGGCAAGGTCTACGGTCCCGGCTTCGTCCTGGTACAGATAGCGCGCCGCCGCCGCATGGCTTGACATACAAAATGTACACTGATTGCGGTACGAAACAAACGCTGCCATTAACTCACGCTCAGCTATTGACAGCGGCGAAGGCCCTCTGAGCAGCACCTGCGCCAGCCCGTACAGATGTGCAGCGGTATCAGGGCGAAACAAAGCCAGGCTGCGGATGCCCGGTACCTGGTCTGGAAGCGAAATATGCGGCATATATTCATACATTACAGATGGGAATCCCGGGAAACAGTGATAGCAGCTACCACAAAAAATACAGAAAATATACATATCGCATTTCCAAATCCTCCCAGGGCCGTCGCCAGCCATCCTGCAAAAAATACGGCGGAGGCGGTAAACACACGGCCAATATTAAAGCAAAAACCTGTAGCTGTAGCACGGATCAGGCTGGGAAATAACTGGGGCACATAGACGGAGAGTGCCCCCTGGCTGATCCCAAACAAGAGGGCCAGCAGCGCTGTTTCTACGTAAATCCGGGGCGAAAAAACCGGATGGGTCAGAAACAGCAGGCAACACAGGCAAAAACAAGCCCCAAACGTCATCAGCAGGACCCTGCGCAGTCCCAGGCGGTTGACCAGCAACCCCGACACAGCCCCACCCGCGATCCCCCCCAATCCAAAGATCATCATCGTAAATCCCTGTACCTGCTGCCCTCCCGTACCGGGCAGGCCATTTACCCAGGTCGGTGTCCATGAAAAAACAGCCCACAGCCCGATCAGCACCGACCCATAGATCACAGCGCCAAAGAGCAGTTGCCTGCGATTGTCAGCCGAAAAAAGGCTGCCGCTATCTGCCGGGGGAGCTGTGCGGGACTGCCGCCAGACGTCGGACTCTCTCAGGAGCAGCGGCATAAGGCCCGCCGCCAGGATCGGGACCAAGCCCAGCCAGGCAGCCAGACGCCAGTCAGCGATCTGGACATTCAGCACACCTGTCAGCACGATACCCACCGGAAACATCAGCGAAAGCAACCCCTGCACGACCGCCCGGCTCCGGACCGGCCATACCTCCGAGATAAATACCGTCGAGATCAGCAGTACCCCTGCGACGCCCATTCCGGCCATAAACCGGTACAAGACCAGCATCTGCCAGCTTGACACCGACACCATCAGGCAGGTAAACAACCCATACCCGGCGGCTGAGACCGCCAGTGAGCGCACCCGACCGATCCGGTCACTCAGTATCCCCAGGGTCAGCCCGCCCGCCGTCATCCCATACAAAAACGCAGCATTAAGGTACGGACCGTATTGATTGAGCCGCTCCGGCGTGTTGTCTCCCAGCAGGTCGGCGACCACCCCCGGCAGGTACACGGAGATCAGGGTAGCGGCCGTACCCCCCAGCAGATATACGACGGTACTGAGACCCAGCAACAGCCAGTGTGTGACCTGTATCGTCTGATCTTTGGGCTGAGACCCAGATAAAACAGTCGGAAATGTCATAAAAACCTCGTTTTAAAAAGCCTGTCAGGGTATCTGTCTGATGCCCGGACAAGCCAAGTCACTAACTACTAGCGTATAAACATGTCGTCATGGGTAATTTCCATTGATCTGCTACGGCGTACAGACCAAACTCCCTTTCAGCTAAAAAGCCTGCCTGAAGGTACCGCTTCGGGCCTCCAGACAGGCCATGATTATAAGGACTCCTTACTGAAAAAGCTCATCAAACGTCAGCGCTACATAATACAAGCCGCCCACAGCAGGTGAGCCATATGCCTGCACGATATAGCGATTGGTGAGGTTATTGGCCCCTAACTTGACGATGGTTTTGACCGGGGGTACACGGTAGCTGACCTGGGCATCAAGTAGGTGATAGGCCTCGATCGTGCCTGGGCGGAGCTCGTTGAGGGTGCCATACCACTCAAAGGACTCCTGCCAATGCCAGGCGATGCTGAAGCCGATCCGCTCCGTCACCTTGCTGTTGCTGAGGGTCAGATTGGTTTTCCAGCGGGGCGTGTTAAAGGCCGGTATATTGTTGGGGTTGGCATCGAGTATGTTAAAGTCGCTCCAGGTTGTATTGCCGTGCAGGCGGTAACCTTTAGCCAAAAATCCTGTCAGGCCCAGTGATACGCCCTGGGTCGAGACCCGGTCTGCGGCGTTGGTATACAACTGAAAAGCCAGGGTATTGCCGCTGAGCAGATCGTCTACGGCGGCCGGATTGATCAGGCCATTGTCTCCCAGTACCGGGCTGTTGGGGCGGATCACGACCTGATTGATAATAAAATCAGTGTAGGTGCTGTAATAATAATTGACATCCGCCATAAACCGCTCCCCGATCATGCCTTTGTAGCCAATCTCGTAGGTTTGGTTTTGCTCTGGTTTGATATAAGGCACATCTGACTTGACCAGGATGTCTTTTGCCAGGGCAACGGCTTCCTCCGGCGAGTTACCCTGCTGCAACGCCTGCTGAAAAGCCCCAAAAAAGGGTCCTACCGAGGCCGCCGTCACGGAGTTTTCGTAGGCATTGAGCCCTTCACTGTTGGCGGGTGCCCCACCCAGGATGATAATGGGGCCTACATTCAGCTTGATATAGAGGTCGCCCACGGTGGGATTTCTGAATCCGCTCTGGTACGAGGCCCGGAAGTTGTGGTTTTTGACCGGAGAAAACACCACGGAGGCGCGAGGGGTAAATCGCCCCTCAAAGTTTTCGTTTTTGTCATACCGGCCTGAGACCGTAAACCGGAGTTTGTCGCCGATCAGGGATTTGGAGGCCTGAGCAAATACCCCATACTCCTGCACCGTCACTGGGTCTGTGAGGTCATCAAACAGGGTACCCTCAGTATACATATCGTAAAAGCGGTAGTTGCCGCCTACCAGCAGTTCGGCCCATCCGACTTTCTCCGAAAAATCATATTGTGCATCCACATGATACAGTTTGCTTTGGCTCAGGATACCCGCTCCGGCCAGCCCCGGCGTCTGGATCAGCCGCTTTTTTTCACGTTCATAATCAGGGGTGCCCGGCAGATACCGGCCTTCGTCAGCAAATGAGCGGGCAGCGCCGTGATCTGTTGCCGCGACTCCGCTGATGTTACCAGCATAGGCAGCCGCATACCGGCTAAACCACGTCGCATCCGCCTGGGCGGGTGTGACCACTTGTCCGTTCAGGTCGCGGACCCAGGTGCGGTTGAGTTGCTGGCCCAGGGAGCGGGTGCTATAGGAGTTGTGAGAATTTTCCAGATTGCCGTAGGCCCGTACAAAAAAATGATTGCCCCGAAGCTCGACCCGGTGGGTAGTCAGCGAAAAATCATTGAGTGAAAAACGACTGCTGCCGGTGTAGTTGGCTGTGCCCTGGTTATAACTGAGCTGGTACAGCAGGCCGAGTTTATCGGTCAGGCGGTAGTGCAGCGCGGCGCTGAGCTTGAGCGCGTAGACCTCATAATCTGTCAGGTCAATCTCCTCATAACCCGTGCGGGAGACACGTCCCACGCTGTCCAGGACCTGGGCCACTTCATCGCCATAGATATTCAGGGCATTGCGACCGGGGTTGTTGGGGCCCCGGAGTTCCAGCGGCGTATTGGGGTCTACATCCGTATAGTCATTGGCGTGCCAATCCTGACCCGCAAAATACGAGGCATTTACCTTAAAGGCGAAGCGGTTGTTAAAGGCTTTGGCATACCGGGCGGCAAAACCGTATAGCGGCGCGGCTTGCTTGCTGGCTCCCAGGTGGTTGACGCCCACTTTGGTCTGCACACTCAGGCCCTCGTACAAAAAAGGATCCTTGGTCTTGGTCTGGAGCAGGCCGTTAAAGGCGATAGGGCCGTAGAGCGCGGAGGCCGATCCGGGGATCAGCTCCACACTTTCGACATCCAGATCGGAGGGGCCAAACAGATGCCCCACCGGCCACCCCAACCCTGCTGACTGGTTATCTACGCCGTCTGTGAGTTGCAAAAAACGGGAGTTGCCGGTATTGCTGAAGCCCCGTGTGTTGATCTCCTTGTATACCAGGCTGCTGGTCGCCATGTCTACCGACTTGAGCGATTGCAGCGCATCGAAGTAGCTGATGGCTGGAGTCGTACGTACTGCATTTAGGTCCATTTTTTCGATGCTGACCGCTGAGCTCAGCAGCCGTTCTTCTACGCGGGAGGCTGATACCACTACAGCATCCAGCTCGCCGGGCTGCATGACCAGGACCAGCGGAGCAGCATCCAGGACGATCACTTCCCTGCGCGAATAACCCGCCAGCGAAACTACAAGTGTGACCGGAAATTCAGCTGTAGTAGACAGCATAAATTGCCCGGCTGCATCCGTACTGGTGCTGATAATCGTGCCTTTGAGTCCCAGGCTCACACCGGCCAGCGGTTCGCCATTTTCGCTGTCTTTGACCTCGCCCTGGAGCAGGGTCTGCTGAGAAAAGCCAGATACGACAGAAAATACCAATGCGTAAAATAACGCAATAAAGATATATGCTAAATTTTTCATGCAAGATGTAGTAGCAAAAGTTGAAAGAAAGGGAGGTATCGTCCTTTATGGACCCTGATAACCAGTCAACAATATCCTGCCCCGTTGTCACTACGGGGGTAGATCGGAGCCGCAAATCGGGTATGGCAGGACGTTTTATGCCGCTACAGTAAGCTCAGGTCAATGCTGGATCCACCTGCGCAAAAACGCCTGCAACATACCCATACCCGGATACCGGCCATAAGCCAATACGTGGGTTTCAGTCAGCCTTCAGATATAACGTATGCACGCTGCACAGGGGAAACAATATGTCAGACATATCGGCTACGAGCTGATCATCAGGACCATAGCTGATTCCACTGCCAGAAAGCAGGTCATACTTTCGGCTTTTTGCGAAAACGCATACTGGAAAAAAGACAGGGTAAATAACCGCAGAAGTCCCGTCGGGACCGGATATCAGGCCTTTGGAGGCGGTACGTCTACGGACGCGTCAAAGCAGGGGAAGAACCGCTCCAGGTAAAAACCTGCTGCCTGCGCGAGGGGGGGATGGATATACGTAGGGAGATAGGCCGTCTCGGAGAGATAGTCCTTGACGAGTAGTTTAATCAGTTGATTATCAGCATCTGGGGTAGTGCCCATCCCGGCGATCGAGCGCTGGATATTATCGCTGAGATCTGAGTCGAGGGCATCCTGCCATATATTTTGGGTGCAATAGATGTAAAGGGTATCCTGGTACACCCGGTATTTGACCATCTCATACGCTTTTCCCTCATACGAGAAGGTACCCCTGAGATGCTGAAACTCTGTGTTAGGCGCCTGTACGTAGACGGATGCCTGCATCTTGAGGACAAATAAGTCTGACTCATTCGGCTCCCCGGCAGCAAGCGTCAGGTCCATGCGCTGCTGTACTGCTGCCTGCCGATAGGCAAACAAGATATAATGGCCCACCAGGTTGTATAGGAAGGACACTAATATCAGGACAGAGGATATTTGGTGGAGTAAACGCAAGTATAGGAGTAGATGGATAGTCTAAAACAAACTAACGAAGAGAATCTGAGATTCGCAAGACCTGGATGAAAAAGTTGGGGCTTCTGGTCAGGCTTCCTGCGATTTCAGGTGGTCGTACCCCTGTGGTGCGCGGAGATATCCGATGGCAATCCGCTCGCCCAGTTGCTGAAAGTAGGATTCAGCCGCAGGCAGACTGGTCGCCAATCCATCCACATATTTATTGTAAAAGCAAAACAGGGCTGCGATCAGCACCGTGTCATGAATCTCAAGGTCCGTAGCCCCCGCCTCTTTGGCGCGGGAGATGGCCTCAGGGGTCACCTGCGGCCCTCCTTGCTGCACGAGTGCTGCGACGGCCAGCAGGGCTTTCATCTTGTCGGAGACAGGGGCCGTCTCGATATCGGTTTTGACCTGCGCGCAGGTCAGCGTTTCGCCGAGGAGAATGTCCGCCACGCTGGTATGGGCTGCGGTACAAAACCGGCATTCATTCCGGTGAGAGACCAGGGCTGCGATCAGCTCACGCTCCGCAAAGGTCAGCGTAGACTCACCCCTGAGCAGGAGCTGGGTGAGGTTGCGGATCGGCTCGGCGGTGTCGCGGCGGTACTCCAGCAGGCCCGTGATACCGGGTAGGTGAGTTTCGAGAGAGATATGGGGCATAAGAGGTGAATATTGAGAATCAAAGGTATTATTATCTGGTGACATTTTAGGTCAAATCAAGAGTGTTCTCGGAAATGGGTATGCAGACAGTTTAGATGGATGCAAACCAAATTGTCGCATACCCATTGTGAAAACAGGGTTAACGCAGTCTTTGAGCCGAACCGAAACGGTTGAAAGCGACAATTTGGTTTGTGCCCAATTGTAGGCTTAAATCATCTCTAGTACTCTACTCAAAGCGAGGTACTGAGATACCTTCAATCTCCAGTGGGCTACCGCCAGCATCCACATGAATGGGGTGTTAGCTTTTTCATCCGGCAGCAACCTCTGGGACCGGAAGGTGATTTTCCGGATGATCCCTTCTTTGACCCGGGTATACACAAGGGGTACAGTGGCAGGCTGCGTGGTCAGTTTACGAGATATATCCCCGGGCATATACTTGCTGGTCCTCACAGACGGGGTTCAAATGATTGCCCGGAAAATAACAAAAGCAGGATTGTAAGTGCCTGTTTTACAAATGATTAAAATTGCAGGCGGCCTGTGCGGTGCGACGGCGTTTTGTACAACACACGGTTTTCTGCGTACCTTGCGGAGGACATGGCAGCAGGCAGCTCACCTCCTGCCCCCCCAACATACGCAGCACGCGCAAGGATATGACAGCAAAACACATATCACCACAAGAAATCAACCGCAACCTGATCGTCTACGCCGTGTGCATGATCCTGGCTGTGATCGGGATGGGCTACGGGCATGTGATTAAGGCACAATATCCATTGCTGCGCGTATGGGATTACCCTGCTATCCTGATGTTACTGGCTGGAGTGCCTTTTTTATGGGTACAGACCCAGGCCGGTATCCCTAATTTTTTGGACAATACTGTTTCAGGCCGGCAGAGATGGGTAAGGCCCGCATTGATAGGAGCCGGGTTTGGGATACTGGATGTTATGGTGATCAAATGCCTGCTACACCCGGAGCCCTACACCGAATGGCCGCCTTTTATCCAGCCGTTTCCCTATTCGTTGTTTTTGTACTTTTCAGGCGCTTTTGAGATCGAAGTTTTTTACAGGCTGATCCCCCTGACCATCATGCTGCTGGCAGGTACATGGGTGGCCAATGGCAAGTATGCGAATATTTTTTTTGTGGCAGGCGCAGCCCTGACTGCCCTGCGGGAGCCATTGGAACAATGGCCTGACGGAGCGTTATGGTTTGTAGTGTATGCCTGGGTGACGGGGTTCGGCATGAATTATTGCCAGGCCTTGTACCTAAAAAACGCAGGCTTCCTGGCCTCATTGACCCTGAGGCTCGGTCACTATGTCTGCTGGCATATTTTGCTGGGTATATATATCCAGTATGTTGAACTGGCGTAATACTCCCACATTTCCTGCGCATAATGAAAAATTTGCCTGCTCTTCCCGTCTACGACGCATACAAAATTGACAAGGGCACCAGCCTGACCGCCCTGATCGTTGCGGTGGCTGTGACGCTCATCATTGCCGTAAGCAGTGTATGGGGACTCGGTACACACCCGGCGGCGCCCGGTGAGGGGACGGCAGGGGTGATGTATGTACTGGGTATGGGCTTTTGTATCCTGTTGTCTCTGGGCCTGCTGAGGGCTTATTGGCGTAAGAGAGCGGCCATACAAGAAGAAAAACAGGGATTTCAGCACAAAGCCGTCTCCACAACCGCCCATATTGTGGGCCGCGAACGCGAAGATGGCGGAGAATATGCAGACTCGTTTTATATTTATTATCAATTTCACCCGGATTTTATCATCAAGGCCCCCGTCAAAGGTAAGCTATTGCATTACTACGAATTGCCTGAAGGCTCAGTTATTGAAATTGAATATTGTATGGATAAGCATACACAATCAAGGCTAAAATGATAAGCGCGAAAGCAAGGCCTGACATGCGATTTAATCAGTCTTCAGACGCTACACCCGCCGGATAGAACCCGGCAAAACACTGACAGCCAGTAAAATACGATCACCTGCCTGAAGATGGGACCCCTCCTCCGCACTAAGCTCCAGCGCAACGGACTGCCCCGCCATCCTCACCGTCACCCACCACTTCCCGCCTTCCTCCCGGACAGATTCGACCTCGGCGCTCAGTTCCTGCTCCGGCGCGCGAAAAAAATCCGCAGGCGGCGCCTGCCGCAGGATTTGTCCCGCATGAAGCGCCACAACACGGGAGGCCAGCCGCTGTACCTCGGCAGGGTCGTGGCTCACGAGGATTATGGTCATGCCCCGGGAGTGCTGAATATCAGTCAGATACCCCTGAAGATGGGTGCGCATGGCCGCATCAAGGGCGGAGAGGGGCTCGTCGAGCAGCAAGATACGGGGCCGCTGTACCAGGGTACGGGCCAGGGCCAGCCGCTGCTGCTGTCCTCCGGACAGGGTGGCGGGTTTTTGATGCTGGAGCGCTTCCAGGCCGGTCACCGCCAGCAGTTCTGCGATCAGGGGTTCATCTTTCCGGGGATGCAGCGCAAACGCCAGGTTTTGCCGGACCGTCATGTGCGGAAACAGGGCATAGTCCTGAAACACAAACCCCAGTCCCCGGCGCTGGGGCGGGAGGCAGACCTTGCGGGCGCTGTCATACCAGGCTTGTCCCGCTACGGTGATGTGTCCGGCATCGGGTTTCATCAGGCCCGCCAGCATCCGGAGCAGAGACGTTTTACCCGCGCCTGACTCACCATACAGCGCAAGGCATTCATCCTGAGCCACTTCCAGCGCTAGTTCAAGCTGCATCTCTCCGGTGGCGGAGGCCAGGCGCTTGCGGATGTCGAGCGAGATCATGTCCAGAACCGTTTGAAGTAACCGCCATTGACCAGATAGACTGCCAGCAGGATCAGGAAACTGGTACCCAGCAAAATCAGCGAATACGCATGGGCAGCGGGGTAGTTGAGCGCCTCGACCGCTTCATAAATCGCGATAGAGGCCACCCGCGTCTGGCCGGGAATGCTGCCGCCGATCATCAGCACCACGCCAAATTCCCCAACCGTATGCGCAAAGCACAATACGATGCCCGTGAGCAGAGAGGCTTTCATGTTGGGCAGCAGCACGCGGAAGAGGGTTGTGAGCGGCGATTTTCCCATCACGTAGGCAGCCTCCCGCAGCGAGGCAGGGAGGTGGCTGAGGCCCGACTGAAGCGGATGCACCATAAAAGGCAGGCTGTAGAGCAGCGAGACCACCACCAGTCCGCCGAATGAAAACACCAGCCGGATGCCCAGCCACCGGTCCAGCCAGAGGCCCAGGCCATCTGCCGGGCTGAACAGCACCAGGAAGTAAAAGCCCAGCACCGTGGGCGGCAGCACCAGCGGCATACTCACTAGGGCTTCCGCAATGGGTTTGAGCGGCGAGCGGGTCGTAGCGAGCCACCAGGCCAGCGGCAGGGCCAGCACCAGCAGCACCGCCGTCGTTACCAGCGCCAGTTGAAAGGTGAGCATCAGCGGAGTAAGGTCCATGTCCGGGTATCACTTGGACGGCCAATATCCAAAGGATTCGAGGATTTGCCGCGCTTCGGGCGAAAAAAGAAAGTCCTGAAAGGCTTGCGCCTGCTCCGGATGGCGCTTCAGCACCACTACGCCCTGCCAGATGGGGGCGTAGGTGGCGGAGTCCACCTCGATCCAGCGGCCTTTGCCCTGCATCTCCGGGCTTTGTACGACCGACAGGGCCGTAAATCCCACTTCGGCAGCGCCGGACAGGATAAACTGACTGGTCTGGGCGATGCTTTCGCCCTGGACGAGCTTATGCGCGACGCTTTCCCGCAGCCCGGCCTTCTCTATGGCCTCCATCGCCGCCGCGCCATAGGGAGCCGTGCGGGGATTGGCGAGGGCGATGTGGCGCACGGTGTCACTTTCCAGCAGTTCCCAGCCGGGATGCAAGCTGCTGCGGGTCGTCCACATCACCAGCCGCCCGCGGGCGTAGGCGCGGGGAGGGGCGGCGGCCAGCCCTTCCTGGTGCAGCGTAGCCGGATAAGACAGGTCGGCAGATAGAAAGAGGTCATAGGGTGCCCCTTCGCGGATCTGCGCCGCCAGGCTGCCTGAGGAACCGGTGATCAGGTCGCAGGGGATGCCGGTACGGGCGGTAAAGGTATCGGCCAGCACCCGTGCAGCGGGTTGCATATTGGCGGCGACAGCGAGGGTGAGCCCAGGGGCTTGCGGGCGGGGTGCACAGCCGATGAGCAGGGCGATGCAGAGCCACAGGCGGTGTGTTGGCATGCTGGCAGGGGTGGGGCTGAGGGAGTGCCGTTGATACATCAGCATTTTCGTAAAGCGGGTACACATGCCCGGTAGGCTGCGCTGTGCGGGGCAACCTACACAAGTGTTGTGTGTGGTGCAAGCGTGCAGCGTGGTTTTGCGGTGAATGTGCGGGGTATTCGCCGCAAAATTGCGGTGAATGTGGGCGGTTTTCGTTGCGGGGGGGACAATGCAACTATTCACAATCCCTCAGCGACGCCTTGAACTCCTGGGCGTCCGTCGCATCAAACACCCCGGCAAATCTGAGAATGCCCTTTGGTTTCGCTGAGTGTGGTACCGCTACTATGGAGTTGATGAACGCCAATAGCCTGTATTGTTGCGTTAAAGACATCTTGCTTAACGCTCTGAGGATGAAATGTTGGATATCAAGTTCGCTCATGGCAGGTTTAATCGTTTACAGATACTGTAACGAAGGTTTCTGCCTTAAAGGTTTCTTTTTCTTCTTTATGCAGGTAACGGTTTGTGGCTACGCCGTGCCGACGTTTAGGAGGCATGGTCGTTAGCTATCTTGTTAGGTGCGGTTCATTCAGCGTTTTCAATTAGTCCATTATCTTGATGTTTACCAAGTTGCATTAGAGGCGTACTTACATTTGTCCAAATAAGCTGTCTTATTTCTTCTTGGGTGTATCCAAGTTCTTTCAAAATCTCAATGCGATCCTTAATTATGGGATTATTCCCTTCAATAAGTTTTTGCTGAATAATTTGATTCTCCAAGATCGCTTTCTGCTTTTCAGTTTCTTCACGCCATTCTCGATCTTGCCTTCTCCTGTGTCTATCATTGAGGTATTCCCTAATCTGTAGTAATGGATTTAATGAACCCAAAAACTCCCAAAACCCAGGAGACTGAATGGATACTTTTTCAATAATCAATCTGTCTTCCGGCAAAACCAATTTTCTGTTCTCTTGAATACTCCGAGTCGTATCAAATAAATAGGGAAATCCAAACTCATAAATCCATGGCCCAAACCTCCTATATTTTTCGCTGTTCGGATTTAGTAGCTCAAGTTTTTGATTAAAAACATACAAGCTTTCATAAGCATCTTCCATATCCTTGAGATAGGTAGTTATTTCATCTATCGTTCCTCCTCTCTTCGCGAAAACTCTTAGGTTTCTTAGTTCTTCAGCCATATCTTAAATTTTGTTTTAATCGCACCTAACGTCCAAGCGTTTACGCTGTTGCCTCAGCAATATACGTAAACACTTTTGTTCCACGCAAGGACTCCTCGAAGAAAATCGGCATGCCTGCGGGATCGGCTTTGCGCCGGGTGGGAGATAGTGCTTGCGGGCAAAACCGATATACACGCAATTGCGTACATACTCCACTTGACGCAATCCTAAAGAACTTCATCAAATATACACGATTACTTCATACAAAGTCAAGT
>JANRLQ010000026.1:0-652624 GCA_033762375.1 Bacteroidia bacterium
TACCGGGTGTACCGGCGCCTGCCCGGGAGCCAGACCTTCACCCTGATAGCAGAGCTGACAGATCCTACTCTGCGGAGTTATACAGACGTCCTGCCCCCTGGTGCAGGACCGGTATGTTACCAGCTCAGCGTGCAGGACAACTGTGGTATAGAACAATTTACCCCGGAGCACTGTCTGATGGACCTGGAGGCTCAGGAACAGGATTTCCGGGGTATTCTCTCCTGGAGTGCCTACACAGGCTGGACACCCGTTGGGTATGAGGTATGGCGTACCGGCCCTGACAGCAGTGAAGTCCTGATCGCCACCACGGGGGCTTCCCCCACGGTCTGGATTGACCTGCGCCTCCCGGAGACCCAGCCGACGATCTGCTATCGGATCAAGGCGATCCCCCCCGATGGCGTGTGTGGGACAGAATCATGGTCACCCCAGCGCTGTATTGCCCTGGAGCCGATCGTATTCCTCCCCAATGCCTTCACCCCTAACGGAGACAATGTCAATGATGTGTTCCGGGCATCAGCTGTATTTGCCCAGACCTTCGAGATGGTCATTTACAACCGATGGGGACGCGAAGTCTTTCGCACCAGTGACCCTGTCGGTGGCTGGGATGGGACGGCACGGGGACAGGCCCAGCCAGAGGGCGTATATCTCTGCCGGATCAACTGGACAGACCGCCTGGGGGCCAGGTTTGAGCGGGCCGGAAGTGTAACCCTGATCCGATAAAGAATTGAAGATCAAAATAGTACGTCCGGCTTACGCATCGTTCCGCTTGGTTTAGCGGGTTATTTTGGGTAGCTTGAATTACCATTTACAACCCCCTCCCGCCGGGGGGCGTCTATTTGCTTACACCTGACTTCACTACGCCTATGAGCCATACACTTACCCGCCGGGAGCTATTCCAGCTCAGGCACCGTGCGCCAGACGGCCTGGCCCGGATCACAGACACGGGCCTCGCACCCTACCAGGGTCCATGGGGAGGCCACGAGGTACGACATTTGCTCCGGCGCACCCTGTTTGGGGTGAAGCGGGAAGAGGTAACGGCCTTTGAAGGCCTGACGCCTGAGCAGGCGGTAGAAACCCTGCTTGTCACAGGTGCCCCCCCCTCCCCACCCGTCAACAACTACCATGACGCTGCGGTCCAGGATCCCGCCGTCCCCCCGGGAGAAACCTGGGTGGACGCCGCTTTTAATGCAGATGTCGAGTATGCCCGGTATGTCTCGCTCAAAGGCTGGTGGATCGGATTGATGACGCATCAGGCCGCCACGATCGAGGAAAAAATGATCATCTTCTGGCACAACCAACTGGCAACCCAGGCTGGCGGGGTGTTTAATGCCCGGATGTGGTACCGGCACCTGGGAATCCTGCGTACGCATTGTCTGGGTAATTTTAAGACCCTGGTGCGGGAGATCACCCTGGACCCGCTGATGCTGATCTACCTCAACGGGGCCTTCAGTGAAAAAGGTGCCCCGGACGAAAACTATGCACGGGAGCTTCAGGAACTCTTTTGCATCGGAAAAGGCCCCGGCTCCCAGTACACCGAGGATGATGTGCAGGCGGCTGCCCGGGTACTCACCGGCTGGCGGGTAGACTGGGACCTGATGACTTCGTTTTTTGAGCCGTATTTTCATGATACGGAAGACAAGCAGTTTTCTGGTTTTTATAACAATACCCTCATCACAGGCCGCACGGGCCCTGATGGGGCGCAGGAGCTGGACGACCTGCTGGACATGATCTTTGCTAATCCCGAGACAGCGTTGTTTCTCTGTCGCAAGCTGTACCGTTTTTTTGTGTACCGGACGATTACGGAGCAGGCGGAGCGGGATGTGATTGTACCTTTGGCAGAGATTTTCCGGGCCAATAACTACGAAATCAGGCCTGTGCTGGCCGCCCTGCTGAAGTCAGAGCACTTTTACGACCTCAACCACCGCAATGCCATGATCAAAAGCCCGCTGGACTTTGTGATCGGGCTAAGCCGTGAGTATGCCCTGCCTTTTCCGGACGCCACGCAGCTCCGGGACAGCTATACCCTCCGGATGTATTTCTGGTATGTGCTCAACGTACTCCAGCAAGACCCTGGTGACCCACCTAACGTGGCGGGCTGGCCCGCCTGGCACCAGGACCCGCAGTTTGACCGGTTCTGGATCACGACGGCTACCCTCCCCAAACGGGCTGAGTTTATAGAGGCCATGATCAACTATGGCTACTCGACGGATACCTTCCGGATTATTATGGATACCATCGCGCATACGGCAGGATTTCCGGCACCAGAAGACCCGGAGGCCCTGATAGATGCCGCCCTTGCCCACATGACAGAGGTGACACCCGCCCCACAGGTACGACAGAACCTCAAGCGTATCCTGCTCTCCAACCAGCTCTCCGACTACTACTGGACGGATGCCTGGCTGGCCTATACGTTTGACCCTGCCAATGAGATGAAGCGGTTTACGGTCGAAAGCCGCCTCAAGGCATTCTATAAGTCCCTGATTCAACTGGAAGAAAACCAACTCATGTAACCCCGATGAAAAGGCGTCATTTTATCCAATATACAGCCGCCGGGGTGGCCCTGCCGACCTTGCTGAACGGCTTCTCGCTGCGAGCCCTGGCCTCGTCTCCCCTCGCAGGCGGACTGGAAGCTGCCAGCGCTGACAATGATCATGTCCTGGTCCTCATCCAGATGGGCGGGGGCAATGACGGACTGAATACCATCGTACCGATTGATCAGTACGACCGCCTCAACCGGCTCAGGCCGCAAGTCATCCTCCCGGAAAATAAACTCCTCTCAATCACCGGCCAGGACAAACTGGCCCTGCATCCGGCCATGGAGGGTGTCCGTGGCCTCTACGACCAGGGACTCATGCAGATCGTACAGTCTGTTGGGTACCCTAACCCCAACTACTCCCACTTCCGGGCGACCGATATCTGGCTTACCGGCTCTTCAGCCGAAGAAGTCCTCGGCACAGGCTGGGCCGGACGGTACCTCGCCCACGAGTATCCCAACTATCCCGCAGGATACCCGAACCTGACCATGCCAGACCCCCTCTCCCTGGAGATCGGATACTCGCAGTCTGTGATGTTTCAGGGTCCGGCTACCGGGATGGGCATGGCGATCACCGATCCCGAATACTTCTATACCCTGGTAGAAGGCGGGCAAGCCCCGGCACCGGCTACCCTGGCTGGTGAGCAGCTCAGTTATGTGCGCCTGATCGCCTCTCAGTCCAACCTGTACAACGCTGTCGTCTCCCAAGCCTGGAATCGCTCTGAAAACCGGGTCACCTATCCCGACCGCAACTACCTGGCCCAACAACTCAAGATAGTAGCCCGCCTGATTGCCGGTGGCCTCAAAACCCGGATTTACCTGGTGCATATTGACGGATTTGATACGCATGACAACCAGGTTGTCGCCAGTGACCATACCCTCGGGGAGCATGCGGACCTGCTCCGCCAGCTTTCGACCGCGATGACAGCATTTATGCGCGACATCAAGTCCCTTGGCGTTCAGAACCGGGTGCTGGCCATGACTTTTTCGGAGTTTGGCCGGAGGATCATCGCCAATAACAGCAATGGCACCGACCACGGATCAGCAGCACCGGTCATGATTTTTGGGCACGGTATCGAGGGTGGTGTCATCGGGCACAACCCCCTGATCCCAGGCTCAGCCAGCGTGGACGACAATATCCCCATGCAGACGGACTTCCGGTCCCTGTATGCGACCCTGATGCAGGATTGGTTTTGTGTGCCCTCAGAAGACCTCAACGGGATCTCCCTGGGTGAGTTTCCAACGCTGCCGCTGATCCGGGTCAACTCCTGTGTACCCGATACTATCCGCCAACTCAATGAACAGGCCGGTAAACTCCTCCTGGTCAATACACCTAATCCCTTCGGACAGTCCACCCGCCTGACCTTTGAGTCAGTAGGCGGCCAGACCATGATCCAGATATTTGACCGGACCGGACGCCTCATCACGACCCCTGTCAGCCAGTATCTGGAGGCTGGTGACTATACGTATGACTGGGATACCGGAACACTGCCCAGCGGCTCCTACTATGCCCGGCTCCAGACCGGAAGCCTGGCCCAGGTCCGCACGTTACTTAAACTGTAATCCCTATGGCCTGATACCCCTGCTGTCTCTACAACAGCAGGGGACTGGGCGATAAACCTCACGGCGTGGTTGTCCGTTTTTTGATCTCGGCCTGGATCGCGCCGAGACGGCCCCCGTTGATTGTCGTGAGGGCACTGATCATCAGCATGATGATGATGACTGGCATGGACATCTTAGGACCTCCGTGTGTACTCAGGTACAGGAGGTAGATCACAGCCCCTATGAGGATAACCAAAAAACCGATCAATAATCCGACCAGCATACGCATGCGTTTTTCTTGCGTGCGGAGTTCGTCGAGGGACATATCTTGAAAAGGAGCAGATGCCATAGGGGTCAGGAGAATAGGGTTAATAGGTATCACCAGACTGAAAAAACTGATATTAACCGAATTATACAACCATTGCCGTAAAAATCGCAGCATCATCCCTGTTTTTTTACCTGCCCGGTTATTCATCCAGACAAGTGCATACCTTATCTTTAGGTCTGATTAACCCCTTATATACATGAAAACCCTGCCGCATCTCGTCCTGCTGCTGTCGCTATATGCCTGCGACACCCAGGCCCCCCTGAGGGCCGGACGCTGGGATGCCCGTACGATTCGCACCCCCTCGTCCGTCACCTCTGCCGCCAAAACCTACCGCCTTGAGCTGCGGGCTGACGGGACTGCTGAAATGGAGCTTGATGCCAATACCTGTATAGGCACCTGGACGGCTGAGCCTGAAAGTATCTCCCTGACATGTACCTACAGATGCTGTGACAGTGTATTTGCAGAGCGCCTGGTCCGGCTGATCAACCGGTCTCCTGCGTATGTTGTGGATGGCTCACTCCTCCGCGTCACGCTGGGAGATACGATTGCTGAGTTTCGGGCTGTACCCTGATCAGGGATCACCCCCCGTATTTACCCCCCCAGAGATTTCGGATGAACTGCCGGATCCTCGACTCGGTACCGGCGTCTTTGGGCCGGTAAAAAGACTTACCCCGCAGGCCTTCCGGCATAAACTCCTGATGATCCACCTCTCCGGCGTGATCATGTGAGTATTTATAAGCAGCTCCGTATCCCATGTCTTTCATCAGGCGGGTGGGCGAATTACGCAGGTGGAGGGGGACCGGGTGGGGTGGCTGAGACCTGACAAACTGGAGTGCCTCGTCTATTGCCAGGTAGGCTGCATTGCTTTTTTCGGAGGTAGCCAGGTACGTAGTCGCCTGGGCCAGGACGATCCGCCCCTCTGGCATGCCGATCAGGCTCACAGACTGGAAGCAGGCATTGGCGATCAGCAGGGCGTTGGGATTGGCATTGCCGATGTCTTCGGCAGCGAGGATGACCAGCCGCCGGGCAATAAATGTCACGTCTTCGCCCCCGTCCAGCATCCGGGCCAGGTAATAAATAGCCGCATTGGGGTCACCGCCCCGCACCGACTTGATAAACGCCGAAATAAGGTCATAATGCTGCTCACCGTCTTTGTCATACAGGGCCACATGGGTCTGGGCTGTCTCCATCAGGGCCTGGTCTGTGACGATGACGGGATCAGGTCCCTGCCAGGCATTGACAAAAATTTCCAGCAGGGTAAGCGACTTCCGGGCATCTCCTCCGGCGATCCGGTACAGCGCATCTGTTTCCTGAAGGCTAATGTCCCGCTGGCCTAACTCCACATCCTCCCGTATGGCACGCTCCAGCAGCTGACGGACGGCGCCCTCATCCAACGGATACAGGGAATACACCTGGGCACGGGAGAGTAGTGCACTATTAACCTCAAAAGAAGGATTTTCGGTCGTAGCGCCGATCAGGGTGACACGTCCTTTTTCTACGGCACCGAGCAGTGAGTCCTGCTGGGATTTATTGAACCGGTGAATCTCGTCAATAAACAAAACCGTCCCGGGTCGCCCCTCAGCAAATGCCAGGACCTCGCGTATCTCCTTGACTCCGGACGCTATGGCGCTGAGCTGGCGATACGGCCTGTCTGCATGCCGGGCGACGAGCTGCGCCAGGGTGGTTTTGCCCACACCCGGCGGCCCCCAGAAAATCATGGAGGGAATACGGCGGCTCTCGATCGCCCGTCGAAAAGGGCTATCTGCCTTAAGCAGGTGCGCTTGCCCGATCATCTCATCCAGGGTACGGGGCCGCATACGCTCTGCGAGCGGCACATGGCGACCGGAGGCCTGGGGCTGACGGGGTTCGCTGGATTCAAACAGGTCCATACAACAATACCTCCCCGAAAGTTCGCCAAAAAATGTCCCGCTACCAAATACCACCGGCCGAACTTCCTGATGCCCGGACCTGTCAGGATGTATCTTCCAGACATGTATATTGCAGCAGCTTTACCCCATATGGAAATACAGCGCGAGTTTTTCTGGATAGCCGTCATCCTCTGGCCAGGTACCGTGATGGGACTCCTGCTCAGCCTGGCATTGGTGTTTCGGCGGGAGGGAAACCGCCTCGTCAATGGCCTGATGGCCTTGTTTCTGCTGGGCATGGCCGGGCGCAGCGCGGTTTTTCTTTGGACCCGCAGTGGACTGGAGACCCTTCCGCTGCTTCCTGATCTTTTTCTTGCCCTCAACTGGGGATATGGGCCGCTGTTTTATTTTTTTGTGCGGGCCTATATAGAGCGGCATTTTTCTTTTGCGCGGACCCACCTCTGGCACCTGCTGCCGATCCCGGTCGCAATGGCCGTACGGTGGTACTTCTGGTCAACCGGTACTCGCCTCCGGGTGATCGAGATGCTGGAGGAGCATACCCTCCCGCCGCTGGAGTTTCAGATCGTCGGGAGCCTGATGTTGCTCACATTTGTAAGTTATCTTTTCCTGGGATTTCGTCGTATTGTTTTGTACAACAGGCATATACGGGAGATGGCCTCGTTTACCGACACCCTTCATCTGCGGTGGCTCAGTTTTCTGGCGGGGGTCATGCTGCTGCCCATCGTGAGTGCCGTCGCGTCCCTCCTGGCGACGGGCTCGCCCCGGATCGCGCCCTATGTAGCGGGAGCCATCAGCGTCATGATCGGGATCATCGGGCTGGCAGCGTGGATCAAGCCCGCCATCCTGAATGGAATCCCGCCCCGGCTTATGCTGGAGCAGGCAGAGGACCTGGAGCCCCCGCGCTACAGTTCGTCGTCACTTTCGCCCGAACAAAAAGAACGCTACCTCACCCAGATCACAGCCCACATGGAAACCCGCCGCCCCTGGCTCAACCAGGAGTTTACCCTGAGTGACCTGTCCGAGCAACTGGATATTAATGCAAAATACCTCTCGCAGGTCATCAATGAGCGACTGGAACAAAACTTTATGGAGTTTGTGAACGGATACCGGATCCGGTATGCACAGGAGCTGCTTCTGCACCCCGCCTATCAGCACTATACGGTGCAGGCGATCGGGCACGAGGTGGGATTCAGGTCACGCTCAGCGTTTTACGATGCCTTTCGGGAGGCTACGGGCCGCACCCCTGCTGCGTGGCGGGGCCAGGCTCAATCCGCGACTTTGTCCTGATTCCGGCAGGCGGACATCCGGATTCCTGCATCAGGACGGCGGACCTGCCGGGGGCCCGTTAGAGAGGGTGAATGTCAACACCCTCTATCATGTCTCTTTCCTTTTTTTCTCATCCGCTGCTTCGTCAAGGGTTTGTGGCCTGCTGGCTGCTCTCTGCCTTGCCCGTAGCGGCACAAGTTACCCTCAGCGGGTACGTGCGCGACGGACAAAGCGGCGAAGTCCTGATCGGTGCCACTGTATATGTCCCTGCGCTCAAAAAAGGGGCTTATGCCAATGAGTATGGGTATTATGCCCTGACCCTGCCTCCGGGCAATTATGAGGTCTATTATCGTTTTGTCGGCTTCGAGCCTGACACCCTGCGACTTGCGCTGGATGCCTCCCAGCGCCACGATGTGCATTTGTTTATCCAGCAGGTAAACCTGGAGGCTGTCGAGATCAGCAGCCGCCCGGCTGATGACAATGTAGCTGCCAACCAGATGGGCGTCAGCTCCCTCTCGATCCAGGAGGTGAAAAAACTGCCGGTATTTTTTGGCGAAACAGACATCCTCAAATCCATTCAGCTCCTCCCGGGCGTGAAGTCGGCGGGTGAAGGCAGCAGCGGATTTTATGTGCGCGGGGGCGGTCTCGACCAAAACCTCATCCTGCTTGATGAAGCGCCGGTGTACAATGCGTCGCATCTGCTGGGCTTTTTTTCGGTGTTTAATGGGGATGCGATCAACTCCACCCAGCTCTATAAGGGCAATATGCCTGCCTCCTATGGAGGTCGTCTGTCCTCTACCCTCGATATCCGCATGAAAGAGGGCAACAACAAAAACTATCATGTATCCGGCGGGCTGGGTCTGATCTCCTCCCGGCTCACGGCCGAGGGGCCGATCGTCGCGGATGAGGGTTCATTTATGATCTCCGGCAGGCGCACCTATGCTGATATTTTTTTGGCCCTTTCTTCAGATAGTGCCCTCAGCAATTCGCAGCTCTATTTTTATGACCTTAATGCCAAAGCCAATTATACCCTCGGCCAGCATGATCACCTGTACATTTCGGGGTATTTTGGGCGGGATGTGATGGGTTTTCGGGATCAGTTTGGGATCAACTGGGGCAATGCTACAGGCACCCTGCGCTGGAATCACCTGTTCAGTGACAAACTGTTCCTCAACTCCTCCTTCACCTTCAGTGACTACGACTATCAGATTAATTTTAATGCGGCCAATGCTGCTATTTCTTCCGGTATCCGTGATTTTAACTGGAAGGAAGACTTCAGCTACTACGCTGGCAGCAATCACTCCCTGAAATGGGGCCTCAATGCGATCTATCACACCTTCACTCCAGGTGTTGTCACCTTCGAAAACACGGATACAGAACCCGATACGGATCAGCAGGACCCTAACCGGTATGCCCTCGAAACAGCGGCTTACTTTTCTGGCGACTGGTCAGCCAGTGAGCAGATCAAACTCAGCTATGGCCTGCGGTATTCAAACTTCAGTGTGCTGGGGCCGGGTGATTTTTATACGTTCGATCCGGAGGGCAATGTGCTGGACACCCTCAGCTACAGCGCAGGCGAACTGGTAACCCACTACGGGGGCCTGGAGCCTCGCCTGAGCGCTACCTGGATCCTGGGTTCTACCCACTCCCTGAAAGCAGCCTACGCCCGCAACCGTCAGTACGTGCACATGCTCTCCAACAGCACCTCTGGCACCCCTGCTGATGTATGGCTGCCCAGCAGCACACAGATCAAACCCGAGATCGCAGACCAGCTCTCGCTGGGATACTTCCGCAATTTTGCCAACAATGGCTGGGAAACCTCGGTCGAGCTGTACTATAAAAAACTCTATAACCAGATTGAATACCGGGACGGCGCAGACATCCTGCTCAATGATCTTGTGGAAGGCCAACTGGTATTTGGAGAGGGGCAGGCATACGGGGCTGAGTTTTTTGTGAAAAAAACGACCGGCCAACTCACGGGCTGGGTCGGCTATACCCTGTCCCGCACCCTGCGGCAGTTTGAGGATATCAACGATGGCAATCCCTTCCCGGCCCGTCAGGACCGTATCCATGACCTGTCTGTGGTAGCAGTGTACGATCCGGGGCCCCACTGGTCTTTTTCGGGTGCCTGGGTATATCGCGCGGGTGATGCCGTGACCTTTCCGAGTGGGAGTTATGTGTTTGAGGGCAATGTATTGCCGCTATATACCACCCGCAACGGCTACCGCCTCCCTGCCTACCATCGCCTGGACCTGAGTGCCACCTGGTACTACAGCGGCAACAAAGACAACAACCTGAATCTCTCCCTCTACAATGCCTACGGGCGCAAAAATGTCTATACCATAGACTTCCGTCCCAGCGAAACCAACCCCGGCTCAATCGAGGCCGTCAAAACCTATCTTTTCCGCTGGGTGCCCTCTGTCACCTGGAACTTCGCCTTTTGACCTGCTTATCTCACTACCTCTATATGAACCAACATATCATCTCCCGCCTGTGGCTGATTTTGGCCCTGCTGCCCATACTCATCAGCTGCGAAGAACCCTTTGAGTTTGATCCCGATGACCTGGAGGCCCGCCTGGTGGTAGAAGCCTCCATCAGCGATGGCCCTGAGCCAGACTGGGTCATCCTGCGTGAGAGTGGCGCGCTGTCACCTGCAGAACCCTATGCAATGGTCAGCGATGCCACCGTGAGCATCACCCGCCAGGGGACTTCCTACCCGGCTACTCTCATCAGCGAGGGAGTGTACACATTCCCGGGCCTGACCCCTGAGGCAGGCCAGTCCTATCACCTGCAGATAACACAGGGCGCTGAGCGCTGGGAAGCCACCAGTTATATGCCACTGCCCCTGGTGCCAGATTCATTCAGCTTCAGCTACAGCGGAGCTACCCCGGTACGAGAAGAGGGGTATCTCATGCGGGCACATATCGCGACAGTACCTCAGGGAGTTTATCTTCGCTTCAAGGTATTCAAAGATGGTGTATTGCTCCCGGATATATTCCTGTACGACAGCAGCAGCAGCCGCAATGAGCCAGGCGGGTACAGCTTCCGTACCGAGGCTTTTCAGGCAGGTGACAGCCTGCGTATCCAGACCGTCGCGATGGACCAAGCCAGCTACCTGTATTATAGCCAACTGGCAGATCTGAGCGGAAGCGGATTTGGGCCAGGGGCAGCCGCTCCGGCCAATCCTGAGAGTAATCTCAGCGGGCAGGCGATCGGTCTGTTTGCTGCGGTGAGTATTACGGAGCAGACGGTAGTTGTAGAGTAATTTATGCTGCCCGGGGCTGAATACCCCAGGCCTTATATGCGCAGCGGCAGGACATCCGGGGATGTCCTGCCGCTGCGGATGATCAGGCGGTTAGTTTTCGCGCACGGGTGCTATGTAGGCGAGCGCCGTCTCACCGACGGCAGGCGGCGGGAGGAAGTACATCCGAAATTTGCCATTGCTGACAAAAAGCCAGTACCGGTCGTCTGCCAGCCGGGACATCCAGCCCGAAACATCCTGCTGCAGGGCCATATACCCCTGTGAGCGCAGCCATTGTTTCACATCGAGGGTCGTAGTAGCACCACGGGTGGTCATCAGATACTCTGCCGCCCGGAGGACAGCACAGCGGGTCAGGCTGCGCAGGGTCGAAAATCTTTGTGAGGTCATGCCTATTCAGGGTTTGTACAAAACAACTATTTCCTTTTTAATCCACATTCCCGCCCATACAGTGATTTGGGCACTTCAGCCAGGATAACCTATCTTCCTGACGTCCACGTTTCGTCTTATGCATGTTTTGTGCCGAAAAAGTCAGGCAGCCACTTCTATCAGGTATTTTATCTGACATTGGGCCTCCTGATAGACGACATATTCGTTGTTGACCAGATCTGCCCCCCTGCGGGCAAAGACAGAATCATACGCCCCCCGCTTCTGAAGCGCTGCATGGGAGAGCTCATAACAAGACGGGTCATGGCGGGTAAGGGTAAGGGCTCGCCCGGTATGTACCTCATACAAAGCCAGATAAGCTGTCTGTGACTGGCCGCCTGACCAGTAGGCCCCCCGCATGGACGTATAGTTGAGTGACTTTCGGCATTTGTCAGCAAAATATAAACCATAGCCAAACATCTTGCCGTTGATGACAGCCTGCGCCGGACGCAGCACAAGGCCTCCCTGGAGGATAGAGAGCCAGTTTTCATTGCGGCTGCCATGCCACAGGAGCGCTACTTTGCTGTCTTTTGCCCGGCTCACATGCTCCCCAAAAGCAAACTGATGCCGGGGATTGACGACTTCAAATGCCCGCCGGAACCGCCCGGCTTCCTCGCCCATAAGTTGTGTGATCTGACGCAGGATGCGTGGTGTCTCTACCGGGCTGATCCTAAGCCCCAGCGAGTCCGGCATTAACAAGGTCTCTGTCTGCTCATTGCCCGCCTGCAAGGTTACCTGTCCCCGCAGCACATCCAGGGTCTCCTGCTCATGACCAAGCTGCTGACGGATAGCTGCAATATCCTCCTCTGTCTCTGGTGCCCCGATCAGGTGGTCCTGCACATGGCGCATCCGCCGGGGGATCACCCTGAATAACTGAAGCAGCCCTTCATTGTACCGGTCTGCGGACATACCGGGCCCGATCATACCTGCCAGCTCGTCCAGCAGCTCCTGCGCACGGGAGAGCTGCTGGGGTGTCACCTCCTGTGCCGTCACCAGGTAATGATACCGCACTGACTGCCGGGCACACTTCATCAGAAATGAAACCATATCCTGCACACGGGTATCTGTCTCAGGAGCCCAGACCTGGTTTAGCTCCTGCCCACCCATCAAATGGGTCTGATCTGTATAACCCTTTTGGGTTTTTTCACGGTAGAGGCTGTCCCAGCGCTGTATAGGATATTGAGCAGCAACTCCTGGTGAACCAACCCGGCCATAAGTGGCTGTGAAGGTACCATCGCCATTTTCGCGCATCTCATAAAACTTGTTGTTGTTGTGTGCCGTGACCATGATCAGCCGGGCGTACCGGACGGGGGCTACTGCCGGTACAGGGACAGGAGCCGCAGCAGGTATCGGCATGGAAACAGCGGGAGGTGCGGATACAAGGGGGGGTGCGATGAGTTGTTGGAGCCACTGAAGCATAGTTCAACTTTTTCGTTTAACTTTTTTCAAAAATAGCACAGATCATCACAATAGTCAAGACAATTACTAATTTTTTTAGATTATTTTATATCCGGTTGCTAACCCCGCTATCTCTTGTACCCGATAGCCTGAAGATTCGTCCGTAATATGTATCTTGAGCAGATAATCCTTCATGTTGTATGCCGCTGACCTTACGTACCCGGATCTTGTTGTGGTTTGACCAGTTGAGCCATACACAACCGCTGCATACCCTCGATCCTATTGCGGCCAGGCAGGCCATCAACCGCCAGGCCAGGCTGGCAGACAGGCTGATAGCCTACCCTCCTGCTCCTGCAAGTCATTATACAGACACCATGATCCCGGGACCAGACGGTTATGAGGTGCCCCTGCGGATATACCGCCCGCTGGATGGTGAAGGCCATCCTGTGATCCTCTATCTGCACGGTGGGGGATTTACGGTAGGCGGCCTGGAGACACATGGCCGGCTCTGCTGGCGTATCGCGCAGGAGACGGGAGCAGTTGTGGTATTTGTGAGATACCGGCTGGCACCAGAGCACCCCTTCCCGGCGGGGCTGGAAGACTGTCAGGCCGCCCTGGTATGGACCCGTGCACATATAGGCCCGTATGGAGGTGCGCCGGACAAGCTCATCGTCATGGGCGACAGTGCAGGCGGCAATCTTGCCGCAGCCCTCTGCCTGGCCTGTCGGGACAGGGGGATCCCCGGACCGCTTGCGCAGGTACTTATATACCCTGTCACAGACATGCGCTGTGATGCGCCCTCACATGAGGAGCTGGGGACGGGTTATTGGCTGACGAGCCAGACTGTGCGCTGGTATCACCGGCAATATATCAGGCGCCAGGCCGATCTGGACCATCCTTATGCCTCTGTACTCCGGGCATCAGATCTGCGGGACCTCCCACCGGCGCTGGTGATCACAGCAGCGTATGACCCCCTGCGGGATGAGGGAGAAGCCTTTGCGCTGCGGCTGCAGGAGGCCGGAGTCCCGGTGACTGCGCAGCGATATCCGGGCGTGATACATGCTTTTTTTAATATGCAGCGCTGGTTACCGGAGGCTCGTGCGGCATTGGCTCAGGTCAGCACCTTTATCCGTCAGGTAGTACATACATAAAAAAAACCCGGCCAAGGCCAGGTTTTTACAGAAACGACGCGACAGCCCCGTTTATGGGAAGTCCAGTACTTTGTCCACTATATGGATGACCCCATTGTATGCCTGGATATCCAGTAGCAGGGCAAAGATACTGTCATTCAGCACGATATATCCCTGGTTGGTGATTTCCAGATCACTCCCGTCGAGAAGCGTTTTATAGGTTTCATTGCTGATATTGTTTTTCAGGCTGTTGTAATACAACTCCTGATCATTCGTCAGGCCGCGCACGATACGCTCCGTCCGCTCCGGGCCGAGATCACTCAGCTCAGCTACATCCAGTCTTTCGTCAAAAAACGTTGTCCATGCCGTATTGCTGGGAGCCCATACCGTATAGTTTGTGCCTGACTCCAGGTCGTCCCGAAGCCCGGCCTGGTTTATGGCTCTGGCGTACGTGCTCAGTGCGGGGTTGGCCTCCAGTAAGGTATTAACCGTAGGCAGGTCCAGGGTTTTGTCTATCATATGAAACACCCCATCATGCGCCTCGATATCCGTCTTGATGACTGTTGACTTACCGTTAAGGATATATTTGCCGCTTCGGTTTTCGATATAAAACACCATCTGGCGGCTAGACTTGGAAAGCGCAGACGAGACAACAAAGGTAGTCCGGAAGTCCCGGGCAAAAATTTTGCTGAGCTGAATATGATAGTTCAGCAATATGCGGAGTTTGTCGGCAGGCACCTCTTCAATCTGGGTGTAACCCTGCTCAGCCACCCAGGCAGCCAGTGCGGCGTTGGTCGGGATAAACAGCGTATAATAAAACTCTCCATCCAGGTCCTCATACATCCCTGCGTGGACGAGTCCCCTCCGCATCTGGTCATAGGTGGTGTCCTGCAGCATCGCATGCATCGTGGGGAGCAGGGGTTCCTTCTCCCCGCATCCGGCCAGCAAGCCGAGCAGCAGCCCCATACCCAGCATCAGCCTTGTGAAATAGTAACGTACGGACATCATTTTTCAGTAAAATAAAGGTAGTAGCAGGTAATACAACTCACATATAACCCTACAAAAGTAAGGGATACCTGTATAGGCAGCAACGATGCGGGCGGGTTTTCGTTGCCTGTTGTCTTATTATATCCTCCCTGTATCAACAGGCAGCGCCTGCCGGATCGGCAGGCGCCAGGCGAAATAGCAGAATCCGTCAGTTTATCAGCGACCGTAGGTCACACATGTGATCAGTACGGGCGTGGCTTCACTACACTTAGGGAAAAGGCGCTCGTCCACCCGCTCAAAGTCAAAGCTGATCACCATACGGGTAGGCACATCCCGGGGAAATACCTCTGGATTGACCACCCCCAGGAGCCGGCCTGAGCGAAGCTGGATCACCATCGGGCAGTCCACATTGTGGATATAACGTACCAGCCCCTGATAGGTCAGACATTCCTCTTCGGATTCAATTTCCTCCTCGCGCAGAGCAGGATCGGGTATAGCGGACTGGGCAGATATCAGGCCTGGATCCACCTGAGCAGGAGCAGGCATTTCATCGCCGGAAATAGAGCAGCCCCAGAGCATTACGGCCGCAATTGCAGGGAGTACACGAATCAGTCTGATTTTCATAAATACAAAATGAATGAGCTTTGCCAAGTGATTTAATACTGCTAAATTCTATATATTACGAATAAATATAAAATCAAATATTTGTATAATTTAACAAACCGGCACAATTGAAAATAACCTGACCGGCCCGCCTCAACACCCCGGCAGGTACCCACAGGAAGAATAGTTCGCCATTTCGGATAAAAAACTTGCCGTATAGCGGATTTTTTCTTAGTTTTTGATTGGAAAAGGCTTGGGTTACTTACGCCCGCCCCGGACTTCTACCTTACTCCATATGAACAGACGATCCTTCCTGGCTACAGGTACACAGGCTGCCATAGCAGCTACTGCCCTTAGTGGATTTACGCTCCTGAGGCACACACCCGACCCTGAATCAGAGATAATCGGCCATGGCCATTTCAGGTACAAGGTACACCGCGACTGGGGCACACAGGATGCAGCCCGATTTCCGGTAGACAACTGCCACGAGATGATCCTGGACAATCGCGGGCGGCTGATTATGATCACAGACGATACGCGAAACAATATTCTGATCTATGACCGGTCCGGCAAAATCCTCGATGCCTGGGGTACAGCATTTCCGGGCGGGCACGGACTCACCCACTGGGATGCCGGGGGAGAAGAGTTTTTGTTTATCAGCGACTTCACACGGGGCGAGATCATCAAAACGACCCTGGACGGACGGGTACTGATGACACTCGGGCATCCCTCCACCGTAGGTGCCTATCAGCCTGGGGACGGGTATCACCCTACCGAAACAGCCATCGGCCCCAATGGAGACATATATGTCGCAGACGGGTACGGCTCCCAGTATGTCCTGCAATATACAGCCACGGGCGAGTTTGTCCGGAAATTTGGAGGCTGGGGCAGCGGAGATGCGCAGTTTGATACCGCCCATGGCGTGTGTATAGACACCCGCAGCGCGGCCGGTCCTACCCTGCTCGTAACCTCACGGGTACACAATGCCTTCAAACGATTTACGCTCGACGGTCAATACCTGGAGACTATCTGGCTGCCGGGGGCCTTTGTCTGCCGCCCTGTCATCCACGGACGGATGCTGTATGCGGGTGTATGCTGGTCCCGGCTTCGTTACCTGAACCAAACCGACAACTCAGGTTTTGTCACCATCCTCGATGACCAGGACCGGGTCGTATCCAACCCCGGTGGCACAGCACCTGTTTATAAAAAAGGAGAGCTCCAGCTCATGGTTCAGGCGACTCCTGTATTCAAACATTGCCACGACGTATGCATAGACAATGACGACAATATCTATGTCTGCCAGTGGAATGCTGACAAAACCTATCCCATCAAACTGGCGCGTGTCTGAGTATGAATAGTTGGTTGACGGCTGCCGTGGCAGTTTTGGGCAGATTTCACCCGCTGGTGGTACACCTGCCGATCGGTTTCCTGATCATGGCTGCCGGCCTGGAACTGGCCAGCCGCCGCTCCCGCTGGGCGGGGCTTCAGCCAGCAGTAGGTCCTGCCCTATTGGCCGGATCAGCCGCAGCTTTGTTATCTGTCCTGCTGGGACTGGCCCTCGCACGGGAGGGCGGATACGATGCGGATACCCTGCGCCTGCACCAGGGTGCCGGCATCGCGACTACTGCACTGGCGGTAGCTGCCTGGCTGCTCAAAACCCGCCCTGCGCTCCTGAAGTGGCCCATCCTGTATCCCGGTGCGACGGGGATCATGCTGATCCTGCTGGTACTGACAGGCCACTGGGGTGGTGCCCTCACCCATGGCCCGGACTACCTGACAGAGCAGATGTTTCCGGCTCCGGCACCACCCGCCTCCATGCCGGTGGCTGATATCCGGGAAGCCCGTATTTTTGACCAGGTCATCCATCCTGTGCTGAAATCCCGCTGCGAAAGCTGTCACCGGGCGGGCAAAATCAAGGGCGGGCTGCGCATGGACACCCGTGAGAAACTCCTCGCCGGCGGCAAACACGGAGAGGTTATCGTACCCGGCCAGTCAGCTGCCAGTGAATTATTTATCCGGATTTCGCTGCCTGCGGATGACGATGATCATATGCCACCTGCCGACAAAGACCAACTCACGGAGGACCAGGTGAAACTGCTGGCGTGGTGGTTAGATGCAGGTGCCCCGATGGACCAGCGGGTAGGCGAGCTATCAGTGCCTGAAGATATCCTGGCAATCATGAATGCAGGCACTACGACGCCGGAGACAAAACCAGCAGCGGGATTTGCGTTTCAGGTGGGGCCCGCTGATCCTGCTGCCATTTCAGCCCTGCGCAGCCGGGGGGCCATGGTACTTCCGGTAGCGCAGGATCAGCCCTACCTCCAGGTGGTGGCACAGTCAGACAGTTTTGGTGACGAAGACATGGCCCTGCTACGCCCGCTGGCGGATCAGGTCGTATGGCTGGACCTGAGGCGATCAGGGGTGTCCCGGTTTGAAGTGCTGCGGGAGCTGCCCCACCTCGTCCGGCTCAACCTGGCCGGCACACCGGTGCAGGATGCCGATCTCGGTGCACTCGCCGGACTGAAGTACCTCCAATACCTCAACCTCTATCAGACCCGCATCGGTGACGCCGGACTGGCCTCCCTGCAAGGCCTGACCTCACTCCAGTCTCTGTATCTGTGGCAGACCCAGGTCAGTATGCCCGCCCTGACTGCCTACCGGCAGGCACAGCCGGGGGTAAGGGTAGTGGCCGAGGCAACCTCTACAGACACTCCTCCCTCAGAATAATAACTCCAGAATTTCCTGGGCCGAAAGGTCATTGTACCGGCTTTGCAGGATCTCACTCACCCGGCGGATATACACCTGATCCAGTACTTCCGGGTGCTGGATCGTCTCATCAAGCCTGAGGGGCCGGGAGAGCAGCGGCCCGTAGGTTTTTTTCTCATGCTGAATAAATGCCCCTCCTGAAAACAAGGTATTGATATACTTTTTAATATCCAGCTTGGGTAACTTCTGCCGTATCTGGTCAGACACAAACTCCTGCATCTGGTTCATGGAGAGGGCTTCGCGTCCTTTGAGGCCCTCTATCAGCGCCGCTGCCATCAGAAGGCGCTTACGGGTATCGTTTTGGTAGCGGAGTTTTTTGATGAGAAACTGCCCTGCATGTTCAGACGGACGCACGTGCTCAGCGGGGTCTGCCTGTGCCGCCTCCGCCAGGTGAACTACCGGCAGGGTGCTGTCTACCATTTCTATCCGCTCGACCACATCCCCGAGGAGCGAGGCAATAAAATGTTTGAAGGAAGAAAATCCCAGTTCTTTTTCTGAAAAAGAAGGGTCCAAGCGGAGGAGTTGCTGCTTGAGGCTGGACAGCAGGATCGGAGCGTCATCGTCCCGGGTGCGGATATACCGCAGCATGAGCTCCCGGCCAGCGGTGGCATCCGGCTCATCTGTAAGGTCTGCGGAGAGAGACCCGGCCTCCGGCTTGCCGATAAGCTCATTCAGGGCCTTAAACTCCGTACAGTTGCGCTTGACGAGATGCCCTACACTGTGCTCAAATCCGATGATCAGGACATGTTTGCCACGGGAGCGCAGCCGCTGGATCAGGGGAATAAAATCCGTATCGCCGGACCCGATCACGACCGTTTTGATCTCCGGAAACTGCTCCATGTAGTCCATCACATCTACTGCCAGGCGCACATCTGCCCCATTTTTGCCTTGATTGGTGGTGGAGGGGAGGTGTACCAGCTCAAATCCCTGCTCCATCAGCTTGTGCTGGTACTGGTTGAAGATGTCCTTGGACCAGTCTGCATAGGCTTTTTTAACACAGATTTCGCCCTTGGTAGTCACATAGTCCACCAGCGGCTCGATCAGCAGGGGACGCTCACGAGATGGATATACAGCCTCGGCAGAGAGTGCGAGGTTTTCAAAGTCCAGGTAAATAGCTACGTTGTATCCTTCCATGGGCGCGTGGCCGGCCTTCCCGGCTGTGTTTGTCCTCCATAACGATTGTCCTGTAATATTAGTCAAAAGTGCTCAAAAAAATCAGTCTTCGGACGAGTCGTCATTATACAGGGTCGAAGCGTACAGACATCTCACTGCACCTGCTACGGGTATACCAGATCAGGCGGAAATAGATTAGCTAAGCAGCCGAACGTATATCTAAGCCGATTCGTTTAATTTTTTTGTATTTTGCTAATAAAAATATCTAAAACAATACCTACATTTGCTGTACTATATTATCCCTTATGGCTATCAACGATTTTGATCCCTATATCTTATCACACTATGAGGTGCATGAGTGGAAGCACGCATCAGCTATACTAAAGCGAGACTTCAAGACGGAATGGGATGACCTGACTGATCTCCTACTACAATTTAAACTATGTGAAAGTTGGATTACCAAACCTGGGGGTAGCAAATCAGATGTTGCTACTCATATAGATTCCTTTTTAGTGGGAAGAGGCTGGGAAGAAAAACTCTTCAATACAAGCGTAAGCGTAGATACTACCGTCATGAACTCCCCCACACATAAGGTTGATTGTTATAAAAATCGAATAGCACTGGAAATAGAATGGAATAACAAAGACCCCTTTTTTGATCGTGATCTTAATAATTTCCGTTTACTTTTTGATCTCCGTGCTATAAGCGTAGGCATACTTATTACACGTACCGATGACTTGCAACATATTTTCAAAAGCCTGGGGCGAGGTAAGTCTTATGGAGCATCCACTACGCACATGTCAAAACTCATTCCTCGTATTGAGGGTGGAGGTGGTGGGGGATGTCCCATATTGGCTTTTGGAATAAAAAAAACGCTGTTAGATAAAACTTGCTAACCCTCTAACTATCATGAACACAACTGCTGTCGATTTTCTAAATCAGTTTGAGGGACAAAAATTTGCTACCATACTAGCAGATCCCCCATGGCAATTTGCTAACCGTACAGGGAAAGTCGCGCCAGAGCACAAGCGGCTTAATAGGTATGGAACTATGACCCTTGAGGAGATTAAGGAGATTCCGGTCAGCCAAGTAGCAGACAAACAAAGCCATCTGTATCTATGGGTACCCAACGCGCTGCTAGCAGAGGGGCTGAGTGTGATGCAGGCTTGGGGTTTTACCTACAAAACAAATATAATCTGGCAAAAGATTCGAAAAGACGGAGGTCCAGACGGCAGAGGGGTAGGCTTTTATTTTCGAAATACGACTGAGATTATCCTATTCGGTATAAGGGGAGGTATGCGTACCCTAGAACCAGGAAGGAGCCAAGTAAATGTAATAATGTCTCAAAAAAGAGAACATTCGCGAAAGCCTGACGAACAGTACCCACTTATTGAATCTTGCAGTCCCGGACCATATCTGGAAATGTTTGCACGTGGGCCTCGTCCAGGATGGTCCGTTTGGGGCAATGAATCAGAAGAGTATCTGGTAGATTGGGATACCTATTCTAACAATAGTCAAGGTACAAAAAATGGTACTATTCCACACCTACCCACCCTATTTGATTCTGTACCACCCCAAACATAATGCATTTACCCAGATTTAGTTGAAGTACGGTTGTTTTTTTGCGTCAATGGGTTAAGTTTGTCTATGGAATGGCAAGGGTATTCATATCAGTATCATATTCCCTGTCATCCTCCTCAACCTATCACCTATGCACATCCGATTGTCCTGGTTAAACATCCGGATGCTCCTCCTGGGGGGCCTCTGGGTGGCAGCGCTGCCCTTACTGGCGCAGTATCCCGTGAGCGAAATACCTGACTCGCTCAAAACACAAGCCAAGGCGGTGATCCGAAAGACCCATACCCGCCTTGATGTATCCGGTCCCGCCCGAGCGGTCGTACGCTCAGAGTTTGTGATCACCATCCTGGAAAAAGCTGGCGAAAAAGAGGGCGTGTATTACCTGCCTTTCGACGAAAAACTGGACAAAGTGCTTGAGGCGACAGGGGTCGTGTACAATGCTGCCGGAACCCCCATACGCAAACTCAAACGCAATGACTATGTGGACCTCAGTGCCAATGACGCCTCCTCGCTGATCACCAGCCAGCGGGTGCTGATCGCTGCACCAGCCCAGACGGTGTATCCTTATACCGTGTCATTTTCCGTGACCAAGGAAACCTCCGGGCTCATGTATTTTCCCCGCTGGGCACCTCAACTGGGTTATAACCTCCCCGTGCAGGTCGCCTCGCTGGACATCGTGACACCCGCCAGCCTGCAAGTCCGGTTCAGAGCCCTGGACATGGAGCAGGCTGAGTACCGGACAAGTACTGAGGCGAGTCTAATCCGGCATCACTGGGAAATGCACAACCTGAAGCCGGTAGAGGAAATCAGCCTCACCACCGAAAGCCGGTATCCCCGCCTGCTCATCGCGCCGGATGCCTTTACGGCTGAGGGTATCACCAGCAACATGAGCACCTGGGAGTCCTTTGGTGACTTTTTTTATCAACTGAATGAAGGCCGAGACAAGCTCCCGGCTGCCCTCCAGACAACCCTCGACAGCCTCCTGGCAGACGCACACGCCCCCCGTGACAAGGTGGCGGCCGTGTATCAATATATGCAAAAACACTGCCGCTACGTCAGCATCCAGCTCGGGATCGGCGGGTGGCAGACCCTTGATGCCGAGTATGTTTACACACATGGCTTTGGAGACTGCAAGGCACTGAGCAACTACATGAAGAGCATGCTGGGATATGCCGGGATCCCGTCGCATATAGCCCTGGTAGGTGCCGGCCCCGAGCGCTCTCCCGTGATCGCTGATTTTATCTCCAATCAGTTCAACCACGTCATCCTCTGTGTACCCCTGGCTGCAAACGACACGGTATGGCTGGAGTGCACCAGCAGCCTTCTCCCCGCAGGCTATCTGGGTGGCTTCACCGAGGACCGCCATGTGCTCCTGGTCACTCCACAGGGCGGGAAACTCGTCCGTACACCCTCTTCCATGCCGGAGGACAACCTCCGTGCCCTCAAGGCTGATATTACCCTCACCCCACAGGGCAACGCCCATATCCGCACCGTCGTCACAGCCACCGGCAACCGGCAAGACCTGTACAGCTACCTGCTCCACATGGTCACGGGCATGGACCGGGACAAAAAGGTGCGTCAAATGATCCCGCTCTCCAGCTTTGATGCTGTTTCATATCATTTTGACGAAAAACCCAACCAGGCAATCCCCTGTGTGGATTTTAGCTGGGAGTTGGATGCGCGGGGCCTTAGCTCTGTCTCGGGCCCCCGGCTCTTCCTGATCTGCAATCCCCTCCGGAGCCCCATGGAGTTACCTGCTACGGACCCCGGGCGTACCCGTGCGGTGGACTTGACCGAGGCTCAGATTGACCGTGACACGCTGATCTATCACCTGCCTCCGGGTTTTGGGCTGGAGTCCGCCAACCTGGTCCCGACAGAGATCAAAACTGAATTTGCCTACTACCGCGCCAGCGTAGACATGCTGGAACCGACTGTACTCCGGTACGTGCGGGAAATGCGGATGGAGCGTATCCGTCTCCCAGCTTCTTATTATGAATTGTACCGGGACTTTGTGAAACAAGTAAACAAAGCGGATAAAATGCAGGTAGTCCTGACCCAGAAATCCTGAGCTGCCACAAGGAACTGCCCGGCTACGCCGGGCAGTTTTTATATCATGCGGGTCCGTCCTGAATCCCGCACAAGTTTTGTACCTTTGTGCCGGAAAAAATACTATTCAACAGCAGTACCATGCAGATATTGGACGGGAAGCAGGTCGCCAGTGATATCCGGCAGGAAATCAAAACAGCCGTGGCAGCCTATGCCGCGCAGGGACATCGTGTACCCTGCCTTGCAGCCGTACTCGTAGGGAATGACCCTGCCTCGCACACCTATGTCCGGAATAAAATCGCCGCTTGTGAAGAAATCGGGTACACGTCCCGGCATATCCTGATGCCCGATGACAGCACTGCAGCAGCGGTCATGGCGGTCATCCAGGGCCTGAACGAAGACCCGGCGGTGGACGGGATGATCCTTCAGTTGCCGCTGCCGGCTCATATAGACCCGACGCCCATCATGCTCGCCATACGGCCCGAAAAGGACGTAGATGGGTTTCACCCGCACAACGTCGGGATGATGACCCTCAACTATGAGCCATGCCTGCTACCTGCCACACCCGCCGGTATCATCGAGCTGATCGCCCGGTACGGCATAGATACCCGTGGCAAACACTGTGTGGTGATCGGGCGGAGCCGTATCGTAGGACGCCCCATATCCATCCTCATGTCCCGCATGGGCATGCCCGGCGAGGCTACTGTGACCATTTGCCACCGATACACCCCGGATGCACACCTACGGGCCTTGTGCCGGGAAGCAGACATCCTGATCGCAGCCGTCGGAAAACCGGGCATGGTGACCGCCGATATGATCAAGCCCGGAGCAGTTGTGATAGATGTGGGCACCACCCGCGTAGAGGCACCCGAAACACGGTCCGGATTCAGGCTGAAAGGTGATGTGGTCTTTGAAACCGTCGCTCCGCTGACCAGTTATATCACCCCGGTTCCGGGCGGTGTAGGTCCTATGACCATTGCGATGCTGCTCAAAAATACCCTCACCACTTATCAGCATACCTGGCTGGCTGCCCGGCAGCCGTGATTCTCATGGCACGTACTACCTCATCCAATACCCTGCCATATGGCCAGGCAGATCCCCTGCCGGTGATGGAGCAGTTTTATACCTTGCAGGGCGAAGGGGCCTGGGCAGGAACCGCAGCGTATTTTATCCGGCTCGCGGGCTGTGACGTAGGGTGTCACTGGTGTGATGTCAAGGACTCATGGACTGCCACGGCAGAACAATATCAGCCTGTATCAGCGCTGGCCGCGGCAGCACAAGCCAGCGGGACGCGGCGGGTTGTCATTACGGGCGGAGAACCCAGTATTTATAACCTGGAACCTCTATGTGATGCGCTCCATGCGGCTGGTCTGGTTGTACACCTGGAGACGGCAGGGCCGCATCCATATACCGGCAGCATAGACTGGATCTGTTTTTCGCCCAAAAAATTCCTTCCCCCGCAGGACGAATATTACCAGCGGGCACACGAGCTAAAAGTGATCATCTACCATGAGCATGACCTCAAGTGGGCAGAAACCCACGCGGCCAGGTGTGCGCCATCGGTACGGTTATTTTTGCAGCCGGAGTGGGACCGCCGCACAGAGATGTACCCTAAGGTAATAGATTATATCCGGACGCATCCGCACTGGCAACTGAGTATCCAGACCCATAAGTACCTGGATATCCCCTGAGACACCTAGAACCGGATCAGTTGGGAAAATTGCTGCTGCCCGTCGAGCAGAAACGTAAGGCCGGCTGCGATCAGGCCCAAAATCAGGGTAAACGCTACATATCGCAGGAGTTTGCGGCGGCGTCTGGTGCGCACGTCCTTGCTGTCGCTGTCATTATTCGGAAACGGAAGGAGTGGACGGCGCTGCTGGCGATGGCTTAGTTTGTCAAAGTTGTGTGCAAAATAATACAACCCCCAGGGCAATACTGCACTGTCCTTGCCATCCCAGGCGAGCTGATCTGTATCCATATCGTACCCCACCTCTACTGCCATGAACTCCTCAAACCGGGTGGAGGTGAACCGATACGCCTCGACGAGGGTACAGCCCTGGGCCAGGTAATAATAAAATGTCTTGGCAAGCTCTATGGCCCGCATATTTTTCTCAAACGTCTGCGTAACCAGTATGGCTGGTATGTCCCAGCGCAGGAGCATCTCCAGCAGACGCGGGGTAGCACATCCGCTCAGAAACACTGCCTGAAGTTTGGGCAGCCGTCCGATCCACTTTGAAAGCTCTGACATCGGCACGACAGTCTCCAGCGACTCAGACTCTATCCGCAGGTGATCTGTATCGGCATGCCCGCAGAAATGCAGAATATTGATTCTTTCGTGATAATGACCCTGCTCCAGGAGTTCGAGAAATCGGCTATGGGGCACATTGCCTTTTTGGACAGGCTGAAAAAACACCCGCTCCGGGTCAGCTTGCAGGATTTGGCTGATGGCTTTCCGCTCCTGCACAATATACCGCAGCCGGCTATCCTGCAGGTAGCTATTGACGCAGGCCATAAACACTACTGGTATGTGAGGAGAGGCAGACATAGAAGTTTCAGGGCTTGTTGGCAGGCGTTACTTTCGCCAGGGTTGTTTCTGATGGACGATTGCTGTATTCGCAATACATCAATCAGAGGCCCTGTTTGAAATTTTCCTTAATCAAAGGTACGTTCTGCACATATTCAAGATAGCCGGCCCTGCTTCAATGGTTATTTTAGGGTGACAAACGGCCCCTGTCGAGTGAGTCCCCCGTCACTCGCTTAAACAACGCCTGAAAATCCGGATCCTGCTGATAGGCCCTGAAGGCCGGTACATAGTCCATAATCTCCTGCACCGGATATCCGTGCAGCAACGCCTGCTCCAGGTGTACCAGACAGGTACCTTTGTCCTGTTGTTCTGCTGCGATAGCAGCCATCAGGCCGTGGGCCCGCCCATCCTTAGGGGTATCTGTGATCAGACGGGTGACATCAGCAGCGGCGGAGTCAAATTTTTCGGCCCGGAAATACAACATGGCCCGGTTGTACCGGGCCTCCGGGTGAGCAGGTTCCTGCATCAGAATATAGCTAAAATCAGCCAGTGCCTGCATGAAGTTCTGCTGACGGGCCTGTAGCAGCCCTCGCTGCAGGCGGGCTTCCGTGTAGAGTGAATCCAGGTTAAGCGCCTCAGACAGATAACTTTCCGCGAGACTGGGATCCTCCAGCAGCTGGGCACACCGGGCCGCCGCGAGCCGTGAGTCGAGATACAGATGGCGATCCAGCAACTGCACCCGGTTCCAGCACTGGAGTGCAGAGTCGTACTGCTCCCGCACCTCCCAAAAACGCGCCATGCTGCTCCAGATCATGTCTTCTACCGGCCCATACCCTGACGGTGTCTCCGTCCTGAATACTGACGCTGAAACGCGGGCCTCCACCACCCCACCCCGGGTCTGTTGCCGTGTATTGGTGGCTGTATAAAAAAGCCTTACCAGCAGTGAATCTGATGAGATCGGGCGATACGCAACGACCATCAGCAGATCTGCACCGGAGGAGCGAAGGGTGATATCACGTGTGGCGGAGTCTCGCTGGCATCCTACCTCTGGCTGATAACAGATCCGCACAGAAGGGAGCATCGCACGGCTGCGATACAACAAGGATCGGCTGTACACCTCCTGGCTGGTATGGCAACTATCCTGCTCAAATACCGGTGTCAATACCAGTGTATATGCAGCGGAGTCTGGCTGGCAGTCTGCTGCCAGTGGATATCGGAGCGACAAACTGGCAAAAGGAAACTTCCATATAAGTCCGCCTGCCCCTGCGAGGAGTGCTCCTACCAGAAGCAGTGAACCAATCAGCCGAACCCTCCGCCGGGCAGGGGGCTCAGCACCCGCCCCCACAAAAGGGGTCAGGCGCCAGGTGAGCCGGTCTTCATTGTGTGTCGCCCAGCAAATACCATCTGCAGGTGCTGACTGACTGGTCAGGGTATCGGTCCAGGTAAATGTATCTGCCTCCAGGTCGTAGGCCGCACGGGTCACGGGGACGGAGGTAGCCTGGCTCACGAGTTCGGCGGCCTCTTGCAGGGAGCTGCCCTGAGACAAAGCTGCATAAAACCGCTGAATCCCTACTTGTACCTGGCGCTGTGGCATCCGTGCCGAAAACCCTATGATCAGGGGAATATCTCTCCGAAGCAGGAGCTCTATCAGACGGGGCGTAGCGCACCCGCCCAAAACCACCGCCTGCAACCCGGAGAGTCGCCCGATCTGCTGACCGAGCTTATCTATACTGATGACCTCCGGACCCCAGGTACCAGATACTGCCAGATAATCTCCCTGTACGGAGCCGCTCAGGTGGAGGATCACCAGATCAGGCTTGTGTGCATACTGCCGCATCAGGTCTGGAAAATATACCTGCTCATCTGGCACGATGACCAGCTTGGGTGCTACCCCCCCTACGGCACTCAGGTGGTGCCGGATCAGCTGGCATTCCTGGCGAAAGGCCTTGCCAGGTGTTTCAGATGCATTGCCAGTCACGCCGGCAATCAAACATACAGGTATAGGCGGATCAGTGGACATGTCTTTGGAGTGTCTGCGCTGGCAGCTTACACGAAAATAAGCAGAATCTCATTCGAATGGCAGGATTTTTCAGGAATTGTGAAATACAAAGGCCGGATGGCCTGTTCAGGGCTCCGGCTCGATCCAGATAACGTCTCCTCCGTCGTCTATCAACGCATATCTCCCCCGATAGTCATTGTGCTGAGGGCCCAGCCGAACCCATGCCATGCCCTCGTGAAAATAATCTGCCCACTCAAACTCGTAGCCGGTGATCATTTTTCCTTTTTCATTCATATAGCCCCAGAGATCACCCGACTTCACTGCCGTGAAACCCTCGCTGTAGCCCCGTGCCCCGTCATATACAGGATTAAACACGATCCGACCATTCCGGTCCACAAACCCCCACTTGCCCCCTACATAGGCCTCCGGACCCGGCACCTCCGGGGTGAGGACTGGATCCCCTGACTTGCTCCCGATCAATACCGGGCACATACCGGAGCCAAACCGGCCCATGTCATCAAACTGTGGCACAAACAAGGCCCGCCCGCCGGTATCACACAGGCCAAACTTGCGGGTGTCATAAGCCGAGACGTATTCACCCCGAAAATTGAACCGGCTCGTGGCGGCTCCTTCATAAAACTGGGTTTCGATCCGATACTGTGGCAATATCCGCTTACCGTCCAGCCGCAGGATGATCTTCTGACGCCGGGCATCCATCACCACCGCCAGGCTGTCCCGAAAATTGACCGGATATAAAAACTGAGGTTCTATCATCCACTCTCCTTCATGGTTGATATACCCCCATTTGCCATTCTGATATATGCAGGCGACTCCCTGGGTAAACATCCGGCAGGAGCGGGCATTGGGCAGTTCCAGCTTGATATTGCCAAGCGTGTCTATATATACCCAGTGATGCTCGTGGATGACAGCCGCCAGCCCTTCTGAAAACAGATAGGCCTCGTGGGCAGCGCGGGCAAATGCATCCAGGTCATAGGGATTGCCGGAGACAGGCGGGCTGTAAAAGTTGGGGTTAATGATAAACTGACCATACTGATTGACAAATCCCCATTTCCCGTCTATCGGGATTTTGCCATTGGCTGTATTCGTTCCGCCTACGTTCACGGCTGCCAGTCCGCCGGAGAAGGGCATCGCATACGCAAACTGTGCGCCGATCACCTCATCGCCGTCCCGCTCCATAAATCCGTACAGCCCATATCCGTTATGCATGGGCAAGTAGTCGGGTATCCAGCGATCCTGCTTGCATCCGCAGATCGCCCCTGCCACCAATACTATGATCCAGACTCGGTACATGGGGCCAATATAACAATTATTGAGATCAGGTGTATGCCATCACTGCCATATCCACCGTGCATCAGGCTGGTCTGCGTGTCACCAGCCAGGTGTATGCGCCTGCACATACCAGTCCGGCAACGGTAAATCCCGCCAGCACCAGATTTAGCTGTAGGTGACCTGCAGCTCCGGGATGGCCGTCCAGGATAAAACCTGTCATAGGCCCCATAAATACGTCAGGTGTAAATCCAATCATGGACACCAGGCCTGCCGCACTCCCTGTCAGAGCCAGCGGGACCTGGGCTTCTTCAAACAAAGCAAAATACACCCCCCTGATCGCAAATATCCCGATACAGCCCGTTATCACGGCCAGGGTCAGGGTCCAGGGCAGTCCTGGCTGCACCCAGCCATTGGCAATAGCGACACAACCCGCCCCCATCAGCCCGAATCCCGCGACGATCACCCTTGATGCGCTAAATCTGTCTCCAAGCCAGCCTGCTACCAGGGCTGCGGCGGGCCGCACCCAAAAGGCGATGGTACTCACGCCAGCCGCTGACACCTCATCGTACCCAAAAACTTCCCGCGCATATAAGGACAGGGTATCTACACTTTTATACCCCACATAAGCGCATACCACGATGCCCGCCTGAAGCCAGACCACCGGCATCTGTGCCACTGCCCACACCCCTGCCAGGGTCAGCCGGGGCGGAAGTCCCGTAACATGGACAGGCTCCTGGTCAGGGATCAGCCACCAGACCAAACCTGCCGCTCCCAGGGTGAACCCCGTGAATACCCAAATGACAATTCGCAACGCAGCCTCCCGCTCAGCAGGGTTGGTGCTGCTGACATCCTGCGGCAAGAGCAGCCCCAGCAGCCACACGGCACCTGAGGCAAGCAGTGCCGCAAACAGGCCCCGCCCTCCATCAAGCAAGCCATATGCCCGCCCCTGTGCCTGTGCGCCACCCCACTCGCGGGTAGCCCGGATCAGCGCTGCCCAAAACAACAGGATGGTCGTCATGCCCCAGCAGGCATACAGAATGGTCAGCACGGAGCGGGTCGGCACCGTCGTGAGTATGATCCCCCCAAGGCCCGTGGCTGCCAAAGCTGCCGCCATGAGCCTTCGGGCAGGATATCGGTCTGCCAGTGGCCCCCCTAACAGATAGGATACCACGGCCAGCCACCCGTAGGCTGAAAAAGCCCCCCCCAGCTCGGTATTGCTCAGCTCAAAAACAGCCAGCAGGGTCGGCCTGAATATCCGGGGCAGTACAAACGGCAGCAAAAAAACAGCCTCCCCGGCGATGATCAGCGCCAGGAGGATGCCAGACCGCCGCAGCGGGGTGTGTGGCGTACTATTCATGCCGGAAGATAGCATAAGATGGGAGATTATTGAGCGGCTGCCTGCCAGAGTGCCTGCACCTGCTCCAGGTCACGCTGCATCGCAGCATATACAACAGAGGGCTCGACGGTCAATTTCCGGTTCCCCTGATCGGCACCCCCCAGTGGATACTCCAGGTGCAGGGAAACCGGAACCCGGATGCCCAGGGATTGCAACAGCCTAAAATACCGGACAAAGTCTACCATACCCGTGCCCAGGGGCACGCTGACAGCCTCCCAGCCTGACGGAGTCTGTTGCCATGTGAAGTCCTTGATGGCCAGGCTGTTGATATAAGGGGCGATGAGCCGCAGGTTGTTGTACCAGGCATATCCACCCTCTGCAGTAGCATGGCGTACATCATACTGGCTTCCCAGGCTACCGGGTGGGAGGTCGCGGAGGATCTGCCAGAGGTCCCAGATCGCGGCCCCCAGGTAAGCACCTGTATGATTCTGATAGGCCCCAGCCATGCCCAGCTCCTGGTTCAGGTGTGTCAATGCCGCTAATTGGCGCCGCGCCTGCTCCAATGCCTCCGGGACAGGTCCGGAAGGCGGGTACGCGATCCATCCCGTCCGGTAGTGTGTAATCCCGGCTTCACGAGCAGTCTGGAGTATGTTACGCGCCTGCTGATCTGGCATCGTGATAGCAGTGGTCATCATGACAGGGCGCAGGCCCTCCGCCCGCATTGCCTCGATGGCCCGTGGCAAATCCCGGGTCACCCGCTCGGGAGACACATGTCCATCAGGACGCACCGTCAGGTCCACACCTGCAAATCCCAGCTCCCGTGCTTTGGCTGCCAGGGATTCATACCCCAGGAAATGCAGGTGTTTGGAAAAAATATGAACCTCCAGCGGGGCGGGGGCTGGAGAATGTCCAGCAGCCCATACAGGCAAAATACTCGTCGCCAATCCGGCAGCGGCGGTCGTTTTGAGGAAGGTACGGCGGGTCATAACAAGCATGGGGACAAGCAGTTTTGCCCTACCTTACGATTTTTTCAGGAAAGGTACAACCCGCTCAGCGACTTATGGCCCAGCGGCTCGCCGTTGTAGCAAATGCCCGGAGGTGATCGTGCTGCTCAGCAAGCGTATAACTCACCAGATCTCCAAGCGGAAGTACAGCACCCCGCCAGTATGGCCCCAGATGCCAGCGCCCCGCAGCCAATGACGGCAACCGCTCATAGAGAAATTCCTGCCCCTGCCCGTATGCAGCCAGGTAAAAGTACGGCTCCCCAATCATGCTGTCTTCCATCGCCAGCCCAAAACCTATCCCTACTTTGCCGGGCGGTATGACGTAAATGCCTGTATCAAAGTGATGTGGCCAAATACGAATCTCGCCCGGCGTCTGCAGAAAATTGAGCAGGCTGGCACTAACCGAGTGAGCCAGGGTACGCCAATAGGTCCACGCCCTAAGCCCTTCTGTATCCGGCTCTTCAAATGGCTGGCTGACAAAAGGATACGCCGTAATCTCGAAATGTAACGGGGCCAGATACCCGTCCGGCATCAATCCCAGGCTGGCGAGGTCTTCCTGTACAGCCGCCTCCAGCTGGGCCAGGGTCCTGCCTGCTATCTCATAACGATGCAGCACCTCCTGAGAGCGATTCAGCCACTGGAGTTGCCACGACTCCAGGGAAAGTGTCAGACAGACAGGACCTGCGGGCGTCTCAATCCAGCGACCCGTAATACGGTTACCCCAGGTATCGTACGAGAGATTGGTGTGACTGTCGTCCGGCTGGGCTGGAACATAGGTACGGCCAGCTTTAGCGATGGCCTGGCAGATGAGGTGGACACGCTGGTCCGTGTAGGTATAAACTTGCATGGGGGTAGGGTAAAGTACCAAAGATACTCACTGGCGACCGGCATACATGTCGTGTATGAGACAGTAGCCAGCAATCCGAGCCCATGCCATCCCTGTGATCAGGCCGCCACCTGCTCCGTATACTGCCGAAAATTATCGAGGATCGCCTGCCAGCCGCTCTGTTGCAGCTCGACCGGATTGAGGGTCTCCGGCTCCACAATTTCAGTCACCTCCACACCCGCGTCCGTTGCCTCAAATATCACTTCAACCTTCCGGGCATCCTCCATCGCATACACGATCCGTGCGGCGTGTACTACCTCGGTATAGGTGCCGGCAAAATCAAATGACATGCTGCCATCCCGGGCAGCCATGGTGTAGGAAAAGTGTCCATCCGGACGCAGGTCATTCGTGGCGCGGGGGGTATGCCAGTCAGCAGAGGCTTGGTTCCAATGAACAATGTGCGCAGGTTCAGTCCAGCAACTCCATACCGTATTCATCGGTGCCTGAACCAGGGTTTTTACCGTAAAAGTCATACCAAAATCGTAATTGACTGTTTATTAACGATACTAAAAATCCATTACCATGCTGAAGCTGGACCGTCCTGACCCATATCTGCCTCAAGACTCAGCCTGTTGTAAATATAGGTAGCGCCTCACTGACGTACAACCCGAGATTTTAATATGGGCATAATTTTATTTCTTACTTTTTGCACCAAATATTACACAAATTGATTATTCGTAAGATATAATAGTTATCTCACCAGCCGGGAGGCACTTTGAGCGATACTTTTGGTATAAATTTTTTAACGCTTATGCCCCGGCCTTCCCTCCGACCTTCTGTGCAATCCTCCCTGCGGCAGCGCATGGGAACAGCCGCTTTAATATTGGGAGGGGTGGCCTTGCTGGCCGCGCTGCTCGTATGGCTGCAACCCGCAGGGGTGAGCAGCACCTGTACTTCCTGTACCACGACTATTACCGGTCTGAGTACAGCTACGATCAATCCCTCCTCAGGAGCCGTCATTTGTATTACCAGTACCGGGGACTTCAGGGGTATCATCCGGCGCAACAGCAGCTCAGGCTCGGGGACTGTCATCATCTGCAATGAAGGCACCATTCAGGGTGCTACCCTGGAGTTCAACAAAGGGACCAATGTGATCCACAACTATGGCACCCTCTCCCCGTCTTCGTTTCAGTTCAACAGTGGTACCTCGTCTAACACCATCACCAATTATGCTGGTGCTACGGCCAGTTTCCCCACTTTTGCCTTATATAAATCGGGTACTGTATTTGAAAACCACGGATCATTCACTTCCGGGTCTTTTATGCTGAGCAGTGGGGCCTCGTTTGTCAACCACGCAGGTGGAGATGTCACTACCGAGCGGGTAGAAGTCAACAGCAACAGTGAGCTGACCAGCGAGGGTACCTGGTACGCCAACGGTAGTTTTCAGGTCAACAGCAATGGCGAAGCGACGATCCTCGGGTCACTGGATGTCACCGGCGCAATGGACAACAACGGCGAGCTGGAGATCAATGGGGTGGTCAATATCGGGGGAAACCTGAATATGAATGGCAGCTCTGACACAGAGCTGGACGGCACTATTACGGTCGGCGGGAATGTCGAGGCAAACAAGTCACTCGATCAGGCCGGTACCCTCCAGATCAGCGGCAACTTTAATGTCAATGGCAGCGCCCAGCTTGAAGTAGCAGGCCTGATCAGTGTCGGCAACAACCTCAATGTCAATGGCCGCATTGAGGGTCCGGAGACCTCGTCCGGCAACTGGGGGCGAATCAATGTCGCCGGAGTATCCACGCTCAATGGCGGTGGACGCCTCTCCGAAAACCTGGACGTATGTGACGCAGGCACTCCCAGTGCGGGTCTTGACTACCAGTACGGCACAAAAGCTACTTCTGTCACCCACTGCCTTAATGCACCGGCTGGCTCCCTGCCTGTGGAGTGGGGCAACGTAGAAGCTCTGCCCACCGCCGCAGGTATCCAGATCAGCTGGGTCACACACAAGGAGCTCAACAATGACTACTTTACGGTCGAGCGCAGCCTGGACGCCCGTACGTTTGAGACGGTGACCGATTTGCCTGGGGCAGGCACCACAGATGTGGCGCATACCTATGAAGTGACAGACCCTCATCCGCCCGGGACACGGGTGTACTATCGGGTACGGCAGACAGACTATGATGGCCAGCATGCGTGGTCCCCGATTGTGGAGTCGAGCTGGATCGCCCCTGCATTTGGCGTCAGTTTTTTCCCTAATCCTGTCTCAGATCAGGGCCAGCTACGCATATCAGCAGATAAAACAACCTCAGCCACTGTACGGGTCCTGACCTTGGCGGGCCAGCTCATCAGTACCCAGGAGGTGGCGCTTCTTGCCGGAGAAAATACGGTAGATTATCAGACAGATACCTGGGCGCCGGGTGTATACCTGGTGGAGGTCCGCCGCCAAGGGGCAGGCGCTGTACCGGTCTCCCTCAAAATCATCAAGCAGTAGGCACCTCTGCAAACACTAAGGCCTCCCCGCACGGGGAGACCTCCTTATAAAAATCAGACTGACACGTAAAACCTTAGAACGTGGCGAGGTGATACTCCTCCTTTTCATTCACAGCATCCCGTATCCAGAACTCATCCTCGGTCAGGCGCAGGATCACAAACTCATCTGTTGTCGTGATACCGGCTGTAGTGAAGAGCAGTTGAAAATTAGCGCCGTCATCTATCAGGTTCCATTCGCCGGTGCTGGTGAGGGTAATGCCGGCAATTTTGTATGAAACCTCCGCAACGCCATCCTCCGAAAAGGTGTACTGCCAGGACTCAAAGTCTGAGGTTTGATCCTCCCCGCTGGCATTGGTCGCATACGAAATACGCCAGGCATTGGCCACACGGGCCTCACGGGTCTTTAAGCTCACGATAGGTCCGTCAGGATACGTACAGCTGCTGGTGAGCAGCACCGCACCGATCATCAGGGCAAAAGTCACTTGTTTCATCAGAAAAAAAATTGCTTGTTGTTGTATATACTTCACAGAATACACCATAAAGAACGTTTCCCGCAGGAAGATTAGTACACCAGAGACCGCCGCCCTGAGCAAAAGTTGCATCAGCATGGGCCACCCTCAATAATTCCAGAGGTGATGCTCAAACTCAATCAGCTTTTGTCGCTGGATTTCAGCTTCTTCCAGGGTGCGGACAGGGGTGCCGCCGACATTGATGGGAAATGCCCGAAACAACCTCAGGTCAAATACTTCTGCCACGGAGCGGCACTCAGCGTCATTGGAACGGTTTTTCCACTGGGTTTGTTCCAGTTGTTCCCGGACCTCAGACCACTTAAACCGGGCCAGGACTTTTTCAGGCAAGGTACCTGTAGGATCATGCCAGATGACTTCAAAATAATCTATCTGATGCACAAGGGAGGATCTGACCTTGTCAAATACCCAATCCTCCACCACATGTACCACCTCCTCATAAGCTGCCAGTTCTGGCTCGTAAGCTGCCACGACAGGTTCTCTCCAGGTGGCAGTATCAGGGATGGCAGGCATCTCCCATTCGCTGCCCCAGTCATCTGCGGTGGCAGCCTCCGGCTCGCGTTCCTCCCATCCGGCCTCTTCTGCCACCAGTGCCTGATCAAAGGTCTGCATCCGGGCGCGGAGCTCAGGCCAGGCATAGGCATGATCCCAGTCCTGCGGGTCATAGCCGCGGATGCGGCCCGCCCTCACCCCGTTGATCAGGGCACTGATCATCCCCTGGGTTTCTGTATACGTCTGGCTGGGGCTATACACAGCCGTCTCGTGGTACACGAGCGGTTTATTCACTTTTTCGGTCAGCACGATCCGGTTCACGACCCGGCGTTTCCAGAACTGATCTTCAGGGCGCACATACGCATGCTGCGCGGTGGCGGAGAAACATAGCAGGGAGATCACTCCTGTCAGGACAACTGCTTTTCCAGGCATAAGCATAATGGTTGGTTAAAAAGCGGTTCAGATAGGAAGAAATCACTGCATGCGGTTCATTTTTTACTGTACAAAACGGCAGGTGTTTCCTGATTATTGAGCAGGAGCGGGTAAGGCAATAATAAATCAGCCACGACGTTTGGAATGCTATTTTTCCTGTGATTTATCTGTATCTTTTTTCCCGCTCCTGCATTACTTATCTACCAAACGGCAGGAAAACAGCATTGAGACCCATCAGAAAAACCCTGACCCCGGATGAGCTCCGGTCTGAGCACCGCCTCGTGGAGGCGGCGCAGCAGAACCCCCGGCACTTCTCAGCACTGTACGAGCGGTACTATGATGCTGTGTATCTGTTTATTTACAAACGGCTGCATGAGGAAGAAATCGCTGGTGACCTGACCGCTGATGTGTTTATCAAAGCACTGCACCACTTACCGAAGTACCGGTTCCAGGGCGTACCCTTCTCCGCATGGTTGTTCCGGATTGCCTCCAATGAGGTGAACCAGTACTTCCGCCATAACCAGCGGCAGCGGCACGTGAGCCTGGAGCGGATTCAACTCGGTCATCTTATAGAGGAAATCGAGGAACAGGTCTCAGAGGACAGCATCCGGCAGGTGCTTGACCTTATTCAGACCTTGCCCCCGGATGACCTCCAGCTGATTGAGCTTCGTTTTTTTGAACAACTGTCCTACAAAGAGATCGGCCTGATCTGTCACATGACCGAAAACAATGCCAAGGTACGGGTCTATCGCCTGCTGACCCGTCTCCGCACTACCCTGGAGAAGCAGGCGCCTGTCAGAAATGTATAATTCAGATGAGTCAGTACCATATACATATTGACCCCAAACTTCCTGATTCCGACAAAATCAGGCAGTACAAAAACTTTGAGACGGTGTACACGCAGTACCAAGCGGCGCACCGCCTGTCGTTCTGGCGCAACCTCTACCGCAATCCCCGGTATTTTGCAGCATTGGTTGCTGTCGGTGCCGTAGGCTGGCTGGTCTATGAAGCTTCGCTGGAACCTCCTCAGGCACAGCTGCCTCAGGCCGCAGCCACCCCGGCCGTTTTTCCGGCCCGTCTGCCTGACCCGCAACTGACCTCGCTCACGGACACCCGTTGGGTGGACATCACGCCCGGACTGCAATTGCAGGCAACCCCGGATGCTTTTGGTATACAACCTGGTACCCCCTTCCAGTTGGAGGTGGTGTGGACCCAGGCACCAGCCGCCCAGTACCTTACGGGGCTTCCCCTTCAGCACGTGATAGCCGATGCCGGGATACTCCGTGTACAAGCTCGCCTGGGTGACAGCCTTCTGCCCCTCCGGCCCGGACAGTTCCTGACACTCCGCCGGACTGCACCTGCTGACGCACCGGTACTGAACTTGCTGCGGCTGGAGCATGACTCCCTATGGGTGAACTTAGCGCAGGACATCTCGCGCAATTGCCCTGAGCCAGACCAGCCGGCAGCCCCCCCGCACACTGCAGAGTCACCTGCACCTGAGGTCGTCCCCCCGCCTGCCCGTCCCTTTGGGGTACAGGTACGGAACGCAGCAGACTTCCCGGAGTTTGCCGGGTATGCTCGTGTGTACTGGGCTTGGGTACCCGGGCCCGGGTCTGCAGATCCATGGCAGGAAGGGCTGATCGGGGACAAATCCTGGGAGCAGGTCCGGGTCCGGCGCAAGGGCGATCTGTTTGAACTCATGTTTACCCGGCAGGCAGGAGCCGGCGTGGAGATTAAACGGGTGCTGGCCAGGCCACTCTTTGAGGCCCGGACCGAGGCCGAAGCCAATCAGCTCTATCAGGCGCAACTCCGGGATTGGGAAAGGGCTGCCTCCAGCCGGGTCGCCGCACAAGCACCCAAGCCTGCCCCCGCTCCTACCCCGGCTCCTGCAGCTACCTGCACTGAGCGTTACCTTATCCGCAGCAGCAACTGGCACCTACTCGGACAGGCCACAGATGCTCCCCCGGCACTTGCCACCGGCCTCATACGCATGTACGAGCCTGCTACCCGGAGATGGACCCCCCTCAGCACGGTCCCAGACAGCGTCGGGCCGGGACAGATCGTCCTGAGTCCTGGTCTGGACGGCTTCATACAAATCAGTACACAACATCAGCACAACAGGGTATCCCCAGACTCCCTGGCAGCCTGGCTCGCCCTTGTCAGATTACAGTGATTTTGTCGGGTCTGGCACCCAACCTGCAGCCCTGCGCTGCGTATCTTACCTCATGCTCCCCCTGGTGGAGCATGAGGTATTTTTACGCATTCTGACCTGATACCTATATGTACTTTCTGATCCTCGCCGGATGGCTCTCCCTCACCACAGTACCCGCCTCCCCTGCGGCTGAGCCTGTACAATGGGTTTCACTGCCTGAGGCCGTACGACTGTCCCAGCAGGACGGCAAAAAAATTTTTATAGACTTTTATACCGACTGGTGCGGGTGGTGTAAGCGCATGGACCGGGATACGTATGCCCAGCCGGAGGTAGCCGCCTATCTCAACACTCACTACCACGCCGTAAAGTTTAATGCCGAAAAACCTGGTGACATTGTCCTGGATGGTGTTACCTATGGATTTTTGGGCCAGCCCGGCAAAGGGGGCATCCACGAGATTGCCTACAAGCTCATGAACGGCCAACCTTCATATCCTACCTCTGTATTTCTGGAACCAGACGGGAACCTGATCACCCGGGTACCCGGATACCTGACCGGTCCGGATTTTATGCCCATCCTGCACTTTATCGGCGAAAACCACTACCAAAAACAAACCTGGGACACATTCATGCAGTCGTGGCAGCAGCCTTGAAGCAGGTGTGCCGTTATGGCAGCCTGTTTTTTCAGGAAATATGTCAGCTTGGCAATGGCACATCTTATGCTGCATGATGGGTAACAACACCGGCCAGACCGGTGTAGGCACGTCAGTAAGCAGGATTCAGACACATGGACGAGCAGCAGCAAAACGAAACGCACACAATGCCAGAACAACCCGAGGTAATGCCCCAGGAGCCTGATACCCAGACAGAAGCAATGGCAGAAGATATGCCCCCTGACCACGAGCCCATCCTGGAGAGCGAGGCTGGAAACCTGGAAGATGCCATGCGGATCATTGCCAAACTTCAGGTAGAACTACGGGAAGCCCGGCAGGAAACCGCCCAGCAGCAAGACCTCTACGTACGGCTGAATGCTGATTTTGCCAATTTCCGCAGACGCAAGGAAAAAGAAGCCCTGGACATGATCCAGCAGGCCAACCGGGATCTGATTCTCCAGCTTCTGCCCATCCTCGACAATTTTGACCGGACCCTGGATGCCATCGAAAAAACTGACAATCTGTCAGCCATTAAAGAAGGTATAGCCCTCGTCAATCATAACCTGCTCCGCCAGTTTCAGAAAGCCGGTTTGGAGCGTATTGAGAGCAAAGGTCAGCCGTTTGATGCCAACCTGCATGAGGCGGTCACCAGCGTACCAGTGGCCGATGATCAGAAAGGTCTGGTCGTTGATGAGGCCGAAACCGGCTACAAACTGAAAGAAAAAGTCATACGATTCGCTAAAGTGATCGTAGGAGAATAACCGTTATGGCAAAACGCGATTATTATGAAGTATTGGGCGTATCCCGCACCGCTTCACCGGATGAGCTGAAAAAAGCCTTCCGAAAACTCGCCGTGCAGTATCACCCGGACAAAAATCCTGGAAACGCTGAGGCCGAGGCCAAATTTAAGGAAGTGGCTGAAGCCTACGAGGTACTCAGCGATGAGCAGAAAAAAGCTGCTTATGATCGTTTTGGGCATGCCGGCGTAGGTTCGTCCGCAGCCAGCGGCGGAGCCGGATACGGCGCCTATGAGGATCTGTTCAGCCAGTTCAGCGACATTTTTGGGAGCGACATCTTCGGACGCAGCGGTAGCGGTGGCCGCAGGACCCGTCGTACCGGGCAGCGGGGCGCTGACATGCGCATCAAGCTCTCCCTCACCCTGGAGCAAATCGCTTCCGGCGTCGAGAAAAAAATCAAACTCAACCGCATGACCGCCTGCGAGGCGTGCAGCGGTACCGGTGCCGAAAACGGCACCTCCTTCAATACCTGCCCCACTTGTCAGGGCATGGGCGAGATCCGGCAGCAGGCCGGTGGTGGATTTTTCCAGCAGATAGTCGTATCTACCTGTCCTACCTGCCAGGGCGAAGGCAAAATTGTCGCCCGCGGATGTCAGGTCTGCGACGCCAGAGGCCGCACAGAAAAAGAAGATACCATCTCCATCAAAATTCCCGCCGGTGTCGAGCGCAACATGAACCTCAGCGTCCGCGGCAAAGGCCATGCAGGCCTGCGGGGCGGCCCGTCCGGAGACCTGATCGTCGAGATCGAGGAACTCCCACATGAGCAGTTTGAGCGGGACGGAGACAACCTTATCCACCAGCTGTTTATCAGCTTCCCGGATGCCGCCCTCGGCACCAATGTGGACGTACCTACCCTCAGCGGCAAAGTCCGGATCAAAATTGACCCCGGTACCCAGCCCGGCAAGGTATTCCGCATCAAAGGCAAGGGCCTGCCCAATATTAATGGCTACGGTGCCGGACACCTCCTCGTACACCTCAACGTCTGGACGCCGGAGAACCTCACCGCCGAGGAGCGCCGTATCCTCGCCAAACTCAAAGACTCCGACAACTTCCACCCGCGGCCTACTGCCGAGCAGAAAGGATTTTTCTCCAAAATCCGGGAGTTTTTCAACCAAAACGACTGATCATAAGATAGCAGATATGCTTAGCAGGCGGGTCATACGACTCGCCTGTTCTTTTATATGGCAGGCTGTTGCCATTCTCCCGCGCATCGCCTATCTTGTTGCCTCAACCTGATCCAGCCATGCCACCCGCTGCCCGCCTGACCGACATGCACACCTGCCCGATGCAGACTCCGGGCTTACCTCCGATCCCCCACGTTGGCGGCCCCATCATAGGCCCCGGCATCCCTACGGTGCTCATTGGCGGCATGCCTGCGGCTACCCTCGGAGACAGCTGCGTATGCGTGGGGCCCCCCGATAGCATTATCAAAGGTTCTGCGACCGTGATGATCGGCGGCAAACCCGCAGCCCGTATGGGTGACTCCACAGCCCACGGCGGCAGCATTGTCCTGGGATGTCCGACCGTCATGATCGGAGGATAATCCCCTCATTATCAAACTTATGATTTTAAGGGCGTGCCCCCGGCTGCCCTGATCGGGGCCGGGGTCGGTGTCCTGCGGGGTTCGCTGCGCTCCGTCCTCCGCTACGCTGCGGACCGCTCCCTGCGGTCGCGCCCTCCGGCCCCCTCACGCAACCGCCACAGCCACCGCTGTGGCCAGCCCTCAAAAAAGTATGCGGGAGCCTCACCGGCCCCCGCACCTGTATCCTGATCGGCATACGCCTTATGATTCTTTGTGCCGGACGATCCTGGCTCCCAGCGGATTGAGGCGATCCTCGATATGCTGATAACCCCGGTCTATCTGCTCGATATTGTAGATACGGGATACCCCCTCAGCAGACATGGCTGCGATGAGCAGCGCCACCCCTGCCCGGATATCCGGACTGGTCATCGAGATAGCCCGCAGCGGTTGCCGGCGTGCCAGCCCGATCACGGAGGCACGGTGCGGATCGCAGAGGATGATCTGAGCCCCCATATCTATCAGCTTGTCCACAAAAAAGAGACGGCTCTCAAACATCTTCTGATGGATCAGCGCAGAGCCTTTACATTGAGTCGCCAGCACCAGTACGATACTCAGCAGGTCCGGCGTGAAGCCCGGCCAGGGGTGATCCGATACGGTCAGGATACTCCCGTCAATAAAGGTATCTATCTCACACACCTCCTGCGCATATACGATGAGGTCATTGCCTTTGACTTCCAGGTTCACCCCCAGGCGCTGAAAAGTGCTGGGGATAATACCGAGCTGGTGCACATCCGCATCGCGGATGATGAGCTCTCCCTGGGTCATGGCAGCCATACCAATAAAACTGCCGACCTCGATCATGTCAGCCAGCAGGCGATGATCCGTCCCGCCGAGGCTGTCCACCCCTTCGATGGTGAGCAGGTTAGAACCGATGCCGGAGATGCGGGCCCCCATGCGGTTGAGCATGCTGCAGAGCTGCTGCAGATATGGCTCACAGGCAGCGTGATAGATCGTGGTGGTGCCCTGAGCGAGGACCGCAGCCATGACAATATTGGCGGTGCCTGTCACAGATGCTTCGTCCAGCAGCATATAGGTGCCCCGGAGGCGGCCCTGGGCCTGCACCCGGTATATACCGATAGTTTCATCATACTCAAACTGAGCACCGAGCTGCTGAAACCCCCAGAAGTGGGTATCCAGCCGACGGCGACCGATTTTGTCACCACCAGGTTTGGGGATATACGCAAATCCAAACCGCGCCAGCAGCGGACCGACCAGCATGATGGAGCCCCGGAGCTTACGGGCCTGCTGCCAGAAGGAGCCTGAGCGGAGATAATCCAGGTTGATGTCCCGTGCCTCAAAGGTATAGGTTTCCGGCCCGTCCCGACGGACTATCACCCCCAGCGAGCGCAGGATCTCAATCAGGTGGTTTACATCCACGATGTCCGGCACATGCGAGATCGTAATAGGCTCTGGGGTGAGCAGTACGGCACTGATGATCTGCAGGGCTTCGTTTTTAGCGCCCTGGGGGGTGATTTCGCCGCGGAGCTGATGTCCGCCTGTTACTTCAAAAAACTCCATGTCAGTTGCGTCGGCGCTGTTTATTCCGGTTATTGTTGCGGTTTTTATTCTTGGGATTGTTACCGCTGTGCTGGCGTCGGCTGCCGGTATTGCTGCTGTTCTGAGGGAAGTTATTGCTGTATACCCGCACAAAGTTTATATCCTCCAGCCGGACTGAGAGTTTGCCCCGGGAAAGCTCCCGGATATGATCCATTATGGCGGTCTCCGGCAGACTTTCCCGGTCAGTATTGCGGAGAAAAAGTTTCATCGCATTGGCAATCATGTTGATATACTGAGACTTTACAGGTCCCTCAGGCATCTCCACGGCCTTGGCGATCATCTTTTCCAGGTTAATCCCATACTGCCTGAAGCGAGGCACTTCCTTATAATAAGGCATGCGCTGCTCCGGTTTCTTATGGAATACTTCTGCCGAGGGAACTGGATAAGGTGCGTCTATATCAAGCTTAAAGTCGCTGGCGATGACGATTGCATCCCAGATTTTTTGCTTGAAGTCAGGTATGTCCTTCAGTTGAGGATTCAGCCAGGTGACGATTTTTACAATCTCGTTGGCGACCCTGTTGCGTTCCGTGCGGTCTCCGATGGTACAAGCATGCTCTACCAGGGCTTGCACATTCCGCCCAAACTCACGCAGCCGCAGGGGCTGGTCAGAAATTTTATACTGCATGGAAATCTATTGTCAGTAAAGAAGGCACAGGTACATCAGGATATAGGTTTCAGGCAGCGTGATATAGTAAGCAGGTAAAAAGCTGCACTGAGGCCTGGTGCCAGTCTGGCTCATTTTGGGGCAAGATAGCGAAAAATAAGCTCATATGTCAATGCATCTGAAAGGAATACGCAATAAATCCATCAGACCCTCCTGACTCAGCTCATGATCTGCAGCCGGGCGTACTTCAGGAGGAGTACGCGACGGCCTCCGTCTTTAAACAGGATCGTGGCCTTGCGCCCATCCCCTTCACCCTCTACAACGAGGACATCACCCGGCCCAAATTTCTGGTGCAGTACTTTCTGCCCTTTCTGGATGGCCTCCGGCGGAGCCGCAACAAAGTTATCCTCAGGCGGGGGCGTGCTGATGCGGGCCACAGGAGCCCGCCCCCTCAGGGCCGGCCGGGCCGGGATAGGGCTCACGATCTCGCGCCGGGCTGCCTGAGTAGGCTTGCGCAGGTACTGCGCGTCTATCTCAAACAGAAAACGACTCGGTTCATTGTACTGCACCTCTCCAAACTTGTACCGGGACCGGGCATAACTCAGGGTCAGGCGCTCACATGCACGGGTCGTAGCCACATAAAACAACCGCCGTTCCTCTTCCAGGTCGGCACGGGTCTCCAGCGCCAGCGAACTCGGAAACAGGTTGTCCTCCATCCCCACGATAAACACAGACTTAAACTCCAGCCCCTTGGAAGCGTGAATCGTCATCAGCGTGATATAATCCTGCTCCTCGTCTGAGTTGTCCTGATCCGTGAACAAAGAAATATCCGCCAGGAAATTTTCCAGGTTCGGGTGCTCGATATCAGGATTTTCAGCAAAAGCCTGCGCGGCATTCAGTAATTCCTGCACGTTTTCCCAGCGTGTGAGGCTTTCGGCTGTTTTGTCGCTATGCAGGTCCTGAAGGATGCCGGAGTGTTTGGCGATATGGCTGGCGGCTACATATGCGTCATTGTTCCGGGCGATAACCCCAAAACTTTTGATCATCGTCATAAAATCCCGCAACAAGCCAACCGTGCGGGTCGGGAACCCCCACTGGTCCACCCGGTCGAGTATTTCGGCCAGGCTGAGTTTCTGCTCATCTGCGAGGACGGTCAGGCGCTCCAGGGTAGTCTTGCCGATGCCGCGCACCGGATAGTTGATCACCCGCAGCAGGGACTGCTCATCGCGGGGATTGATGGACAGCCGCAGATAGGCCACGACGTCCTTGATTTCCTTGCGCTGATAAAAAGACAATCCTCCAAAAATTTTATATACCAGTCCCGTCCGGCGCAGTTCATCCTCCAGGGCGCGGGACTGAGCATTGGTGCGGTAGAGGATGGCGATGTCTTTGTTGAAGTAATTGCCGACCTGCTTTTGCTCCCGGATCAGGTCACTCACCTTGCGGGCCTCATCCTGCTCCGTCACCGACTCTATCACCCAGATCAGCTCCCCGGTATCATTGCGGGTGAAAACATGCTTGGGTATCTGGTCTTTATTACGCGCGATGATGGAGTTGGCAGCATTGACGATATTCTGCGTAGACCGGTAGTTTTCCTCCAGCTTAAACACCTTCAGATCCGGATAATCCTTTTTGAGGTTGAGGATGTTCTGGATATTGGCCCCCCGAAAGGCATAAATACTCTGCGCATCATCCCCCACGACACAGATATTCTGGTGGGCTGCTGCGAGCATATTGGTGAGGGTATATTGTGCATGGTTGGTATCCTGATACTCATCCAGCATGATGTACTTGAACCGATGCTGGTATTTGTACAGGATGTCCGGGTGGGTCTTAAACAGATAGATCGGCTTGACAATCAGGTCGTCAAAGTCCATGGCATTGGCCTTAAAAAGCCGCTGCTCATACAGGGCGTAGATGTCTGCAATTTTTTGATTGAAGTCATCACTGGCAAAATCCCGGTACTCCTGCGGGGTGATGAGCTGGTTTTTGGCAGAGCTGATGGTATGGGAGATGACCCGGGGTTTATACACTTTGTCATCAAGTCCGCGTTCCTTGAGCAGGTCCTTGATCTGCTTCTGGGCATCATCTGCGTCGTAGATGGTATAGGAGCTGGTATAACCGATCTTCTCAGCCTCGACCCGCAGGATACGGGAAAAGACCGAGTGAAAGGTGCCCATGACAATACTTTTAGCTTCGGAGCCTGCCAGCTTAAAAATCCGCTCCTTCATCTCGCGGGCAGCCTTGTTGGTGAAGGTCAGCGCCAGGAGTTCCTGGGGATCAGCCAGGCCCTGTGAGATAATAAAAGCCAGCCGGTAGGTAAGTACGCGGGTTTTGCCACTGCCTGCCCCGGCAATGACCATATGCGGCCCGTCGAGGCTGGTAACTGCCGCCCGCTGCGCTTCATTGAGTTGTTCCAGAAAATCCACGTGGTAAAAATACAAAAAACTTAGCCACGTGATACGTTCTTGCTCAGGTTGTGTGACACCGGGTTATCCACATTTTTTAGATATGTTTGTGCATAACTTTTCTGCAGCTAGCCCCAATATCCAGCATTACCATCCGTCATGGAAACGCAGTAAACATACATGAACCGCTTCGGGGCTCACGCAAAGAGCATATTGGCTTTCTGCAAAGCACACAAAGACATGGTAGTTTCTCCCGCTGTGATCCTTGTGGTATGGTCTCTGCGAACTTTGGTTGAAAAGACAGGTTGTGTTGTACTTGATCCATGGCTGCGTTTATGACCCGTATCACGACTTTATTCTTATTTGCGATTGTGCTGGGGCTGCTGGACTGGTATGTCTGGCAGAGCCTCAAAACAGCTGTACGCTCCTGGCCGGTGGCACGTATCCGTCTGCTCGGGGGTGTCGTGATCCTGGTTTCTGTCCTCACCCTGGCTGGTATCACGGTACTGCGCTGGCCTCTGGCCTTCCAGCTGGGTGCTACGGGACGTGCCCTGGTCCTGATGTGGGTATTCAGCGGGATAGCAGCCCGGATGGTACTCATGGTATTCGGACTGACAGACGACCTGCGCAGGACCCTGATCTGGATCACACGCCGGGTACGGCCCGCCCCGCCTGTGCCTGCACCCGGTGAGCCGATCTCCCGGTCTGCCTTCCTGGCTAAAACAGGCCTCCTGCTCGCTGCCACGCCGGTGGCGGGCATCTCCTGGGGCATCCTCAGCGGCGCCCATGACTACCGCGTACGCCGCCAGATCATCTATTTGCCCGGCCTGCCCAAGGCATTTGACGGCATGCGGATCGTACAACTCTCTGATATACACGCAGGTAGTTTCTGGAACAAAACAGCCGTCGAGGGTGGAGTGACCATGGCTATGGCCGAAAAACCCGACCTGATTTTGTTTACCGGCGACCTGGTCAATGACCAGGCGGTCGAAATGCGGGACTACACCACAATTTTCAGCCGGCTCCGGGCTCCGATGGGGGTGTATTCAGTCCTCGGCAACCACGACTACGGCAACTACACCCAATGGCGAAACCCGGCGGATAAACTCGCCAACCAGCAGGACATCCGGGCAGTACATAAAACGATGGGCTGGGAACTCCTCATCAACGAGCACCGCCTCCTGCGGACGGGCTCGGATGCCATCGCCTTGCTGGGGGTGGAAAACTGGGCCGCCAAAGGCAATTTCCCGCAGTATGGACGACTCTCCGATGCCTGGAAGGGTACGGAAGAAGCTCCCGCCAAAATTCTCCTCTCCCACGACCCCAGTCATTGGGATGCCGAGATCCTGACCCGTTTTCCAGACATCGGGCTCACCTTATCGGGTCATACACACGGCATGCAACTCGGGATTGAGACCCCTCATATCAAATGGAGCCCTGCCCAATATATCTATGACCAATGGGCAGGTCTGTACGAAAAAAACGGGCAGCAACTATATGTCAACCGGGGGTTTGGGTATATCGGATACCCGGGACGGATCGGTATCCCGCCGGAAATCACCGTCATTGAGCTAAAGGCTGGCCAAGCCTGATCTGCTACCCCGCACCAATCAATTGTTGAGGGCCCAGATCACGATGTTGAGCCCCATGCGCAGGGCTTGCTGGCGTACAGGCTCCGGATCATTGTGCACCTGAGGATCCTCCCAGCCGTCTCCCAGGTCACACTCATAGGAATAAAAACAAATCACCCTGTCCTCCCACATCAGGGCCAGTCCCTGAGGCGGTTTGTTGTCATGCTCGTGTACCTTGGGCAAGCCGGCCGGAAAGTCGTAAAAAGCATGATAAATCGGGTGTGTAAACGGGAGCTCTACAAACTCCAGCTCCGGAAACACCTTTTTCATCTCCTTACGGACATATTTGTCAAGGCCATAGTTGTCATCAATGTGCAAAAAACCACCTGCAAGCAGATAATTGCGGAGGTTTTCGGCCTCGGCACTGGAGAGGGTGATATTGCCGTGCCCGGTCATATAGACATAGGGGTACTGAAAAATCTGGGGACTGCCAGGCTCCACTACCTCCTCCGCAGGTGCCACCCGCAGGGTCGAGTTTTCGTTGATATGACGGATCAGGTTAGGCAATGAGCTGGGATTGGCGTACCAGTCCCCCCCTCCGCTGTATTTAAGCTTGGCGAGCTTGAGGTGATAGCGGCCCGGTGCGGGCTGTGTGATCCCGTGCAGCATCAGCAGGGACATCATGGCGATCAGACAGGCAATTTTTTTCATGGGCAATGACCGGTATGGTCGGCATAAAAGCACAACCCGTAAGGCGGGTGGCCTGACGTAAACCTACGAAAAAACTGCGGCTGTGTTAGGGCATATTGCTGCCTGGTATTGCCGGAGCACGACATATTCTGCATCTTTATACACCAAACCCTCAATTCCCTCATCCACCCATGTTGTCCCCTGATACCTTACCTTTTCTCCTGGAGCTGAAGGCCCACAACCACAAGGAGTGGTTTGAAGCGAATCGTGCCCGCTATCAGGCTGTCCGCACCCAGCTTGTCCGCACCGTAGACGCCATTATTGAGGGCGTTTCAGCATTTGATCCGTCTGTATCGGGGTTAGACGCGTCCAAGTCCCTGTTTCGCATCAACCGGGACGTGCGTTTCTCAAAGGATAAGTCACCATATAAGGTGAATATGGGTGCTTACCTGAGCGGAGGCGGCAAAAACACCGTCTATGCCGGGTATTACCTGCACCTGGAGCCGGGTGGATGTTTTGTAGGCGGGGGATCTTATCAGCCACAACCCCCGGAGTTAAAAAAAATCCGGGCGCATATTGACTATAACAGCCAGGCCTTGCGGGAGATACTGGCTGATCCGGGATTTCAGGAGACCTTCGGCGTGCTTCAGGGTGAGCAGTTGCGTACGGTGCCACGCGAGTACCCCAAGGATCATCCCGATGCTGACCTGCTAAAATTCAAAGGCTTTTTTGTCACGGCCAACATCCCGGAGGAGATGATCCTCACGTCGGCGTTCACGGCACATGTTGTCAGGTGCTTTCAGACGATGCACCCGCTCAATGTGTATCTCAATGAGGCACTCGGGGCTGATGAGGCCTGATCAGAGCCGGACAAAACTCGATACAAGCCGCTGAAACATCGGCTTGTACATATTAAATGCATACACGTCCTGGGTCGTCAGGGCCAGACCTACGATATAACTCTCGTCATAGCTGATATAAGCATAGGACAGGTACTTGGCGGGGCGAGTGTCAACGCCTCCGGTTTTATAGTCTTTGCACAGTGCCCTAAGTCCCGAGGCGGTAGGCAATTCATATTTGTCCTGAAGAATCTCCAGGGCCGGGTCTTTGCTGAAGTTTTGATCCAGCCACAGCAGCACAGAGTCTGTCGTGCCGCAGTAGGGAAGCCGCTTGTGGATATACTGGACGTGAATGTAGGGATTGGACAGGTTCATAACAGCCCCGTCCCGCACATAGGTGACGAAGGTACCGTTGTTTTCATTATATACATCCGGATTGATCCAGGGAGTCTCCGTATTCAGCTTAGCGACCAATGGCGGGCGATGGGTGAGGCGAAAATTCATGGTCCAGGCCCGAAACCAGCGGGTAGAGTCATTCGGACGATATACAAACGGGAAATCAGCGGAGTCACTGGCAGGATATGCCTGCGCTGACTGCCACTCTTCCTGTGCCATCTCCCGCACGCGCGGATCAGGCTGGTCGGGCGCAGGTGCGGGTGCCGCTACTGCTCCAGGAGTAGGCGCAGCCTGTGTAGCACCAGATGCGGGCTGCCGTTCAGCAGCGGTCTTGCAGGCGGCGGCCAAAAAAACCATCAGGATCAAACCAAATCGGAGCATCATATGAGCAGGATAAAAAAACTCCGCTGCACCCGTACAGGCCGCAGCGGAGGCTAAACTACACAAAAAATAGCTTAGTTCGTCAGCGTAAACCGAATCTGCACCCCGGCACTGCTGAAGGACGTGTTGTAGGCGCTCGCCGCAGCCCTGGGCCGGTTGATATTGATCTCATAAAACAGTTTGGCATTCACCCGGGTATTCACCACATAGTCCACTGAGGGAGATACAATCACACTGAGTGAACCCCGTGTCGTCACAGAGGACTGGGAGGGATCTGTCGCCGTAGCCGCCAGGGTGTGCTGTACATCGCGGGTGTCGCGGATGGTCGTCCGGAGCTGCGCATTCATGCTGTTTTTGAGGCTGATGTCACGGCCCATAAACCGGAAGTCCATGTTGACCTTGTCTTTGCGGTAGCCGATCATAAGGGAGACGTCTTCATTCCGGCTCTCGGTCATCTGCATGCTGCCAACATTGAGGGTCAGGTTACGCCCGCGTTTGTAGTCAAACTGAGAGGTAAGACCCTTTTTGGTATTCACGTTGATCCCGATCAGGGGCGAAAACTGCTCTGATATTTGTACCCCCTGGATGTTGTCGAGCGCATAGTAGTCCCGGATTTCATTGCCGAGGGGATCGGTGGTCGAGGTGAAGTTGTCCGCAATGCCGTTACCGTCCAGGTCCTGCGCCGTGAGGTTGTTGTTAAAATTGCCAACGGTGTAGGTAGCCCGGTATCCGTGCTTGAGGGTCACGGCGCTGAAGTACTTTTTGAGGAAAGGCAGGTTGGTCAGGCCGTTGTAGTTCACATTCCAGTTGGGCAGGGGGATCGCCGGAAAAGCGGTGAGCGACACCTTGTCCGCAGCCACCAGGCCATACGAGGCCAGCATGGAGGTGATGAGGACATCCTGATTGGTGCCCAGGTACCCATTCCGATACCCTCCGGTGACAATATCGTTGACATTGCCCCGTGTCTCCGGGTTTTTTTCTGCATACCGGGACGAGATCTGCTGCCGGATGCTGGAGAAGTTCCGGAAGTTTTCAGACTCTTCCGGATTGCCAAACTCAAATGCCGTATTGATAAAAATATAAGTCATGGAGAAGTTGCCGCTGCTGAGCGGGTCAAATCCCCGGAAACCCTCTGTCTGTGGATCGTAGCGATAAAATTCGCTTTCGTTGGCGTTGATACTCCGGTTGGCGGAGAGTTCTACCCTGAATCCCTTGAACAACTCGACCGAGGTGCGGGCTGTCAGGTTGGAGGTATTGTTTCGCATGAAGAGGTTTGAGAGCAGGGTATCCTGGGTAATCCAGCCGTTGAGACCAGCCTGGTACCGGATGTCCCGCTGATCCCCAAAGAGGAATCCCAGGGTGGGTGGGGTCAGCGGCGAGGCCACTCCCGTAGTGGGGTTGATATATCCCCAGTCAAACCCAAAATTATCTGTCATCGGGAGATAACCGGGGAGTGTCGTGCTGGCATTGTTGTTCCACGCTACGTCCACACTTCGGATGCTCAGGCCTATGCGGATCAGCTCGCGGCTGATGGCCTTGAGGGCCCGGAGGGGGTCTGGTTTTTCGACAGAGTCCTTGGGGGCTACTGGTGGTGGCTTGACGGGTGGCTGGCCGGGTTTGGCAGGGGGGGCTGCCGTGGCGGGTTGACCAGGCTTGCGGATGGGCTGACCATTGGCCTTTTTGCCCTCCAGGATATTTTTGAGGGGAGCGACCTTGCGGTAGAGGCCATTCAGGTCCAGCTTGCCAGAGGCCTGGATCGTCTGCGAGTTGCCGATAATCGCCCCAAAGGACTGATTATTTTCGGGGGCCTGCTGCCAGTTGAAGGAGCCTGTATAGTTGACCGTACCCGAAATCCAGCTCAGGGGTTTGATCTGCGCAAAAGGCAACTGATACCCGGCGCTCAGGTTGTGGGTGAAGGTCGTGGTCCGCCCGAAATTGACCAACTGGTTATGCCCATTGGCGGGGTCGCGCCCGATGTGGAGCAGGTTTTCGCCCAGGGTACCCACTGAGTCCCGCTCCCGGTCAGTCGCCGTACTCCAGTATCCCCGGACTTCATCCACCCGGGACACATTGTTGGCGGAGTAGTTGAGCTGAAGCGCGCGGGTAAGGTTCCAGCTCAGGGTATAACTGCGGTTGATCAGGAAATTTTTGGAGAAAAGGGGATCCACTGATCCGCCAAACTGCGAAGTAGCCCGCAACAGGCGCTCCTCAAACTGCCGGTCTCCGCTGATGGCAATAGACACCGAGGTCGGCAGCGGCGAAAAATAAAAGTCTTTTAACCCCTTGATCTTCTCAAACTTCGCGAAGGGTTTGACTTTCACCTGCGGGAAGGTGTACCGGTAATTGACCGCTCCCCGGTGCTGGGTCGTAAATCGCCGTTCGATGACGGCACTCCGGGCCAATTGTTCGTTATAGGCGAAGGTGAAGTCAAAGTTGGAGACATTCCAGGGCATCAGGACCGGCTGTTTGGTCGGCTTGGCAGCTTTGGTCCCGTCTTCCGGTTCTTCGGGCTGTTCTTTGGGGATATTGATCTTGCGCCAGTTATTGAAGGAGATACTCCGGGTGCGGCGGTAGTCCTGCAGGGACTGCAGGCGCAGCTTCCGGTCTACCGGATCCAGGTTTTCCAGGAGTTTGTCTGTCCGTACGTCAGCCTCCTGTGGGTTAAACTGCGGGTTGATCCGGGTCTCTCCGTAGGTAGCATACACAGGCAGTTGCAGGCCCCATTTTTTAGGGAAAAATCTGTCCAGCGACATATTGGCAGACAAGTCGTAGCGAATCTGATCCTCCTGTGACCGGCTGCCGAGTTTCTGGTCCAGAGCCCCAAATCCGGCTGTTTTATAGGAGAAAGTACCGTTGATGGTTGCGATATCTGCCAGCTTGAGGGAGGCATTGGCATTGGCTGCCCAGCCTTTTTGGCCATCAAAATTGGTCATCCGCAGCTCATTCACCCATACCTCCAGGCATATCGGGTCACCGTCAGGATCTTTGGGGTTGCGCACCCCGACCATGATGTTGCGTACCTCGGAGAGTTTGGGCGTACCTTTTACATAAATAAAGTGTCCCTCTGGCATGGTACTGTCCCGCCAGGGGTAGCGGTAGATCAGCCCTGCGGCGTCTGTATTGCGGGCATCCTTGGCAGCGGCGAGTTTGGCCAGCTCAAAGTTGATCTCATTGGCCCGGAGCCATACGTTTTCCGCTACATTGATGCCGCCACCCGGATCAGAAGGTGTCAGGGGGAGTTCATATTCGTAGTAGTTCTGGTCATTGTCCAGGCCGAGGCGGATAAACAGGCGCGCATCGCCCGTCTCATTAAAGTTGGAAGGCACCCCGTTGCCATCATTTGCCTCCGCATGCACCCACATGCGCAGGCGCTCGTAGAGGCGCAGATCGCTGCGGACGTTTTTGAAGATGCCACGGGCATCACCGTCTTCGAGGTTGCAGATTTTCAGCGACAAAGCCCGCTCGTCCTCCAGAAATCCTGCCAGGGTATTGCCATTAAAAGCCTGGCGGACGATACCGGGTGGCTCCATATAATTAAAAGGCAGGCGCTGCGAGTTGTCCTCTACCCCCACTACCCCCAGGTCAAAGGATCCGAAGGGTGGCTCAGGGTTGGGGAGGATAATGTCCGTATCGGTCAGGTCACCGGCAAACTTGCGCCACTGAGACGACACGAGCTGAAACTCCGTCATCCGCAGGATCACCTCCTCTTCAAATCCCGCCAGGTACATACGCATGTAGCTGATGGTCTTGAAGTTATCAATCCCGTTGACAGACTTACCTGCATTAAGCGGTACCCGAAACTGATACCAGGTCACCGTCTGCGTGCCGTTCTGGGCCCGGATGGAGTCATTCGTGATTTTGTCCACGATAAAATATTTGCCCCGCTCCATGGAGTCCGGGTGGAGGCGGATCCGGTATTCCCAGTATTGCTCCGCAAAGTTCAGGCTACCATTGTTGTTCAGGTCCTCATTGTCTGGCAAGGTGGTAGCCTGGGTGGTATACTGGTTGGTGTTTTCGCCTACGGGTGAGTTACCTTCTGTCCCGTTGAAGTCCAGGTACCGCTCCAGGATGCCAGCCTGGCGCTGCTCGTAGTCCTCATCCCGGAAGTGCCGGTAGTCATCCGAGCTGGGGTCCGTCACATACTCGCTGAGGGCATTGGGACTGAGGATGTTGCGGAGGTTAGTGATCACCGCCTGCTCAAAAAAAGTGGCCTCTTCCGGAGAGGTGAGTCCATCCAGCCCGATGTCCTGGGCTTCGCGGTCCTCCCGCTGGTTGCTGAAGGCATTGTTGGGTGGGTTGCCGAGGGATATCTGCCCCCAGTCAGTCGCCTGAAGATTCGGCGCATCATTGGGTCCGGGCAGGCCGTGCTCACGGCTCAGGCTTTCGTCGGTGAGGACGTCTTCATTGACCAGACCCAGGTTGATATAAAATTCACCGCCCTCATGTGCAGGGTTTTGGAGGAAGGGATCCATCATCCAAAACTCAATAAACTCGACGTTGGTGGCTTCAAAGTCATTGTTGACATCTATTTCCCGCATGACCCCGGCCCAGTTTTCACGGGGTTCTGTGAGTAAACCCGTGGCCGGATCCAGGCGGCTGCTTTCGTACTGATAGTTGTAGAGGCCGCGCTGGTTCGGGATATAGTGCAGGTCAAATGTCGGCTGGAGGTTATTGCCAAAAGCCCGGGAGGCCGTGGGGAAAATCTCCCGGGGCAAAATCTGTCGGGTATAGTTGTTGTACAGGTCTGCCTCCGGAAACTCAGCCCCCAGCCGCTGATAAAACGACATGTCTATCTGATACCAGGCCAGCTTGGCGCGGGTGAAATTGGCGGCCAGCGGAGAGGTCCAGATTGCAGTAGGGTCGAGCAGGCGGGTATTGCCCTCCGGAAAGGAAGCCATACGCCACTTGATCTGGCTTTGCAGGGAGTACGGCGTGGCAGCGGCCTCAAAATCATCCAGATATACAATCCCTTTGTCCTCTGAGTTTTTGTTGATCGGCGGGGCACCGGGGATAAACTGTGCCATCTCACCGGCCAAGTTCAGGCTGGAGGTTTCCTTGGTACTGATGAGCGGGAGCCTGTCTATGACCTTGGTGAGGAAGTCTGATTCGCGCCGGAAGCTCCCATCCAGTCCCCAGAGGGTGTTGTTGACGGGTTCGTCTCCGAGGGTGGTTTTTTGGTTAAAGGGCTGCTCCCGCAGGTTGAGGACCGTAGCGCCCAGGCGGATGTCCCGGGACGGGCTGTACTCAATCCGCGAACCCAGCAGGGCCTTGGTCTGAATCTGATACGCCGAGGAGCTCTCAAATGACACATCTATATCCTGTCCGGAGGTCAGGATAGAGGGGTTGAGGATTGTGACCTTGCCCCCGGAGTAGTCCACCGTATAGTCACTCCCCTCCTGGAGGGTACGCCCGCCGGCTGTCACGACGACACTTCCCTCCTGGAGGTTGAAGGTGTTGAGCGGGATCTCCGAGCCGCTGGCTGACCGGTAATATCCCTCAAAGGAGTACCGGTTTAGCTCCGGAAACCGCTGGACGGCATTCACCTGGGTCTCGTCGTACAAAGGCTGAAATACATAGGTGGCCTTATCGTCCGGATCGGTGATCTTGCGGCTGAGACTCTCCCCAAAGGGTTCCAGTACCGGAAAGATGACCATCCCCCGGTCTGACTTCACAGTGATCCCTTCTATATAGTCAAAATAGTTGTCCGGATTGGGGGCAGTATGGTTGGTGAGGCGATCCAGCCCCGTCACCTGGATCAGGGGGATGTTGGCGACAGAACTTTTGGGCAGAAAGTTGATTTTGCCGGCGCTGGTTGCGGACTCATATTTAATGTCAAAGAAAAATCCTTCCTGCTCGATTCCGTACCCGATGTTGTAAATGTTTTTCATCATCAGGTCCCAGGCGGGATAGGGCTCCACCCGCAGCACGGAGGACTTGAGCATCTTGACAAACAGGACATTGGAGTTAAGTCCGTCTGCGGGTACGTCATTCGAAAACTCACCTACCTGATAGGCTTGTCCGTTCAGGGTGTAGTCAAATGCCACAAACAATACCTGGTCCGGAGGGATCGGGGTATTGAGCGAAATGTATCCTAACTGGGTATTGACGGTATATTCGTTCGGCTCCAGGCGGCGCATATTCCCGAGTACCTGAAAATCTGAGGTATTCTGCATGTTGAGGCCGGGAATGGCTTCGATGGCACTTTTGGCCGTGTTTTGGTTGCGGGCAGCGGGATCTGCCGTCAGGATGGAGAAGAGGTTGTTGGAATTATTGGAGGGGAGGCGGTCATACGCACCAGAGCGGTCGAGGCCCTGGTTATAGACCCGTCCCTGGCCATTGCCCACGGAATTGTCGTTTTCACCCAGGTCAATGAACCCTACTGCGTTGCGGTTGTTGCGGGCAATACCCTGCTGCTCTACCCATACCTCGACCCGGTTGATCCGCAGGCTGGACCGGATCACGGGCAGGTCTGAGAGGGCCTCTTCATATTTGGAGCGGAAATAATGCGACAGGAAAAAGTGGCGGTTCATGTCGTACTCAGAGGCCTCCTTTTTGAAGGGGGTTTCAATCGCTCCTCCGCCCGATACCTTGATGGACTCAACCTTGCCTCGCTCGATAGAGGCTACTGAGGTGACATACACCGGCCCAAACCGGAGCTTAGCCTTGAGCCCCATGAGATTTTGGCGTCCCTGGATCAGGGAGTTGCCGAGCTGCATGCTCACATTACCCGCCTCAATCTTCTGGAGTATCTGGTCTTCCGTGCCGGTATGCTCCAGCTTGAGCTGGTCTTCAAACTGGAAGGTCGCCTGGGTGTCAAAGTTGGCATTCATCCGGAGCTTCTCCCCGATCTGGCCCACCACCCCGAGCTGTATCTGCTGATCAAACCCAAAGGTGGTCGTCCGCTGCTGCCGGAGCGGGATCGAGGGGTTGTCTGTCCGGTTGCGGTCTATAGAGAAGTCCAGGGTAGCGTATCCTGTGGGGCGGATCGAAATGCTCCCTCCCCCAAAAACATCACTCAGCTCTGCAATATTGACGTTGAGTTCCAGCCCTTTGGAGGCAGCTCCCCCGGACTGGAGCGAACTCTCGCGGAAGTACTCCTCATTGCTCTTGCGAAGGCGCCATGCCTGATAGTCTTCAAATGAAATGTAGGATGGCTCCCGGAAATTAATGTCTCCGATCTTTTCATAGATCGTAAATCCCTTGCCATCCGGGGCTAGCTCAAAGCTGGATTTATAGTTAGAGGGGTACTTCAGATGAAGGGGGGTGAGATACCGCTGATGGGTAGCGTCCCCCCGGCGGTTGGTCGGGGTATTGACCACACGGGGGGTATCCTCGTCCATGATCCACACAGGATCAGGCGATGGGGGCTGAGCCTGAGGGGGCAGGTCGGCAGGAAGGGTATCCGGGTACGGAAGGGGGTCTGCGGCAAAAAAGGACATGAGGGCAGACACCAGCCACGCAATGCTGAACTTAGACAAAGCCTTACGAATTTAAAGTTACAGAAATGAGCGGTCTCACTTCAAAAATCAACGTAAAGGCTGTTTCATAGGCATCCGTACCGATTGTAAGTAAAAGTGCAACGACAGGTCAGGGCCGGTGCTGAGGTGAAAAACATATTACGAAGCAAACATATCAATTATTCACGCACAAAGAAAGGCAATTCCGATGACACTGATACCTGCCCGTAGCGAATGCTGGTGCTATCCTGCCGCATCCAGCACACCGAAAACCGGCTTTGCTGTTCAAAAAATCCATCAAACACAAATTACATTAACATGGATTTTCTTGCGATAACTAGTTGTTCCGCAGGGCCAGCTTCACCAGTTGCTCTACCGGCAGATCTGATCCTTGTTCCTGCAGGATCTTATCGAGTCGTTTTTCCATTTCAGGCTTGGGCATACCCAGTGTCATCAAGGCCGCCAGAGCCTCCTGCCGGCGACGGGACTGGTCTCCGGGCTGGCGCTGACCCGCCGTATCAGGTACACCGACACCGGCTTTGTCCCGCAACTCCAGCACGATACGGGCAGCTGTTTTAGGGCCGATCCCTTTGATACGTTTCAGCCCCAGCTCATCTCCACTCGCAATGGCCAGCCGGAGATCGTCTGGCGGGATGCTGGAGAGAATCACCAGCGCCGTATTGCCGCCGACCCCCGAGACACTGATCAGCAGCTCAAACAAACTCTGCTCTTCCTGCCGGGAGAATCCATACAGCACATGGGCATCCTCGCGCACCTGAAGATACGTAAACAACCTTACCTCCTCCTGTCCCCGAAGGTGGCTATAGGTATTGAGTGAGATACGCACCAGATAACCGACCCCGCCGCAGTCAACAATGGCAAAGGTAGGATCGAGCTGGGCCAATTTTCCCCGGACAAAAGCGATCACAGGCTAGTATAATTACCGTACAGCAGGACCAGACACGAATCAGGGTTGTGACAGGTGCCCCAACTGGTAGCGGAGGCACCTGTCATAGATAACGCAGACAGGCAGGAGATGCGTTGCCTGTCCCTCAAAGTTCAGGAAGGGCAGCAGGGGCAGCAGCAGCCCGTGCGAAGGTATAGGTCAGGCCGATGCGGAGGCCACCCACCAGGGCAAATGTTTCCGCATTGCGGGTAGTGCCCCGTGTATACCGCCAGTACAGTTCACTCCGGGTGGCGCCACTCTCTGTGATGCGGAGCCGGGCATTTTTGTTTTCTACGTCCTGAAAGCTGTAGTCAGCCCGGAGGCGCAGGGTCAGCACGAGGTTGTCCGGCGGGAGGTTGATATCCACCCCGACATCACCCACTGCGGCATAGTGTAGCGGCGTAAACCGGCTGTACTCGGTCGGCACGGAGGTGACACTCTCCGGAAGGCCCTGATCAGCAGGATTGTCATTAAACATATCAGCCTGGGTGAGCAGGTTCATCTGTGCCCCGGCATACAGACTGAAGACAACCTTGCGATCGGCAGGCTCCGTATTAAACCCGATCATCAGCGGGATGCGGAGGTACTCCAGTCGCTGGGTATACCGCGTCTCGCCTGCCAGATAGGACGTGCCCTGCTGCGCGTAGATCGCATTGAGCCGGATACCGGCGTAGTCAGAGAAGTTGTACCCCAGGTCAATACCCCCACCCATACCCCAGAGGGGCTTCAGGTCATAGACCTCGGGTTCGAGGGCGTCATCATCGGCATTGAGGTGGCCGGAAGCCTGAGGCAGGGCAAATACCCCCAGTTTGAAGCCTTTTTGTGCATACGCCGTACCTGCCCAGCAGCAGAGGCATCCAAGAGACAGAGCCAGGATAAGCTTTTTCATCAGAAAAGCGGATTAGTTTCCAAAAATAGAATTATTTTACTCAGAATCGAAAGTATCATGCCGATTCTTTTCGACGTCTTTTCTTGTCCACCTATCCCCTGAATGCTTATGCTGCTGGAAATTCACCCACAAAACCCGCAAGAACGCCTCCTCAACCAGGCCGTATCCTGCCTCCGCGATGGCGGGGTCATCGTCTATCCCACAGATACCATTTATGGGCTTGGCTGTGATATTCAGAATAAAAAAGCAGTGGCCCGTATCTGTCAGATCAAAGGGATAGACCCCGACAAGGTCCATCTCTCCTGCGTCTGCGACAACCTGGCCATCATCGGCCAATATGCCAATCATGTCACGACCGAGGTGTACAAACTGATGAAAAGTGCGTTTCCCGGACCTTATACGTTTATCCTGGAAGCCTCCAAAGAGATTCCCCGGCATTTCCAGCACAAAAAAACCGTGGGCATACGGGTCGTCAGTCACCCCGTAGCCGTGCGTCTGGTACAACTTTTGGGCAATCCTATTGCCTCTATCAGCCTGCCGCAGGACGAAGGTGAAACCGAGTATTATACAGATCCCTACCGGATCGTGGAGCGATACGGGCACCTCGTGGACATGGTGATCGCCAGCGGCCCCGGCAAGCCTGAGCCCTCGACGATCATAGACTGTAGCCGCGGGCACCAGGATATTACGGTCATCCGGATGGGCAGCGGACCGCTGGAGCCGCTGGGGATTGAGCTGATGGAGTCCTGAACCTGAGACCCTTATCTGCCTGATATGCATACTTTTCAAGGAATCGGTACCATGTCTGGTACCTCCATGGACGGACTGGACATTGCCTGCTGTACCTTTGAAGTGGAGGGTGATACCTACCGGTTCTCGCTGGACTATGGGGAAACGATCCCCTTTGATGACAAATGGCGGAGCCGACTCCTCCATCTCTGGGAGCAGTCTGCCGAAACCTATGCTAAAACCCATGTATATCTGGGCCACTGGATGGGGGAGCAAATCCAGGCATTTGTCCAGCGACACGGGCTGAAGCCGGATTTTGTGGCCGTTCACGGGCAAACGATCTTTCACCAGCCGGAAAAAAACTTTACGGCCCAGATCGGAGACGGAGAAACGCTGGCCACGTACCTGACCTGCCCGCTGGTCACCAACTTCCGGAATAAAGATATCGCGCTGGGGGGCGAAGGTGCCCCCCTGATTCCGATCGGAGAGCACTATTTATTTCCGGATTACCGGCTGTTTCTCAACCTGGGCGGCATCGCCAATGTCACCTTTGGCAGCCGGGCCTTTGATGTCTGCGCCTGCAACCTGGTGCTCAACGAGGTATATCGCCGGGCCTGGCCTGAGGGCCCCGGATATGATGATCATGGGCGGCAAGCCGCTGGTGGCACGTTGATACCGGAGTTGCTGGCAGCGCTGGATGCCCTGCCGTACTTCCGGCAGCCCCCTCCCAAAAGCCTGGGCTGGGAATGGGTAACCCAGGCGGTACTGCCGCTGCTGGATATATTTCCTGCCGACCCGGCAGATCAGCTTCATACCTTTGTACACCATGTCGCCGGCCAGATAGCCCAGGCACTCCGGCTTCTGGCGGCCCCACCCGGCCCGCTCCTGATCACCGGAGGTGGGCGACACCATACCTTCCTGCTGGAGCAGATCCGTACTGCAATTGCGCCCATGGGGATCACGGTAGATGAGGCGACGCCGACAGCCTGGGTGGATTATAAGGAGGCTATTGTGTTTGCCTTTCTGGGTCTGCGCACGCTCACCGGGCGCACCACAACCCTGGCCAGTGCGACCGGTGCCCGGCAGGATGCTGTCACGGGCTCGATCCACCTGCCGCCGGATGGCGGCTGGCAGGTACTAAGCCGTACCTGGTCGTCGTTTGATCCGTTGCCTGAAACCTGACTTAATCTCCCGAACATGCGCCTACTTGCTCTCTGGGCCGCCTTACTGCTGGCTGCCTGCTCCCAGCGTCCTGCTAAGACCCCTGCTTGGGACCCACAGGCACTACCGGCACCCGATAGCCATACGGTATCAGCCGACTCGCTGGTCACCCGTCCAGGTGCGACCCTGACCTCCGGGCTCCGGGATCATCTGTTTATCCCGGTGTACCAGGTCATACCCGATCGGGGCCAGCAGGATGGGTACATCAGCCGCAATGGATACCGCCTATCCTACGATACTTACGACCTGCAAGAGGACCCCAACCTGCTGAATGCCTGGCACGGTCATATTATACCCGGGATCGAGATTCTCCATGGGCATAAGCTTGTGAACATCGGTTACTTCAATCAAAAAACACAGGTGCGCACCAATCTTTTTGCACACCCGGTCCAGGTGTATCATTTTTATTACCCCACCCTGATGCAGGATACCCTGGCAGGTGTTCCTGTTCGGAGGGACTACTGCCTGATCTCCGTCTATGATACTGACACCAATCGTGACAGTGTGATTGATGCCCGGGACCTGCGCCGGTTATACCATCTATCTCTCCCAACCCTCACCCAGACACTGCTGGTACCGGCAGACTACGCTGTGCTGAGTTCACAGTATTATCCACAGACTGACCAACTACTGGTGTATGCAAGGCATGATGCCAATGGCAATGGCCGCCGTGAGCCTGATGAGCCTGTTCATGTATTTGCCCTTGATATGAAACGGCCCCAGGCTGGAGTAAGGGTGTATTGAGGGGTTAGCGAAGTCTGCGGGCTGGAACGCCCGCCCAGACTTCACCTGCCGGCACCTCCCGCAAGACGACGGCACCGGCTCCGATATAGGCACCTGCTCCCACAGATGCATCCGGCAAAAAAACAGCCCCTGTACCGACAAACACATCCTGCCCGATGTGTACCCGCCCCGAGGTATGTACCCCCGGTGAGATGACCACCCCGTCTGCAATGACATTGTCGTGATCCAGGGTCGCACCTGTCAGGATATTCACGGCGTTGCCGACTACTGTGCCCGTGATAAGACAGGCTCCTGGCGAGATGACAACCCCTTCTCCCAGGATCACGTCGCTGTCCAGGTGTGCTGTGGGGTGGATCGCGCTGACCCATGTGAGGCCCAGTTGCTTGAGTTGCTGGCCTAACTCGCGCCGGGCCCTGCAATCCCCCAGGGCTACAATCCCCCCTTCAATCCCGTAGACTGAGATCAGCCCCGGCAGGTCGGCCATACCTCCGATAACTGAGATTCCCCTGATCACCTCCCCTTTTTTAGCGGGATTATCATCCAGAAATCCGACGACCTCATGCTGGCCTGCCGCTGCTACGATTTCCAGGACTACCTTGGCCTGGCCGTCGCGCCGGGCACCGATGATGACGATACGCATAGAAGACTGGATTTAGGGTAGCAGAGAGCGATAAACAGTGGCCAGACGTTTGAGGTGCTGCTGGAGCGAGAGTTGCTGCCGGTACTGGCGCACCTGGGCCAGCAGTGCCTGATAGTCGAGTGAACGAAGCCGCTCCCCCAGGTCAGGTATATCTGCTTTGCTGACAGAAACACCCGCACGACCCCGCATGACCATCCAGTGCTGGTATATGATGTCACGGGAAATGATGACAGGCAGACCTGCTTCAAGAAAATTGAACAGTTTCAGGGAGGTAGAATACGTCATTTTGGCTACTTGTAAAGCACTGTCCTCCCTGAAAAAAGGAAGAAGACCAAAATGATACTGTGCCAGTTCTCGGGTCAGCTCATGATGGGGTACCGGATCGTGCAGATGGAAATATGGGTTTTCGCGTGCAATCCCGATATACTCTTCGTAGTCCGGGGGCAAAGTGGAAGGGCTGGGATACACATGAAAATGAATCTGCTGGGCGCTCAGCACCTCTATCAGGTGATGAAACTGCAGAATGCCAAACTGGGTTCGGTCCCGGTGAGACCCCGCCAGCCCGCCCGCATACACCAGGTGTATATCACCCGACAGGTCCGCGTGTACCGGCTGACGGAATACGGACTCGTCACAGCCCAATGGCAGGTAAATCGTGCGGGGGCGCTTAGCAATCCCGTAGAGTTGAAACCCGGCACGGGGCTCAAGACTATGCCCAGCTACAACTGTAGCATTCGTGAGGGCTGATTTTTCATATATCAACTCTTCTCTTGCCCAGGCGTAAGGAGGCGTCAGACCATGATAGGTCACGACGACATCCTGCATATCCTGGATATAGGGAGCTCCCGTATGCTGGCGGGCGATCTCGGGATAATAACTCTTCGGGGCAAAGGCATGGATCAGGCCCACTGGTGCCCATGCATCCAGGAGGCGCTTCAGGTGCCATTGATTGCGGTAGCGGACCACCTGCTGGAAATTTCCCTCAATAAACTCCGGTACATATCCGTCCGTGTGGCAGAATAATATGATCTCAAAGGTTGTTTGCTCCCCCAGAATACGGGCCATACGGCCTGCGCGGGCCGGTGTCAGCTCACAGAGGTAGAGGATACGCCGGCGAGCCGGGGCAGTCTCAACAGCAGCCCGCCGCTGGCGTGTCATCCGGCTCAAGTGGTAAAGACTCTGGTCCCAGACAGAGGTGAGGACCAGTTTCAGCCTGATCCGGACTTTGTACAAGATGATCTTCAGCTGGGCCAGATGCTGTGACATAGGCAATGGTAAAAACCTGACTGGCAATATTAGTAATTTTTACAGGCATCATAAACATTAGTGCACAACAGCTATATTTACCAAAAAACAAATTTTTATGAGAAAACTCGTGTTGTTAACCTGCCTAAGCCTTAACATTGGCGTAACACTGGCGCAGGTTAACTTATCTACCGGCTTAGGAGCATATTATCCCTTTAGCAACAATGCACAAGATGTCAGTGGAAATGGCAACAACGGCACTGTATTCGGTGCCGCTTTATCTGCTCAAAATCGCCACTACTCAAGGAGTACTTACCCAAAAGATCCTGATCCCCTGATCCTGAGGGTATCTGTAAGACAATCCCCCGCCTGGTTATCGGGCGGGGGATTGTTGGTTTCGGGCAGCACCCGGGATGGGCAGGGATGGGTAATGCAGCGAGATCAGCAGGCAACATCGCTGCCGCTCTTACTCCTCCGCATACACATACCGCATTTCTACAAAAAAATCTGTATCCGGATTCTCGACCTTGCGAATCACCCGTCCCTGGGCATCATACTCATAGGCATAGGTATGAAGCGGGCTGCCTCCGACAAAACTACGCATCAGGACATGCTGATTGCCCCGGCCCATGAAAGCCTGTCCGAAGTGTTGGCTCTCGACTGTGGACTGGCGGGTCAGATCGTACTCATACGTATATACCAGGGGGGCAGGGAGTGTGCCGGACTCATATACCCGTTGAATAAGGTTCCCATCCTGGTAGGTATAGGTTTCTGAAAAAAGAACCTGACCCGTACTGTCCATTGCCGTAATGGAAGTCCGGTACCCATCTGGTGAGTAGGTATATACGGCTGTCTGTGGGCTGTAGTACCCTTGTGCATTCAGCGGCAGGATGGTCTCCGGCTGCACCCGGTCTCCGGGCTGGAGAGTAGTTGTCTTGACGACCCGGTCCGTCTCATACCGATAGGTGACATAGGAGGTGTCAGTATCGGGAAAAAGGGATGGGCCTTCAAGGGGGGTCCACTTCTCCAGGATGATGCGGCCCTGGGCATCGTACGTGTAGGTGGTCACGCGGGAATTAGACTCGACAGAGGTGCGGAGCGAGACAATACGCTGCGCGTCCACATCCAGCGGGACAGGGGTGTCTTCACATCCTTTGCAGCCCGCAAGGGCCAGTGTGACCAGGACAATCAGGTAGATAGGGGCATGTTTCATAACCTGTAATAATGATTGGGGACAAGTTGATTATCAATCGTATAACGATGGACTAAATATGCGAATTTTACTATATAAAACCAGCGACTTCTGTCAGTGAACCCCCTGAAAAAAGTCTGTCTTATATATGCAACACCCAGACCGGGCTACAGTCTTTAGGGCATAACGGGTCTGTGAGATAACACCCTTATCCCGGCTTCCTGCACGCCTGAAAACACAGCGGACACATCCCGGTAACGCAGGCCGGACTCGTCCGTACCACGCAGTAAATACCTTCTGAACTTCTCTTTTTTCCAAACGCCCATACGGATATGAAAAAGCTCATTCTACTCACAGTCATGTGTCTGGCAGTGGCCAGTGTCTCAGCCCAGCGCATCGGCCTGACTGGCAACTTCAGCCGGTTCAGCATGCAGGAAGTCACCAATGGCGGCACCAATATTGACTATCGCGGCAGCACCAGTTTTTCGGCCAACTTCCGTTATTTCACCAAGCACAAGTGGGCCTATCGGGTCGGTGCCGGGATTGACAACCTCAACTACACCGTCGGCGATGGTGTCAACACCGACTACTCCGCCCGCCGGCAGGACCTCAAAGGTATCCTCGGGATTGAAAAACACTTCATCATCGCCAAAACCCTTGATATATACCCGGGTGCCTATGTACCGATTGTGGTCGTGGGAGATGATGTGATAGACGCCCTCAACAGCAACTACCAAAATATCCAGAACGGCCAGGTACGCTCCGGCCTGGGGCTGGTCCTCGGGGCCAATATCCGCCTGCTCAAGATCCTGCGCCTCGGCGTGGAGTTTGATGCCAACTACGACCAGTTCAAACAGGCTGCCTGGGCCAGTGCCAGCGACCTCTCCCTGGTGCCGATCCGCAACCTGGGGCATACCACCCACTTCACCCTGGGGGTAGCCTTCTGAGGTAGTCCCAACCGTATCTCTTTCGTTCTTTGCCTAACCCCCCGTAACCTGCGGTCGGGGGGTTTTGTGTATCCGGGAGATAGGGGTATCTTAGCACCGGCCCACATGCCCACGCATATGCAGGAAATCGAAGTAAAAATCCTGGAGGTAGATCCCTCCGATATCATTGCCCGGCTCACAGCCGCAGGGGCCACCCTGCGGTTTGACGGAGAGATGTATGCCTTGTTTTATGACGACTCCCAGGGCAACATCACAGCACGGGGGGATGTACTCAGGCTGCGACGCGAAGGGCCGGAGACGGTCCTGGCCTATAAGCGACATATCTCTCGGGACGGTGCCAAAGTCATGGAAGAAACCGAAACCCAGGTCACCAGCCTGGAAGCCCTGCATACCATCCTGACGCAGACCGGCTTACAAGTAATCAAAAAGACCCGCAAACACCGCATCCAGTATGACCTGGGCGACACCCATATCGTCCTGGACACCTATCAGGACGAGCTGGCAGCGATCCCGACCTTTATGGAGATAGAGGCGCCAGATCTGACGCGGCTCCGGGAGGTAGCAGCGCTGCTGGGATATACGCCAGAGGCCTGCCTGAGCTGGAGCACCTACGAGCTAGTCAAACATTATCATGCTTACTAAGCCTTAAAGGTTTGGTAAACACGATAATATACCGACCTGACTATGGACAACCCACAGGACCATACCCTCCAGACCCTCAACTATTCGGATATATTTTTCTCCTGTTTTTCTGCGTATGGCACCCATTGTGTTCATGCCAAGCCTGAGCATGTGTTAGTCTACTTGTATTCAGGTGAACAGGTCATCGTTGACAGAAATAAAAAAATCACCATCCAGGCAGGAGAGTGTGCATTTATCAGGCGGGACCACCGGCTGGTCATGTACAAAAACAGTAAGGGAAATGAGTTGTATAAAGGCATCTCCCTTGTGTTACGACGCAGCGTACTGCGGGATTTTTACAACAAACTGAACAAATCGGAAATTCCGAAAAACATAACCATTTCTGACAAAACTGTTTTTAAGCTACCGGCAGCACCAGCTGTAGAAAGCCTGTTTCAGTCCCTCACACCATACTTTGACCGCAAGGTAACCCCGGCAGAAGACATCCTTCATTTAAAACTATTGGAAGGGATCTATGTCTTGTTACACACCCACGAGTTGCTGTATCCGATCCTGTTTGATTTTGCCGAGCCCTGGAAGATTGACCTTCTGGAGTTTCTCAATACAAACTATCAGGAGGACCTGTCCATAGAACAAATGGCCTCCTGTACAGGACGAAGCCTGGCCACCTTTAAAAGGGACTTCAAAAAAATCAGTACCCTCACCCCGCAGAAATGGCTGATCAGAAAACGGCTGGAAATGGCTTATATCAAACTCAAGGAAGAAGGAAAAAAAGTGCAGGAGGTATCTGCCGAAGTAGGATTTAAAAATCTCTCACATTTTTCTTTTGTATTCAAAAAACAATACGGCGTCTCACCCGCCAAGGTCAAAAATTGAGCCCCACAACAAAGCAGATTGAGCCTCACAGCAAAATGGTTGTGGGGTCTGGTTTTTATGTTTGTATCGAAAACAACTCAACGGGCAGGAAATGCAGCAGGCAGATATTTTTGATCGGTTGAAAAACGGGGAAAGTATTTCACCGGACGACCCACAAGCCTATCGGATGCGCGAGGCATCTTACCACACCAAAAAGCTGCTTGTGCAGATGAACAATGCCACGGATCCGGGAGAAATCAGGGCACTGCTCAGTCAAATCACAGACCATGAGATTGATGAGAGTGTGGCTGTATTTACACCGCTGTACATCAACTACGGTAAACATACCAGGATCGGCAAAAACGTATTTATCAACTTTGATTGTACTTTTTTGGATCTGGGTGGTATCACCATCGAAGACAACGTGCTGATTGCCCCTAAAGTGAGCTTGCTGACGGAGGGGCACCCTGTTTCACCCCAGCACAGGCATACCCTTGTGCCCAGGCCTATCCACCTCAAAAAAAATGCCTGGATTGGTGCCGGAGCCATCATCCTGCCCGGGGTGACCATCGGCGAAAACGCCGTCGTGGCAGCTGGTGCCGTCATCTCCCAGGACGTTCCTGACAATGTAGTTGCGGGCGGAATACCCGGAAAAATCATTAAAACCATTTCAACTGATACACCATGAAACAAGTGACAATGTCTGTGGCCATGACCCTGATGGCCTTAGGGCAATCCTGCTTACCCAATCCTGATAATCAAAACACGGCAAAAATGAATCATACAGAACAGGCAACGCAGCACTACACTTTTGAGCTTAGCGCTAGCGTATCACGTCAGAAAGTAACCTTTAAAAACCGTTACGGTATTACGCTTACGGGTGATTTGTACACCCCCCAAAACATGGGAACCGAGCCCTTGCCGGCCCTTGCCATTAGTGGCCCTTTTGGCGCGGTAAAAGAACAATCATCGGGATTGTACGCCAACCAAATGGCTATGCGCGGATTTGTGGCATTGGCATTTGATCCATCATATACAGGCGAAAGCGGAGGGGAACCTCGTGGTGTGGCATCACCTGATATAAACACAGAGGACTTTAGCGCAGCAGTGGATTTTCTCGGCATACAGAAAAACATCAGCCGGAATCAAATCGGCATCATTGGTATCTGCGGTTTCGGAGGTTTTGCCCTAAATGCTACAGCCATTGACAAACGGGTGAAAGCTGTCGCGACCACCAGCGCATATGATATGACGAGGGTCATCTCAAAAGGGTATTATGATGCCATCACGCCTGAGCAGCGGACGCAGATATTAGAACAACTGGGTGAGCAACGCTGGAAAGATGCAGAAGCAGGTGTATTTGCGCCGGGAGTACGCCTGAATACCGGTAAACTCAGGGGCGATGAACCATCATTTGTAAAAGATTATGCTGATTACTACAGTACGCCAAGGGGGTTTCACGAGCGCTCGCTAAACTCTACCGGCGCCTGGACAGCAACCAATGCGTTGTCATTTATGAATATGCCTATTCTGACCTATCTCAAAGAAATATCACCCAGGCCTCTCCTTTTAATTGTTGGGGAGCATGCACATTCACGATATTTCAGCGAGGATATTTACCACAACGCTGCCGAGCCTAAAGAATTAATGATTATTCCTGACGCCGTCCACGTTGATATGTACGACAAGGTAGAAATCATTCCTTTTAATAAGCTGGATATGTTTTTTAGCGAACATTTAAAGCCATAAAAAGCGTATGAAACACGTATTCCTGATAACTTGGGCTTTGGTGTCACTTTTCACCCATCACACACCCTCCTGCACCAGCCGTGATCATGCAGCAGAGCTACCCCATACCGATCCTATGAGCCATCCCAAGATCAGCATAAAGGTCCATTCCAAGACTTTTACCGCTACCCTTGCAGACAATCAAGCCGCAGCAGCCTTTGTGAAAACGCTGCCATTGACAGTCAACATGACAGAGCTGAATGGCAATGAAAAATATGGTGAATTACCGGCGGCCCTTCCTACCTATGCATTCCACCCGTCCACCATCCAGAATGGTGACATAATGTTGTATGGCTCTACGGTTCTGGTGCTTTTTTACAAAACGTTTCCGACCTCGTACAGCTATACAAAATTAGGCTCAGTAGGTGATGTCGCCGGTTGGGCCGCTGCATTGGGCGCAGGAAATGTAACCGTAACCTTTGATGTCATGTTTACTAAACCTTAAAGGTTTAGTAAACATGATAACAAAAACATGATAATAAAATGCCAGGGCCTCAGCCCTGGCTTCAATTGCATCATTCACGGTATGGGATGTACTCAGTTATCTGAGTAGAGTTCTTCTTCCGGCTTGCGGACGGGGGTGCCATTCTGGCGCTGCCGAAAACGCAGGGCGGAGTTGAGGTCATAGTTCAGGTCTGAGATAGACCGGAGGGACTCGACTTTTTTGTAGTGTTCGATCCGGCTCAGGAGGTAGTCATAGGGACCCCGTTTGGTGATCAGTTTTACAAAAACCGGGGAGGTTTCCAGCATGATAAAGAGCATCATGATGAGGTTGCTCATCCACCAGATGGAGCCATCCTGCTCTTTGAGGAGCTCCAGGGCCTGTATCCGGGCAGGAAATCCTTTCCCGTACCGGTTGGCGGTCTTGAGTGCATCCCCCCGCTGGGCATCGCGTTCCTTTTCGCGGGCGGACTTGGCCACCTCCAGCTCTTCGCGTTTGACCTGAAGCAGCGCGATCTCCTCGTCCAGCCCCTTGGCAAATGACTCCCGCATGAGCTTGCGCTCCTTTTCGAGCTGGGTCACCAGCGCCTGCTGTTTGTTGAGGGTCTGCTGCATATCCCGGTTAGCCCGGATCAGGACATTGGTACGCTCCTGATACTGCTCCGGAAAGTCCCACCTGATAAACCGTTTATTGCCGCTGGCATCTGTTTCATAGACACGGGTAGCGTGTTTGTTCCACAGGTTGTTGCGCTCGGTTTCGTTGGAGAGGATACGGGGGTTGTAGATGCGGTAGAGGCTGTCGTAGGTGGTTTTGGCCGCATTGTACTCATTGGAGACCTCCCCAAAGCTGATGCCTGTCGGGCGGCCATCCTTGAGTTTTTTGTACTCTACCCGCATGCTGTCCACCAGGTTGATCTCCTGATAGATGGAGTCCAGGCCGAGTTTGTCTTCGAGCTGCACAATGGCTTCCTTCTCCAACTGGGCCGTATAGGCGTACAGAGCCGAGTTGAGCTGGTTCCGAAACAGCTCCACCTCAATCGGCTTGGTGATGACGACAGAGATCAGGATGGCCAGGATGATACGGGGCATCGCGAGGGCGACCTCATACCAGGTACGGCCTTCCTTGCGGATGCTGGAGACGATGTATCGGTCCAGGTTAAAGATCATAGCTCCCCAAAGCAGTCCGGCGGCAATAGCGCCCGGTACATTGTCCACCAGGGTATAGATGGCAAATGATCCTGAGATAACGGCCATGCAGGCCGTCAGAAAAATCGTAGCCCCAATCCCGACGTACTTTGCATGCTCAGACGGGCAGTTTTCCAGGATTTTGATGTAGGAACCTGCACAGGCAAAGAAAAAACGTTTGAATGGGCCCGGTTTTTCGTACGATTCATCCATAGAGCCGGAGTAAGTACCGTATGAATCCATTTATTTTCGGATGAGCGATTTGAGTTTTTTCACGATTTTTTTGAACTCCGTTCGTACGCTGGGCCGGGACAGGGAGAGCATGTCCTCAGTCAGGTTCATCTGTTGGACGCGGTCAATCTGAATATCGCGCGGAGCAGGCGCTTCGGCATTACGGGCAGGATTCTCCCCCTGGCTTTTCATACCGGCGGGGTGCTGATTGTCAGGATGTTGAGGCATATCGGGGAAGATTAGGGGTTCCAATAGCAGCTCCTCGTCCAGCGGGATCGGAAATCGGGTGATGACAAATCCAGCCTGGACGACACCAGACGGCCCCTCGACCGTCAGGGTATAAAGGGTCTGGGTTTTGCGGGGTTTGACCCGCTGCTGGCCGTTGAGCGGTACAGCTCCATATCCGGGCTCCAGGGTGACAGCCGTAGCATTTTCTACCTGCCAGTGTAGGAGGACGGGCTCACCCTCCGTAGAGATAGCAGACTCGCCCTCAAAGGTCAGGACCCGGGGCGGAGGCAGGATGACCTGCACCGTACGTGTCACCATGCCACTGGCATTGGTGGCGGTGAGGACATATTGAGTACTGCAGTCTGGATATATCTCGACAAAGGTCTTTCCGGTTACATCCCCGATCTCCGGGGACAGGGAAAGTTGTGCGGTATTAGACACCTCCCAAAACAGCGTTATGGGCTGGCCCAGGGTGAAGGTGTCATCTGAGGCATAGAAGTCCTGAATCTCCGGCAGCGGTAGCTCAAGGTGTACATAAGCTACTGTTTCGCCTGCCTCGCTCCGGGCGATCAGTTTTACGGGGCCGGGTTGGAGGGGATTTACCTCCACAAAACTCCGTCCTGTGACCTCACCCAGTCCCTCGATCCCGATATAGGTGGCATTGTCCACATCCCATTCCAGGATCATCGGGTACCCCAGCTGGATCGTTGTGTTATCTGCCCGGAAGTAGTGAATGCGGGGGGCAGGAATTTTGACCTGGGTTTCCAGGCGGGTGGTACCGGCCTCATTGGTAGCCTCCAGGGTAAAGGACTCTCCCTCATCGGGTGGCAGGTCCAGTGTCCCTGCTGCGGGATAGGTGTGCGGGAGCGGGAGCAGAGAAATCGCGTCACAGCCCTGCACCTCCCATGTGAGCCGGATAAAGGTATGCCCCAGCTCGGTGCGCCGCACGGCTTTAAATACCGTGATGACCGGGAGGCTGACAGGGACAGTCTCTACCTGTGGCACAGGCTGAGGTGATTCAGCAGGGACTGCTCCTCGGGTCTCGACCAGGTCAGGCACGGGTGGTGCTGGGGATTTAGTACGTTTAGCACGCTTGACTGCGCGTGGATGGTAGGTTGGTTGGGTAGGCGTCATGCCAGCAATGATTACCAGTGAATTACAAAGCATACAGAACAACTGTGTCTTGGCTGGACACAGCACAGGACTATGGTGTAATTCAGAAACCCAGGTACAACAGACTAGCCGGTCTGCGGCCGGGTGAAAGGGTAAGATTACTAGCAGCGATAATCTAAGATACAACTCATGCTAAACCCGTGCCGGTTTGACCACGCCAACCGACATTTTTGCTGCATGAAGTAAAAGGAATTTCCTGATCAACCGCCCGCCTTACATGACCACAATAAGGCTGACCGGTGTCTCCGGCGGAAGTGCATCCAGGCCTTGGGGCGTCTGTCCCTGTGCCGGGACAAGGTAGTAGATATGGGTGCCCGGTGACCAGATTTCGATCATGTCATAGGCCGGTATTGGGGTGACAATCAGGGCTGTATCGGGTATTGCCTGACGAATATCGGCAACTGTGCTGCCTACATGGAGCCCCAGGCGGGTGCGGTAGCGGGGGCTGCTGATCTGAATACGGTTGATCCGGCTGAGATTCATCATACTGTCGGTAAGCCCGCCCGCTGAGACAGGAGTTCCCTCCAGCACGACCTTGCCCGTGTCATGGATCAGCGTGCGCGATACCCACTCATATCCGCCCGCAGTCGTGACCGTATCCTGCACCTGCTCATCCTGATACCCTTCAGGCCAAACAGATGCAATTTCCAACCCAATATGGGCATACGGAAGGCCGGTGTCGGTGATCAGCGGTACCGCCGGTGCGGCAACCGTATGTGTATCTGCCGATGGCTGTCCGGGCTGGCAGGCGACCCATACCCAGAGCAAACATATAAGAGGTGTGTACTTCATGAGCATCACAGGCGTTGAGAAGTGGCGGTACTGTACGATCCATAATACAGATCTGCCTGTAAAGATACACCCGGACATCTCAGGTGTCCGGGTGAGATATCACAGCGACAGCAGCGATCAGGCCATGTGGTGGCTGAAGATACGCTTGATTTCATCCACGAGGTCAAGTTTTTCCCAGGTGAAAAAGGAAATCATGCGGCGTGAGGTCTTGTGGGTCACGACCTCCTCATCTCCGTGGCGGCGGATCGTCGTATCCACCTGCTCCACTTCTTGCTCATAAGACTTTCGGCCCATGTGGCCATAAGCGGCCGTCGCGCCGTAGATCGGATTGCGGAGGCCCAGACGACGGATGATAGCCGCCGGCGTGAATGAAAAATGGCGGGCGACCAGTCCTGCAATCTCTCCATCAGAGAGGCTGACATGAGAGCGGCCATAGGTGTTGATATTGATAGAGACAGGCTCCGCGACCCCGATCGCATAGGCGAGCTGTACGAGACACTCGTCAGCGATGCCTGCGGCCACGAGGTTTTTGGCGATATGGCGTGCCGCATATGCAGCACTCCGGTCTACCTTGGAGGGGTCCTTGCCGGAGAAGGCGCCTCCACCGTGGGCCCCTTTGCCTCCGTAGGTATCCACGATGATCTTGCGGCCGGTCAGGCCGGAGTCTCCATGTGGTCCGCCGATCACAAATTTTCCTGTCGGATTGATATGATAAACCGTGTCCTGAAGCAGCTCTGGCGGGATCACCCGTGGGATCAGGATGGCGATTACGTCCTCCCGGATTTTGGCGAGCATGGCTTTATCTGCCTCCAACTGGGCCGCGCGGCTCTCATCAGCAGGCTTCACAAACTCATCATGCTGCGTCGAGAGGACGATCGTGTGTACCCGAAGCGGGGTGCCATTGTCATCATACTCGATGGTCACCTGCGACTTGGCATCAGGGCGGAGGTACGGCATCAGGTGCGCCTCATGCTTGCGGATATGGGCGAGCTCCTGCACAAGGCGGTGCGAAAAAGCCAGCGCCATGGGCATGTACTCCGGCGTCTCGTGACTGGCATACCCAAACATCATGCCCTGGTCACCTGCACCCTGCTCCTTGCCTTCGCCTTCATCTACCCCCCGTGCAATATCTGGTGACTGCTCATGGATAGCGGACAAAACGGAACAGGACGACGCGCTGAACTGGTACTCATCAGACGTATATCCGATCCGCTCAATAACCCCTCGGGCTACCTTCTGCAGATCAACATAGGCGTCGGTGGTGATTTCGCCAGCCAGCACGACCAGTCCCGTAGTAACCAGGGTCTCACAGGCTACCCGCGCATAGGGGTCCTGGGCTAGCATCGCGTCGAGTACCGCATCAGATATCTGATCCGCTACTTTGTCAGGGTGTCCCTCGGATACGGACTCTGAAGTGAAAAGATAAGGCATGATAATAAGGGGTTAACAATGGGCAAATTTGGGATGAACTACGGCAAAATCCAACCAGAATATTCTCAATTATCCCGGGGGGGTATCCAGGGGATGATTCAGGCATAATTGGGTAGGGTGTTGGGCTATTGAGTTGTTTGATAGACAGTTATATTATCATTTCAAGATTACCATGACGAATAAGCTGTTGATTGTTCTGACTTTTTGCCTGAGTCTTTCAGGGTCGCTTCTGGCGCAGGATGCCGCTCCGGCAACATATCTGCCCACTCCGGAGGTCCTGGAGTCGCTGATGATCACCTCCGGTGGCAACCAGGAGCTTGTTTTTCGCCTGAAATTATACACGGCTTCTTCGGTAGACCTGCTGGTGCGGGATGCTGTGGGCGAAACCACCATGATCAGCCGCCAGGTGTTGCAGCCAGGTGAGCAGACCGTGCGGCTGCCACTGGAGGGATTAGGACAGGGTATCTATTTTGTGCGGCTTGATACAGACCTGGTGCGGCATGAGCAGATGGTGATTCTGGACAGAATGCGCTGAGCCGGAGCGGCTGCCTTGCCGGGCTTTTTTGAATTAAGGCGATGACCCCATACCTTTGTGCCCTGCTTATCAGGATCACACGCAATGGCCCGCCGAAAAAACCTCCGAAAAACCGGCTACTACGAGCTAGCCAACTGTTTTGGCCGCAACAAAACTCCGGGCTGGCAACAGTACTTACCGGGAGACAAGCCGCTGACCCTGGAGTTGGGGTGTGGCAAAGCGGATTTTAGCTACGAACTGGCGCTACGGCATCCGGACGAGGCCTTTTTAGGGATAGACCTCAAGCCTGACAGGATGTGGTATGCGGCCACACGGGCCCTTGAGCAGCAAGTGCCTAATATTGCTTTTCTGCAGATACATCTGCTGGAGCTGCCCGAGTTTGTACCGCCAGCGTGTGCAGATACGATCTGGATCACTTTTCCAGACCCATTTCCTAAAAAACGTCAGGCCAAACACCGGATGACCAATCCTCCGTTTCTGGATCTGTACAGACGTATCTTAAAACCAGGTGGGTCGCTGTGTTTTAAGACAGACAACCTGGACCTGTTTCATTACAGCCTGGAGGTACTGGTCCGGTATCCGGGCGTACAGTTTCAGGCCCTGAGTTTTGACCTGCACGCAGATGAAGCCCTGCCACCAGATACCCGGATCGAGACCGCTTACGAAAAGCAGTTTCGGGCCCTGGGACAGGTGATCAAGTATGTCCAGGTGCGGTTTGAGGCGCACGAGGCTCAGCGTGAAGCAGGTGGCTTGACCTCATAGATTTCATTGGCTGCCACCTCCAGCAGGATCATCTCGCAGCCGGAACCGGCAGACAGGAGGAGCTCCGGATAGTTATCTAGGGTAATGACAGGTGCATGAGCCCCTATCCACTCCAGGACGTGCTCTACCTGATCAAATAAAAAGTGAAACTGCACCCGTTCCTGCGTGTCTGTATCAACCACTTGCAGGCTGATCATGCTCACAGGTGCATGAAAGCGGGCCGTCATCTGCAGCCCACCCTGGCGATACGTGCGCAACCCCTCAGGATTGACATGCTCCCCCTCATCCAGTCGCTTTTCGGTATCCTGTCCGTCCTCCCACTCGTAGTATTCCAACAAGAGGTTGAACAGGGCCAGGTCTCGGGTTTGCGAAGCTGACATTTCCATTTTCCGCATAAAGTCTAAGCCTCGTATTTTATTCAAAGGTAATCCCCCGGTATCAGCCCTGAAAACCCATTTTAAGCCCTTCCCTACATGCCGTATAAGCTGTCCGGGCTGCGTATGGCGGGACATAATCAGCGAAGGCGATCCTGCCAAGATTTTACTATGTACGAAGCCCTCACGCCGCATGCATCCTAACAGGCTCATACAAAGTGGATTGCGGGCCCAGATATAAAAAATATCCGGACTGCGGAGGTATGTTTTGTCGTGCGGGTCAGACAACATGGGGCATGGCAGCTATCGCAGGGATTGATTTTCCTACATAGCGGTTTTCATCACCTGAAAGCCTGTCCGGGTTTTCATCAGACGAAAGTTTTAGCTAAATTTGCGTGATGCAGCGGGAGGCCCGGTCGGGTCTTAAAAGCAGCGCATTTGCAGATTGTATGACGGAAAACGATAAGATCATTACCCGGCTGATTGAGGAAGAAATGAAGACAGCCTACATTGATTATTCAATGTCGGTGATCGTCTCCAGGGCACTGCCGGATGTGCGGGACGGACTCAAGCCGGTGCACCGCCGTGTATTGTATGGCATGTCAGAGCTGGGACTGGCCAGCAATCGTCCCTATAAAAAATCCGCCCGTATTGTAGGCGAGGTGCTGGGTAAGTTTCACCCGCATGGTGACTCTGCTGTATATGATACGATGGTGCGGATGGCCCAGGACTGGTCATTGCGGTATCCGTTAGTAGACGGGCAGGGCAACTTCGGCTCACAAGATGGTGACAACCCCGCAGCCATGCGATACACCGAGGCTCGCCTGCGAAGGGTGGCCGAGGAGATGCTGGAGGACCTCGAAAAAGATACCGTAGATTTTCGGAACAACTTCGACGACTCGCTCACAGAACCCTCTGTATTGCCTGCTAAAATCCCCAACCTGCTCGTCAACGGAGCCAGCGGGATTGCGGTAGGGATGGCTACCAATATGCCCCCGCACAACCTCGGAGAGGTGGTGGAGGCTATTGTCGCCTATATAGATGACCGCTCCATTGAGGTGGACGGCCTGATGCAGCACATCAAAGGCCCTGACTTCCCCACCGGGGGTATCATTCAGGGGGTTGAGGGTATTCAGCAGGCATTTGCGACCGGACGTGGCCGTGTCGTGATACGGGCTCGTGCAGAGATCATCGGTGACCAGCATAGTGAGCAGATCATCATTCATGATGTCCCCTATCAGGTCAACAAGGCTACGACCATCGAAAAAATCGGGCAGCTGGTAGATGAGAAAAAACTCGAAGGCATTGAGGATGTCCGGGATGAATCTACTAAGGATGTCCGGATTGTTATTGACCTCAAGCGGGATGCCAATGCCAAGGTAGTGCTGAACAAACTCTATCAGCTCACCCCGCTTCAGACATCCTTCAGCATCAACAACGTAGCCCTCGTAAACGGTCGGCCCCACACCCTCAACCTCAAGGACATGATCCGCCACTACGTGGATCACCGCCACGAGGTCGTCGTGCGCCGCACCCGGTACGAGCTTGCGGAGGCACGCAAGCGGGCCCATATCCTGGAAGGGCTGCTGATCGCCCTCGATCACCTGGATGAAGTCATCAACCTGATCCGCAACTCCCGGACGGCCGACGAGGCCCGTGATGGCCTCATGACCCGGTTTGGACTCTCGGAGATCCAGGCCAAGGCCATCCTTGACCTCCGCCTCCAGCGCCTCACCGGCCTTGAGCGCGAGAATATCCAAAACCAATACCGGGAGATCATGGCCCGGATTGAGTACCTGGAGTCTATCCTCAATGACGAAGTCCTCCGGATGTCTATCATCAAGCAGGAGCTCCTGGAGGTACGGGACAAATACGGGGATCCACGCCGCACGGAAATCACCTATGCTGAGGGTGAGATCCGGATGGAAGACATCATCGCCAATGAAGATATGGTGATCACGATCACCAACCAAGGGTATATCAAACGCACCAAAGCCAGCGAATACCAGGCACAGGGGCGCGGGGGTACAGGCGCACGGGGGGTCGGACGCAAGGATACAGACTTTGTCGAGCACCTCTTCACGGCACATGCCCATAATGTACTGTTGTTTTTCACAGAGCATGGGCGCTGTTACTGGCTCAGGGTGTATGAGGTGCCGGAAGGCGACCGCACCCACCGGGGCCGGGCCATTCAGAACCTGATTCAGATCGAGCGGGAAGACAGCGTGAAAGCATTTGTGACGCTTGAAGGATTTGATGATGAGGACTTTGTGAGCAAACACTCTATCATCATGGCTACCCGGCGCGGCCTGGTCAAGAAGACACCCCTTGAGGACTATAGCCGTCCCAGAGCCAGTGGTATCATCGCGATCAATATCAATACAGGAGACGAACTCATAGAAGCCCGCCTTACCAATGGAGACAGTGAGATCGTACTGGCAGCCAGCTCTGGATATGCTGTCCGGTTTCATGAAGACAAAGTCCGGGACATGGGCCGTACGGCCACAGGGGTGAGAGGTATCACCCTGCAAGATGAGCAGGATGCTGTGATCGGCATGGTGGTCGTCGCACACGAAAACCAAAACCTCCTCGTAGTCTCTGAAAAAGGGTATGGCAAACAATCCCCGATCTCTGAGTATCGTCTCACCAACCGGGGCGGAAAAGGTGTAAAAACCATCAATATCTCCCCCAAAACCGGCAAACTGGTGGCCATCAAACAATTTGAAGGCAAGGAGGATGAGGGCCTGATGATCGCGACCCGCTGGGGTATGACGATCCGCATGCGGGCTGCCGACATATCTCTGCTGGGGCGCAATACCCAGGGGGTACGTCTTATCAAACTCCGGGAGGGTGATGGGATCGCGTCAGTGGCCTACATCATGGAGCAGGAAGCAGATGAAAATACGGCTGATCTGACAGACATCGTGGCCCCTAATGGACAGGCACATGACCCGGCTGAAAATGCTGATGAGACTTTTATGTAAAAACTCCGTCTTACTTATCTCTTATCTGGCTCCCATAAGCCTCACTCCCACTGACTCAAATCCATTTTCCAATGAGACATCTAGCATTCACACTGGTTCTGGTCCTCACCGCTGTACTGCCAGTTGCTGCCCAAACTTCTAAAGTCACCACCGGCGTCCTGCTGTATCAGCAGCAGAGTTATGCTGAAGCGATTGCTAAACTCGAAGAGGGAATAGCAGACCCATCTCTCCTCAAGCCTAAAGTACTCGCCAAAGCGCAGTATCACCTGGCTATGTCCTACTTCCGGGCAGCCAATGACAGTGCCCTCTCTGCACAGTTTCCTGGTGCTGCTCTTAAAGCCAAAGAAAATCTCGAAAAAGCCCTGAAAGATCCGGAAAGTGGCGCTGCCTGGACCAAACAAGCGACCCTGGACAATGCGACCCAGGGTATCAGCCGCACCCTGCTCAATGAGGGCCTGACAATTTTTAACGATGGCAAAGATCAGGAAGCCCTGCAACTGCTCCAGGCTGCTGCCAATCTGGAGCCGGACTACTTCCTCACCCAGCGTATGCTCGGTGCTGCTTATATCCAGGTCAAGGACACAGCTAAAGGTGCTGCTTCACTCGAGGAGGCCCTCAACGTGTACAAAAAACGCTATGTCGGTGACGCTCCTGGCATCGCAGAGCTCAAGACAGGCCTCGAATACAAGCAGGACTCAGGCCAGGTAAGTTATGTGGTACGCCAGCTCGCGGTTATCTACAATGCGCAGAAAGAACCCAGAAAAGCACTCGCGATCCTGGAAGAAGGCTACAAAATCAGCCCTAAAGACAAGGAAATCCAACTCGTGGAGCTGAGCATCTACCAGCAGAATCCTGAACTCTTCAGCGATGCGGTCACAAAGTTTGAAGCGGCTATTGCTTCCAACCCTAAAGATGAGCGCCTCAAAATGGCTTTTGCCTCTATGCTGGAGCGCAACAACCGCAAGGAAGACGCCATAAAGCTGTATCAGGAGGTCTATGACCAAAACCCCAACAGCCTCGAAGCCAACTACGGCCTGGGTGCTTCCTATGTCAACCAGGCAGCGGCCCTCAGCGAAATCAAAATGAAGGAGCGCAATGAGACCAAAATCGAAGAACTTGATGCCCAGATTCTTGTGCTCCTGGAGAAGGCCTATCCTTTTATCAAAAAACTCCATGAACTCCAGCCTACCGAGCGTGAGTGGCTGAGCCAGCTTGTGTCTATCGCTGGCAACCTCAACAAGATGGATGAGATGGAAGCTTATGGCAAAAAACTGGGCGAAATGAACCGCCCATAATTCCATCCCTATATCATGACACGTCCCCGCAGTCCCCGGATTGCGGGGACTTTTGTTAGGCGATATGGGTAGCCCTGATATAGTCCAGCAGCTGATAACAGCTCCGGTACAACATGTCGTACACCACCTCAAAGTCCTGCATCGTACCCCGGTAGGGATCCGGGACATCGGCATCGGGTGCTTCAGGATCAAAGTGGCGCATGAGTACAATCTGGGCAGTAGTTTCTCCGGGAAACATATGGGTAATATCCGCCAGATTGCTCTGATCCATCGGGATGAGATACGTAGCGGTTGTCATGTCTGTCCGGCGGAGCTTGCGGGCACGGCTGGGCAGGTCTATCCCATGCCGGGCCGCGACCTGGCGAGAGCGGACGTCAGCTTTTTCGCCCGTGTGCCAGTCGCCCGTACCGCAGGAGTCCACCGTGATATGATCCTGTAACCCGGCCTCACGGATCAGGTGCAGCATAATGCCCTCCGCCAGCGGAGATCGGCAGATATTGCCTAAACAAACGAACAGAATATGAACCATAAGCCCGGAAGTGGAAATATTTCTGACAAATCAATCAGAAAAACAGACAACAGAAAAAAACAAGACGGAGCAAAGGTCAGCCCAGGCCCCTTCGCTCCGTCTGTATCGTATCAGCCAGGCTGATGTCAGGTCTATTTTTTTACACCGGGTGTCCGCTCCAGAAACTCATCATATAGCTGGGTCTGACGCGTCTCCATCGGAATCTGGTACCCGTCAATAAATACTTGTATGATCTGGGTCCGGGTTTCAAAAGGATCACCGTCCGCCACAAACAGGGTGGCACGTTTGCCTACCTCCAGCGACCCGAGTTGATCCGCCACCCCCAGTATCTGGGCTGGCACCAGGGTTACGGCCCGGAGGGCCTGCTCACGTCCCATCCCATAGGCAGCAGCAAATCCTGCATTGAAGGGCAGGTTGCGGGTGTTTTCGGCGCCATTGGTGCGGAGTGCCACGGTGACACCTGCTTTTTGCATCAGGCCGGGATTGGCGTAAGGGCGGTCGTAGCGGTCATTGTCCCGTGTCGGCATGGCCAGCATGGGTCCCGTGATGACCGGGATATTGGCCGCAGCCAGTTTGTCCGCGACCCGCCAGCCTTCGGCGACTCCCGTAAACACAGCTTTTACCCGGCGGTCCTTCACCCATTGGATAGCAGAAAGAATGTCCTCCGCAGTATTAACTTCGATCAGCAGGGTAGCAGTCCCGCGCACGACGGGCATAAGTGCCTGCATCTCAGGATAATACGCTGGCGCAGCCCCTTTCCCGGCCTGGTGCATCGAATCAATACGGGCATAAGCGATGGCTTTTTCCCAGGTTTCATTCAGCTTTTTCAGCCTTTTTTCTGTTTCTTTTTTCTGCTCCTCCTCACTCATGTTCCGGAACCGCCCGGACAACGCTGTCGAAGGAAAGTTCATGACAACTCCGCTAAAGCCTGCATACATCTGATCTGGCGTGTAGCCAAAGAGATGGATCAGGGCCGCAGTCCCCGGAAATACCCCTCCCTGGGGCACCGCAAGCACCGTAGTGACACCTGCGACCCGCGTTACCGGGATCTGGACCGAGTTGGGATTGACTGCCGTCAGCGCCTGCATATGTGGCACCACGTCACCGATCTCGGCATAGTCCACCGTGACATCCACCGCACTGATCTCTTGCAGGCCCACACGGCTGCCGCCATCTATCATGCCGGGATAGATTGTTTTGCCTGTGCAGTCAATCACTTCAGCCCCGTCAGGCACGACAACATTAGCGCCGAGTGCGGCTATTTTTCCGTCCCGGATCAGGAGCGTACCTTTTTGGGTGCCTTGTGATACCGTCTCCAGCGTCGCATTTGTGAGCGCAAATACACCTGTCCGGGCTTTGGGCATCTGCCCTGCCAGCGACACTGCTCCGAGCAGGATCAGGCTGGCGATGACAATACGTTTCATAATGTTGGGGGTAAACATAGGTTATTGCTCCTCCAGCAGGGCTTCAGTACCATCCATACAATGGTCAAAGTCTTCTTCCTGCCACAGGATGGGTTTGATTTTTTCAGTGGGGTCCACGTACAGCCGCATGTCGGCGGGGTCACGGCTGATGTCAAACCGCACGATCCCATCCACGATGGTCATCTGCGGGATGGCATATACAGAGAGGGGGTGCTGGTTAAAAATCGCGATATCCCCTTCCTTCCCGACCTCCAGAGAACCCACCCGGTCGCTGATCCCCAGCTGAATAGCGGGGTTGAGGGTGATGAGTTTCAGGGCTTCTTCGTCTGTCAGCCCCCCATAACGCTGGGTTTTGGCGGCTTCGTGGTAGAGGTGACGGATCAGTTCCTCAGAATCCGAGTTGATCGAGGTAATGACCCCGTTGCGGGTGAGAATGGCGGCATTGTATGCCGTGGAGTAGTACACCTCAAATTTATACGACCACCAGTCAGCAAATACAGACGCATAAGAGCCGCTGGCTGCGAGCTCAGGCGCTACCTTAAATCCCTCATTGACATGCTGAAAGGTAACCGGCTTGATCCCAAACTCCTGACATACCTTATTGAGCATATATATCTCATCTGCGCGGTAGGAGTGACAGTGTACCAGGATTTCGCCCCGCAGGATGGCGGCCAGGGTCTCCATGCGCAGGTCATACGCAGGCGGCGCGATATTGGGCTGGGTTTTGACTGCTGCACGGTATTTTTTCCAGGCTTCATCGTACGCACGCGCCTCCATAAATCCCCTGCGAAATACCATCTCAACCCCCATGCGGGTACGGGGAGAGATGTTACGTCCGATCCCGTGTACCCGGATCGGGTTTTCACCCAGCGCAAACTTGATCGTGCGGGGAGCACCCTCCATCTTCAGGTCCTCCGGGTCTGTGAGTCCCCAGCGGTGTTTGAGGGTTTCACTCTGGCCACCGATCGCATTGGCAGAGCCGTGCAGGGCATGTGAGATCGTCACCCCGCCCGCCAGGGCCCGGTAGATATTGATGTCGTAAGGGTTGATGACATCACCCGTAAATACCTCAGCCGTAATCGGATTGGTGGCTTCATTGACATCATCTATCCCCAGATGTGAATGTGCATCAATAATGCCGGGCATGACATATAAGCCCGTCGCGTCCACCACCTGTACCCCCTGAGGGGCCTTCAGTTCTTTGCCGATCTGGGATATTTTGCCATTCATCACCAGTACATCGGTAGCGGGAAGTACGCCCCGGGTGATCGTCAGAACCGTGCCGTTGCGAATCAGAATATTGCCTTTGGGGGCTTGAGCCCGTGTGCCTGCTGTACTCCATACACCGGCACACAGGATGATACTATATAAAAAGATGCGGTACATGATCAATCAGGTTTAGCAGTTCGGGTACCTTCGAGCGGAAATGTGCCAAAAGAAGCGACACTGAGTGTGCCGGTCATGGTGTCCCCCGAGAGGGTCACTTCTACAGTAATAGGGAGCTGTTGCCCGTCCGCATTGACAGAGAAGGTCAGGGTCAGGACATTACCATTCAGGGATACAGACTCAATAGAAGTAGGACTGTCGGCCTGGTCATTGTCAAAGGTGCCTGACAGGGTGCCATTTTTGTCCTCAATCACAATTGTACCGCCGCTGCTGCCCTGGGGTGTCTCGGTGGTGTAGGACCAGGTACCCACTGCCGAAACACTGGCACTGCCTGTATCTGCTGCGGCGCCGGACTTAGGATTTTTAGCCGTCGCTTCGTACATAAACATGTCCCCTTCGACCATGACAAACCGTACCTGGGCTTCCTTGGTAAAAAAGGGCTTATCCGTAATCACCAGATTGGCCATTTTTCCTTTTTCTACCGTGCCGACTGCTTGTGATATACCCAGCATGGCAGCGGGATTGGTGGTCAGGGCAGCCAGGGCCTGGTCTTCGGAGAGGCCGTGCTCGATCATGAGCAGCAGGTTGGTCCTGAAGTCTTTGTCTTTGAGTTTCAGGGTAGAAAACCCAAACGGGATCCCTGCTTTGGCAAAGGCCGCAGCTTGCTGGTACAGAGAGGTTCGTGCCTCCGCCTGGCGTTTTTCAAGAGCAGCTTTTTCTTGTGCGGCGGCAGAGAGGCTATCCGCACCATTGCTGACAGGTTTAGGCCGCTCCGGTAAATCCAGCGAGAGGTACACCGGAATATTACCTGCCTTGATATCGGGGATTACGGATGTACCGTGTACCAGTTCCGTCAGGACCAGCCGGAATCCCAGCTCGCGCTGGAGCGTCATGATCCGGTAAGGGTCCAGGGGCTGATCTGCCCGGAAGTACACCGCCTGAGACTTGTCGGCCAGGGGGTACAGGGCACGCACGGTATGCTCATAGGCAGGCCGGGCCATCCCGACGGGGTTAGAAGCATAGTTTTTTTCATGGGTATGCCCCAGCTCAGCCTGCCGGTACAGGGTGCGCCACATGGCCATAACTCCCATGGTAGTATTGGGGTATACCCGGCGGGCAGGTGCGAGTTGGCTGAAGGCCCCCACAGGTGTTTTGTACAGCATCGCATCATCATCCTTACCAGAGAGCAACACCAGTGCCGTGCTCCCAGGCAGCATATTGCCCCTCGGCGCGACATGGGCCAGCGTAAAACCAAGCTGGCGCATGGTCTCAATGCTTTTGTCATCTGTCTTGAGTACCTCTGCGACCGTGCGCTCAGGCTGGATGCCCGCTACCTGATGGGGCGGATTACCAGGATCTGACACACGGGGGGCGCTGCCGGACTCGTCTTCTTTAGGACGAGGAATGCCTGTATGTGACATCCCTTCAATAAATCCTGCATACACATACATGGAGTCTGCAGCAATACGGCTGGCTTCGCCGGGCACAGCTATGCCCTTGCCTATGTCCACAATCAGGCCATCCCGGACGATGATCGTCACATCTTCCAGTTTGCGTCCCGGTGCCGGGATTACCGTCACGTGTTCCAGGGCATAGACACGGGAGACAGGGGGCAGGGGGCGGCTCTCCTGTGCCAGGGCCGGGGCCAGGCCCAGACCATACAGAAACACGGGTATCCGCAGGCCCTGGCAGAACGTGCGTAACAATTTATACATCATACATGCGCTTGGGTAATAAGAAAAGTAAGAACGAGTGCCCCAACATACACAGCCGTGCGCAAACTGGGGCAGCTATTCGATAAAGTTAGTGAAAAATCCTACATTCGCACAGTTATGCACCCCTTCACCCTCTATACCCTTGCAGGTGCGCTGCTGCTGGGATCCGGTATCGTCCTGGTACTGACCCGACAAAACGCCATCCTGGTGCTGATGGGCATTGAACTGATGCTCAATGCTGCCACTGTCAATTTCACAGGGTTTGCACTGGCAGACCCCGCCCGGATTCAGGGCCAGATGGCGGCCTTGTTTGTGCTGACCCTGGCTGCGGCTGAGACAGCAGTAGCCCTGGCTATCATTTTGCAGGTCTATAAACGATTCGGGACCGTGCGGATTGACCAACTCCGTATGCTGAAGTCGTAACCGCTGGCACCTCCGGCAGTTGTTGCTGGTACGATCTGTTATGCCTCATTTTACGCAATTATATGGCCCTCGTAAAATCGTATCGTGAGTTTATCCCCCGGATTGCCGGAGATGTTTTTTTGGCAGAAAACGCCGTCATCATCGGGGAGGTCGAGATCGGCGCCCAGAGCAGTGTGTGGTTTCATGCTGTGATACGGGGAGATGTAGGCGCGATTGTCATCGGAGAGCGCACCAGCGTTCAGGATTTTGTGATGATCCATTGTACCAATGGACACTCCACCACCACGATCGGCAATGATGTCGTCATCGGACATCATGCGGTGCTGCATGGCTGTACGATCGGGGATGAATGCCTGATCGGTATGGGAGCAATCGTCCTGGACAAGGCAGTGGTGCCTCGTCATACCATTGTCGCTGCGGGTGCGCTGATCCCCGAAGGGATGGTGCTGGAGTCGGGTATGATCTATGCCGGGGTACCTGCCCAGCCAGTCAAGGCGCTCTCCGAGCGCCACCTCCGGATGATCCGCAAAGGGTCTGATCACTATGTCGAGTACAGCCAGTCGCACCGGGAGTCCCGGGTATTGCGACCTGACGAGTACCTCCGGGGGTAAGGCTTAATGAGGCAGCCTGCTCCGCAGGGCCCCATACACCCATGTACCTGCCAGGGCGCTCAGGAGTGTGAGGCTCACGGCCCAGTATCCACTTCCGATCTGCGCAAAAATAGGCCCCGGACAAGCACCTGTAATGGCCCAGCCTAACCCAAACAGGGTCCCGCCGATCACTTGTCCCCAGTGAAAGGTACGGGAATGGAATACAACTGCTTCGCCCTGAAGGGTTTTTATGTTAAAGGTGCGGATCAGCCATACAGAGATGGCCCCTGTCACCACGGCGGAGCCGATCACCCCGTACATGTGGAAGGACTGCAACCGAAACATCTCCTGGATCCGATACCAGGAGATGATCTCTGCTTTGATAAATATAATGCCCAGCAGGGCGCCGGCCAATCCATACTTAAGGGCTGCCTGCAAGCTTGACTCCGGACGCACCTGGTCATTGGACGCCTCGCAGTCAACGGGTATAGGGGAAGTAAGGGAGGTTTTCATCCTTGTGTAAATTATCAGTTGACTGCTTGTAAGATCATCGGCAGGAATACCAGGGTCATCAGAAACCCGCCCGCCATAAAACAACAGGTAGCGACCAGCGAAGGCCACTGCAAGGTGGACAGGCCCATAATACTGTGTCCGCTGGTACAGCCGCCTGCGTACCGGGTACCAAACCCTACCAGGAAGCCTCCCAATACAAAAAATACCAGCCCCTGTGCCGTCGGGATCCGATCCGGCCCAAACAGGGACATGGGCATCAGGTTGCCATCCGGCTCCACGCCCAGGGCACGCAGGTCACTGGCCGTCTGCGGGGCCAATACCAGTGGCTGAGGATCACCCAGCAGGGTCACCGCCAAACCCGCTCCCAGGCAGATACCTGCGATAAAAAACAGGTTCCACTGCTCTTTTTTCCAGTCATAGGAAAAAAACGGGATCCCTGCCGGAACCGTCATAGCACAGATATGCCGGAGAGAAGAGGAAATACCAAAATGTTTGTTGCCAGCCAGCAGCAACAAGGGTACGATAAGCCCGATTAAGGGGCCGGCCACGTACCAGGGCCAGGGTTGTCTGAGGATTTCCATACACGTGTCGGCTCAGGTAATGTTTGATGTCTGAACACAGATCATCAAGGTACAAAAGATTCGGATACCAGATGGTATGGCTGCCGGGATTTTCAAGCCATCTGGTTACGCAGCTCTGCCTGTAACCCAACAAAAAGCACGACACCGTCATCCGGTTGTCGTGCTCCGTGTACAGAATATGAGTCTTTGTGGCAGCTTATTTGACCACCGGGATCAGAGACAGCTGCTTGATATCCTTCAGGTCAGAGTAGTCATACTGATACAGGCCATCGTCTCCGATCATCAGCAGGACATTATGCAGCGGTATCACATCAAAGGTGTTGATACCGGGGAAGTGCGCCAGTTGATTGGCTGTGATTTTGCCGGGGTCGGCTGCATCATAAATTTTCAGGCCAGCTGCCCCGTCACAGATAAACAGGACACCATCCCGGATCCCCAGCCCATGTGGATTGGTCATAGGGTATGAATACTCCAGTCGGGGGTTGGTAACATTGGAGATATTAACGACATCCAGCTGGTTGGTGAAGGTATTACAGGTGGTACCGTCCCGCAGGGTCACATACGCATAGTCCCCTTCTACGACGACCGGATCACAGCTGTTCATGTGGGTGATGATGGAGATGAAATTAGGGGCATCAGGCTTGTCCAGACCGTAGATGATCATCCCGGTTGTAGAGCCGATGAAAAGTTTGTTTTCGTAGGGGAATACCGTCTCGATGTTCCAGCCAAGGAATACCTCAGGTGAGATCACCGGATTATTCAGGCTGCTGATATTAACGGGGATAATAGAGGACGGTGTGACTGCATACAAAAAGTCTCCTACGATGGTAAAGCGGGCCATGGAGCCTCCGATACCGGTAGAGAGCTCAGCTCCACCGCTGAAGCTGACCTTGGTGTCCGTAGAGGCAGCGACAGCACTGTTGGAAGCAAAGGACGCAATGTTATTGTCACGGGCATCCTCCATGAAAAAGCCGTTGCGCGGCAGACCGCCTGCGTTAGGGCCACCCCAGCCGCAGTCTATTTCTTCCGTCACTTCTTTCTCGATAAAATCCACAGCTACCCCGAGGGCCGGATCTGCCCAGAGGCCCTGGTGCCACATACCAAAAGGAAATACATTCTGCACGCGCTCAGCTACGGTCACCTGATTCAGGTCGGCAATATTGATCGCAAGCAGGTCCATATAGGAGTCTGCATACAGGATGTCCCCCCGGATGGCGAGGTCGTGTACCCCGGGGATACGGATGAAGCTCACAGGCTGGGGATTGGAGGGATCCTGGTTGTTGATCACATGGATACCCTCATCCGTCTCGGAGATAAAGATATAGCTGTCCTTGAAGTACATTTTCCCTGGCGAACGAAGATCGCGGGGGGCTTCAGCGCCTACACCGTTGCGGATTTCTTCGTAGCTTTTATACACCGGCTCATACGTCAGATACGTCATAGTCTGCTTGCAGCTGTCTTCGATACAGCCGTTCAGAAGCAGCGAGAGGGCGGCCAGGCCCATCAGGAGAGAGATTTTAAACAATTTCATATCATACTGAGAGTTGGGTGACAAATGGATGAAGCGAGCCAATCAGCGCGTGATTTATCCTATGACGGAGGTATCTGATTGAATGCTGCACGGGAACCGGATTTTTCTCTGACGGGCATAACTTTTTTCACGGATTGTGCTTCATATTTGTATGCAGGAGGGTATATATGAAAAAAGTCTCAGGTGAGCCCTTTTCCCCTCCTCACGTAATGATACACGTATGGCAGTAGCAATACATCTGGCAGAAGTCCGGACCCGTATCCGGCAGGCAGCGATCCATGCCGGACGAGACCCGGAGTCGGTACGGCTGGTCGCGGTGTCCAAGACCAAACCTGTCGACATGATACGGGAGGCGCTGGAAGCCGGCCAGACAGACTTTGGAGAAAATCGGGTACAGGAAATGCAGGCCAAATACCCGGAGCTCCCGGAGGTCCGCTGGCACCTGATCGGGACACTCCAGACCAATAAGGTCAAGTACATCGCGCCCTATGTACACCTGATCCACTCTGTGGACTCCACCCGGCTCCTGGCTGAGATAGACCGGCAGGCAGGTAAGGTAGGGCGTACCCTGGATTGCCTGCTTCAGTTGCATATTTCTGATGAAGCTACCAAGTCCGGGATGGATGAGACCGAAGCGGCACAGATCGTGGAGCAAATAGACTTGTACCCGCATATACGTATCCGGGGGCTGATGGGTATGGCAGCCCTCACCGACGACCGGGCGCTCATCCGGCAGCAGTTTCGCAGCTTGCGGATAGCCTCCGGGGTGCTCAGCGCAGTCAGTCACCCGCGGGTGGAGATGCAAGAGCTCTCGATGGGCATGTCAGGAGATTTTGACATTGCCATTGAAGAAGGTGCCACCCTGGTCCGGATCGGGAGCGCTGTTTTTGGCGGGCGTTAAGGAGGTATTCAGCAGCATTTATTATTGGGCCAATTACGATTTTATTCACGACTTATGGCAGTCCAGATACAAGCAGATATGACCCAGCAGCTCAGCATCCTAAAGGCATCCCTGGATGGGGACCTCTACCATGACGATGCCATGCGGGCACTGTATGCGACAGACGCATCGGTCTATCGGGAAATGCCGTTGGCGGTGGCGATGCCCCGGCACGAGGACGATCTCCGGCAGCTCATTCACTTTGCCCGGTACGCCGGGTGCGCCCTGATACCCCGCACAGCCGGTACCTCACTGGCTGGCCAGTGTGTAGGCAGCGGCCTCGTAGTGGATATGTCACGGTATATGACCGAGATCCTGGAGGTCAACCCCTCCGAAGGCTGGGTACGGGTGCAGCCCGGGGTGATCCGCAACGATCTCAACCAGTTTCTGAAACCCCATGGCCTGTTTTTTGGGCCGAATACCTCGACTGCCAGCAGGGCCATGATCGGCGGTATGGTCGGCAATAACTCCTGCGGTTCCTACTCCATCGTATATGGTGCCACCCGGGACCATGTGATGGAGGTATCGGCGCTGTTGAGTGATGGCACTGAAGTAGTCTTTAAGGCTGTCAGCAAGCTGGAGTTTGAGGAAAAATGTAAGCTCGCCTCCCTCGAAGGCGCCCTCTACCGCCAGATTCGGGACGAGCTCTGCGAGCCAGACCGTCAGGCGGATATCCGGGCCGGATTTCCTGATCCTGCCGTACACCGCCGCAATACCGGATACGCCGTGGATGTCCTCCTGGAAAGTAATGTATTTACCCCCGGCGGCCCGGACTTCAATTTTTGTAACCTCATCACGGGCTCCGAAGGCACCCTGGCCCTGATCACGACCATCAAGCTGCACTGTGACCCGCTCCCCCCCAGCGTCACGGGGCTGGTCGCGGCTCATTTTCACACCATAGACGAGTCACTCCGGGCCACGGTATCCGTCATGCAGCACAAACCCCGGGCAGTCGAGCTGATGGACAAAATCTGCCTGGACTGCACCAAAGGACAACTGATGTATGAAAAATACCGGGACTTTGTAGAAGGAGACCCTGGTGCCATCCTCATCATTGAGACAGGTGGAGATACCCAGGCAGAAGCGGAGGCAAAACTTGATGCCATCATCGCAGCCATGAAAACCAGCGGATACGGATACGCCTGGCCCAAAATTTTTGGTGCGGGGCGTATTGCCAACGTCTGGAAGCTGCGGGAGGCAGGCCTGGGCCTCCTCTCCAATGTACCCGGCAGCCGCAAGCCGGTCGCCTTTATTGAAGACACGGCCGTGCGCCTGGAGGACCTGCCTGCCTATATCCGGGAGTTTACCCAGATCATGGAGGGATTTGAGCAGCGGGCGGTGTATTATGCACACGCAGGCGCGGGTGAGCTGCACCTGCGCCCGATCCTCAACCTCAAAGACCCTGAGGACCGCAAGACCTTCCGGGCCATCGCAGAGGCCAGTGCCCATCTGGTCAAGCGTTATAATGGCTCCCTGAGCGGAGAGCACGGGGACGGACGGGTACGGGCGGAGTTTATCCCCCTGATGATCGGGGCTGACAACTACGAGATGCTCCGCCGGATCAAACACACCTGGGACCCACAGCATATTTTTAATCCGGGCAAAATTGTGGACGCGGCCCCGATGGACGTATCCCTGCGATATGAATCCGGGCAGCAGGACAAGCAGTTTGATACCATATTTGACTTTTCAGCCACGGGGGGGATTCTGCAGGCTGCCGAGAAATGTAATGGCTCTGGCGACTGCCGCAAGACCCACCTATCCGGCGGGACGATGTGCCCCAGTTTCATGGCGACCCGTCATGAAAAAGATAGTACCCGGGCCCGGGCCAATATCCTCCGCGAGGTACTCACCCGCACCGAAGGCGAAAACCCCTTTGCCCGGCCTGAGATCCACGAGGTTATGGATCTGTGCCTCTCCTGCAAGGGTTGTGCCTCTGAGTGCCCCTCCAATGTGAATGTTGCCACCCTCAAGGCAGAGTTTCTCTACCAGTACCAGCAGGTACATGGCGTCTCCCTGCGTACCCGCGCCATCGCCAACATCGGCAGCCTGAATGCCCTGGGATCGTTGATGCCGTTTATCACCAACCTGTTTTTGGGCAACAGCCTGCCCGCAGCTATACTGAAACGTGTACTGGGCGTCGCGCCGCGCCGCTCACTGCCACAACTCTACAAAACCACCCTTCGGCGCTGGTTTGTCCGCAACCAGGCACGGCTTCGGCCTGCTGGCACCTCAAAGGGTAAGGTGTATTTGTTCTGTGATGAATTTACCAACTACAATGACACGGCTATTGGCATCAAAACCCTGGAACTCCTCGCCCGGCTGGGGTACGAGGTAGTGATGCCAGACCATGCCGAGAGCGGTCGTGCCTACATCTCCAAGGGCCTGCTCAAGGAGGCCCGGCAGATGGCGATGTACAATGTCGAGACCTTCCGCCACCTGATCTCCGCAGATACCCCCCTGATCGGCGTCGAACCCTCCGCGATCCTGGGATTCAGGGATGAGTATCCACAGTTGGTGATACCTGAGATGCGGGAGACCGCCCGTGAACTGGGCCGCCATGCCCTGATGGTAGATGAGTTTTTGGCACGTGAGATACAAAAAGGCCGCATCACCGCCGATGCCTTCACGGACAAAGCCCGCACCGTCAAACTGCACGGCCACTGCCACCAGAAAGCGCTCGCCTCCGTAGATCCAACGGTCCAGCTTTTGTCTCTCCCGGCCCGATACACGGTGGAGGTGATTCCCTCCGGTTGCTGCGGGATGGCAGGATCATTTGGATATGAGCAGGAGCATTATGACCTCTCGATGAAAGTCGGCGAACTGGTGTTATTCCCAGCCGTACGCAGTACCCCTGCCGATGTGATTCTGGCGGCACCAGGTACGAGCTGCCGGCACCAGATCCTCGACGGGACCGGACGCAAGGCCCTGCACCCCGTGGAGGTCCTCTGGGACGCGCTTAAATAATCCAGCCTCACAGCCCGGCCTCGTCCAGGATGCGCTGGCGCAGGCGCTGGAGCTCACCGGCTGCGTGAGCATTACGCTGCGCTTGTGCGACACCCTGACCTGCTTCACAAACATTCAGTGCTTCGGGGATGTTTCCGAGAAGTTCATAGACCGAGGCCAGGTGGTAGTACAGCCCGATATACCCGGGATGCAGGGTCCGGAGCTGCTCAAACCAGGTACAGGCCGCCTCATACGCCTGTTGTGCATAGTATTCGTTGGCTACCGCATACAGGTTAAAGGCATCTGTCGGGTCTTCGGCAAGAAAATTCAGAAGTTGGGTAAGTCTTGGCGTTTCCATCATTTTTTTTCGGGGAGTTAGTTCGTAAGTTTGAGAAAATTTTAACGTAGCAAAGCATGAAAATTCTGGTTTGCATCAGTCATGTTCCGGACACTACTACCAAAATACAGTTTGAGTCAGACAAGACCGCCATTAATAAATCCGGGGTCACGTTTGTTATCAACCCGTACTGCGAGTATGGGTTGTCCCGAGCCCTGGGATTTCGGGAAGAAGGTAAGACCGTGACCAGCATCACCGCCGTCTGTGTAGGCGGTCCGGAGGTAGAGCCCACCCTGCGAAAAGCACTGGCGATCGGAGCCGATCATGCCGTGCGGATAGATGCACCGACCACCGACTCTGCCTATGTAGCCCGCCAACTGGCAGAGTATGCTTCGGGCAAAGATTTTGCGATCATATTCACCGGCAAAGAATCCATAGACTTTAATGGGTCGCTGGTGCCGGGTATGCTGGCGGAATATCTGGGATACAACTTTGTGTCGTATGCCACCGCCATGAGCCTCACCAGTGCAGAGATGGCAGAAGTACATCGCGAGGTAGACGGGGGAGAGGAAGTCCTGGACGTAAAACTTCCTGCAGTCATCAGCTGTCAGAAAGGTATCGCAGAGTGGCGTATTGCCAGCATGCGGGGTATCATGGGAGCCCGCAACAAGCCCCTGGCTGTGATCGCACCAGCCGAGGTGCCTGAGGCAGTCGCTACCGTAAAGTTTGAATACCCGCCCGCCAAAGTCGCTTGTCAGCTTTTTCCGGCTGACCAGCCCGACCAACTGGTGCAGGCACTTGCCGCCAAGGGACTTATCTGATTGATGTAAGGCACTTTATCTCTTGAAAAACATGTCCGTACTACTCTTTGCCGAAAGTGCACAAGGCGTTTTTAAAAAGCCGGTATTCGAAGCAGCCACTTATGCATATGATCTGGCCCGTCTCCTGGGGACAGACCTCCACGCCGTCACGGTAGGCCCCGTGCAGGCAGGTGAAACTGAAAAACTAGGTACCTACGGCGTATCGCACGTGTATAGTGTCGGGAGTCCTTCCCTCTCAGACTTTGTCAATACAGCCTACGCTGCAGCCATCTCTAAAGTAGCCCAGCACTGCGGTGCCACGGCTGTGGTCATGGCTCAAACGTATAATGGACGGGCTGTCGCCCCCCGCGTAGCCGTCAAGCTTGATGCAGCCCCCCTCTCGGGTGTTATTTCCCTCGTGGATCCAGCCAATGGCTATGATGCCCTCCGGCTGGCCTACTCCGGCAAAGGCATCCAGGAGACCCAGGTCCGTAAAAAAAATCTCGTCATCACGGTCAAAGCCAATGGCTATCATATCGCGGAAAACCCGGTGGCCGTGACGACATCGGCATTTGATTTTATGCCTGACAATGGCGACCTGACGACTGTCGTCAAAGCACTTATCAAAGCCTCCGAAGGTATCTCCCTCACAGAGGCTGACGCTGTCGTATCCGCAGGCCGCGGGATGAAAGGTCCTGAAAACTGGGGCATGATCGAAGAACTGGCCTCTCTCCTCGGAGCTGCTACGGCATGTTCCAAACCCACCGCCGATATGGGATGGCGGCCCCATCACGAGCATGTAGGGCAGACTGGCATTCAGATTGCTCCCAACCTCTACATTGCCATTGGTATCTCCGGGGCTATCCAACACCTGGCCGGTGTCAGCTCTTCCAAAAACATCGTCGTCATCAATAAAGATGCCGAAGCCCCGTTTTTTAAGATTGCTGACTATGGCATCGTTGGTGATCTGTTTGACGTAGTGCCTAAAATCATCGAAGCCGTGAAAAAAGTAAAAGCAGCGGCGGCCTGATAACTATTTGGCTGAATATTAGCGTTGGCTAATTTGAAAGAAAATCGCATCTTACGGCGCTTTTTGCAACGTATGCGATTTTCTTTTACTTTTGATGAGGGGTTGAATATATTCTGGAACAGGTGAAAAAAATTCGGTTAGAGATCATCGGTCTGTCCTCCAGCCATTCACAGATTGGCCACTACGCACTCGTCCTGGGAGAGGTAGGGGGTAACCGCCGCCTGCCCATTATCATCGGGGGAGCTGAAGCACAGGCGATTGCGCTTGAGCTGGAAAGCATCAAAACCAACCGGCCGATGACCCATGATCTGATCTATAACCTTGCCCGGCACTTTGATCTCAATCTCCTGGAGGTAGTCATCAACGACCTGCACGAAGGTATTTTTTATGCCCGCCTCATCATTGAGGCCAACCGGGAAATACACGAGATGGACAGCCGCCCCAGTGATGCTGTCGCCATCGGGGTGCGTTTTAAGGCGCCAATCTACACCTACGAAAATGTCCTGGCGGAGGCCGGTATCATCATCGAGGACGAGGAGGAAAGCGAACAAACCCCCAGAGAAGATTTTTCTTTGGCCGAAATCGAACAGTCTGACCCGGAAGAAGAGGAAGACTCCCGCCCCCGAACCCGAGCCGGGTCCAACCAGGAGCGGATCAAACAACTCCAGACCGAACTGACCGAAGCCCTCACGGGAGAAGACTACGAAAAAGCCGCCCGTATCCGGGACGAAATCAAGCGGCTTTCCGGGAATTAGGTTACCAGGTTTACTAAACCTTCGAGGTTTAGTAAACCTTCGAAGTTTAAACCTAGTAACCTAGCAACGCTTCTAACATTGCACGTACCTTGTCAGGATTGGGGAGCATATGAGCTTCCAGGCTTGCATTGAGGGGGATAGCAGGATACGGCAAAGCACCCAGCGTCATCACGGGGGCATCCAGCCACTCAAAAGCATGGCGGCCAATGCGGCCAGCCAGCGCCTCAGCAAAAGAATTGGGCAAGACCTCTTCTGTCAGTACCAGTACCCGTCCGTGGGTGCGGGCCGCTGCCAGTACCATCTCCCAGTCCAGGGGTTCCAGCGTACGCAGATCGAGGACCTCTACCTGCCCCGGAAATGCCGCAGCAGCCTGTCGGGCCCAGTGTACCCCCATACCATACGTGACCACTACACAGGTCTCTCCGTTGGCGATCCGCTCAGGGGCAGCCGCGAGGTGTACCCGGGCCTTGCCGAGCGGGATCACATAGTCATCAGCCGGCTCAGGTGTCTTGGCGTCGCGACTCCCGGGTGCCTTACTCCAGTACAGGCCTTTGTGCTCAAACATCACCACCGGATTGGGGTCCAGAAAAGCAGCCCGCATGAGCCCTTTCATGTCAGCTGCATTAGAGGGGTATACAACTTTTACCCCCCGGATTGTCAGGACCGCAGACTCAATGCTGGAAGAATGAAAAGGGCCTCCGCTGCCATAGGCACCTGTTGGCACCCGGATCAGGGTTTGCACCGGCCATTTGCCATTGGACAAAAAATATGACCGGCTCACCTCTGCAAATAACTGATTCAGCCCCGGCCACATATAATCTGCAAATTGTATCTCCACAATGGGCTTACACCCGACGGCTGACATCCCGACTGTACTGCCAATGATATACGCCTCCTGAATAGGGGTATTAAATACCCGCTCCTGTCCATACTTCCCTGCCAGCAGAGCTGCCTCCCGAAACACCCCCCCCAGCGTGCCGCCCACATCCTGTCCGTACAGAACCGCCTCCGGGCAGGTCGCCAGTATCCTCTCCACGGCATGCAGGGCTGCATCCACCATGACTACCTCCTCGGCACCATCAGGGCACCGGTCACCTTGCTCAGCAGAGACAGGGGTAGGCGCGTATATATGTGCATCGAGGTTTTCTGGCTGGGGCTCAGGCGCGAGAAGGGCACGAGCCAGGTCGTCTTCGACTGCCTGCCGGGCTGCCTGGCGGATTTGCTCCAGGTCCGGAGCTGTCCAGCCTGTGGCAATCAGGGCTGTATAAAGCCGCTCCAGCGGATCCAGCAACATATGATCGGCCAGGTCATCCCGGTACCACTCCTTGCGGACACCGCTGGTGTGGTGATTGAGCAGAGGCACCCGGGCCCGTACCAGGAAGGGACGGCGCTCTGTCCGGATGATGTCCAATACCTCCGCCAGGGTGGTATAAGAGGCTGCAAAGTCGGCTCCGTCTACCTGGCGGGTCTCGATCCCCTGAAAACCGGACACAAAGGTCACAGCATCCTGGGCATACATCTCAGCCCCCCGGGCCGAGATGCCCCAGCCATTGTCCTGGACCAGGTACAGGATCGGAAACTGATGCAGGGCAGCCATTTGAAGAGCTTCAGATACTTCCCCCTCGGTCATACTACCATCACCCAGCGAGCACACTACCACTGGACGATCTGCAACGGCAGCATATACATCAAGCCCCTGCTCTTCCCGATACTTCATTCCCTGGGCTATACCCGTCGCCGGGATTGCCTGCATACCTGTTGCGGATGACTGGTGGATGATCTTAGGTTTATCAGGATCCCGCAGGCTGGGGTGGCTATAGTAGGTGCGTCCTCCGCTGAAGGGGTCCGCCCCCCGCGCCAGGAGTTGGAGCATGAGATCATACGGACGCATGCCGATCCCCAGGAGCATCGCATCGTCCCGGTAGTAAGGCGATACAAAATCTGAGGGCCTGAGCAAGAGCCCCAGCGCTACCTGGACTGCCTCATGGCCCCGTGCAGTAGCGTGGACATACTTGCCCGTGACGGCCTTCTGATGCTCATACAAGTCGGCCATCGCGGCAGCCGTACACATAAGCCGCCAGGCAGCAGGAATAACCTCAGGGGGCAGAGATGCCAGGACAGATGGGGAGGAGGACTGAATCATCTTGTAGGGCTAGTGCTCAAAAATAGCCATAATCATGAATTTTACCTAATGACCGTTAGGGGGAGTTACAACTGGCAGGTGAAGGCACGGTAGTCCCCAGGCCTTTTTGAGCCTGACGTAGGATTGAAGTAGGGGCAAATATGGCGCCATCAGGCGCTGCGCCGATCTTGGCGGAGATGACCGGGTGTCCGGGTATCAACAACCTTTAATGTACAAACTGTATGAATCGTATCTTGTGGTTCGGCATAAGCTGGATCATCCTGTGCCCGGCGGGCCTGGCCCAGGACCAACTCTGGGGTACCACCCACCCCTATAACAACAACCTCGAAGGCGGCACTGTATTTCGGGTCGCAGCGGACGGGACGGGATTCCAGACCGTATATCAGTTTCCTAACGGGATCGGGGGCACCTGGCATCCCTCCTACTTTGTAGGTTCGGATGATAAATTGTATGGCTTCACGACAGGCTACCTGGGGTTAGGTGGAGCTGTGATCCGCATGAACCTCGACGGGAGTCACCCTGAAAAACTCTTGGGATTTGTCCCTGCAGACGCCCATATCGGGCTGTTCCCGACAGATATCCTGGAGGGCAGTGACGGGCGGCTTTATATTGCGGTGACGGGCAATACTGAAGGTAGTTTTTCCGGAGGGTCTATTTTTTCCATCAACCGGGACGGGACCGACCGCCAATTGTTGTACAGCTACCAGCTCCAGAGCACTGACCCCTTGCCGGTAAAATTTGGGTTTACCCGCCTGCTGGAGGGCCCGGACGGGTGGTTGTACGGGATTGGTTCCCAGATCACCCAGCAGGGGTTTCCCGTCCTGCTGGAGTCGTATATTTTTCGGATACAAAAAAATGGGAGTGGATTTACCTACCTGAAAACCTTCCCGCCAGGCACGGCTCCTACCTGGCTTATCGCCGGACCTGACGGCACCCTGTACGGAGTCCTTGACAGCTTAGAAGATGTTGTGTTCAGGATGCAGCCTGACGGTAGCGCATACACCGTGATTCATACCTTCACGGCTACCCTGGACCCGACAGACCCTGAAAACCCGCTTCCAACCCTGATCCTGCACAGCAACAACCGGCTCTACGGGATGACCTTCAACGGAGGTACCGCCAATTACGGCACCCTGTATTCCCTCAGTACCACCGGTGGGATCGTGCTGGAGCATGGATTTGCCAATGCCTCGCTGGGTACAGGGCGGCTTCGCAGCGAATCAGACGGGAGCGTATATGGCATCTCACAGGCTGACATTGTGGATTTTTCGGGATTTGTGTTCCGGTTTCAACCCGGCGGAGGCTACCAGCAACTCTACCTCTACTCCTATGCCCAGCGGGCTGTAACTGGACGTAATCCCACCGGAGCCCCGTTTTTGTATCAGGGGCAGCTATATGGTATCGCCACAACGGAAGGCCCAGACCGGAACGGGGTGTTGTTTCGGATCAATCCAGCCACCGGCACATACGACCCTTATTATGCACTGAGTGGTGTGCCTGTAGGCGCCAACCCACAGGGTGCGCTGCTCCGGCATGATGACAAGTGGTTTGGGGTCAATCTTTCAGGTACTTACTCCGCATCCGGCGCTGGCGTATCGCCGGGTTGTGTTTTCAGCATGGCCGCAGATGGTACCAGCGCCAGGACGGTGTACAGCCTGGACTATCCCGAGGGATTATTTCCGAGCGGAGGTATTGTCAGCGACGCACAAGACTATCTGTACGGTGTGGCATCCAGTGACGGCGGTGCCGGGTATGGAACGATCTTCAGGGTGAAAACCGATGGGACAGGGGCACAGACCCTGCATACTTTTTCATTGACGGATGGGGCTTATCCCAGTCATCGCCTGACGTGGGGGCCGGGAAACCAACTTTTTGGGGTGACCAGCCGCGGCGGGACGGCAGATCAGGGCATAATCTTCCGGATCGGAGCCGATGGCACGGGGTTCATGGTACTGCATGCCTTCACCGGGCCTGATGGGACCTATCCATCCGGGGCACTCACCTACGCCCCTGACGGCCTGCTGTATGGCGTGACCGAAAGCGGAGGTAGCACATCAGCGGGGACAATCTTCCGGATCAATCCCGACGGCACCGGATTTCAGGTACTCTATGACCTGAGCAGCCTCGCAGGCGCCAGCCAACCACAAGGTGCCTTGTATGTACATACGGACGGGCGCCTGATAGGGGCCCTGACATATGGGGAGGCGGTCGGCTCATGCGGGGCTATATTTTCCATACAGGCTGATGGACAGCAATTTACGATCCTGAGAGAATTTGTCTCTACGGATTTCAGCCTATGTCGGCCAACAGGAAGCCTGAAGGCTGGCTCTGACGGATTTCTCTATGGGATGGCCGCCGCCGGTAGTGACCCGCTGACCACCTCGGGCGGCGTATACAAGATCAGCCCGGACGGACAGACGCTCTCTGTTGTGCATGCTTTTGACTACCTGACGGGGTACTATGGGGATGAAATCACGGTGGTGGAAAACCCGCTGGCGATCGCGCAGGCATCACTGCCAGCGGATCTGGACATCCGGCTCGCCAATCCCATGTCTCAGGCTGCGGCCCAGGTCACCCTCACCAGCCAGACAGTCCGCCCCTTGACCCTGTCCCTCCATGATGGTACAGGACGTGTGATCTGGACCACAACCCCCGCCCCCCTCATACCCGGCGTCCCCGTGGCCCTGACACTACCCGTGGCGCACCTGCCGGATGGCTTGTACCTCCTTACTTTTGCGGACAAAAAGGCTGGCAGTATAGCCACAAACTCCTGATATCCAACCAATAACCACCCTAACCATGTACCTGCCGGACGGATTCAAACCGGCAGGTGCATACCTGTGACTGCCGATATAAAGGGTATGATGTAAGAAAAAAACCTTTTCTGGCATCCGAATATTTGGCCACACAAAAACTACCCGGCAGGATTGTTCGTTGTCAGGGAAGACCTTTAATCTTTCATCCATGATACCGTACCTCCTGATCACAACCCTGCTGATGAGCTCCCTGTCCACAGCTCCGTCAATGCCCGGCACCAGCCAGCGTATCGAACTCCACGTTTCGCATATCCGCAGCAGCAAAGGGAATATCCGGGTAGGTGTTTTTCTCAACAACGAGTCATTTAAGCAGGAAAATCCCGCGCAGCGGATTGAGATTCCTAAAACCAACCTGGTGAATGGGTCTATTCATGCCAGCCTTGACCTTCCACCGGGGGTTTATGGCCTTTCGCTGCTGGATGACGAAAACGGGAACGGCAAAATGGACTTCAACATGGTCGGCTGGCCGCTTGAAGGCTTTGGGTTTTCCAACTATTATCACACAGGTTTTACCAAGCCAAATTTCACACAGTTTCAATTCAAGCTTGCCCCCGACGGACCGAAACAGGTGGAGGTCAGCATACGGTATATGTAGGATCCCGGGAAAACAGACAGGCTGATTTATCAGGAAAAAATTATCCGGGTGTATCTGAATTTCCCGCACTGCTCCTACCTTTGCGGCGCAGACCGGATTTCCGGCCCTGTGGAAATATGTACTTGTAACTTATCTGTATGAAAACCGCACGCCACCTTTCATTTCTGGCCCTGGCACTTGTTTTTGTTGCCTGTGGCCCCGACACGACCCAGCTCCAGGCAGACGTCACTGCACTGGACAAAACCTGGACCGAAACAACCGCCGCTGTTGAGAAATGGTCTCAAAACCTGCTGACAGAGCAGGGGCAGTTTCAGTCTATGCTGAATGCTATCGAAATACCTGCCGATGCCAAAGCCAAGCTGAAGCCCGCAGAGGCCGCCCGCCTGGATTCTATTGCCTCCAATGCACAGGTTCAGGTGAGCCAATTTGCTGATATCCAGGGCGAAGTAAGCGCATTTGTGACAAGCTGGCAGGAAAAAACCGAGGCCCTGCAGGCCCTGAAGGACCAACTGGCCGCCAAAAAAATCGAAGACCTGCCCAAAGCCACCCAGGAAGTAACGGCACTGGCAGAGGCCGCAGCGGCTGCCAAGACGACCCTCGGGGAGTGGGACCAGACACTGGATGCGGTCAAAGCATCTGCGCTTGAGGCGCTGACAGCCTATAAGGCAGTAGCGGGTCCGCTGATCAACCCTGCGGCTAAAAAATAATACGATCTCGTAGCAAATGTTTGTACAGGCAGCCCGTTGGCTGCCTGTTTTCGTAGTATTTCACCCAAACACCTCCGCAGCCAGGGCCTGTGCCTCTGTCCAGGCTGCTTCATCCAGGGCCAGCTTCACCCCCCGTCCGGCACAAAATGTGATAAAACTTTCGGTCGAGATATTGCCTACCAGCTCGTCCTTGGCAAAGGGGCACCCGCCGTATCCATTCAGGGCGGTATCAAATCGCCGGCAGCCCTGATCCCAGGCAGCAGCCAGCTTGGCCTGCCGGTCCTCCGGCCGCGCGTGAAAATGTGCCCCCCATTGTATCTCCGGCAACCGGGGCATCAGCGTCCCGAGCAGATGGGCGATGGTCTCCGGGGTGGACGAACCCACCGTATCTGCCAGCGCCAGGGTACGAATCCCATATCCCGCCAGGGTATCTGCCCACTGCTCCACGATCTCCGGCGACCAGGGATCTCCATAGGGATTGCCAAAGGCCATTGAGAGATACACGACCAGCGATTTTCCTGACCGTATGCAGACTTCCTGTAGCTCCTGTACCAGGATAAGGGAGTCCGCAACAGACCGCTGGGTATTACGCTGCTGAAAGGTCTCCGAGACCGAAAACGGATACCCGATGTCGTGTATGGCTGGATACTGTGCTGCGGTTTCAGCACCTCTGAGGTTAGCGACGATGGCCAGCAGCCGGGTATGGGTCGTGCTGAGGTCCAGCCCAGCCAGCACCTCAGGTGTATCTGCCAGTTGGGGGATAGCCTTAGGTGATACAAAACTCCCGAAGTCCAGGGTATGAAATCCTACCCGGAGCAGGGCGTTGAGGTAACGGATCTTCTTTGCAGTGGGAATCGGAATCAGAATACCCTGCATCGCGTCCCGTGGACACTCGACGAGCTGAAGGTCAGGTGCAGATGTGGTCATCATGTACAGTCGCCTAAAATATCCTCCCGGCAGGAGGGTGAATTGTTCCTGTAAATCTACTTTTTTTGCAAGGTACTTTCACATTCTCTCCCAGAATCCCTATGTCCAGGCCCATCCTTGTCCTCAAAGCCGGTACCGCCTCTATCACCCGCCCAGATGGCTCACTAGATGAGCCTGTGATGGTGGACATGGCTGCTCAGATAGCCCGGCTTCATGCAGACTACCGGGTGCTGATCGTGTCTTCGGGCGCAGTGGGCGCGGGCAAACGTTTTCTTCCGGCTTATTCCGGGCAGATCACCGAGCGCAAGGCTGCTGCCGCCATTGGCAATCCCCTGCTGATGAACAAGTACGCACAGTTTTTAGCCCCATATGGGATTGCTATTGCCCAGAGCCTCTGTGAGCGGCAGCACTTCGCCAACCGTACCCAGTTTTTGCAGCTCCGGGATACATTTGAGACCCTCTGGGACAACCAGATTATCCCCATTGCCAATGAAAATGACGTCGTCAGCAACCGGGAGCTGAAGTTTTCTGACAATGACGAACTCGCGACCCTGATGGCGGTCGGTTTTGGAGCTTCGCTCCTGCTGCTGGGTACTTCTGTCCCGGGGGTACTGGATGCACAGGGGCAGGTGGTGCGGGAGATTGCCCGGTTTGATGCGGCCGTGCTGGGGCTGGCGACCCGCGAGACCTCCGGGACCGGGCTGGGCGGGATGATTTCTAAGCTCACCTTTGCCCGGCTGGCCACCCGTATGGGAATCCGGACGGTGATATTCGGGGTGCGCACCCCTGGCAGTATCCTCAGGGCTGTAGCCGGAGAGACGGGTACCATATGCCTGCCGCAGGAGACACATCTGTCCTCTCGCAGCAAGTGGCTGGGCAGTGGCAGCCTCGTGATCGGGCGGATCGAGGTGGATGCTGGTGCCTGTGAGGCACTCATGCGGCGGCGCAGCCTGCTGGCTGTAGGGGTGCGTGCCGTACCCGATGAGTTTGACAGCGGGGAGGTGGTAGAGATCGCCCCGGAGGGGGGGCTTCCTTTTGCTGTGGCGCGGGTCAGACTCTCCTCAGCAGAGATCCTGGACCGCATGGGCATACATAATGTCGAGATTGCCCACGCGGACGACATCGTCCTGCTGGACTGAAATACCTCACCTGGTGGACCACTCGAGTGATTTGATCACCAGAAAAACCCGGTACTCTCCGATCCGGGGATCAAAAAACTCCCTGGTGACATACGTTACATCCACGGTGCGGCCTGTCATTTGCGGAAACATGTTCACCAGGTCTATGCCTGACGTCACAAGCTCCATCCAATAAAGTTTGCTGGTTTTGCCTGACTCATCCTTGATAGAAAAGGTCACAAAACCCTCCTGCTCTACCTTGGTGATCACACCGGTGAGGGTTTTTTCGTCGGTCTCTTCCGGTGCCTCATCATTCGTCCTCACCCGGTTTACCATTTCCATCAGCAGGTCCGGGCATACCGTAGCCATCTTGACCCCGATGAGCTCACCGAGGGCTTCGCCAGCTTCGGCCATGTTGCTCATATTAATCCGATGGTCCCGCCACAGTTGTTTTTTGTACGGAGTTGCGGCATCAAACATGCAGATGCCCACTTCAAATGTAAATGCTTCTGCCTGTATTGAGTCTGGAACCTGATCGACGCATTCGCAACATTTCTCAGCTATATCGGTCAGATAGGTCTGGGCAAATGCAGGAACCGATTGCATCCCTAAAACACAGAGGACAATATATGTAAACCAATAGATAATGCGCATAATGTCTGTTAATTGGGGGATAATATACAGAGGCTGTGCATTTTTTTCAAATCTGGCCTGACGCATTCCCGACCTTCTGAGCCGTGATATCACAGCTATAATGCCCCTTCAACTACGCTGAACGCTACATCCCCCTGAGGTTCAGACAGTCCGCCTGAGGGCCCTCCCATGCTCACGGGGCCTGTTAATTTTTTTTTACTGAAATGAAGCCCCTGTCTTTTGTTGCCAGCGGACTCCTGGACAGCCGTATTATGCCAGCGTATTTTTTTGTTCCATGAGGTGTTTTCCGTATTCCCTGATCTGGTTGATGAGGGGAATTACCTCCAGCCCTTTAGGTGTGAGCGAATACTCTGTTTTGGGGGGAACGACAGCAAACACCTCGCGATGTACATACCCATCCCGCTCCAGCTCACGCAGCTGGGTAGTCAGCATCTTATCCGAGATGTGGGGGATCCTGCGCAGCTCGCTATAACGCAGGGTTTGGTCCTTGAGACGCCAGAGGATGGGCATTTTCCATATCCCTCCGATCTGCTCCATGACCAGCTGTACCGGATTGTAGTACACCTTGCCGTTAAATATAAAGTCAGGCATCGTATAAATAATTGATAATCAAATACTAACTAAAAAGTATGTATCGCACTTTAGGGTTAAATACTTGGCAAAGGTAGGTAGGATTCAGTACCTTTGACAAGGTAGGCGAGGTGAATGAAGACCCGTTTGAAAACCGCATCACTGATGTCCCGATGACAGCCCTGTGTATCACCCTTGAGCGAGATCTGAAGGAGATGCTCGGCCAAGCAGATGTACCAGCAAAACATAAGCCTGTCAGTGGTTTTTTATATTAATCCGAATGACCCTAATGAATATTTCCATTATCGGTGGTGGTAATGTAGGTACGGCCCTCGCACAGCAGTGGATCAAGGCTGGCCACCACGTCGTAATCGGTGCCAGGTTTCCCCTGAGTGATAAAAACCGGCTTCATGCGGCCATCCTCGGCGAGGACAGATATACCTCTGTCGAGCAGGCTGCCACGCAGGGAGACCTGATCCTGATCGCGACGCCGCCGCCTGCTATCCTGGACATCATCGGCCAGATGGGGGACGTGTCAGGCAAAATCCTCATAGACGCCACCAATGCGGTCCGCCAAAAACCCACGCCCTATGATACCGTCTACCATGCCCTTGTGGACAATACCCGAGGCCACGTTGTGAAGTGTTTTAACACCACCGGTTTTGAAAATATGCAAAATCCGGTCTATCATGGCCAGGGTCTGGATATGTTTATGGCGGGTGACCATGATGGAGCCAAACAAGCAGCCCGTCAGCTGGCACTTGATGCCGGGTTTGGGGCCTGCTGGGATTTTGGCAAAGGTGACAAGGTCGTACTCCTGGAACAATTGGCGCTGGCCTGGATCAACCTGGCAATCCTGCAGGGGCATGGCCGTGACATTGCCTTCCGGGTGCTGCGGCGCTAAGCCTGTATGTATTCACCAGCCTGCAAGTGCATCATGCGCATGTCTGTCATCTCCGCAAAGCCTTCCCGCTGGTAAAAACGGAACGGAAAATGATCCTTTCCCGTGAATAAAATAATCGTCCGGATATCCAGCACCGCCAACTCCGCACGCAGCGCCGCCATCAGGCGTGTGCCTGCACCCCGCTGCTGAAACTGGACAGAGACAAACATCTCCTTCAGGTAAAAATAATCACCCGTGTAGTACGGCTCAACATTGCCCACACAGCAGCCGATCAGTACCTCGTCCTGCCATGCCGTCCATCCCATAAATTTAGGAGACTGATAAAAACACAATAGTTTTTCGAGGGCCTTCTCATGCGTCCAGGCGTCATGCCACGGAGGTGCATTGTAGGCATCCGTCAGCAGGTGAGCGCAGGCCGGCAGAATCTCAGCATCTGAAATAGGGCGGGTAGTGATAGAACTCATAAGACGATGTATAGATATGAGTTCAAACATAGGTGGATTGTCACACGCTTGCTTGTATGATGCTGTCAGGTGGATAACCTTCAGAAGGCCTTACGCCTAAAAAGGCCTTAAACCGCTTGCTAAAATGAGGTGAGTCATAAAAACCTGCCATCAGCGCAGCCTCCGTGAGCGAATAATGATGTATCAGCAGCAGGCGGATCGCCACCCTGAGCCGTACCCAAACAAGATAACGCCGCAGGGAGGTACCCATATGGGTTTTGAACAGATGCGACAGACGTCCAGGGGACATGCCCAGCCTGGCGGCCAGGCTGGCAGTCGAGGTCGCCGGATCCTCGTACGACTGCTCAATCAGTTCCAGGCATTTTACTATACGTGTTTCGGAGACAGGCGTGGCAGGCGCCTCCCATTGGGATATCAGGTGGTCGAGCACCTGCATATCCGTCCACGCCACCACCCCCGTACCTGTATGGGGTGCATGGGCAGCAGATGCCCAGTCCCAGACCTCCTGACCCCGCTCACGATACCAGATGTCACAAATACCATAGAACTGGGACAGCCGGTGGGGTTGGTCGGCCTGGATGAGGCAGATACTGAGATTGTCTAACTGCATCTCCGGCGTCTCGACGCAGAAGGTCCCGATACGGGCTATCACAAGCTCCATAGCAGGATGGGCATGATAGGCCGTATCAATATCGTGTACCGTAAACCGGTACCGGCCCTGGCCTGGGTCAAACTCCCGGATATCCATAATCATCCTTCCTGATATTTTAAAACCGGAAACCCTCAGGCAGAAGGTTTCCGGCGGGTATTTATCCTTGAGTATATGCCCGTAATTATTTTCTGAAAGGCACCGTCACGAGGGTGTTTTCCCACTTCAGGGTGAGGTCTGCACCACCATCAGCAGGCTGTACCTTCATCACAAACTGCTCCGTCATCTCCTGGGTAGCAGCGGCCGGTACCTGTACGCGCAGTACGTTTTGGGTGCTGTCGTACATAGTACCCCACTGGCCGGTCTGGGCATTGAAGATCACGTCCCAGGCCGTTTCGCCGGGCACAGTCCAGAGGGTATATTTACCCGCTTTGAGGGTCTGTCCTGCTACCTGGAGGTCCTGACCTGCCTCGATGATCGTAGCCTCATTGGCACCAGTGCGCCATACCTTGCCATAAGGCAGGATCCCCCCGAAGATAACCCGGCCTTTTTTGTAAGGCTGGCAATAGGTAATCGTCAGGCTGACGCCATCCTGGTTATACTCAATGTGATCCACGGGACTTTTGCTTTTGGTCCAGGTGCGTAAGCCCAGCAGGGTCAGAAACAAGACTGCGACTACAATAGCGACAATGCGAAAAAAACGTACCATAAGGAGTGGGGGTTGATGAGTGGAAACAATATAACTCTACGGCTGTCTGATGTCCAGACGGATATGCCGGTAAAATATGCTATACGCGGCCAGCTCAGCGGCAGATACCTGACGGCTGCACAAAGTACCGTTTCCCGTCCAGCCCGATCTCATTGGATGCCTGCCGGCTGGTCAGGGCAAAAGTACGTACCCCGCCCTGCCCAAAACTCAGGCGCAGGACCGGACTCCCTCCCTGCTGGGCGATCTGCCAGGTACCGCGTCGGGTGCCGTCATCACCGCTGTAGGTAAAAACATCTCCACCGCCGGTGGATATATAATGAGCGTCTCCACCCGCTGTAAAGGTCCCGTCCGGACAGAGATCCAGGGTACTTTTCTCAGAATACCCGTTGCCCGTGTAGAGGTAGAGCAGTTGTTTGCCGGCGAGACGTTGTTGCCATTGGGTAGCGGCCGGGCCTGTTGACGTACCAGCAGGTGCCTGTGTGACGACCGGAGCAGCCGGCAGGGCCTTGTATGGGGTACGGGTCACTTCAAGGCTCACACCGTCACTAGTCAGATAATATACCTCGCCCATACGAGCCAGTGAAAACGAGACGGGATGGCCCTCATAGGTATAACTGCCAGACAGGACGCCCAGCAGGCGCACCGCAGAGACGAGGTACTGCTGTCCCTGGTAGGCGATCTTACCTTCATATCCGATGTCAGGTAACTTCATGACAGCCAGCACCAGCCCGGAGGCAACATGGGTATAGGTGCCCGTATACAGGTCCTCCTGTTGAGCAGCGAGTGCTGAGGGTATCAGGCTTATCAGCGTCGCCAACATCAAACAAAACCAGCGATTCATACAGCAAGGTGTATAGCAGGTGGGGTTGTAAGAAAAATAGAGGTTTGGGGTTGTTGTTTTCAAATATAGAGGAAAAAAACGGTCTTTATACGCGATTGGGCAAGGTCTTTGTACCAGGAGCGAAGGCCATACAAATCAGGAGGCCAAAATGTCTGCCTGATCAAAAATGTTAGCCAGATCAGGTATTCTGTTTGAATCATATCAAAACAATAGAATACCTTGCGTTTGCAAATTGCGATTTGATCACCCTATGCGTAAACACAATGGCATGCGACCGCAGGATGTTGCGGTATTGTTGAAGATCACCCAGCGAAGCGATACCCCCTGGCGGTACGCTGATCTGGCGCGTGAGCTGGTAATCAGCCAGTCGGAGGTAGCCGAGGCGCTGAATCGTTCTATGCTGGCACGGCTCGTAGACCCCGCCAAACGCCGCGTACTGCGATCCTCCCTGATGGAATTTCTGACCGGCGGCCTGAAATATGTATTTCCGGCTCAGCCTGGCCCTGTCATGCGTGGCACGCCGACCGCACATGCGGCGGCTCCCCTCAATGATCTCCTGGTGTCCGACCCCGCAGACTGGTATGTATGGCCCGCAGAAGACGGCCCCGTGCGCGGGCAGGCACTTGAGCCCCTCTACCCGACAGCCCCCGCAGCGGCTGCACTTGATGCCGGTTTTTATGAGTTGCTGGCGCTGACGGATGCTATCCGTAGCGGCGGTATCCGCGAGTATAAGCTGGCCCTGGAACAGTTGTCTCACCGGATTCTGGAGCCTGCCTATGCCCGTTAAACACCTTGATCAATTCCACCTGATGGCAGGCCTGCTGGCATCCCATGTCCAGCAGATCGTATTCACGGGGAGTGCCACCCTGGACCTGTACCCTACCCATCCGGCGGCAGCTCCGCCCCGGACTTCGGCTGTGCTGGAAGCAGTCGTAGAGGCACGGTCTATGGCTGAGATGCTCCACTGGCGGGATGTTCTGCACAAAAAGGGATTTAGTCCCGACAGTGAGTCTGAGGGCATGGTCCAGATGTGGCGTTATGACCAGGTACGCCTGCGGCTGAGGCCCTCTCAGGCAGGCTCGATGGTCATCAACAATCCATGGTTTGGGGAGGCCGTTTTTCATGCGCGGTGGCATGTCCTGTCACCCGATCATAAAATCCGTATTTTCACCCCGCCCTTTTACCTGGCGGTGCTGCTGGAGCAGATAAAGGCTCACGGGAATGCCCCCCTGCGCCTCTCAGAGGCTTTTGAAGACCTCGTCTATCTGGTCCAGTACCGGGAGGAGCTGCCTGCCGAGATCCTGACAGCGTACTATGCCGTAAGAAATTTTATTCAGACCGAACTAACTTCCCTCCTCAAACGTCCGTATCTCGACGAAGACCTGTATCTTGCGCTGCCACTGGGCTCCAGCCAACAGCATATCACACGGCTGCGGCAGCGAATCCAGCAAGCAATTCCCTGATTTTTTGGCTGTCAACCTTCTGTGCTCCTATGTACCCTCAAGATGAAATCCGCCAGGCCTTTGAAGCCCAGTCCCTCGTAGAGGTGTACCGGGATGATATCGCAGAGGGCCATGCCTATACCGGATATATCGTAGATGCCTCTCCATCATTGGTGCTGGTTCACCTGCTCGATGATGAGATTTTTGTCATGAATGGATACCTGATCCTGCGCACTGATGATATCACGGAGGTGACCCCTGTCAGCCCTTTGCTGGAAAAAATAGCTGATTACCACCAGCTCCGGCCAGTCGTCCCGCAGGGGATTATCCTCAGCTCGGTAGCAGCGGCGCTGGAGTCTGTGGATAAGCAGTATCCGATTTTTCTGGTCGCTACCGAGTACCTGGAAGATCCCGGAGAGATGCACATCGGCAAGCTCGACCAGGTATCGGCGACAGAGGCCTCTATCAATGAAGTTAATGCTATGCCGGCATGGCACGGCATATTTACTTATTCGCTGGATGAGATTACCTGTATTGGCATTGACACACACTACCTCCGGGCATTAGAGGGTGTCATGCGGCGAGAGAATCTCTATATCTAGACCTTCGTCTGCTTCAGGGTTGTTTTTTTAGCTATTTCCCTATGCAATCAGTCGCTACGCTTCAATCCTTGCAGGAAACACCGCTCTTCTCGGGCTTGAACCGCGAACAACTGGAAGTTGTATCAAGGAAGGCCAAGGTCCGGCAGTACTTTGCCGGAGATGTGATCGTATGGCAGGGACAGCCCAGCACGGCGCTGTTTATCATCACCAATGGGATCGTGGCGGTCAAAAGTGTATCACACGGCAAAGAAAATATCCTTGCCTACCTGATGCCCGGCAATACCTTTGGGGAGGTTGGTATCCTTGAAAATCAGGCACGTTCTGCCTCTGTGGCAGCCGTCAGCGAGGTGGATGTGATTGTACTCCAGCGGGATGATTTTCTGGACATTCTGAATTCGTATGCTGGCGTGGCGATCGAGCTGGCCCGTATCCTGGGACGGTATCTGGTACAGTCCAGCCGCCGCCTGAGCCAGCAGGAGACGGAGACACGTCTGATCCTCGTGATCACGACTGAGCCCCAGACCGGGGGGACAACCTTCAGCGCCTACCTGGCCTATCAGATCCTGCAGGAGCAAAAACTCAGCACCGCCTACCTGGAGTACCCCAATCCCTGGCGCCTCCTCAAAGGACAAACCCTCCCGCGAACCCAGACTGTCCACCACCACAATGCCGGATTTGATGTACTTTTCCCGCAGGAAGAGTCCTATCTCCCGCTCACGACCCGTACCACCTTATTGCTGGACAAAATCAGGGGCAATTATGAGGCATTGGTCGTACACGTAGAGGGTGAACTTGATGATGCGACCCTCCCCCTCGTAGAGCAGGCGGCCCAGATTATCCTTATTTCGCCCCCCTCCCGGCAGGGACTGAGGGTCCAGGATGCGATCCAGCGGCAGCTCAAAAACCGTATCCGGCCCGATGAAACCAGTGTCCTCACCATCGTCAACAGCACCTCACCGGGTATCAATCCGGATGATTATCTGGAGGTAGCCGACTTTGTGATTCCTTATATTCCTCACTTCGCTTCCTTTTCGCTTGATATTCAGGACTTCCAGCCACCGCCAGAGGCGCTTGCCCTGGTCATAGAGGGGTGTATGCGTCGCCTGGAGCGCACCAATAGCATCGGTATTTTTATCCCGACCACGACAGATACCGACCAGAAGTACGATACCCAGCCGATCATGGACAAAACCCTGAACTTTATGGCAGAGCGGTTTGGGGGAGCTACCTGTAAAATCGCCAATGGGGTCTGGAACAGCGAAAAAATCGGCCTGATCGGGGAGGTAGTCTATATTGTACACTCCTACATCACCCGTGTGGACCTGAACCGATACCTGGATGAAGTCATAGACTACATCAAGTCCCTGAAACGGGAGCTGCGCCAGGAGGCGATGGCCCTGGAGATCAACAATAAGCTGACGCTGATCTGATCAGAGATCATACTTCCGGAGGACTTTGAGCGTAGTCTCAAAGTTGTCCGGATACGGTGCCTCGGCGCTCATAGGTTCTCCCGTACGCGGATGGGTGAAGTGCAGGCTCCGGGCGTGGAGCAGGTAGCCATGATTGACAGGAAGCTCTTCCTTGCGGCCACTGGGTTTGTACTTACGCTTGAGCTGGGAGAGCATGATGTCTGTCCCCCCATACAATTCATCTCCGACAATAGGACAACCCACAGCGGATAGGTGCACCCGTATCTGGTGCATACGGCCTGTCACCGGCTCACAGCGCAGCAGGGTATAGTGCCGGAAGGTCTCCTCCGTGTATATCCGGGTCAGCGACGGTTTGCCGAGGCGATTGCTGACGGTGACCTTTTTGTTGGTAGAAATCAGCAGCGGCAGGGCAATCTCAAATCCATCAAAGCTATGTATGCCTGCGACCAGGGTATGATACACCTTGCGTATCTCCCGCTGCTCAAACTGCATCGCGATGGTGCGGTAGTTGTCAGCCCCCTTGGCCATGAGGAGGATACCAGAGGTGTTTTTGTCGAGACGGTGACAGAGCCGCAGGTCCGGGTAATACGTTTGGGCCAGCTGCTTGAGGTTTCGGTTGTTTTTATCATCCAGACTGGCCATATCCAGCGGCTTGGATACCAGGACGATGTCGTCATCCTCATAGATCAGGATGTCTTCCATCCGGACCGTGCGCAGTGATTTATTGACAGGATAGGTCATAAGGGTCAGAACGGATTAGGAGACACAGGGTTATCCTGTACTCAGGTATCGGCCAGGGTATAGATGAGCCAGCCGTATGATTTAAGTGCGGTATCAGCCTGTCGGGCGCCGGGATAGTGGCGCTCCACCTGTTGCCAGAAGGCCCGGCTATGGTTCATCTCCCGCAGGTGCATGAGTTCATGTACGAGGACATACCGCATCAACTCCGGAGGCAACATGACGAGCCGCCAGTTGAGGTTGATGTTGCGGTCGGTACTACAGCTTCCCCACTTGCTTTTGAGACGTTTGACGGTGACCTTTCCGATGTCCAGTCCCAGGTCCGCTGCCAGGGCACGGGTGCTGGCGGGGAGCATTTTTTTAGCCAGGCTGAGCAGGGCTGCACAGAGCATGCCTTCAGAGGCAGTCTGTCCCGGAGGCAGGTGCAGCTCCAGGGCATGGGGCGCGAGGCGTACCCGGCGGGTACGGGCTGGGACTGTCTGCCAGGGTATCCAGTTGCCTTCATACAAAATTTCACCGCCCCGGACCCGCATTTCAAAAGTCGCCACCCGCTCCAGCTCTTCCAGGAGCCAGCGTTGGTGCTGGGTCAGGAAGTCTGCGGCACGGGTGGTCAGCCGCCCCTCCGGGACACGGATGAGGATATGGGCAGGCCCGCCCCGCACCCGCAGGCTGATACTTCTGCCGCGGGTACGCTCCAGCCTGCAGGGGACCCGTTGACCGCCCAGCTCTACCGTCGTCCATTCCATCGTGGCAAGTTACATCTTTCCGGCGAATAGCTGGGTGACATACCAGGATCCGTCAGCACCCTGTGCCACCCCGATACCTGTATAGACAAAATCGCCGACCATATTTTTCTGATGGCCCGGACTGCTGATCCAGGCGGCTACCGCCTCCGCCGCAATCCGGCTGCTGCCCGGAGTCATGGTCATGTACACATTCTCCGCGATCAGGCCTGTGCCCGGGAGTGCTTTCCGGGCACAGCGGGCGCGTCCCTCAAATCCCTGGTGTGAGAAGGGAATACGCCCGGAGGCCATGCCCTCGGAGTGCTCCAGGGCCAGGCTATGCAATACATTACGGGCAGCGAGGGTAGATTTTCGCTGAGCTGTCCGGTAAGCATTCACCCGCTGGTGTACTTCGCGGGCGATCTCTTCACGAGGGGTAGCGGGGGTCAGGAGCAGGGCAGCCCAACATAGGAGGCGGATAGTCCAGTAAGACACCATGTGATTCAACGGTAAATGACATGTGAATATAAGGAGTTTTATGTCTCGCACAGATATTGCACCAATGATTGAAGAATGTGTATCTTTGGAAGATATATCCGTAATTTTACCTTCCATGCGGTTTGAGAAAAGTGTTGAAGAGCGGCTCACGGTGATCAAGTTGCTCGAAGAGAAACTTGACACGCGTATTTCCCCCTCGCTGAAAAGTGAGTTTATAAACCTGAATGCACTAGGGATTAAAAATATTGTCCTGAACTTGCAGGATGTAAGGTATGCAGACAGCTCCGGCCTGAGCTCGATCCTGACCGCCAACCGTCTCTGTGCATCCCTGGGAGGGGTCCTTGTTCTTTGTTGTGTGAGTACACATGTGGACAAGCTGATCAAAATTTCGCAGCTCGACACCGTGCTGAATGTTCTCCCCACAGAAGCAGAGGCGCGGGAAGCGATTTATATGTTTGAGCTGGAAAATGAAATCGCGGCTGAAGATGAAGATGAAACCGCAGAAGCCACTGACAGCGCGCACTCATCATCCATCTGATCTGTGTTTCAGGTACAAATATTAGGAACCAGCTCTGCCATCCCTACCAACTCAAGGCTACCCTCCGCCCAGGTAGTTACGATCAATGACCGCCACCACCTGGTAGATTGTGGAGAAGGTGCGCAGATGCAAATGCTGCGCTACCGGATACGGTATGCCCGGCTGGATGCTATTTTTATCTCTCACCTACACGGTGACCATATACTGGGGCTGCCTGGTCTCCTGACCACGCTCAGCCTCTACGAGCGCAATTATCCCCTGCGCCTCTACGCACCCTCCGGGATACGGGAGATCCTCGATGTGGTCTTCCGGCACTCACAGTCGTACCTCAACTATGAGCTGGAGTTTTATCCGATGGAGGACTTTAAGCCGGGTGATATCATCTACCAGACTGACCGCTTTAAGGTCGAAGCCCTCCCCCTGGAGCACCGCATTTTTTGCCGGGGCTTTAAGTTTATCGAAATCAACAAAAAACCCCGGTTCAATTTTTTCAGAGCCAAAGAACTGGAAGTCCCCAATGCATACTTTCCGCTCCTCAAACAAGGCAATACGATCACCCTGGAGGACGGACGCACCATATACCCCGAGGACGTGCTTCAGCCACCGGAGGAGGTACTTTCGTACGCCTATTGCTCTGATACCCGGTACACCGAAGCGCTGATAGACTATATCCGCGATACCAAACTCCTCTATCACGAGTCCACTTTTCTCAACAACCTCCGGGCCCGGGCCGATGAAACCTGGCACAGCACGGCCTACGATGCTGCCCGTATCGCCTGTCAGGCACAGGTACGTCAACTGATACTGGGACATTTTTCTGCCCGGTACGAAGACTTAGGTGCCTTCCTGGATGAAGCACGCTCCATCTTCCCGCACACCCTCCTGGGACGGGAAGGCCATGTCTATCAGGTCAAGGACTTTATCTAATCCCGGCACCCTATGTTCAAACGCGAGCAGATTCTTTTCATCATCCTGGGCGGTTTTTTTATTACCAATGCCCTGATAGCCGAGTTTATTGGCGTGAAAATTTTTGCCCTAGAACCAACCCTGGGGCTGAAGTCGCTGGACTGGAATATATTCGGGCGCACAGGCTCGCTCCAGTTCACAGCCGGCGTATTGCTTTGGCCGGTGGTATTTATCATGACTGACATTATCAACGAGTACTATGGCCGCCGGGGGATCCGGCTGCTGTCGTATCTGGCAGTAGGATTGATCTCCTATGCTTTCCTGATGGTATATGGCGCGATCCGGCTCGTGCCGGCGGAGTGGTGGGTATCCAACTACCAGGGACAGGGTGTCGCAGATATGCAGGCGGCCTTTGCGGCGGTATTCGGACAAGGTATGTGGATTATTGCCGGTTCGTTGACAGCATTTCTGATCGGGCAGATCGTGGACGTGACCGTGTTTCACCAGATCCGGAAGGTAACCGGCGAGGGTCGTATCTGGCTCCGGGCTACGGGATCCACCCTGGTGTCTCAGTTCATAGACAGTTTTGTCGTCCTCTTTGTGGCCTTTGTGTTGCCGGGACAGTGGGAACTTGATCAGTTTCTGGCCATCGGGACCGTCAATTATATCTATAAGTTTACGGTCGCTATCCTGCTGACCCCGGTCCTGTACCTGGTCCACATGGGATTGGATGCGTATCTGGGCAAAGAAACCGCACAAGCCCTGATGAAAGCAGCTGCATCAGAATCCCCTCAGTCTTAACGATTTACGCATTATTTCATTTTTTGGGACTATTTTAGGCCCTGTGGTTTTGCAGAGCCGCAGGATTCCCGTAATTTCCGATTCATAACGGCAGATACGTGGACATTCTGGAGCATGTCATCGGGAGTCTCACCAGTGATGAGGTTCGCCGGTTCAAAATTTTATCTAATCGCTTCCGCGCTGAGGAAGAAAAAAAGTTGCTGGTATTGTTTGATGCCATCCGCAGCGGGGAGCATCATGCCGCCGAAGACAAAATCATCCAGCGGCTCTACCAGTTTACGACTGCCCAGACCAAAAACAGCTACTATCGCCTTCGCAACAAACTCCTCGGCAACCTGGAGAAAAGCTTGCTTTTTTACCATTTCAACTACCGCAACTCCCTGGAGTCCCTGAGTTATCTCCAGCTTTCCATGCTCTTCCGGGAGCGGGCATTGTTTCGGGAGTCCTATTATTATCTGCGCAAAGCCGAGCGCCTGGCAGAGGAGTTTGATCAGTTTTCGCTGCTGGAGACGATCTATGACGAGATGATCAAACTCGCAGCCCATGTAGAGGTGGACATCGAAGTACTCATCAGCCGCCGCCGCGAAAACCTCAAAAAACTGGAAATCCTCCGGGGCAATAGTGAAATCCTCGGCATGATCACCCAGCGCCTGTCCCGGCGCAATTTTGCCAGAACCAAAGGTTCTATCAGCGTGATCCAGACCCTGGAGGAGATACGGGGCCGCCTGGAGGAACACCAGGAAATATTCAAGTCCGCCCAGGGCCGGATCATGATCATCCGGGCCGTGGTCGCCATCCTCATCCAAAAGTCGGCTTATGCTGAGCTGGCAACCTATGCCTGGGAGACCTACCAGGAATTCCTGGCAGGGCAACTCTTCACGCGGGAGACCCATAACTTCCGCCTTATCCTGAGCGTATGGCGTATCAACTCCCTCCACAAGCTCCTCCGCCTCGACGAGGCACGCCAGGGCCTTGCCCTCCTCTGGGAAGATCTCCAGCTCCACCAGCGCATGCACTTCGGAGAGTATGGATTTCACTACTACAGCCAGCAAACCCTCAATTATAAGCTCACGGGACACCTGCCTGATGCCGGCAAAACCCTGGAGGCCCTGATGGCCCAGAAAGACATCCTCCGGAATCCTGCCTACGAACACTATATCCGGATCAGCGAGGCTGACCAGATGTTTTGTGAAGGGAATCCCGCTGGCACAGCTACCGTGCTGGAATCCCTCCTCCAGGACAAAACGGCTCCGGCCCAGGACGAGTCACGCAAGATGTATCTCCAGGTGTTTTTGCTCATCGCATATGTAGAAAGCGCCCAGCAGACACTCGCCCAGGACCTCGCAGCCCATATCACCCGGCAGTTTAAACCCCTCCTCAAGGAGGAAGAGTTCGGCGTCGTCAAGCGGCTTGTCAGCCTGCTTGAAAAAATCCTGGAACAGCAGCTCCCACCCGGTGATGCCCGCCTCAAAACCCTCGTGCGCCGGTTTATGACCCAGTACACGCCCCAGGAGATAGGAGATAATCAGATCATCCTCTATGATGTCTATCTCCGCGCCCGCCAGGACGCACGCCCGTATTATGACTGCCTGATCGAGGAGGTACAGCGGCGACAGGAGGGATAAAAACAGACTGGCACGTATCTAGGATGCCCAAGTCTGCGTATATTTACCCTTCAATTATGGGCCGCATCCCCCGACATATCATAGACCAGATATACAACGCTGCTGACATCGTTGAGATCATTTCTGATTTTGTCCAGCTCAAAAAAAAAGGAGCCAACTGGTGGGGACTGTCTCCCTTCCAGCCTGAAAAATCACCCTCCTTTGCCGTAAACCCCGTCAAAGGCATCTACAAGGACTTTAGCTCCGGCAAGGGTGGCAATGTCGTCAACTTTCTCATGGAGGTGGAAAACTGCTCCTATGTAGAGGCCCTCCAGTACATTGCCCGAAAGTATGGGATCAAGGTCGAGGAGGAGGAAGAAACCCCTGACCAGCGGGAGAACCGGGGCAAACGCGAGAGTCTCCTGATTGTCAATGACTTTGCGGCGCGTTTTTTTCATGAGCAGCTCACGTCCGCCGACGAAGGCCGCCGCCTGGGTATGAGTTATTTCAAGGAGCGGGGCATCCTGGACGTGACTGTGGCTGAGTTTCAGCTCGGATATGCGCCGGACACCTGGGACGCCCTCGTCAAGGCCGCAGCCCAGCAGCAGTACAATCCCGAGTTTCTGGTAGAGCTGGGACTGGCCAGCCGCTCCGAAAAAACCGGACAACTGGTGGACCGGTTTCGTGAGCGGGTTATGTTTCCCATCCAAAACGCCTCCGGCAAGGTCGTGGGTTTTGGCGGGCGGATCATGGGCAGCCGCAAGGACATCGCCAAATACATCAACTCCTCCGAGTCAGAGATATACCACAAAAGTGAAGTCCTCTACGGTCTTTACCAGGCCAAAAAAGCCATTCGCGACCAGGACCTCTGCATCCTGACCGAGGGATACCTGGACGTGATCCAGCTCCACCAGCACCAGATCCGGCATGTGGTCGCGTCCAGCGGCACGGCCCTCACCGTTGAGCAGATACGCCTCATCCGGCGGTTCACCCGTCACGTGCACATGATCTACGACGGAGACGCTCCCGGGATCAAGGCCGCTGTGCGGGCGGTGGACCTCCTCCTGACGGAGGGGATGTCGCCCCGTATCGTTATCCTTCCGGACAACCACGACCCTGACTCCTATGTGCGCACCCACGGTGCAGCGGCATTTCTCACCTGCCTGGAGCAGGAAGCGACCGGATTTGTGGATTTCAAGCTCCGCGTCCTGCGTGAGGGTAAAAACCTGGCCGATCCCCAGATACAGGCCGACGTGATCCAGGGCATAGCCGATACTGTAGCCCGGATTCCGGAGCGGATCTCGCGCGAGATGTATGTACGCCATGTGGCCCAGCAGCTCAGCATCCGCGAGGACCTCATGACCCATGCCGTCGAGGAGGCTATCCGCGAGCAGGGACGGCAGGACCGTACCACCCGCCAGCGGGAACAACTCCGGGAGGAGTTAGCCCCGCCGCCAGCCGAGGTACGGGAGATGCGCAGCTTCGAGACCCTGGAGCTGGCCCTCCAGGAAAAAGAGCTCCTCCGGGTCATGATCTGCCACTTTGACAAGACATTCTCTACCGAGGACGGCCCCGCAGAGGACCTCCAGGGCAATCCCATCCTCTACGAGCAGGTACCCCTTATGGCCTTCATGCAGGCGGAGCTGGACGGCCTCACCTTCGAAAACCAGGTCTATGAGTCCCTCAAAAACGAACTCTTCCAGACCTGGCAGGATGTCGGAGCCCTTTCACTCCACGACTACCTGGCCCATCCCGATCCCGCCATCTGCAACCTCGTCTCCGGCCTTCTTACCCATCCCGATACCAGCCCGCTCTGGAATAAAATCCGGCCAGACATCTCATTTGATGGTAACCTGCGCCTGGTTGTCATGGGTGCTATCCTCCACTACAAAGCCCGCAAAGTCGAAAAACTCTGGCGCGAGTGTATGGACCAGATCAAAACGGCTCAGGCCGCAGGCAACCAGGAAGAAGTAGATATGCACCTGGAGACTTATCTGTACCTGATCAAACTCCGGCAGGAGATAGACACCCGCCGGGGTACGCGGGGCGCCATCGGGGCACGGGACGGGCATTTATAAACCACGATCGGGGGCGGTGATATCACCGGCCTGCCGCCTGTCTGCGCACATATCGTGCGGAGGCCCACAGCGCCAGGAAGCTCACCACAAGCATCAGCGTAGAGAGGGCATTGATCTCTGGCGTCACACCCCGCCGGATCATCGAGTAGATATATACTGGCAGGGTGGAGTCTCCCCCGCCTGCCGTGAAGTAGGTGATGATAAAGTCATCCACCGACAAACTAAAGGCCAGGGCTGCCCCGGAGAGTATCCCCGGCCGCAACAACGGCCAATAAACCTCCCGCAGGGTCGCCCATACACCCGCTCCGAGGTCTCGCGCCGCCTCCACCAGCTCATACGGGAAGTGCAGCAGCCGCCCCCGCACCGTCAGCACCACAAACGAAACCTGAAAGGAAATGTGGGACAGGATAATCGTGGTTTTGCCCAGTCGCGCCTGCAACACTGCATAAAACAGCAACAAGGCTACTGCCATCAGGATGTCCGGGATCACTACCGGGAGATATACCAGGGTCTCCAGCCATCTTTTCCCCCTAAACTGATACCGGTAAAGGCCCCAGGCCAGCAAGGTACCTAACACAGTGGCGACCAGGGTTGAGGTAAGGGAGACGGTGAGGGTGTTCAGGATAGCGCGCACATGCTCCCGGCTGCTGAAGAGCTCCCCGTACCATCGCAGGGTGAATCCGCTCCACTGCATGGAGAGCCGGGCATCATTAAAGGAATATATAACCAGCACCAGTACCGGCAGGTACAGAAACAACAGGGTCACCAGAAGGATACTGATACGGCTTGTTCGGTGCATAAGCAATTCATTTACAGATTATTGCCAGAGATCAGACGGCCCATCCCGCCGGGAGAACCGCAGCGTCCCGGCAATCAGTGCCATGCAGGTCATGGCCAGGGCCGCACCCAGCGGCCAGTTTCGCGCCACAAAAAATTGCTCCTGGATCAGTGAGCCGATCATCATAGCGCCTGCGCCCCCCAGCAGGTCCGGGGTAAGAAACGAGCCCAGGGCAGGAACCATGACCAGTGTCAGTCCGGCCCGCAGGCCCGCATGGCTCTGTGGCAGGATGACCCGCCAAAAAACCTGCCATCCATTGCCACCCAGGTCCCGGGCAGCCTCGATCAGCCGTCCGTCTATTCGCTCCAGGGCTACATACAGCGGCAGGATCATAAATGGCAGGTAGGTATGCACCAGCCCCAGGATTACGGCTCCCTCCGTAAACAACATCTCGACTGGTGCCTGTGTGATGCCGGCAGCCTGCAGCCAGGTATTCAGTGGTCCTTCCTTGCGGAGCAGGATCAGCCAGGCGTAGTTTTTGATCAGCAGATTGAGCCAGGCAGGCAGGGTGAGCACAAATATCCATCCCGCCTGATGCCCGGCCGGGAGGCGGGAGAGGGTCCAGGCTACCGGGTAGGCTATCAGCAAACACAGTACCGTAGTCCAGCCCGCAAGCCGGATGGAGCGCCAGACGATCAGCAGATAATCCGGCTGGGCGAGTGCCCGGTAATTGTCCCAGGTAAATCCACCCGTTGTCCCGCCATAGGGGCCCGGCTCCAGCAGGCTGTAGCCCGCCACGATCAGCATCGGGATCAGAAAAAAGACCCCGAGATAAAGTGCCCCCGGCCCGAGGATCAGCCAGGACTCAGGAATCCGCTTCATCGCCAGGAGGTAACAAGGTAATAACAGCAGCAGGAATCGTGATCTGCACTTGCTCGCCCGGGGACGGGACCGGCTGTGTGGTAGGCAGGATCACCTGCCACCGGACACCTCCAGCCTCCACCTCACAGGCACGTGTGGCACCCAGGTAGCGCACCTGCAGGAGGTTGCCGGTATAGGTATTGTCAGCAGGTACGCTGTCAGGAGCGGTCAGGATGATATGTTCCGGACGTATCAGACAGAGCCACCGGGCCTCTGCCTGGTCATAGGGGTATCTGAGCGGAGGGACATCGTCTGAAAAAAAGAGCGCCCCGGCACTGGCCCTGACCGGGACCAGGTTAGACTCCCCTAGAAAAGACGCAACAAAGGGATGCTGCGGCTGCTCATAGAGCGCAGCCGGGGTGCCCGCCTGGAGCAATCGCCCCTGATACATGACGCCCATCCGGTCTGAGAGGCTCAGGGCTTCCTGTTGGTCGTGGGTGACGTGGATAAAGGTGATACCTGTTTCCTGCTGAAGCCGTTTGAGCTCGGCCTGCATCTGCCCCCGGAGGTGTTTGTCCAGGGCTGCCAGTGGCTCGTCGAGCAGGAGCAGGGCTGGCTGGTTGATGATGGCACGGGCCAGCGCCACCCGCTGCTGCTGACCGCCGGAGAGCTGGCGCGGGTAGCGGGCCTCCAGGCCTTCCAGATCCGTAAGTGCCAGGAGCCGGGCCAGTTCGCGCTTGCGTGTCGCTGGTGCGGCCCTTCGCATCACCAGCCCAAACACGATGTTTTCGCCCACGGTCAGGTGCGGAAATAACGCGTATTGCTGGAATACCATGTTGACTGGCCGGCGCTGGGGTGGTACGGCGCCCAGATCAGCTCCTTCCAGCAACATACGCCCGCTGTCAGGTGTCTCAAACCCCGCCACCATTCGCATAAGGGTGGTTTTGCCGCAGCCAGAAGGACCCAGCAAACAAAAATACTCTCCCGTCAGGATGTCCAGGTCCACTCCGGAAACAGCTTCCCGGCCATCAAATCGCTTGGTGAGAGACTGGATAGAAAGTAATGCCTTCATCGCCGGGGAAGTTAGGCATTTTACGGAAAGTCATGCCCAATACTGTCCCTGGATGTATGCGTTTTTTTATTCAGATTTTTTTAAAAACAGGTGTTTTTACGCTAGCCTTATCTAAAAGCAGGATGTATATTTACATTGAAATCAGTTACACCCACTAACACTACACACTATGGGAGTTCCCGTTCAGGCTAAGACTATCCGGGCCGCAGATCCAGGATTAGGGTTTACCCTACAGTTTGATAGCCCGCCAAACAGCACAGTCCGCGTCGTTGCGAGGATAGCCAATTCTTATACCTCCGAGGTGCATGTACTGAACCCCATTAATGATACCACCCTGGTATGTGTTGTCCCCTTTGGTGACAGCAGTTACACACCCGGACAGGCGATCACTTTTGAACTGGATATATATGTGCCACACGACGCCAATGACGCATCCACCATCTCGGGGATAGCGATGCAGGATTCTGGCGTATTCCAGTTCGCTTCTAATATCCCCACCCGGATAGAAGATGGCCAAACCCTGGCCTCCGGTGCCATGATCAACTCCCTGGATGGACAGTATGCCGGCATTATGCAGGGAGATGGCAACTTCTGTGTGTATGCACAGGCAGTGCTTAATGGTTCTTCCAGCCTGCCAAATACTGACTCTACTTACTCACAGGGGCACGCAGGGGCGGTGCTTAAGGTACAGCGTGGCCGGATTTATATCCAGGACGTAAATGGCAATACGGTTACTTCCAGCCCGCAGATGTCAGACATCATAACTGCTGCGATGGTGATAGACAGCAATGGGAATATCTGTCTGCTGCCACCCGGGAGCGATACACCTGTGCCGGTGTCTGTCAGGTAACAGGTCTGTCCCCGGGCAAGGGACAGATCACAGCATCTACATAGTCAGCATCGTGAGGGGGAGGACACAGCGGCATTTGCTGCTGCCATGCTTACTGGCTCCGGCAGGAGACAGAAATGCTAAGGTTCCTTTGTTTTTTACATCCAATCACCCTTAACTCACCGCTGTATGATAGGAGTTCCCGTTCAAGCCAAAACCATCAAGGCCGCAGATCCCGGTATCGGCTTTACCCTTGAATTTGACAGCCCTCTTAATGACACCCTCAAAGCGGTTATTACGCTGACCGACCCGCTATCCCAGCAGTCATACACCAGCGAAGTGACCCTGACAAACGCCATTTCGGATAAGACACTCGTATTTGTGGTGCCCTTTGGTGATAGCCAATACGCACCCAGCAAGTGGTTGAAGTATGACATTGAACTCTATGCACCCTGCACGGCAGAATCCTCCTATACGTCACTCAGCGGCGTGGTACTGGGGGAGTCGGGCAGATTTGACTTTTACACCACCGTGCCTGAGCTCATCCAGGATCGGTTATTACAGACAGGTGACATGCTCCAGTCTGCCGATGGTACGTATGTAGGGGTATATCAGCAGGACGGTAACTTCTGCGTGTATCCTCAGGTTGCCCAAGACAAAGATACCCAGCTACCCGTATTCACCTCCAACTCAGACATTAACCTGCCTACTTACTTCTCTATTGCTCCATACAATGAAGATATGGCATCTGTGCAAATATATCAGAGTCCCGCTCCTGGCAAGCTCATAAGCCAGACCCCATTCATCCCAAAGCCGTTTTTAGGCAATATGACCTGGACAATTGATACCTTCGGGCGGCTCTGTCTGAACTATGGGCCATTAGGCTTCCAGCGTGTCTGACCTGGCTGACCTTATTCATGACGGCCTCAGCAGTTCCTGATCAGCAGGAGCGACTGAGGCCGTATTATTTATGCCAAAAAATACATATCAATAGCCCCTTTGTTTTTGGCTTCAATCTTGCCCCGGTGCAGGCAGGTGACCTGATCCTTTACCCGCTCATAGGTACTGCCAGAGATGTTGATTTTGCCGGCCTCGCTTTTCTGTTCCATGCGGGCTGCGGTATTGACAGTATCACCCCAGATGTCATAGGCAAATTTTTTCATGCCTACGATACCTGCTACTACGGGTCCGGAGTTGAGGCCGACCCTGATCTGAAACAGAGACCGGTTCTGAGGATCTCCCACCCAATGGCAGATGTCGCGGGCGGCCATTACCGCTTTATATGCATGCTGGGGATCAGCTACCGGCAAGCCAGCAGCGGCCATATAGGCATCACCGATGGTTTTGATTTTTTCCAGCCCATGCCTGACGATGATCTCATCAAAAGCCCTGAAACACCGGTCTATCTCGCTCACCAGGGCATGCGGGGTCAGTTGTTCTGACACCTGGGTGAAGGAAACAAAGTCCGTAAACAGGACGGTTACTTCTTCATACAGGCGTGCATTGGCACGGCCATTTTCTTTGAGCTCGTCGGCGACTTCTGCCGGCAGGATATTGAGGAGGAGGTCGTCAGACTTTTGTTTTTCGGCACTCAGGAGGCGGTTGGATTTTTTCTGGTTGGTAAAGTTTCGGTAGATAAAAAACAATGCCACCAGCAGGAGACAAAAACCAGCTATCAGGGCATTACGCTGGATATTCTGGGCGCGGATGCGGGTCGCCTGGAGGGCTGCCTCCTGTCCCATCGCGGTCAACTGGGCAGCCTGTAGTTCTTTTTCTTTTTCAGCGAGGCTGAGTTGTTGTTCTTTTTCCTGTTTTTCAGCTTTTTCCTGCAGATAGGCCAGGCGCTGCAAGTCTTTTTCCTGGTTGCTGAGGGCGAGTTGCTGCTGGCTGAGCCTAAGCTCCTGCTGGCGCTGGGTCACGAGGAGTACCTGCCGCTGGAGTTCGCCTTCTGTGAGTTGTTGCTGATATTTGTATTCGGTTTCCTTCTTATCAAATTCATACTGAATCTCCCGGCGGGTGATTTGTTTTTTGGTGATTTCGCCCTGGATGCTGTCCCGCAGCACGATATAGTTTTTGTAGGCAGTATGTGCCTGTGCGTACTCTCCCAGTATTTCAAAAATATCACTAAGCTCCCGCCAGACATTCTGCTCCAGCGACAGCTCTCCCAGCTCCTGGCTGATCGCCAGGGCCTGCTGCTGATAAGCCGCCGCCTGGATATATTCGCCCATTTTGAAGCGGACATTGCCGATGTTGCTGAGGTTAGCGCCCTGGCCGGCCTTACTCTCAATGGTCATAAAGATGGCCAGGGCTTTTTCGAAGTAAGCCAGGGCCTGTCGCAGGTTTCCCCGTTTATTCTCGACATTGCCCATATTACTCAGGTTGGCGGCCTGCCCGTCCGGGTTGTCAAGGCTTTCATAGATGGTCAGAGCCCGCTGATGGTAGTCCAGGGCCTTGGGATAGTCTGCCAGTTGGTAGTAGATGATGCCGATGCTGGTAAGGTTTTGAGCCTCTCCTGTCCGGGTTTTCAGGCGCTGACAGATCTCCAGGGCCTGGGTATGGTATTTCAGGGCCTGGGTATAGTCAGACAGATTGCCATACATGACCCCTATCGAATAATATATATCGGCCTGACCGGCCTCATCTGCTATCTGCTCATACAGGGCCAGCGCCCGCTGAAAGTATCCCAGTGCCTGCGGATAGTCCGCCAGCCGGTCGTACACATCACCTATATGATTGAGGGTCAGGGCCAGGCTGTAGGTGTTGCCGAGGGCATCGTAGATCGGGAGGCACTGCTGATAATATGCCAGGGCCTGGGCATAGTCAGAGGTGCTGTAGTAGATGGAGCCGATATTGTTCAGGTTGTTGGCGGTTTCCTGCTGGTTGCCGAGGCGCTCATTGATGGGCAGGGCTTTCTGGTAGCAGGCCAGGGCCTGGGAAAAATCTGAGAGGGAGAGGTAGATATTGCCGAGGTTGTTGAGATTAGCGGCTTGCCCCCGCTCGTCACGCAACGCTTCATAACGGGTGGCTGCCTGCTGATGATAGGCCAGCGCCTCGTCGTAGCGGTCCAGGCGGTAGAGGTTGATCCCCCCAAAACGGTAGGCAGCGGCCTCACCAGCTTTCATGCCGATACGCTGGGCCAGGTCCATCGCACGCCGGGCATACACCAGCCCGGAGTCCGGGTCATACCGCCTAAACTCATAGCTGAGTGTATTCAGGGCCGTGACTTTAGCCGGGCTGTCACCCATCGTGGGCAGGGTCTGCCGGAGAGAGTCTATAAGGGCCATGTCTTTTTTACCCTGGGCAAATGCCAGCGTAACCACAAGAGAGAGATACAGGAAGAGCAGGCACGGCTTCATATCACTTGGTAGCTACCTGCAAGCAGGGGGTTGACAATACCTACTACGAAATATCGGAGTATAAAGATACAAAATGTTAGGCCGGGGCGCAAACGCCCCGGCCTGTATGATGCTGGGCAGTCTGCCTCAGCCGATGATCCGCTTGTCCTGGGCATACGCACCTGCGTACATCAGCAGTGCGCCTATGACCATGATGTTCCGGAAAATATTAAGTGCATCATTCTCTGATGTGGCGGCCAGGGGTACGTGGACGAGCAGGGTCACCAGGGTCACATACAGCGCCATCAGCAAGGTAGCCAGCTTGTCGTAGCGGCGCAGCAGACAGCTCACGATAAAAGCCAGGACACAGAGGCCGGTCACATAATTCCAGATCAGGGGAAATGGCAGGAAGTCAGGCACAAAATCAGCCCCGGTGTCAGGCTTGAGGACATGCAGGGCTACGTAGGTCAGGAAGGACAGGATAAATACCCATCGGCCTGACCGGATGATGTTTTCCATATTACTATCAGGGGTTAATCGGTTTTTTGAATCGTATACCTGTCAGGCCGCAAAAGGCATGACCGGACGGATCTCCACACTGGCTTGCGGATACCTGAGCACCGGACAGGTACGGCTCCAGCCCATGACCTCCTCATCGGACTCAGCCCGGCAGAGCAGATAGCCCACGACCAGGTGGGTGCCTTCCATATAAGGGCCTCTACTGACCCCGGCATTAGATACAACTGACCCCTGATAATCAATCGGTTGGGTAGAGATGAGTTTACCCTGAGCTGCTATGTGGCCGATCCAGGCCTGCCAGCGGGGCATATCCTCCATCATGTCCTCGGGGGTGGAGACGTACTGGTTGTCACCACCAATGTTTCTGAATACAAGCAGGTACTCTTTCATTGCTGCAATGATTAAGGGTGTATTGGATGATACAAACCTCGGATCATTCCAGCACCTGACCCTTGATGTATGTCAAGGTTTAGGGGACGGGAAGTTATATTTTTGATTTAAGCCGGGTCAGGGTCTCCGGCGTAATACCCAGATACGACGCGACCAGACGGCTGGAGAGGCGAGTCAGGATATTAGGCTGGTGGTCCAGCAACCAGCGGACACGGTCGGCGGCATCCATCCCCATCAGGGTATTGACCCTGTACACGGCATTATTAAACGACAGCAGCAGGATCTGCCGGTAAATTTCTGCAAACTGCGGCACGGTCTGCATCATCTGCCCAAAATGTGGGTAACTAATAGCCAGTAGCTGGCTGGGTTCTGGCGTGCGCAGACTCTCGGTAGCGGGTAATTGCTGACCAAAACTCTCCAACTGGGATACCCAGGCACCTTCAAATACAATGTCACGGGTGATCTCGTCTCCAGCTGCATTAACTGAAAATACCTGCACACATCCGCGTACGACAAAATATACATGACGGCAGACATCTCCTGTCTGCAACAAAAACGCATTACGACGTGTCTCCATAGGCTCAAAATAAGCCAGGACGGTATCCAGATGTTCGGTCTGGGAACCCAGCCGGTCTGTCAAGTGTTGTCGCAGGACCTGAATCATGATGAGGTAAGATATGTAAGCACCCGGAAAATCAGCCCAGGCTGTTGCGCACAGTGCGCCCCAAAGACAAGCAACCCAGACACATCTCAGTGATCATGCTTACCTGAAGGTGACGGAGCAGGTGGAAGACCCTCCTGGAGCAAGGCCCTGGACTGGGCGGCGGACTCGGAGGTGGCAGGCTGGACCCGGCCCCGGATATCACCAAAATAGGTCTGACCTTCTGTATGCAGGTTAAAATACAACTCCCCTTTCTGAGCGATATACTCCATACCGGCCACCGTCTGCACCTTGGCTGGCAGCCCCGGCACAATGGGGCACCCGCTGGTAAACTCACCGACCAGCCCCTGGCCTGCGGCAATCGTGGCCAGAATATGTGAGTTGTCGACCTCTACCGCAAAAAGTCCGTCATCCCGGAAGTTGGTCTGGATCTCCGTGACCTGCGCAAAATCAACGAGAATAGGCCCCAACTGGTCCGGAAGGCCGCAATGGATATGAAACATGTTGATTTGATCCAGCCTGACCCCTTCCACTTTTACTTCAATATACACCTTGCTGAGGTCGTTGCTGAAGCTTATTCTGCCATATCCTCTGGAGTCGCGCTCACTCCGCAACTCAGACGGTTTGGTAGACTGGAATACCTTAGGGACAGACTTGGGGGTATCTTTTTCCTCACCTGGCTCCTGATGCGGGCTGAGGAAGGCTTCATATACCTTACCAATCTGGTTGCCCTGGGTCAGGACATCCTCCTTGAGCGACTGTGCTACCACCGTCCGGGTATTCATCACCAGCAGCACAGCTGCCATGAGGAAGTTGAGGCGAAGTATGACCATAACATTTTGATTAGGGGACTGAAACAAAGATATACTCATTTTGAGAACTCATCTACTGAACTTATTCAAAAAACAGGATCCCGATACGCCTGCCCCTGACAATAGGGATCCTTGGAAAAATTTGTGTCCCGGGCTACCCTGGATGCCAGCCCGATGTCCTACTTGCAGGAGATGCTTCGCAGCAGTATATTCGTGTATCTACTTCACAGTCAATCCTATATACCCATGTCCTCCCTCCTGATTTTTCTGATTGCCGGACTTTTCTCTCACCCGTCCGGACCTGCTGCCCCGCAGCCTTCCTCCGTCAATGTCGAGGTAATGATGAACTCCGGCACTCAGGTACTGGCGGCTTTTTCCCGGCCTTTGCCCCGCACTAATTTTTCCGGCGCTATCACCATCGAGAGTGCAAACCCCAGCCAGGGTGGAGCTTTTACGGTCAGTAACCGTACCTACAGTTTTTTTATGGAGACGCTGGACCAAATCCGCGTATCTGTCTCCAGTACCCGACAACCACTCCGGGTAATAGCCGCAGCCAATCAAGCCGGTACCGCACTCGTAGCCCTGAATGCCGCAGACCCGCTGCTGGACCTCGGACCTGTCAGGCATGCTAACCCCAGTGTAGGACACAAAGTGTATGCGATCTGCCCGCAGGCACCTATAGGAAGTCCGCTCAAAAACCCGCTCTACGTTCTTCCGGGTGCCGGAGAGGGGGTGATACGCACCGACCTGCGGAGTATGCTGCCAGAGCGGACCATCATGCGGTTTGAGGTGCGGGACAACCAGCGCAACCTGCTCCGGCGATACACCTTCACCCTCACCGCTGACCAGCAGCTAGGTATAGTGGCGGAGGGACCTACAGGGCCGGCAGCCCTTACTACTGAGGCTATCCGCAATAGCCGCGATGTGTATGTGCGGTTGGTGACCCTCAAGTAGGAGGCAGATTGTCTGCAGGATGTTTATCTTGCCAAAAACAGGATTCTCAGGTATATTCAGGTCAATGCAGGCACATTTCCCCCGTTATACGATCGGTCACTTTATCAACCAGCCGGAAAATCCAACCCTGTTTGAGATCATCCCGTTTGCGGAGATGGAAGAGCCGGAGGTTGAGGCCGTACACAAGCACACGTTTTACGAGATCCTCTGGATAGATCAGGGCCGCAGCACCCAGACGATAGACTACACGCCCTATGATATCGGGCCCGGGAGCCTGTTTTTTATATCACCCCATCAACTGCATCAATTTGAAGCCTGGCATGGGCTTCAGGGGGGGAGTATTTTTTTTACAGAAGCTTTTTTTCTCCTGCACCATCCGAACCCGGAGACTCTGTTTGAGATGGCCTTTCTGGACAACCTGTACATCCAGCCCTTCATCCAGCCCGACCCGGCCACCTACGCCGAGATCCGGCACACCATATCGCTGCTCCTGGCCGAAAAACGCCGGACAGACCCCTCACCCACCATCCTGCACGCGCTGCTGCACATCGTCCTGGCACGTATCCAGCGGTATATACAAGCCCAGGCTCCCGTCGTACCTGCCCCCAAGCACCTGGTTTTATACAAGCAGTTTCAGCAGGAAGTGGAGTCACATTTTGCAGCAGGGCTGAGCCCCCGCGACTATGCCGCCCGCCTCCATGTCACGCCGCACCATCTCAACAGGGTCATCAGCATGATTACCGGCAAGACCACCGGCGAGTTGATCCGAAGCCGCAGCATGCTGGAAGCCAGGCGGTTGCTTACCTTTACGGACTACCCCGTCTCCGAAATTGCGGCAGGTCTGGGGTATCTTGACCTTTCGTATTTTGCGCGGGTCTTCAGGGCTGAGACCGGGCAGGCGCCGCTGGCCTTCCGGCAGGCGATGTCCGATAAGTACCGAAAACCGCCGCATTCGTTATAACCCTTCCCGTCCCCGCTGCCCCATCTTTGCAGGGTAATTCACCTGTAACAGTATCAAGATGCAAGCAGCAAGCACCTGGGCTTTCGAACCCGCCCATACCAGAATAGGGTTCAGTGTACGGCATTTTGGCATTGCCGAGACGGAAGGTTTTTTTCAGCACTACAGCGGTACCGTCATCAGCACCGAAGCGGATTTTTCAGACGCGCAGGTTGAGCTCACCCTTGAGGTCGGCAGCCTCAACACCCTGGACGCATCCCGGGATCAACATTTGCAGTCGGCAGATTTTTTTGATGCGGCGCACCATCCTCAGCTTTACTTCAGCAGCACCAGCCTGACGCCCAGTGCCTCAGGCCACTATCTGCTCCAGGGTGATCTGACCATGCGGGGCATCACACACCCCGTCAGCCTCGACCTTGTATTTGGCGGAGTGGTGCCCAGAGACCCATTTGGCCATACCAAAGCAGGGTTTTATGCCTCGGGCACGCTCAACCGGAAAGACTGGGGGATCAACTGGAATACCCTGCTCGACACGGGCGGCTGGGCTGTCAGCGACACCGTCACGATCCGGTGCCAGGTCGAGCTCCTGTTACTTACCCCTGCCACCTGATCACCAGATACGACCTCTATGCAACCTCATACCTGGTTTATTACGGGCATTTCCAGCGGCTTGGGACAGGCCCTCGCCGCCGCTGCCCTGGCACAAGGTGATATCGTAGCCGGTACCTTCCGGCACGCCGGGCAGGCGGAGGCCTTCCGGCATACCACACAGGGGCGGAGCATCGCCTATGTCCTGGACGTGACAGACCCGGCAGGTGTCGCTACAGCGGTACAAGCATTTATGGAGGAGGTGGGGCGGCTGGACAGGTTGGTCAACAATGCCGGATTTGGCTTTGCCGGGGCGGTTGAGGAGGCCAGCGAAGCTGAACTCCGGGCCGTGATGGAGACCAATTTTTACAGCGTATGGCGGATCACCCAGGCCTTCCTGCCAATGTTACGCCGGCAGGGCCAAGGGCATATTTTCCAGATTTCTTCTCACGGCGGGTTTAAGGCCTTTCCAGGTTTTGGGATATACAACGCCAGCAAGTTTGCGGTGGAAGGGCTCAGTGAGGCGTTGGCAGCCGAACTGGCCCCCCTGGGCATTCGGGTCACGATCGTGGAGCCGGGACCCTTCCGGACTGCTTTTGCGGGGGTAGGATTTCGGCAGGCTGCCAACCACATCCCGGCCTATGCAGAGACCGCCGGCGCCTTCCGCACCCGTATGTCACAGGTGCACGGCAGGCAGGAAGGTGATCCTGCACTGGCAGCCCGGGCCATCCTGGCCGCAGCCGACAGTGCACAACCACCCCTGCGACTCCCCCTGGGACGAGTCGCACTGGGCAGCCTCCGTGCCAAACTCAGCAGTGTGCAGGCTGACCTGGAGGCTTGGGAGGCGGTAGCCGCTGCTGCTGTATTTGAACCCGGTCAGTAAAAACAGATATGTCGGCCTCTCCTATGGTTTCCGGGGTGCTCCCGGAGGCCGGGGGAAGCTGACATATCAGATTATCCCTCTACCTCAGTCTGACTCTACAAAATCAAGGTCTTTGCCATAGGTCTCCCCGATACCCCATGCAGCGATGATGGCAATACCCATCAGCAACACACCGGTGATCGCCCCACCGGCCAGGTAACTTCCGGTAGCCGTGCGCAGCCCCTGAAACACCAACAGGATCAGCGGCAGTGCCCCCCGTATCATGTTGGGAATGGAGACGGCAGCCGAGGCCCTGAGATTGGTCCCAAACTGCTCGGCGGACATGGTGATATAGACCACACTAAAGCCCGTCCCAAACCCCATCATGCCACAAATCGCATACATCCCGGTAGCTGTCCCACCCCCCTGAAGGAAATACAACAGCATACCCAGGGCCGCGATCCCGTAGAAGATAAAGAGTGTTTTCTTACGGCTGCGGAGGTAATTGCTGAGCAATCCCGCCGTAAGGTCCCCCGCAGCGAGTCCCAGGTATTGAAACAGGATCGCTGTAGCCGGGTCCACCCCTGCTATCCCAAACTCATCCGCAAATCTGTCCGAAAAAGTCACCAATACCCCGATCACAAACCAGGTAGGCACCCCGATCAGCACGCAGCGGATATACCGGAGCGCCCGTTCCTGTCGGGTAAAAAACATCCTGAAGTCCCCCCGCGGCACCGCCTGCTGTATCACCTGCTCAAACATACCACTCTCCGTGACCCGTACCCGCATCAGGAGCAGCAGCAGTCCCATCCCGCCCCCGATCTCATAACACAGCCGCCAGTCAGCGATGCGACTCACCCCAAAGGCCGTCACCGCCCCCAAAATCCCAAAGGAGGCAATCAGCGCTGCTGCTATACCGCGTTTTTCGTTGGGGAGCAGCTCACTGGTGAGGGTGATACCAGCCCCCAGCTCCCCTGCCAGCCCGATCCCCGCAATAAACCGCAGCCAGGCATACTGGTCCACGGTCTGCACAAATCCATTGGCGATATTGGCCAGTGAATACAACAATATAGACCCAAACAGCACACTAAGCCGTCCCCGTTTGTCGCCCAGCACACCCCAGATAATCCCCCCTATCAGCAAACCCAGCATCTGGAGGCTGATCAGACGCTCGCCTTCTGTAAACACAGCCTCCGGAGACAGGCCCAGCGACATCAGGCTTGGTTTTCGCAGAATCCCAAACAACAGCAGGTCATACACATCCACAAAAAAACCCAGTGCTCCCACGATCACCGGAAGGGACCAAAGGCCGTAAACAGGGGTTGGTTTCATATCAGGCGCAGCAGGTTAGGTAAAAAAAAGCCATCGTCAGGCATTATGCCCCATAAGTATAGTGATTTCTCAGCACAAAGAGGGGGTTTCCTGCGGGAGTACGTATCTTGATCTTACCCTTATGCGAGGGATCGTGTGCTTGCTGCCGGGCCGGGCAAGAGGACGGTCACATGGCCCATGCGTCAGGCGGCATGTATTTTTCCACTTAATACAGCTTCACCAGTCGCTGCCAGTCCAGGAGTTGTGCGTCTTTAGGATACCGCTCCAGGCCTTTTTCCAGCCAGTACAGGGCTTTGGTTTTATTTTTTTCGCGGTAATAAGCCTCGCCAATCCACTGATAAACGGATGAATTAATACTTTTTGCCAGGATGTCACTACTCGCATACATCCCCTCTATTCGGGTGAACAGGCTGTCGGCCTCTGCCAGTGCCCCGGTGCCTATATAGGTCTGCAACTGGTCTATCAGCAGCCAGTGATACAGGTTTACTACTTCCGGGAACGTCATCAGCACAGGTAGGGTAGTTTGGTATTGCTCCATCCGCAGCAGCAACTTAGTCCCATACTCAGGCTCAGACTGGCTCCATCTGACGATTGCCAGCAGGGTTTCTTTGATAAGGTAAAAACAATACAGGTTATTGGGGGTGAGCCGCATAGATATCTCGGCCTCATCCAGTGCCTCCCAGTATGCCCCCTTGCTGTAATGCCAGATACCATTCCCGTTGTGATACATACTTTTCAGGATATGGCGGAGACTGTCGGATATCAGATAAGCCTGAAGGGTTTCATGCATCAGGTTCCAGCTGAGGGGGTTATTTTCCCTCATCAGAAACTGCTCCCCCAATGCCTGAATCGTATTGATAAGTTCCATCTCAACCTTAGGACTGGAGATTATGTTGGCGAGTTCAGCCAGGTAATAAAAACCCTGCGCCGTGCGTGCTTTGTTGAGCAACTGAAGATTTGCAATCGCCTGGGCATACACCACATCCAGGCGCGGGCTGGAGGCACCTGCCATAAGACGGGCCTTACGAATAGCGGCCAGCGCCTCCACAAACTGCTTCTGCTCGATACAGCGCAGCGCGTAGTTGTAGTACTGAAAAGCAGCTGCTGTACGGAGGTTGATATTGTCCTTGTCGTAATAACTCTCATTAAATGCTGACGCGAATCCGACCTGGATGGCGTGTTCGCGGGTCATCCGCCCCATCAGGATGATCGTCTCCACGTATTGCCGCTGGAATGCCTCCCCTGGCGCCTGAAATCCTGTGACAGGCAGTGTCGTCTCGACCAGTATATTCTCCACACCCGGACTCACCACCAGGTACACATGACTGGGAAGCTCTTTAATGTCATATACAATCCCGTAGTGGTCAAATATCTGAGCATACAGGAGGGTGGCTGTGAGGCAATTATATATCCCTCTCTCAAATAACTGCGCGTAGATGGCATCCTCATCGTAATAGCGCAGCAACTCTTTGTGTACGAGGTCAAAGATCATTTTGACTTTTTTGGGCAGCGGCTTCGCTGATATCTTGGCGGCATCGAGCACGGTATAAATACGCTCCATACGCAGGCGGGCGTCTGCGGCAGCCTGGACTGGATTATTTTTGCCAGACGGGTCGCTGATCGCAAAAACCAGCGAATCCGCGCCTGGTACGCTGCCACTGACCAGCAATGCAAAGACCTTGCGCTCAAAATCTGTTGTATAAACAACAGAGTCCAGCCTTTGTGCCTTCATCGGCAACAGCAGCAGGATACATACCGATAAGCCCAAACTGCGATACAGACACATACCAGGGATGATTAATGATGCAATATACCCAATAGCCCCACAGTGTTGTCGTATCAACATACGTGTATCAGCATTTTTGTATCATATCTGCCGACAACAACAGCTGTACCACCCCAAATTTGCCGGATTGCCCATATAATTCTTCCATCTGTTCTTTTTTTTCCAGCAGGTACGATATGTATTTACCGGGTGAGCTCATCACAGCGGGTTTAGATCCAAGTCTGCCGGATTATCATACCTGTATCGTTTTTATCCTGGATTCTTACGCATCTCTTGCAGGGGTCCATGAAGTACAAATTTTTTTCCTGCGTATCTTCACCCCATGATCCACCTGCCCGCCCCAGATGTGCTTATTCCGGCGCTGCGCGACCGGCTTTCCCAGCCCTTGCCGGGCTGGGCGGCCCAGGAAGCCATGACACCTGCCATACGCCTCCAGATCACGACCATCCCGGCAGATGCCAAGCGTTCGGCGGTGATGCTGCTGCTCTATCTCCGGGGGGCGCATTGGTATTTTGCGCTGATGCGCCGCCCAGCCAATGGCCGGGTACACGGGGGACAACTCTCGCTGCCGGGTGGACGGCACGAACCCTCAGACCCTGATTTCACCTGGACCGCCCTGCGGGAGACACACGAGGAATTTGGCCTGGACCCGGCGGGTGTCGAGGTGCTGGGCGCCCTGACGGAGGTGTATATTCCCCCGAGTAATTTTATGGTGTATCCCCGGATCGGCTACCTCCCGGCTGCACCGGTATTTACCCCGGACCCCAATGAGGTGGCAGAGATCATCGAAATCGAGCTCGCACACCTGCTGGAAGACAACCTGGCCGGCACACATCTCGTAGAGATGTTGCCAGGCCGCATGATTGAGGCTCCCGGATATCTCCTGAAAGGTCAGCACCTGATCTGGGGCGGGACAGCGATCATGCTGGCAGAGTTTAGGGCCCTGCTGCGCGAGGTAGTATTCGCTGACTGACGGTTGACACCCGCCCCCGGGTATAACCGACACACAACATGATCATATCAGACATGCCCCTTCCCTACACAGACCTGCTGATCGGGGCGTTACAGGCTCGGCTGGCGGATCCCCTGCCAGGGCAGGCCGCCCAGATGGCGATGGCTTCGATACAGCTGCCGTCCCCCCCTCCTGCACGCCCTGACCACCGCAAAAGCGGGGTGTTGTGCCTGTTATATCCTGCGAATGGCGATTGGCACCTCGTATTCATGCAGCGTCCGGAAGATGGAACCGTACATGGAGGACAGATTTCATTTCCGGGTGGGCGGCTAGAGCCTGAAGACCCTGACCTGACCTGGACAGCCCTGCGGGAGGCTCAGGAAGAATTAGGGATCTTGCCTGCGTCCGTCCACCTCCTCGGCAGCCTCACGGAGTTATATATACCCGCCAGCAATCACCTGGTATTTCCTACGGTGGGATATGCAGCAGCCAGGCCTGATTTTGTGCCAGACCCCAAAGAAGTCGCAGCCGTCATCGAAGCTCCGCTGGCTGTCCTGCTCGACCCTGACATCCGGACCCGCGTATCGGTCCGGCTTGCCTCCGGCCTGCGCCTGGACGCGCCAGCCTTTGTGGTCGGGGGGCATGTGATATGGGGTGCTACCGCCATGATCCTGAATGAACTCCTGTCCATTATCACCGGCATCACCTCCCGTGAAGGGTCATGACAAAGCCCGGAAGGCATAACCCGCACCCGACAACTCCCGCAATATCAACGGCAACGCTATCCGAAGCCGCTCCCAGGCCTTCTGGCTGTCGTGGAGGAGTACGATAGAGCCGGGGCGCACATGCCGCATCACCCGCTGGTGACATACGGCCCCGCTCATACGGGTATCAAAATCTCCGCTGATCACGTCCATCATCACGACCTCGTGCGTGCGCAGTATGGCAGCTCCCTGCGTGCGGCTCAGATGACCGTAAGGAGGCCTGAATAAGCGGGCCTCAACACCTGTATGCGCCTGTATGGACGCCTGGGCCTGCTGTATATCAGCGAGGTATGCACCGGGTGATGTCTTCCAGGCATCAAGGTGCTGCCAGGTATGATTGCCCACGGTATGGCCCGCAGCCAGGACCTCACGTGCCAGATCCGGATGGCGGTCCACCTGCTGACCTACCCAAAAAAAGCTGGCCTTTGCCCCCCAGACATCTAACTGCTCCAGCACCCAGGGCGTCACACCGGGCATAGGGCCATCATCAAAGGTCAGATACACCTCCGGGGCCCCTGTCGCTACCCGCCACAGGTACCGGGGCATCCAGCGCTGGAGTATGGGAGGAATATAGGTAAGGTACATCTTGCTGTTTCCGGGAGAAAAGTACATATCCGGCAACGTATTTTGTCGGGGGCAGGCATGTTTTTTTTCAAAAATCAGCCCATGGGCCATCCTTTTCAGCAAAAATCAAGTTATTGGGGAAAATACTACCATGAAATCATTATTCAGTTGCCTGCTGCTGTTGCTCGCGACCCTGTCGCTGATGAGCCAATCCCGCCGCCTGTACATGATCCCCGGATTTGGAGCTGACGCCCGCTCCTTCCAGTACCTGGCCCTGCCACCGGGCACGGAGCCGATTTATATTGAGTATCTGCCCATCATGCGCCACGAGACGATGGAGGCATACGCCCATCGCCTGGCGACGCAGATAGATACGACCCAGCCTTTTTCACTGTTAGGGGTTTCGATGGGGGGAATGCTGGCCATCGAGATCAGTCAGTTTTTGCATCCGGAGCAGGTCATCATTGTAGCCAGTGCCAAAACAGAAGATGAAGTGGCCTTCCGGTATCATCTTATGCGGTATCTGCCCCTGCACAAAATCATCGGAGACCGGATCACACGGACCCTCTCCCCGATCGGCAGACGGCTGTTTGAGCCGGAGGGTCAGCCCTGGGAACCCCTCTACCGGCAGATGATCCGGGACAAACCCCGGCATTTTCTCACCCGGTCTGTACACATGATTTCCCGGTGGAAAAACGATACATTCCCCGCAGGTCTCATCCACATTCATGGGAAAATAGACCATACCCTTCCCTTCCGCAATATCCGGAATCCTGACTATGTGATCGCCCATGGCGGCCACATGATGATCATCAGTTGTGCCGGCGAGATCAGCCAGATTCTGGCATCCGTGCTGAAGTAAGCGCTCAGCCCAGGCGCTCCTCAAATGCCAGCAGGGCGGCCTCCAGCCCTTCAGGGAGAGGGGCTTTGACCAGATGGGTATAGTCATAATTGACCAGGGTAGCCCGGACACGGGCTACCACCCGCTCATGCCGCTGCGAGACCATCAGGGTCTCCATCAGAAACCGGTCTGCCAGAAACTGATAACTCCGCGTCCCCATCCAGATCGTGTCCGGAAAAGTAGCCGGAAAGATATACTTACACGTAAGTTCGCCCAGGATCGGTGTGAGGGTGATCCCGGGTGCCATCTCCTGCTCCATCCGGATAAAATACTGAATCCGGGCGTGTTCGCTCCAACTGGGGTACACGGCATTGTTGACGTGCTGATTGGCATCCATATCACACCATTGCACCGTGATCTGGCAGTGGTGGGGGTATTCGCGGAGGAGTTCCTGCACAGTAGGATTCATGAGAAACAGATAGAGGCTATTCAAAAATAAGCATGACCCAGTCGGCGTTGCAGACTGGCTTGGGGCTGTCTTCGCGAAAAAAAGTACAGGCCAGGGTGAGGCGTACCCCTTGCTGATAAGGTTCGCAGGCACTGATCCGGGCTTTCATACAAAGCTGACTCCCGACAGGCACCCAATGGGTAAACCTTACCTGCTCCAGGCCATAGTTGACAGACATTTTGCCGGAATGCACGATCAGTAATTCGCCTGCAAATACAGCCGCAAGCGAAAGTGTCAGAAACCCATGTGCCAGGGTCGTGCCGGTAGGCGACTCCCGGCGGGCCCGCTCGGGGTCTGTATGTATCCACTGAAAATCACCCGTAGCCCTGGCGAACCCGTCTATCATGTCCTGTGTGACTGTACGCCAGCCGGACGCACCGAGGTCCATACCCACAGCAGCCCGCAGGGCCGCCAGATCAGAAAACTCCATGGTATTCAGCTCATTTGCGGATGAAGGGGGTACGGACAACCTGAGCAGGCAAACCCTTGCCGCGGACGATGATTTCCAGCTCAGTGCCTTCAGCAGCATAGGCCACCGGTACATATCCCATACCGATACCCTTACCAAGGACCGGACTTACAGAGCCGGAAGTAACCGTCCCGATCACCTGTCCCTGTGCAGCTATTTCATATCCGGCACGGGGTATGCCTTTATCTGTCAGTTCAAACCCTACGAGCCGACGGCTCAGACCTGTGGCCTTCAGGGCAGCTATAACCCCGGCACCCTTAAATGGGCCTTTGTTGAGCTTGGTGATCCAGCCCAGCCCGGCCTCCAGGGGAGAAGTAGTATCGTTGATATCATTGCCATAGAGCATATACCCCATCTCCAGACGGAGGGTATCCCGGGCACCCAGACCACAGGGGATCAGCCCGTATGGTTGTCCGGCGGCCAGCAGATCCTGCCATACCCGGACCGCATGCTCGCGATAGAGGAATATCTCAAACGTACGCTCGCCGGTGTATCCTGTCGTCGCTACCAGCGATTTTTCAGCCCCGTCAAATGTGCCTTTAAAACACTCATAGGTTTTCATGCCGGAGAGGTCTGTATCCGTAAAGGGCTGCACAACGGCTTCTGCGTTTGGTCCTGAAACCGCAATCAGCGCCGTACGGTCCGATACATCTATCAGCTCAGCTCCGACCGCTACATTAGCTGCGGATATCCAGTCCCAGTCTTTCTGGATATTGGAGGCATTGACGACGATCATGTACTGATCCTCCCGGATATAATATACGATCACATCGTCCACGATGCCTCCTTCTGCATTGGGCATACAGGCATACTGTGCTTTGCCGGGCGTGAGCTTGGAAGCATCATTGGAGATGACTAGCTGGATCAGGGCCAGCGCCTGAGGTCCACGGACAATAAACTCGCCCATGTGTGAGATGTCAAACATCCCGGCGGCCTGCCGTACCGCCATGTGCTCCTGCACATCACCGGTATACCGAACCGGCATATCAAAGCCTGCAAATGGAATCAACTTGGCACCTAGCTGGACATGAAGATCATACAAGGGGGTACGCTGGCTCATATCGGGGGATTTTGGGCGGCAAGATAAGAAGAATCATCACACGCCGGACAGCCTGTCCACCCAAGTACTAACAGAAAAGGCCGGGAAATCCCGGCCTTTTACACACAAGTTGTCGAGGTGGCAGGATTCGAACCTGCGGCCCCCTGCTCCCAAAGCAGGTGCGCTAACCGGGCTGCGCTACACCTCGTACACCGGCAGAATCTCCCGGCACCTGACATAAAAAGCTAGCGCATTGCTAGCTTTCTGGGCGGAGAGAGAGGGATTCGAACCCTCGGTACCCATTACTGGATACGGCAGTTTAGCAAACTACTGGTTTCAGCCGCTCACCCATCTCTCCGTATGGTGTGCAAAGATAAGTACCTGATTGGATTACACCAATTTTTTGATACTTTTTTTTGCTGTGTCCTCCTTTACGTTTCTGGCGGGGAAAAGTTGGGAAAATTCTGATGTTCTGCACAAAAATGGGTAGTTTACCCCCACCAAACGGATAAGGGTATGATATACCGGCGGATACTGATGCGGATAGGCGGTATGATGCTGACAATGGCCGGGATTTCGCTGGTGGCATTTGTACTGGTCGCACATGCGCCCCTGCATCCGGCAGACACCGCCTGCGGGACAGAGGAGGCGCAACTCAACTACGCGGACTACGAGACTTGTCTGGAGCAGAAGTACCGGGCATTCAACCGGCATCTGCCTGTATTTTATGTAGAATTTACTTCATGGGCTGCTCCGGACACCCTCTACAAGCTGTATCGTCCGGAGGAACACCTCTGGGCTGACCGGATGCTGGCCTATTGTGGTGACTGGGAAGCGGTGTCCCAGCTTCGCCAGGCTATACGACAACTGCGACTAGCGCTCAGCAACGGGTCATTCTCCGGGGATGTACGGCAGGAAGCTTTGTCTCAGACCCAATACCTGCTCACTGACTCAGAACCAGCTGCCATGGCCCAGCGCCTGGCGGTGCTGGATACGATCCTCCAGGGAGGCGACCCTGCCGCCGGCCTGGCGCTTCACACCTGCCGGCAAGCCCTGGCATCTGTCCAGACCCGGGCCTCGGTCTGGAAAAATGCAATACCCCGGATTATATGCCACGGCTTTCATAATCAATACCACCAGTGGATCTCCCGTATGCTCCGGGGTGATCCCGGCAACTCATGGGTCCGGGACCTCCCGGTCGGGACCGAGATCAGGACAGCCCTGTGGCGGACCCTGCCGCTTACGTTGATTGCGCTGATCCTGAGTTATGGGGGCGGGCTGGGGCGGGGGTTGATGGCGACGGCCCGTGCCGGGCGCTGGACAGATCAGGTCATCAGTGCGGCGACCTTTGTCCTGGAGTCGCTGCCGGGTTTTTGGGTAGCTTCTTTTCTGCTCACGGTGCAGGCTGGCTGGATCGGTATGACGGACTATCAGCCGGGTGTCTGGGTTACCGCCGTCATGCCCCTGCTTGCGTGGTCATACGGGACCATAGGGGTGCTGGGACGGGTCCTGCGAAATGCCATGCTGGAAGTGCTGGACCAGCCTTTTATCCAGGCAGCTAAGGCAAAAGGTCTCTCCCCTTACCAGTTGCTGATCCGTCACGCCCTGCCACACGGGCTGCTGACCCTGACGACGAGCCTGGGTGCCGTTTTGCCCGCGCTTGTGAGTGGTTCGGTTGTGATTGAGCGGGTGTTTTCTATCAGTGGGATCGGGGAATTACAACTGGCGGCGATGCAGGGAACTGATCTGCCGATTGTGGCAGCGATCCTCCTGCTCTCGGGGGCGCTGGGCGCGCTGGGGTATATGCTGGCCGATATGCTGTTTTGGTTGTGGTATCCACCTGCAAGAGCTGTGTCATGAGCCACCGTGTCTCCTCCTATCCTGCCACGCCCCCTGTGCGCTGGTGGGCCTGGGCCTGGATCGGCCTGATGGTTCTGATAGCCGCAGGCGCCAGCCTGCTGGCATCAGGTACGCCCCTGTACGCACATATGCGCGGGAAGACCTACTGGCCGACCCTGACTCCTGCTGCTACTGACACCCTGTACGATGCCAGGGCTGGCTTGTGGCGCTTGCAGCGCCTGAGAGAAGCAGACTGGCGTGTCCAGCCCCTTGATGCGGCGGTATGGCCCCCGGTCCCCTGGCATCCGATGCCGGGTATCTACCGCAGTAAACGCTGGCAGGCACCTGGTTACCGGCCTGTACCTGGTGGCCCCTCACATCTCCTGGGGACTACCGGCTCAGGGGCCGATCTCCTGGCGGTGCTGATCCACGGCACACGGACCTCACTGCTGGCTGCCTCCACCGCTACTGTGCTGGCCCTGGGCCTGGGCCTGCTGCTGGGGGGAATGGCGGGCTACTTTCAAAACACCCGGCTCAGTGCCCGGCGGGGACAGTGGATTGGGGCTGTAGCTGGCATCTGGCCGGGCTGGTTTTACGGGTTATACCTCCCGGCACGTTACCTGGCCACACCTCTTCCGGTGTGGGCGGTGCCGCTGGGGCTGGGCATCAGCCTGGGTATCATCCTGGGATGTATGTGGCTGGCGGGACGGATACCAGGTGCATGGTGGCGCACGAAGGTCGCCCTTCCGGTAGATACACTGTACCTAAGGGCTGCGGAAATCATACAAGCCCTGCCCGTCCTGATGCTGCTGATCGTAGTGGCGGCGGCTTTTAAAATGAACAGTTTCTGGCCCGCGATCTGGATGATCGGTCTCACCGCATGGCCCGGAGCGGGTCAGTGGATGCGCAACGCTTTTCTACAGGTTACGGCCACTCCGTATATTGAAGCTGCCCGTTCTCTGGGGATTCCGGGGTGGCAGATTGTCTTCCGGCATGTACTCCCCAATGCCCTTCACCCCTTACTGGCCCTGATCCCGTTTGTGATGGGCAATGTTATCCTCCTGGAGGCGACACTCTCTTTTCTCCAGATTATCCGGGAGGTGGTCAGCTGGGGGACGCTGATTGAGGGAATACAAGGCCAGCGTACAGCCTGGTGGGTGATCCTGTTTCCCGGAGTAGCTATCTTTATGACGCTTACAGCCCTGAGTTCGATCAGTGAGCAGCTCCGTCAGCAACAGTTGCCCCCAAGCCGACGGTAACAGGAAAATAGCGCTTGAAACATCCTTTTCATAGGATAGTGAGCAGAGGACTTTATTTTTACTTCCGATTCATGCAAATTGGGCTTATTATCACTTGAACCTTGAGGCAGGCTTTTCCGGAATACACCATATGGCTGCTGGGACTCCCTGTAATGGCAGGCGTCATGTACCTGGTATATCGCCGGGTCAGCCAGATCATTACGGCCTGGTTTAGCCCTGACCAGTATGAGCGGAGTTATCCCCTGCTCAAGTTTGGGCTGCGGCTCTCGGGATTTGTATTAATTTTTCTGGCCCTGATCGGCCCGTACTTTATTGATCAGCGGGGAGACAGCCAGGAGGTGGGGCGAGAAATTTATCTGCTGCTGGATGTCTCCGCCAGCATGAATACGGCCGATCTGGCGCCCTCCCGCCTCGAAAAAGCCCGCCAGGCGATCTCTGCCCTTCTGCCTCAGCTGCAAGGTGACCGGGTAGGCCTGATTCTCTTTACCGAAAATGCGTACGTGCAGTGTCCACTTACCCGGGACCTCGGAGCGGTATCGTTGTTTCTGAATATGGCCCAGACCCGGCAATATACCCAGACTGGTACCCAGTTCAGGGCAGCCCTCTCGGTAGCGATGGATCGTTTTTTGAATGTCGAGCGAAATGATTCACGATCAGCCCGCGCCATCGTATTGATCTCAGACGGGGAGGACTTTGGGGATACGTATGTCTCCCTGCTGGAGCGTATGCGGCAGGCGGGTATCGTGCTGATCCCAGTCGGTATTGGCAGCTATACCGGAGGACCGGTCCCCCACTTTCAGCAGGACCGGCAGGTGGGTTTCAAGCGGTATGAAGACGGCACCCAGGTAATCTCCCGCCTGGAAGACACCCGGCTGAAGGAACTGGCGACGTCCTTCGGCACAAGATATGTGTCCATCACAGACGCTGGTGATGACCTGAACGATGTGGCACGCCAGCTCCGGGATATCCAGGTACGGGTCCTGGTCAAAAGTCAGGAGGCCGTAAAGGCCAATCTGTATCAGTTCCTCTTGTTTCCGGCGCTTGTGTGCCTCCTGATCACGATGTTTTTAATGCCTATCCGGAAAATATGAGAAACCTGGCGCTGCTGTTACTGATGGTGCCCGCGCTCTCTGGAGACGGGGGGCTGCTCAATGAGGCCAACCGCCTCGCAACAGCTCAGCAGTATCTCCTGGCCATCGAGCAGTATCAGGAGGCACTAAAGGTATATCCGGAGCGAGCTACAGAGATACGATACAATATGGGCGTGTTATATATGCAGGCAGACTCGCAGGAGGCAGCCCTGGCCATGTTTCATCAGGCGGTACAGCCGGCCATGCCCCTCTGGGCGTCCCACGCCAGCAACAACATAGGTTTCCTGCTCGTGATGCGGGCACAGGAACGTGAGGCATTGGCAGCATTCCGCCAGGCACTGGTATATGATGTCAATAACGAAGAAGCCCGGTACAACTACGAACTTTTGCGCAAACGTATGCGGCCTGAGGCCCCCCCGCCTGCAGCCACCCAGCCCCCTCCACCGGCTGGTATGCCTGAGCAGGAGGCTCCGGAGCCCCCTCAGCTCTCGGACCCGGCTGATCAGGCACTGCTGGAAAAACTGATGAAAAAACGCCAGCGGGGACCGCTTCTCAATGACAGGGGGGTATTCGTGGGCAGTGATACCTTGCCGCTGGCAGAGGCCCGGCGCCTCCTCGATGAGCTGCGACAGAGTGACCGCCAGTTTATCCAGCAGATGCGGAAAAGTCCTACGATTTCTACCGGTGACAAAAAAAATGACTGGTAGGACCGCCTCTACTAACTAAGGCGAAGCCGGCGCGCTGCCTCCTCCAGTGTCGGGTCCTCCTTCGCAAAACAAAAACGTACCACCCCATGATCTACTGAGGTCTGGTAAAACACTGATACCGGAATACAGGCCACCCCGGCCGTCATCGTCAGGTGCCTGGCAAAGTCCACGTCTCCCAGATCACTCCGCTGCCTGTAACGCATGAGTTGAAAATAGGCCCCCTCACATGCCAATGGCTCAAAGCCTGTCCCTTGCATTAACGTAAGGAAATAATCCCGCTTGGCCTGAAAAAAACTGCCCAATCCCCGTACCCGCTCCGGGTATGTCTCCAGATAGGCTGCTATACCTACTTGAAACGGGGTAGCCGTAGCAAACACCGTGAACTGATGCACCTGCCGAAATACATCCGTCATAGGCGCAGGTGCCAGACAATAACCTACCTTCCAGCCTGTGACGTGTAACATCTTCCCAAACGAACCAATCACAAATGCGCGGGCTGCCAGTTCCGGATGGGCCGATACGCTGATATGGGGTCGTCCGTCAAATGTAATATGTGCATAAGCCTCATCACTGATGACCAATATCCGGGTATCACGGATCAGGGCCGCCAGGGCCTCTAGGTCTTCTGCTGTGCAGACAGCTCCGGTGGGATTGTGGGGATTATTGAGCAAAATGGCGCGGGTCCGGTTCGTAATGTGCGCACTGACATCGGCCCAGGGAATGCCGTATCCCGGAAAGGTACGGGCCACCGGCACGGGAGTCCCACCCGCCAGACGCACCAACGGCTCGTATGCATCATAGGCAGGCTCCAGCAGGATCACCTCATCACCAGGCCGGAGGCAGGCGGTGAGGGATGATGCCAGGGCCTCCGTAGCGCCAACGGTAATGGTGACCATGGTATCCGGATCATACGTCCCTCCATCGCGCTCAGCTGTCAGCTGGCTCACGGCCCGCCGGAGCCGGGGATGACCTGCCATGGGTGCATATTGATTGTGGCCCGATGCCAGGGCTTCTGTCACCAGCCGCACCAGGTCAGGATCGCACCCAAAATCCGGAAATCCCTGCGAAAGATTAACGGCACCATGTGCCTGGGCCAATGCAGACATGACCGTGAAGACGGATGTACCGGTGCCGGGAAGTCGGGCGTCTGGATAAAAGGTAGGGAATGACATAGGGCAAATGGCGGATTCTGGTTCATAAAAGCCTGCTCAGGCGCCCACGGAAGGCCACGACACAGGTAAGAAAACCGTTTGGATTGTAAGAGATTATGAATTTATCATTACCTTTGAGACTAAACCAATAACTTGTCCAACACCCTGAACGTGTGGCAGGGTCAACTCCAAAAACCTAACGTCCTTGACATGGTCATTTCGAAGCCTCATCCTGCTCTCAGCTGGTGCACCAGAAGCCTGATGATCCTGGCGGTAGCCGCCTTATTGCCGGCATGTAAACCTGAAGGGTTTATCAACAAAGTAAAGTATAACGGGGAAAAATACACCAATACCTGTCAATCCTTTACAGATGCTGTAAATAAAGTCGTAAAATCTAATACAGGCCCCCTCAACCTCCGGGTGAGCGAGTATGACAACAGTGACTTTACCTATTACTACCTGGAGCCCGGTCAGTTTGAGATCAAGGGTGACACGCTGTATTTCCGCCTGTCCCAGGACATTGAGTACGGTCAGTATCTGGCTAAAGGTGTATCAATCCATGTCAATGCCTCCTGCAAACCCGTGGACAACCTGGCTGATCTCGAAGGCTCGGCTACAACTGATCTCGGCAAGCTGGTCATCAATGCTGCTTATTACGCCCAAAACCGCAAGCCTTTTTTCCTCTACAAAATACCCCTTAGCGGCAAAAGCCTGGATGGAAAACAACTGATGTTGTCTTTTGCCATCGCGCAGTATGACAAAACCGGTGCCCTCAAAAAATACTTCTGCCAGACAGACGTAACACCCGTAGGCACGGCTATGCCTGCCTGCTGTACCGCACAGCCCTGGCAGACAGCTATGCTCCGCTCCATCGTGGACCTGCCTAAGCTGAATGTCAAGGAAGAAAAATACGTATATGAGGGTTTTACAGGCCACATGGACGTCATGTTCAAGGAAGGCTCTGCCAAGGTCTCGGATGACTCGAGCTTCTCTGCCAGCCTGATCCAGGCCTATGTAGACAAATACAAAGGTCTGAACTATCGCCTGACCTACCTCGACCTGAGCGGATACGCCTCTCCGGGTGGCAAAGAAACCAGCAACATCTCCCTCTCCCAGCAGCGGGCTGACATCGTACGGGAAGGTTTGAAGGCCCTCAACGAAGGTAACGACCTCCGCATTACCTCTGAGGGAAAAGGCGAAGACTGGGAGCGTGTCAAGCTCCTGACCATGGCGACTGACAAGCTGACCCCGGAACAAAAAACACAGGTCCTCGCCATCTGTAATGATGCCGCCCTGAGCAATGACCAGCGTGAGGCCAGCCTGCGCAAACTCAAGTACTGGACTACCCTCGTGGACGAGGTGCTTGTGAAGGCTCGCCATACCTTCACGGTCATGGACTTTGCCTACAAAGGCAGCCTGCCTACGATCGGACGTTTTACGGATCGCCTTCCGGTCGCTTCACTTCAACTGGAGCAGGTAGCCAAGACGGAGATCAAGGTGCAGCCTTATCAGGCATCTCCCAGTGCCGATGCCCAGCTGGCTACGCTGGAGGATGTATTGACCAAAAAGGCTTCTCCCAACCTTTATGCGATGCGGGCTACGTATTTCCTGGCCCAAAAAGAATACAACAAGGCTTTTGAAGACCTGGAAAAAGCCAGCCGATTCCGGGACGGACAGTCTGCCCAGTATATGCTCGCGATTCAGGGATACAAGGTATTGTTTGCTGATACCTATACCTTTGAAGAGAAAAAACAACTCTACACGGACCTGACGGCTCAGGGGGGTACGGATCGCTCGATCCAGTTCAACCGGACCATCCTCATGGATAAGATCGGGTACATCAGTGGGGCTTTGTCTTCTTACAGCCAGCTGCTGGATGGGCAGCCAGCTACTGCCGCTCAACTCAACAACCGGGGGGTGGCCCGAGCCAAGACCAACCGCGTGAGTGAAGCCATGCTTGATTTTAATGCAGCTCTGGCGCAGTCACAGCTGGCGGAGGCGTATTATAACCTGGCGATCCTCACGGCATGGAAAGGGTACACCCGCAGCACAGCTGAGTACCTCGAAAAAGCTGTTGCGATTGACCCGGCTTACAAAGCCTTCATTTTTGGAAATCCTGCCTTCAAGATTGTAAGCGAGGATCCCCGCTTCGACAAGTTCCGGTAAGGCAGACAGGACCTATTACAGGCCCCGGCATCAGCCGGGGCTTTTTTTGTTTCAGCCTGCCGGAGGGGGGGGTTCATTTAAGACCAGCCAATACATGCCGAGTGTTTTGATGGCGTCTGCAAACTGAAAAAAATCTACCGGCTTGCGGATATAACTATTTACCCCCAGGTCATACCCCGCAGCCACATCTTCCTCCTGGCGGGAAGACGTCAGGATGACGACAGGGACCCGATGGATTTTTTCGTGCTGGCGGATCTGCCGCAGGACCTCCAGCCCATCCATGATGGGCAGCTTCAGGTCTAATAAAATAACCGCCGGGATGTCCTGGGGGTCACGCCCCTCGTATGCACCTGTGCCCAGCAGATAGTCCATCGCTTCTTGTCCGTCCTCTGCCACGACAAGGGGGTTGAGAATATTGGCCCGGTTGAAGGCCCTGCGGGCGAGCGCTATATCACTGGGATTGTCTTCCACCAGCAGGATAACTTTAGGATTCATGGGGATCAGGGGTTGAGGGTGAAATAAAACGTAGCGCCTTGACCGGGAGCGGCCTGCGCCCATATATGTCCCTGGTGGCGGCTGATGATACGCTGTACCGTCGCCAGCCCAATACCAGTACCCGGAAACTCCGTCTGGCGGTGCATCCGCTGGAAGGGTCCGAAGAGTTTTTTGCTTTTGCCCCCCTCCATGCTGAAGCCTACCCCATTATCCCGGACAAAGTATACCAGACGCCCTTCTTGCATCATCTGCCCGACTTCGACCCGGGCATCTGGCGTCCGGGACGTAAATTTGATTGCGTTGCTGAGCAGATTGGTCAGGGCGACCTCCATCAGCCCCTGATCCACCTCAGCCTGCATGTCTTCCATGATGACAAAGGTGATTTCACGGTCAGGCTGGATGGCCATCAGGTGTTCGATGACGTTATTGATCAGGGTGGAGAGGTCGGTCGGCAGACATCTCATCTCGGTCTGGGAGATACGGGAAAGCTTGAGCAAGTCGTCTATCAGTTGTCCCATTCGTTGGGTCTCTGTCCGCACCCGGGACAAATACTGGAGTCCTTCTGACGGGATCATATGCGCAAAATCTTCCTGCAGGGCCAGGCTCCAGCCATCAATCCCCCGGAGGGGGGCCCGCAGGTCATGGGATACCGAATAAGAGAATGCCTCCAGCTCCTGGCGGCTTTTCTCCAGAATCAACTCTGTGTTTTTCTGACGGGTTATGTCTATATGGCAGCCCACCATACGCGCCGGAGCTCCATCGGGTGTCCACTCGACCATCGTACCTTTACAAATCACCCAGACTGTCCCTCCATTTTTGTGGTGATACCGTACTTCTGCATAAAATGGCACCACCCCCCGTGAGGCGATATGCTGCTCCAGACAAGCGGTAACCATCTCCAGATCCTCCGGGTAGATCAGCGCCTGCCAGGCACTGGGATGGTGGGCCATCTCATGGTCTTCATAACCCAACATATGTTTGAAGGCCGGACTCAGATATTCGTAATCTTCCGTGATTTTCCAGTCCCAGTACCCGGCCAGTGATTGCTCAAGGATTGTCTCAAAGGTCTCCCGCTGGCGGCGGATGGTATCCTCAGCCTGTTTGCGTGCCGTGATGTCCTGTGCTGTACCGATCAGACGTATGACACGGCCTGTATCATCCTGAATAGGCTGCCCCTGAGCAGATAAGGTCCGTAGCGTGCCATTCGGCTGCTTGATTTCAAGGTCCAGGGTGTAAGGAACTCCCTCTGTCACTGCGCGGGTCACATGTGCCGTAAGAAGGTGCCACGATGCCGGGGTAAAAATATCCTTCTGAAGGGGATAGCTGGGAACCTCCGCACCGGGTACCAGGCCCATAATATGAAACATGCCTTCAGACCATGTCACCTGATTGGTAACCACGTCCAGCTCCCAGCTGCCAAGCCTGGCGACCCGCTGTGCTTCCTTCAGGAGGCCTTCACTCCGGACCAGCGCCCAGGTGCGTAACTGCACGGTATGCTCCAGGTTTTGATTTAGCTGCTGGATCTCAGCCTCGCGCATCTTGCGCTCAGAAATATCCCGCAGCGTAAATGAAATAGCCCCGACCCGCGGATCGTCCATCAGGTTGATCGCAAACGCTTCTATCCAGCACCAATGCCCTTGTTTATGCCGGAGGCGGTACTCAAACAGTAATTGTGCATTCGGTGCTGCCAACTCACCCCAGCGCATAGGAAGGTCATCGGGGTGCACCATAAGCTCTGGCGGGGTGGCAGCAAATTCGTCCGGGGTGTAGCCCAAAATCTGCATCACATTAGCACTCACATAGTCGAGTGACGTGGGGGTGGTCAGGATGAAAATATCTTTGCTGTGCTCAATCATTGTCCTGAACCGCTCCTCACTCGCATGGAGCCTGGCCTCTGCCCGCTGCCGGTCTGTGATATCAATCGCTACCCCCCCGACCGAAAATGTACCGAAGGACGACTCAATCGGGAACTTATATACCAAAAACGTACCGGGTGACCCATCGGGTAATATACCCGGCTCACTTGCTGTTCGGACCTCCCGGGACTGTGCTACCTCACGGGTACTGGACAAGTAGATTTCGTGCATCTCAGGCGGGCATACCTCCCGGATATTTTTGCCTACCATAACGTCCGACCCTTTTATGATCCGATTGAAGGACTTGCTTACAAACTCGATGTTACCTTCTGCATCGGTGATCCAGGCTGCTGCCAGGCTGTTATCTATGAACTGATGGAAGAGTTGCTCTGTCGCTTGCTGCTTACGCTCTGCCTCCCGCTGGGCGGTCGTATCTGTCCCCGAACTCACGACACATACCAGCGCACCCGACACATCCCGGACCATGGTATGGTGCCACAGGACACTGACCAGCCCTCCATCCCGGGTCTGAATAAAATTTTCATACTGGATATGTGTGAGGGTCTTGTCCTCACGCATACGGGCGAAGGCGGCCTGAGATATGTGGCGAAACGCTGACGGCACACAAGTCAAAAACCAGTTTTTGCCTGTGAGTTCTCCTGATTCGTACCCCATGAGCTCATACCCTTTCCGGTTGAGTTGTATGACATCACCGGAAGCATCCAGTACCAGCAGGACAACATCTGCGACATGCAGGTACAGTTCTGCCTGGTTGCGGGCTGATGTGAGTTCCTCTGCCAGTTGCCGATGTGCTGTCTGGTCTTCCAGCAAAACAATCCAAAACAACAACTGACCCGATACGCTCCGGACAGGAACGAGGGTCTCCTGAGCCCAGAAATATATCCCGTCCAATCGCTCAAAGCGCCGGCCACGGACGAGTCGAGGATCCTGGTCTGCGGCAGGCACACCAGGTGCCGGATGATACAAGTCAGTTTCTCCCATATCGAATACCCGGCCGACCATCTGATCTGCCGTGTACCCCATAAGGGCAGCAAAGCAATCATTCACGCGCAGGAGCCTCCCTGCCGGGCTTATCTGAGCCACCCCCATGTGCACCTGCTCAAATACATGTTTATAAAACAGTGCCTGCTCTGAAGCGTCTGCTATCGAAACCGCCTCTGCAACGGAAACAAATAATATGGGCGTACCTGCAGGATCGTCTGCGGCTGTGCCGGTGAAGTGAACAATACGCCATCCCCCCGTGGTCCTGACAGGGATATCCCGGAGCTCATGCTGCTCGCCTGGGCAGAGTCCGCTCAACCATCGCTGCCACTGATCCTGATCAAGTGGCGGCCATACAGATGACCTGAACCAATCCTGCCATACAGCACTGGCTGCCAGCAGGTCTCCTGTAGGGCCAAATGCTGCCAATGGCGTCTGCGAAATAGAAACAACAGCAGAAAACCAGGTTTTTATTGGCGTTTGCATACAAAGGATTGTTTATGTAGCCGATATGCCCGGCTACGCTTAGCGCCTGCTCGTGGTAACAGTATGGTTGCCGATTGCCTGAAAAACGTACCTTGTATATTAGTCAGCCTGATGTATCCACTCATATTTATCCTTGCGCCATACGATTATACCGCCTCCCCCTTCTGTTTCTCCTGTAAAAATCCCAGGATTAGGGAGCGTGACCTTACGGCTGCCTGCTACATCTCCATTTTCATAAAAAGTGGTCTCCTCTACTTCGCTTGGGGTGACGATATGCGCATGATCTACCCAGCCAAAATCATCTCCTGCCGCCCCAAAATATTTTCCTGCGCCTGCCACCCAGGTATCACCTGTACGACCATGTGTAAATACAAGCCCTTTTTTACCGCCATACGTGACTGTCCGCACGGTATCTCCTGTACCATCACCATTAAAATCGGCATACATGACCGTATCAAAGCCCTGCGGAATATGGCTTTCAGGTGATACGGATGATGCTGGCAGTGATGGCTGGCAGGCCGCCAATGCTAACCCTACCCCGATTATGATGCCGGACAGTGTATGCATCGAACAGAGATGGTTAGGTATACACATTTCTCACCGACAAATTGAACATTTATCTATATCCGCTTCCAGACAAGTATTACCTAAATATAACAAGGGTGCTGAATAATATTGCGCACCAGCAAGATATTTTTATACAAAAAAAGTTCTCACGAATGTACTTCCATTATTCGTAAAAATATTGAACCCAATAGTTATACAAACTATTTACAATCAAGCCATTACCAGCTTGTAAAAACACTACGTAGTAAGTGCCTGCTTGATTTCCTGAAGTTTGAGCAGTGCCTCTACGGGAGTCATACGATCCACATCCACCCCACTCAGGAGCTGGCGGATTTTGAGGGTATCGGCATCCTTAAGCTCAAACATATTTAGCTGGATCGTCTGACGATCCGAGAATCGCAGCTGCTGGGCTGTCTTCTGATCTTGCAGGCGGTTTTGTTCAAAATGTGCCAGGAGTTGTTTGGCCCGCTTTACGAGCGGCTGCGGCATACCTGCCATTTCAGCTACCTGGATCCCAAAGCTGTGCTCACTCCCGCCAGGCCGCAGCGTGCGCAGAAACAGAATCCGCCCTTCTACCTCCCGCACAGACACATTAAAATTACGCACACGGGGCAAGCGCTTGGTAAGTTCATTCAGCTCATGGTAGTGTGTCGCGAAGAGGGTTTTAGCCTGACAGTCAGGGGTCTCATGCAGGTACTCAGCCAGCGCCCATGCGATAGACACCCCGTCATAGGTAGAGGTACCACGTCCGATCTCGTCGAGCAGGATCAGGCTGTTGCGGGTAGCATTATTGGCAATCTGGGCAGTCTCATGCATCTCCACCATAAAGGTGGATTCGCCCCCGGAGATATTGTCAGAGGCCCCGACCCGCACAAATATTTTATCCGTGAGGCTGACACGTGCTGCGTCGGCAGGCACAAATGAGCCCATCTGGGCCATCAGGGTGATCAGGGCGGTCTGGCGCAGCAGGGCAGACTTACCGGCCATGTTGGGTCCGGTCAGGATGATGATCTGCTGCTCCTCCGGATCGAGCATGACATCATTAGGGATGTAGGGGCGATCTGCGGGCAGTCCTGCCTCGATCACCGGATGCCGTCCCTGGCGTATATCCAGACGCCCCTCGGCATGGACCTCCGGGCGCACATACCGCCGCAGGAGCGCCGTGCGGGCAAATCCTGTCAGCATGTCCAGCTCTGCGATGATCCTTGCATTGTGCTGGAGCAAGTGAAGGTGCGCCTGAAGCAGGCCTATAAACTGCGCATACAACCCCTGCTCCAGGGCCAACATTCGTTCTTCGGCGTTGAGGATTTTATCCTCATACGTTTTCAGTTCGGGGGTGATATACCGTTCGGCATTGGCAAGGGTCTGCTTCCGGATCCAATCGGGCGGTGTTTTATCTTTATGGGCATTGCTCACTTCCAGGTAGTATCCAAATACCCGGTTATAGGCAATTTTCAGGGAAGCAATCCCGGTACGCTGGACTTCCCGCTGCTGCATGGCGAGGAGCAGGTCTTCGCTGTTCTGGCGCAGGCCCCGGAGTTCATCCAGCTCAGGAGAGACACCGGCCCGGATCACCCCGCCGTCAGCGAGGCTGGGACTGACCTCATCCAGCAGCCAGTGCTGAAGTACGTCCAGGGCCGGTCCCGGATCTTCAAACTGGTCTGCCAGCTTGGCGCCTGCCACAAACCCGGCTCCCCGCAGCAGGGCACGTATCGGCTCAATACGTCGCAGGGACTCCCGCAGTTGAACCGCTTCCCGCGGGGCCAGCCGCTGTACCGCCACTTTTGATGCCAGCCGCTCCAGGTCTGATATACGACGTAGTTCCGCACCTAGTTTGTCCAGGGTCAGCTGGCTCTTGATCAGGCCCTCTGTCATGTCCAGCCTCCGCCCGATCTGATCCAGATCTTTGAGCGGGAGCAGGACGGAGCGCCGCAGCAGCCGGGCCCCCATTGGCGTATGGGTTTGGTCGAGCACCTCCACCAGCGAGCGGCCCTCCGGATGCAGGGGCTGCACCAGCTCCAGGTTTCGTACCGTAAAGGGATCCAGCCATACATACTCAGCATCATTGTACCGGTACAGACGGCTGATATGGCTGAGCTGACGCTGCTGGTTTTCTTCCAGATAGTGGAGCGCAGCGCCGGCCGCGATGACACCATATACCTCATCTTCCACCCCAAATCCCTTCAGGGTCTGGGTTTGAAACTGTCGCAGGAGTTTTTCGCGGGCATATTCCGGCTGAAAAATCCAGTCATCAAGCCGCGTTATATAAAATTTTTCGCCCAGGACCTGCTTAAATGTCTTCAGGTCCCGGCGGGAGACGAGTACCTCAGCAGGGGCCAGGGTATTGAGGACTTTTTCAGCATACGCGATACTCCCCGAGAAGCAAAAAAAGTCACCGGTAGATACCTCCACAAACGCAACTCCTGCCTCACGAGGGGTAGGAAAATATACAGCTGCAAGATAGTTGTGTTTATGCCCCTCCAGCACCTTGTCATTAAACGTGACCCCCGGTGTGACCATTTCGGTGACTCCGCGCTTGACGATACCCTTGGCGAGCTTAGGATCTTCCAGTTGATCACAGACTGCTACCCGCTTGCCAGCCCGGACCAGGCGGGGCAGGTAGGTATCAAGGGAGTGATGGGGAAAACCAGCCAGCTCGACATCAGCCGCAGCACCATTGGAGCGACGGGTCAGTACGATGCCGAGGATACGGGCCACCTCTATGGCATCCTCCCCAAAGGTTTCATAAAAATCCCCCATCCGGAAGAGCAGGATCGCTCCCGGATATTGGGCCTTGATCGCGCCGTACTGGCGCATCAGCGGGGTCTCTTTGTCTGTCTCGGCGCCAGACGCGCCATCTTTCCGGGGTCTCGCCACAGGTCTGCGGATTGGGTTTAGACGCCGAATATACAAAGGTTTAGGGAGAGTTGGGGGGACCTGTCACACGTATGCCCGCCCGGAAAGTATCAGCTACCTTAATTTGGATCGTACCTGATGTATGCTCAACTTTATTCCGCTCAAAACCTGATATGCCTATGCGCACCACTGGTATCTACTTCCTGATATTGCTGCTGCCCTTCAAAGCCTTGACACAGGGCAATGATGTGACCCTGCAACAAGCCCTGACGTCATTTTTTGAAGCCACAGCCACCGGTGATTATGAACGGGTGCTGGACGGGATGTATCCAGATCTGTTTAAGGTCGTACCACGAGACAAGATGATGCAAGCCTTAAGCTCCCTCAACGAGGACAGCACGATACAGTTCAGCTTCTCTGCAATGGAGGCCGGATCTGTCCGCAAACGGATTGTGCACCAGGGCATACAATATGTCGCCCTGAAATATACATACCTCATGACGGCGACGGTAGCCCCGCCTGACCCGGATCATCCAGAGGATGATATGTGGTCAGCAATGGAAGTAAGCATGGCGATCATGGCAGGTGATGCCCCCGTCGAGTCAGACCCTCAAGCCCGCACCCTGCGTGCCCGCCTGCCCCGTGAGATGATCTGCATCCTGGATCCCCGGTATGAAGGCTGGAAGTTTATAGAGAATAAACCCGGGAATGACAAACTGATGGCCCGGTTTCTTCCCTCAAAAGTCGTCAAAGCCATCCGGATCAAACGCTGATTCAGGCGTTGGCAGCTACATAGGCAGCAACCATCCGGTCAAAGTCCTCGTGCTCACGCACCCACCATACATGCAGGCCTGCCTGGCGTGCCGATTCGATATTGGTCAGGGAGTCGTCCAAAAACAGGGTCTCCCCGGCCTTCCACCCGGCCAGTTCCAGGGCTTTGTGGTAAATAGCCGGATCAGGCTTGCGCAGGGCCAGGTCAAAAGAAAAAAAGAGGTGATCCATCTGGCTGAACATCGGCTCACAAGCTTCCCGATAACAGCTATAGTGATACCGGCTGGTATTGCTCAGCAAGGCCAGGCTATACCCGGCAGCTCGCAGGGCCCGGAGCATCTCTGCCCGCTGTGGCAGGACCCCGATCAGCAACCGCCGCCATATGTCTATAATCTCCTCCAGGCTGCCCTGAAGCTGGTAGGCGTCCCGCAGTCCGGCTGCAAACGCTTCTATATCCACAGTCCCAAGGTCCAGTGCAGTAAACATATCATGCTGGCTGGCCTTCCCAAAGTCTATCGGAGGAGCACCTGGTGCACGCATGGCATTGTACGCATCTACGGTGCGGGCTATCTCGATCTCGTACAACACACCTCCCAGATCTATGAGCAGGTGGCGGATACCCGGCTGGGGAGGGGTCTGGAGGTGTTCGGCAACAGCGGTCATCATAAGGGAGGCATAGGGGTGAAACGTGCCGTAAACATACAACCTGCTCACCCAATGCTGCCAGATACTTCTAAAAAATATCCCGCCCGGGATACCCGGACGGGAACTATTTTGTAACATGATCCGACTCAGCGACGGATCATGACAGCCTCTGTACGCTGCGGATAGGCGCGGCCTTCGCGATCCAGGGGGGTGTACACCAAGCGGTAAAGACCTGCCGGCAATCCCGCTACCGAGAGCGTGGCCTGATCCAGCCGGGAAGCCGTCCCACGGGTGATACAAGTCTGACGGCTCACGGTAATACCCCGGAGGTCAGTAAGTTCATAACAAAGCTCCGATACATACCCTATAGCTGCCCAGTCCAGTGAGATCTGAAGCTGGTCATCTGATACAGGGTTACCCGCAAGGGTGACGAGCGGGCGCAGGTCAGGGGTCACCGCCTCAAACCGCGAAATCCGGCTCCACTCAGATGCGGTACCGTCAGCGTACCGGATGCGGGATATCCAGTAATACGTAGCACCATCTCTGAGGTCATACGCCACCGCAAATGAATCGGCAGTCACTGACTCGCGGGTGTCACCCGCACATCCTGCTGTGCAGGACGCATTGTCCGTGAGGACATAATCGTATCCCACAGCACCCGGTACGTGCTCCCAGGCTATCACAAATGAGCCCGGCACAGGTCCCGGAATATTGCCCCCCCGATAAAATGGAGCAAGATGCGACTGCCCCAGGACATCCAGCCCCAGACACGTCAGAACTATGAGGAGAAACTGTTTCATAGCGTGAATATAAGATGGTTTGGATAAACATCCGAGACATTACGGCTATGCCTCTTGCAACAGAAAACCAGGGTATCAGGTAAAAATGATATTTTTTACAGGTATCATTTGTCCTGCAGGAGACAATGAGGCTTGTTCAGCTGCCTATATCTGCCTCGCTCCGCCAGGTGTGCTCAATACGGGTCATCAGCAACGCATTGTCAAAAGTCACCCCGTCTGGAAAAAGGGTGCGGTCTTCAAAAAAACTGGATGTCACCTCAGATATTGCCAGGGGCCGTACCGCCCACCGATCTGTCTGGAGCCGCAGCCCGTCAAAACGGTTGCGGTGGGGTGAATACCCGACAGCTCCCCGCTCAAAAAAGGCAGAGGCCTCCGCCAATCCCGAGAATACAGAGGTAGCCGGGAATGTATCTGCCTCTGACGCTTGTATAGACAGACAAGTATCGTCCTCACTTTCAAATCCTACTGAATACTGACCAGCGGCTTCATGCACCGTAAACCTGGCCAGGTGATGCTGACCCGGAAACAACACACCACCCACACGGGCATTAAGCCAGAGGGAAGTATCCCGCCGGGGAATGTACACGCCCTGGTGCAGTTTGCCATTAGCTTCCCACTCGACGGCGATACGATGTGCCCCGTTTTCAGAAGCGATTCCCAGCATAGCGGGAAAACCTTGCGGCCTGATTTGTTTTAGCCGTATCAGACAAATCCCCACAATGGCCTTACCCGCATACGTCTGCACCCGAAAGGGGTGGGGCAATATGCGGCGCACAGCCTCGGGATCAGCTGTATAGTTTATCAGGATACGCCTGTCAATCAGACCTCGCAGGGCGGGGATTTTCATATGATGCGATCAGGTGACGGGTACAGAGCGATTTACAAACTCTCCGATGTGCCAAAGAATACCAGACGGATCGTGCACAAAACACTCCCGGCCCCAGTCATAGGTACGGATAGGCGTGAGCCTGACACCGCTGTATTTGCCCGGAAGATCCAGCGCTACCAACTCGTCCCAGAAACGCGCCACATCCTCTACCTCCAGAAACAACATGGTATTGTCCACCCAATCCTGCACATATGCATCCTGCAGATAAAATCCCAGAGATCCGGTCGTGAACAGTGACATCCCCGGGCTGATTACATGCTCCTCAAAACCCAGATCCCGGTAAAAACTCCGGGATAAGGCAAAATCTTGAGCGCCGATAAATGGCCGGATCGAAATAGCTTTATGCTCCATATAAGAAGTAGTGGGGGGAAAATGGTCTGACAAAGAGCATACGCATCAGGATGTCCAGGGTTATTTCACTTCACGTTTTACTTCTTTGACCTCGTTCCAGCGCCCGCTTCCGTCGCGAATGATGCTGAATATCCGCACATTACCTTTGTGCCGGATAGGATCACTGGCTTGTCCGGCACTGAGGATAACAGGGTCTGACCGCCGGAGCTGATACACCCGTATATCGTCAAACTGGACATCGCTGTTGCCGGTACGGAGGGAAAAGGCGGCTCCGGAGCCAAGTGGTGCCTGCTTATCCGTCCAGTTGAGTACCCGTACCTGGTTGAGATACGCCTCGACCTGTCCGGTCGCAGGGTGGTACAGTACTTTACAGTCCACCCAGGTGCCGGCGGGCAGGTTGATATTCACCGCCTCATCAAACTTTGGCAGGGCATTATTGGCGGCCCTGTATATCTCGATCCGGTCAGGGGCCGCGAGCTGATTTCTAAACCAGATTAGGTATGAATTGCCCCGGTTAGAGAGCGCACCATCACTGGCAAAAAAGTGAATCCCAAACCGGTTGTTTTCCATGTCATGGGTCAGCCGGGCCCGCCAATGGTAGAGATATACATGATCTGCATCTTGCCGGAGCGGGATCCAGATATTGCCGTTGGCCTCTGCAATATTGGTCTGCCGGAGTACACCGTCGCGCATCTGCCATTCACCCGAGACAGCCTTCCAGTCCCCGAGGTTGGAGCGGTTGCACTCTTCATACAAAAAGCCCAGGTCCGTATTAGCCCCCCACTGCTGGCCGTCATAGTCCACCGGGAGATAGTACCCGGTACCACTCCCCCCTTCACCAAATGATACTGAAAGGCTGCCTGTATTGGGAGCTGGAGTGGGATCAGGTGAGCCGCTTCCCCCACCAGAGGTGCCGCCTCCGCCTGAGGAGGTACCGCCTCCGCCAGCCACCAGGGACGTGAGTACCCCATAGGCAGTGCTGACCCGTGACCAGTGCAGATTCTGATCTACGACCAGGGACCGCACCTGAAACCGCCCGGCCGCTTCCAGATCAGCCAGGCTGGTGGTAGCAGCCGTCACGGCCACGCTACCCTCCCGGGCTTTGTACACCGTGAAGTCATCCAGGGTCAGGGCACAGTTGCCGGTACGGAGGGAGACTGCCGCACCGGCAAATAATGGATACGGGTCTGTCCAGGAAGTGGTGAATACGTCATTAACATACACCTCAATTTTGCCTTTGGCAGCATTACAGATCACCTTGTAATCATACACCTTGCCTGTCTGGAAGGTGACCGCCTTGCGAACTTTGCGATCAAACTGGTCATTGACTGTTTTGTAGATTTCTACGTAGTCCTGCCCCGCCGCATCACGGATCAGCACAAAGTAGGAGATACCCCGCTCTGTATTGGCAGGTTGTGAGGCAAAAAAGTGTAATCCGTGGCGGCTATTGGCACCTCCGGTCATGGCTGCTTTCCAGTGATAAAGAAATACGTCTTTGTTGGTTTGCCGGAGGTCTGTGTACAGGTTGGTATTTTCATGCTGGACATTGGTCTGCGTAAGACGTCCCTGGGTCACCTGCCACGTACCTGTCGCTTGTTTCCATCCGCTGCGCAGGCCGGCCTCAAAATCATCCAGAAGGAACCCGGCCCGGGGATTGGTCACCCATCCATTCCCAGCTTCACGTGCGATACAATAAAACCTATTGGCAATACTGGCACCATCACGGGTCTGGTCTTGAAATGCCAACTGAAAAGAACCTGCCAGTGAGGCTGCAAGTACGGGGCTCGTCTCAGGTGCATTGGCGGGGTAGGAAATACCCGGATCAAAATCGCCGGAAATGACTGGCGGTTGTGGCGGCGTACTACCGCCTGAGTTGCCACTGCTACCGCTCCCCCCGCCGCCGGGTGTCACGACCACCGGACTGCTCCCCCCGGAGGTTCCCCCCAGCGTACGCCAGGTAGCGGCCCAGCCGGGTGCATTGGTCCGGCTATTGGAGATGAAGTGCAGGGTCAGGCCATTGCCAGTAGAGGTGAGGGTTTTGGGCAGTGTTTTGCCAGAGTACGTGCCCAGGCGGGTACCATTGGTCCCGATCCCATCATAAACAATAAGCTGGTCCACCTCAGGTTCTGTGTCAAAAGCCGTAAACTTGACCTCAACCCTGCCCCCATTAGCGGGTACAATACAGAACTGGTAGTTTTCATTATTCGCATACCCCGCCAGCAGCCCCCCGGAGTCATACAATTTGCCGGTAAGCTCCCGTACTGTAAATACCTGGCTGACGCCATTCATGATATTGCTGGTGATAAAACTGGAACCCGCCACGGCAGAAGAGTCTCGCCCGCATATCCCCTGCACCTGCCACTGATAGAGGGCATTGGAGGCCAGCCCTGTCAGTACGATGGATCGCTCACGGGTTTTGTAGAGGAGTACAGAGTTGTCCAGCTTACGGGTGACCCTGACAAGATACTCCGCAGGCGTACCGCTGTCCTGCCATGTGAGGGTAGCGCCCATCGGAAATATATCTCCCGCCAATAACTGGCTGGGGTTTCCGCAGGCATTGCTGCTGTTGTCAGCAGAGTAGGCAATGTGCCATCCGGCTTTATTAATCTGACAATCAGACCTAAACTCCATAAATACAGCCCCGCTGGCAGCACGCAGCGGGCCCGGAAGTTGTGTGCCTGTGAACCGGCCCAGGTATCGCCCACTGGTGTTTTCGCCATCATATATGTCCAGATAGTCGTAGGGGGTTTCTTTGGTACCTTCCAGATCCATCGCCTTAAACACCAGGCTGACAGAGGTCGCCCCATCTGGTTTGATGAGATAGGTGACGCGTTCCTGATCCCCATAGTTGCCGGTCGCCTTGCCGGTATCATACACATCTCCGGCCTGAGCCGTATACCTGACCGGAGCCGGGGTGCCGTTGATGAGCCGGTAGTATCGGTCCCAGTCCCAGAAGGGGCCCGGATCAATATGATTATTGCCCCGAAAATGCTGATGGCCTTTCACCAGATAGCAGGCATTGCTGAGGGTGCGGGTACCGTTGGTAGGTGGCCCGCCAAAACACTTCAGGGGGTCAATCCCGTGCCGGCGGCAGATGTCCCGGACCAGTGCTGCGGAGCTTTCGTACATTTCATTTGAATACCAACTGGCACCATCTGCGATAAACCCCTCATGCTCAATACCGATGGCAGCATCATTGTCTGTACGCACGTGGTATGCCTTGTCGTCTTCACATACCATCTGGGTGATCTGTCCGTCAGAGGCCCGGATAATATAATGGGCAGATACCCGGGCATTGGGGTTCTTGAACCAGGAGATCGCACTTGCGTAGGAGCCCTGGATCGTGTGAATGGTCACAAACTGTACCTCCCCCTCACGGGAGCCATAGTTACGGCTATTGGCCGCGTTCCAGATAGCACCCGGAAAATCAGGGGCCTGATTGGTCGCTGAGCAGGTGGTCTGGTGGGTACCTGCAGCAGGTTTCAGTTCTTCGCCGTTGACGCTGCGCACCCGCTGACCTGAGATCTGAACCCGGTCTGCACTCAGAATACGGTACGTGTCCCGTCCAAAAATTTCCTCAAAATTAAATACCTGCCGGGTGCGGTTGGCCGTGCCGGTATGGGGATTCTGCATCTCGACCAGGACTGAATAAAACTGCTGATCCAGGGCAAACTGATTGTGCAGGGAACCATCCTGGGGGATCTCGCTCAGGTCTGCCATCAGGGTTTTATGCCCGTCCACGCTGCGGGTCGTCATGCGCTTGTTTTGCTGGACGATGGCATAGGCAGCAGCATAGGCAAGAATATTGGTGCGGGGATCATTGATAATCTCAGCTACCGGATACCCTGACAACTCCGCCACCCGCTGAAGGCTGTTCTGAAAATAGCCTTTGCCATCACCCACCAGCCCCATCACCCCGTAGTAAGTCGGCTGGTCCATACAGCCGACATCCGGCGTGACATGGTTCATGCGGGTATTGGTATAGGCTACTGCCTCCAGAAACCCACGGGGGACAGATGGGTATTTTTGATAGGCTTCTTCAAAAAAAGCAGCATATGGGTTACGCTGTGCCAGCACAGGCTGTATCAGCAGGAGCATGGCAAATACGGAGATCAAAAAGCCTTGCAGGTATTTCATGCGTGAGTCGTGATTAAGTCAGCCTTAAAGTGCAGAACCGGGCGCAAATCGCAAAAAGTCTGCCGGGATGACAAATTAGAAACTTTCAGGAAAACTGTGAAAAGGATTACGCGTATAAGCAGAATATGGAAAGTTTTGATAATTTTGAAACTTTCAATACAAAAGAGAAGTTTCATATAACGCTCAGTATATGGCCGGGGTGGTTGACATCAAAAAACGCACAGAATTTTTTATCCAGGACCTTCATGCTCGTGAGTGGATGCGTCTGGGCTGGTATCGGCAGTTTGCCAAGCAGGAGGAGCAGATCCGGTATCTCCGCGAGCGCAAGGCCCGCCATACTGCCTTCCTGCATGACCTTCTTCGTAAACGAGACATCGGCCCGGCCTGGTATGCACGTCCCTTTTACCTGCTGGGGCACGTAATGGGATTTTTTTCCGCATTTTTCCCCCTGGCCTTTATCCAGCGCATTGAAGGCACCCTCGAAAACTGGATGCTGATCCGGTACGAACGTTATCTCAAAGAAATGCACCTCGACGCCAGCCTGCGCTCTATGATCGAGTCGGTTCAGCTCAAACGTCTCAACCACAATGAGCCGGGACCTGACGTGATGGGGCTGCTCCAGCGGTTTTTGGCCGAGCAGGAACTGGCCCTGGGCACGCTCCGCCGCCATTAATTTTGCTGTAACGCGGCTTCCAGTGCCGTCAGGGCGGTTTTCATCGCAGTTATATCAGCCATACCCATATGGGATACCCGTGCGATCTGGCTCGTCAGGTGTCCCTGCCCGCCTGACAATATCACCTGATGGACCTCTGACATATACTTGCGCACAACATCCGGATTATGTCCGGGCAGGCTAAAGGCCGTGAGCGAATCTGATGGACTCTCCGGAAAAAGTTTCCCGCCTAGCGTCTCCAGTCCGGCCCGAAAAAACCTGGCAGCCGTATGGGTCCGGTTCCAGATCACAGGCAGGGTCTCCCGGCCAATATAAGCCAGTGCCTCATCTACGCCATACAACAGCTGTACAGGCGGTGTATAGGGATAGCTGCCTTTGGCGGCCTGGCGGAGGTAATTCAGCAGGTTACGGTAATCAGCTGCATGCGTCTCCCGTAAAGCTTCCTGCCCCCTGGGACTGACCCCAAAACATACCAGTCCTGCGGGATTCATCAGCGCCTTTTGGCTGGCCGTAACCACACAGTCCAGGTCCCAGGCATCGGCATATAATGGGATAGCGCCCGCAGTCGTGATGGCATCTACGATGATCAGTACCTCCGGACAAACCTGGCGCAGGGCATAACTTATCTCTTCCAGGTCCACAGCTACACCTGTAGAGGTCTCACAATGCGTAATAACGACTCCCCGGAGACCTGGAATGGCCTCCGCAGCAGCCTGTAGTTCTGCGGGTGTGATGGTCTGCCCCCAGGACTTACGTACCTCATGGGTATCCAGGCCCAGCACCCGTGCGTAATCTGCCCACCGCTCACTGAATTTACCTATATTCACCACCAAAACAGGCTCTCCTGGCCGAAGCAAGCTGTACATCGCAGCTTCTACCCCGAGGGTACCGCTACCGATCATGGTACAAACCGGGTGGGTAGTTTGAAACAGGTACTGAAGCCGCTCCAGCAACTGGCTATAGATACCCTCAAAAATCTTACCCCTGTGAGGGATCACCGGCCGCATAAGGGCCTGCTGGATAAAATCGGGAACCGGGACAGGCCCTGGTGTCAGAAGCAACATAGCTGGTCGTAACTTTTGTGGGTGAATATAAGTTCTTTCAGGCGGAATGTGGTTGTTGTCCCTGATTCTTCACGTAATATCTGTCTCTATGAATATCCTCATCACCGGCGGCTCGGGTTTCATCGGCAAAGCCCTCGTGCGGCACTTCACTCGCGAGGGACACCTCGTCACGGTCCTGACCCGTCACGCGCTCAGCACCTCCAACCGTTACCTATCATACCGGGTCTGGGACGGTGTGGAGATGCCGCCTGCCCTTGGGATGTTTGATGTTGTGATCAATCTGGCCGGTGCGGGTATCGCAGATGAAAAATGGACTGATGCCCGCAAGCATGAGATCATGCAAAGCCGCGTACAGGCGACCCGCGCCTGCGTAACCTATATCCGCAACAGCCCCAATCCGCCTCAGGTATTTCTCTCAGCCTCAGGGGTGGGGTACTACGGTATCAGCCAGCCGGGTCTGCTGGACGAGCAGGCGGGCACCGGTACTGATTTCCCGGCGCAGGTATGCCAGCGCTGGGAGGCTGAAGCCCGGGAAGCCCCCTGCCGTACCGTCCTGATGCGGATCGGCGTGGTACTCGGCAAGGGCGGAGGTGCCCTGTCCAAAATGCTCCCTTTTTACCGCATGATGATCGGCGGCAAGTATGGGACTGGCCAGCAGGGATTTCCGTGGATCCACCTGGAGGACCTTGTCCGGGCGGTGGCTTTTGCGGTTGAAACCCCTGCCCTACAGGGCCCGGTCAACTTTGTTGCCCCGGAGGATGTCACACAAGCTGTATTTTCCCGTACCCTGGCTGACCGGCTGGGAGTCCCTGACTTTTTTACGCTGCCTAAGTTTATGCTTGATCTGGTATTTGGAGAGCAGTCGCTGCTTTTTTGGGGAGGACAACACGTAACACCCGCCCAACTTACGGCTACCGGATTTGCCTGGACCTATCCTACCCTGAGGTCTGCCCTTAAAACTGCCATCTAGTGGATAGATCTTGCCTTTATCTCCCTTCTGGTTCCAGCCACTTCAGCACCTGCCGGTTTATTTTTCTGTGCTGACGGGGCTTGCCGCTATCACTCATATCATTGTGTTTCACCCCTTTGAGCAGCACGATATGGATACCGTATCGGAGCAGATCAGAAGGGGGCGGGATCACGCCTTCATCTGCCGGAAACTCATCCGCCCGCAATGAGTATATCCGGGGCTGTGTGGTCCGGGGCAAGGGCATCCTGCGGTTGTCGAGTGAAATAATGGTATGTACCAGCTGAGGATGAAGATGCCCGAACAGCATACTCATGTCACCCCCGTTGGAGTGGCCGATCAGCGTGAGGTGGCTGTAGTCCAGTTGGGGAAAATGTCCTGGCAACGCCTCCATCACATAGCGTATATTCATCACCCCCCGCTCCCAGTTGGTGCGACGCACGACCTGCGGGATGCCGGTTGTTGGCAGCAGGCTGTCGCCCGGGAGTTCGTGTTGAATGCTGACGACTGCATATCCATGTGCCGCCAGGTACCTGGTCAGGTAGGTATATGATCTGTTGGCACCGGGTTCATTGGCATTATAACCGTGACTGAAGATAACTACCTGCTGATGCGGGATCCTGCCAGCCGCCACAGGCAGGTATAATGCCAGCGGAATGCTGCGGTTTCTGACCGTATCAACAAGGATCAGGCTGTCTTCATGTATGGCAAAAGCTCCAGCTATACGGCGACTCCCTGTACAAGCCCCCAAAACCAGCAGGAGAAACACAGCATACCATCGGATCAGAAACATCAGGTTACATATTGGTAAACCAACCTGTTGGGATACCAGGAGCCAGGGCTATTCTCCCAGTTTTTTCTTCAATTCATCGAGCTGTCGCTGAAGATCTTCCGCACGCTGGCGTTCTGCTTCTGCTTTTTGGCGTTCTGACTCAGCCTTTTGGCGTTCTGCCTCCAGTTCCTGCCCCTGCTCTTCTATGATCTGATCCCGCTCCGCAACGGCTTTGCGGATTTCGCGGTTAAAAATCCGGTCTATCTCGTCCTCAAGATCCATCCGGTCGCGGATTTCATCGCTGGCAATGGCACGACCCAGCCGGTCCACCATTTTTTTCAGCAGCGGATCGTCCACCTCGCCTGCAAAGTTCAGTTGGTGCGGGTCCTCTGTTTTGTAGGCCGGATTAAACACCTGCAACATGCGCTCCAAGCGCGTGCGGGCCTTGCCCGAAAGCCTCCGCAACTGGATCAGGTAGGAGTCGTGGGTGAGCAGCTCGACAAACTCTTCTTTTACCTCGACGATTTCCTGCGTAATGACATCCCGGTACTCGCGGTTGATCTTTACGATGGCGTGAGGAATTTTGTCGAGCAAAAATCCCAAGAAATAGATCGTTACGATCGGCAACGGACGTTTTTCCAGTTCATTGCGCTCGTTGGAGACTTCGTCCTCTTTGCGGTAGTTGTCGCCGAGGTATCGGCGGAAACGCATCACATCGAGTACCTGTTTGGCTTTCTGAAGCTCGATCAGTACTTTTTTATGTTCTCCGGTCTGCGTTTTGATAATAGCTTTGAAGTCGAAGCGCAAAATACTGACATTCCCGCTGGTCTCGGAGGCGGTTTCCTGAGGTTTAAGCTCCAGACTTATCACTTCCTCTCCCAATATCGCCGAGAGTAAACCTCGCGCGATCTCCGCGTCATCAAGCAGATACTTGAAAACTACGTCGTAGAGGGGATTCGCGATGATCATGCAGGCTGATGGTTAATGTACGCGAATATACGATTTTTAGCGTGTGCAGTGCGCGGAATTGCCTTACACCCACCACACTAACCCCTCAATACTTCAGCGGCGGCCCTACCACCTGCATGTCATGGTCGGCGAACAGGTTTGCACCTGCTTCGGGCGAGGTTGGCGGACCGCTCATCTTGCCTAAGGCGCTGAAAAAGGCTTCCATCTTACCCGCAGGCTGAAAGAAAAACAACATCTTGCCTTTCGGCGTCAGTTGTGCCCAGGTATGCGCAACATTGCGCGGCAGAAAAATCATATCGCCCGCCTCCAGTGTAAACTGCTCTTCGCCACATTGAAAAAGATAACGCCCTTCGGTAAGGTAAAACACCTCATCCTGCATCGGATGCACGTGCAGCGGAGGGCCACCCAGTTCATGTCCACTATACTCAAAAATGGCAAGCTCGCCACCTGTATCGCTGCCCGAAACCTTGAGGTCGTTGGGGCTGAGGCCATTGATTATGACAGATTCGCCACTTCGGCGCTGGCCTGCACGCAGCACAAAACCCTGCTGCACGTATTCGCTGAAGGTATGAGGCCCTTCTGCGGAGATCGGCGGGCCATAGGGCACGATGCCATGCTCGGCGTTGATCCGCTGCATTTCCTCCGGACTGGCCTTACCGCCACTTTCGGTCATTTTCAGGAAAAACTCCTCCATTTTTCCCGCAGGCTGCAGAAAATAAAACAACTGCCCCCGCTCAGATACCTGCACCCAGGTGTGGGGCGCATTACGCGGCAGAAAAATCAGGTCACCTGCTTTAAGTAGCTGTTTGTCAGGGCCTACCTGAAAAATGTACTCGCCCGAGACCACATAAAACACCTCATCCTGATTGGGATGCGCATGGTAACTCGGGCCTGTTTTTTGCACCCCCACATACTCAAAAGTTGAGAGCTTGCCCGCCGTGTCGCGGCTGGAAAGTTTGAGGTCATTGGGATTTACCCCGCGGAAAGGCGTGGGTTGCCCGAAACGGCTCAGGCCTGCCCGCACCACTACGGCTCCCGAAAGCTGCCGCTGCGACAGGGGCGAAGCCCACAGAATCGCAGGTAAGGCCAGCAGGCTGGTCGTGATAAAGGTTCTTCGCTCCATAAGACGTGATTTTTAGGCAAATCTGGAGCCGATACAGGGAGAAGTGGTGGTAAAAACACGACAACTTTGAGGGCATGGGACCCCCAAGCCCCTCAATAGGTATCTGCTACCCCAAATTTTCGCTCCGGGGCAGCCATATCATCCAGATGAAAGCCATTGGGCGTCTTTCCGGTCAGGCTGAGGTAGTCTTTGGCCAGGTGCTGGTAGTCATGGTAGCCGCAATGCAGCGCGATCGTAAGCCAGTCGGCATCCGGATGCAGGTTGCGCATGCGGTAGGCCTGCTCAAAGCGCATCACCTTGCAGAAATACTTGGGCGTAACCCCCAGCCGCTCCAGGCAGCGCCGCTCAAACTGGCGCAGACTCAGGCAGGCGGCATCGGCCAGGACATCTATCGGAGGCGGGGCGGGGCTTTGCAGCAGCGTATTCATCACCCGGTCCAGCGGGTGTATGTCCTTGTTAATCAGGCGAATCTGCCGGCTCAGAAAGGTCTCGACCACCGCAGCCATCGCCGCGTAGTCAGCCGCTGCATCGAGTTGCTCATTCACCTCCCGGATGCCACCGGAAAAAATCGCCTCCGCATCTATATAGGCATTGGTCAGCTCCGTGGAAGGGATGCCCGTGATCCGGTACAGCGCCCCGGGGCGAAATACCACCTGAAAGACCAGAAAATCACGCCCCACATATCGGTTCGTCACCTCACTGGGTTGTCCGATCACCGCCGCTCTGAGGTGGGAGGCCTGCTGTCCGCTGGCGGCATAGGTGATCCGCTCCGTGTCTCTCGGATAAAAACTCAGGCAATGCTCCGGCCGGGGTGGATAAGGTTTGACAGGCGGCACTACGCCCGGCCCAAACACAAAATGTACCACCCGGTAGGTGCGGACATAGGCCTGCCATGCGGGGCTGGGAGAGAGTTCGTATAGAGCCATCGCAGCTAAGATACGAAAAAGGGGCGAATGTTGGGGAGCTGGGCCGCGGGCCGCTTATCTTGCCTGAGATGCCGGGCAGGGCGTTTTTTTGAAAAAAAAGATGCGGATTTCTGGCAGATTGCTTACACTTGCATATGCTGCGTCACCCCGCATGGGAGTGCGTGCGGCGGAGCCTTAAAAGTCATGGACTCATCATCTGCCCTCACTGACCTGATTCAAAGAGCTGAATTTGAACCCGCCCGTCACAACAACGAGGCAGTTATACTCATTCGCTTCACGTATGATGCAGCGCTCGTAGCGAGCGTGAGACAAATGCCGGGTGCAAAATGGAGCCACTCGAAGAAGGCATGGTACGTAAGAGACACTGAGCAGTACCGGCAGAAATTTGGCATCGGCATCAATCTTATCAAGGATAGCACCCTGGCCCATATCGCCCCGGTCAATCATGCCCCCTACCAAGCCTTTGTCGAGACACTGCAACTTAAAGCATACAGCAAAAACACGATCCGCACCTACACCCATGAGTTTGCGCAACTCCTTCAAACCCTCAGGAGTAACTCGGTTGACGATCTCAGTTCCGAACGCCTGCGCAGCTACTTTCTGTATTGCATCAATACCCTGAAACTTTCAGAAAATACCCTTCACAGCCGTATCAACGCCATAAAGTTCTATTTCGAGCAAGTATTAAAAAGAGAAAAATTCTTCTTTGACATACCCCGGCCTAAGAAACCAAGCACCCTCCCGAAAGCCATTCATGCGCAAGACATCAAAAAACTGCTGGAGGTAACGGCCAACCTGAAGCACAACACCATGTTGAAACTTTGCTATGGAATGGGCCTCCGGGTAAGCGAGATTGTGAACCTGAAAATCAAAGACATCGACAGCAAAAACATGCAGGTGTTTATTGAAAGGGCAAAAGGTAAGAAGGACCGCTATGCTAACCTGCCCGAAACCATTTTGGAGCAGTTGAGGGCCTATTTTCTGGAGTACAAACCGAAAGTTTTTCTGTTTGAAGGCCAGTATGGGGGCCAGTATAGCATCCGAAGTGTGCAGAAAGTGTTTTCAGATGCCTTGAAAAAAGCAAAAATCAACAAAGACGTAGGTATCCATGGCCTTCGACACAGCTTTGCGACCCATCTCCTGGAAGCAGGTACCGACATTGCTTTCATTCAGGAACTACTTGGCCATCAGGACATTAAAACCACCTTGCGCTACACCCAGGTAAGCAGCCAGTCCATCAAAAAAATCAAAAGCCCACTCGATACCATCTGAAGATGAAAGGACTTAACAAAGTACTCTTACTTGGCAACCTCGGCAAAGACCCCGAAGTACTCACGCTGGAAGGTAATATCAAAGTGGCCAAGTTCACGCTTGCCACCACGGAGACCTTTAAGGATGAGAATGGACAGACACATTCACAAACCGAGTGGCATAACATAGTCTTGTGGCGAGGATTGGCTGAACTGGCAGAGAAGTACCTCAAAAAAGGAAGCATGGTGCATGTAGAGGGCAAAATCCACACCCGCACGTATGAAGATAAGCAAGGGGTCAAGCGGTATGTAACAGAAATCATAGGAGAGGAAATCATCCTGCTTGACAAAAAAGAAGGGTAACAGAAGTGCGCATTTTGTATTGTCACCCTCTCTTGCAATACAAAACACGAAGTACGCATTTTGCATTGTCATATGGCCGGAGTACCCAGGGCGTTTCTTTTAATGCGTTGAAATTGAGTCGTTTGCGCTCTTTTTAGGTGTCGCCGCAAAGTTTAGACAAACATTTGTAGATTTGGGGAGAGGTGCGTATATTTGAGAGTTGTGCAAAAGGCTCGCTTCGCTCGCCTTCTGCACAACGCGCTGCGGCTGCACCGCAGTTGCACGAAGTTCTCCCTACGGTCGCCCTTCGCACAACTCCGGTTTTGCAAAATTCCGGAAAAATTTTTCGCTTCGCTCATTTTTCCGGAACTTCGCAAAGCCGCAGCGCGTTGTAGGCGTATTTTATCGCTTAACAGACGGTACACTTGAATTTGTAGAATAACATGCAGAATAACTTATTGGCTATACTTGTTTTGACCTGTTTCATTACCTACAATGTTTCAGGTCAAAACAATCGTATAAATACTCACGAAACTATTGGCTGGTACAACTACTTCGGCACTTTTAAAGTATCCAATAAGTTTGGAATTCACACCGAATATCAATGGCGCAGAGATAACATTATTACTAATTGGCAACAAAGCCTGTTAAGAATTGGCGTAAATTATCAACTCAATCCAAGAGTTTTATTTAGAGCAGGATATGCTTGGATAGAGACATTTCCATATGGTGAAATACCAATTAATGGACTTGGCAGAGATTTCACCGAACATAGAATATTTGAAATGGTGCAGCTTTCTCACAAAGAAGGCAAATTTGACTTCTCTCATAGGTTTATGTTAGAACAAAGATTTGTTGGGAGATACAGTTCTGCTAACGTTGTAAAGGAAGATGAATTTCCTTTGCTACACAGAATGAGATATATGGTGAGACTTCAAGTACCTTTGAAAGGAAAAGACATTACAGACAAAACCCCGTATGTAGCTCTTTATGACGAGATTTTTATTGGATTTGGAGAAAATGTAAATGCAAACATTTTCGACCAAAATAGAATTGGCGTTTTATTAGGTTATCGCTTCAACAAAAATGTAAGAATAGAAGGTGGGTATCTAAATCAAATCATTCAATTTGGCAGACAAATAAATGGACAGAATGTTTTTCAAAACAACAATGGCTTAATTGTAAACGCCAATTTCAATATTGACCTGACACAGAAATCAAAATAAAACTGCCTACAACATCGTATTGGCAATAATGGGGCTGACAGTTGTAAACTCAACATTTGTAATGCTATTGGGCATTTGTGCAAATGTTAAGCTGACGTTTCCAAATGCCCCACCATCGCCAATACGTAACCGTTAGCCACAACCTCAAACGCCCCCTATCCAAACAATCCATACAAGAAAAAACAGGGAAACAGGATCACCAGACCTTTTTGCAACTGACAATACACAGACCAATGACTTTTACCAAAATGAAAAACAAGACCAACCTAAAACTTCCGCTGACGGACATCGAAAAAGCAAATTTGAGAAAGCATAAAATCAAAATTGCTGATATTCCAGACCTCCCAGCTGACGAACTGGAAGTGTTGTTAACCGCTACACCTGAGCGGGTAAAAGAAATTTATGCATTGGCAGAATTTCAGACCGTTCCGTCAGTCGGAATAAAGTTTGCCGAAGACCTTATGTTTTTAGGGTATTATTCCCTCAGCGAACTCCAACAAAAAGACGGCGCTACGCTCACAGACGAATACGAACAAAAAAAAGGGTATTGGGTTGACCCTTGCGTGGAAGACCAATTCAGGTTAGTCGTGTATTTTGCCAACACACATGACACAAAAAAAATGTGGTGGGACTTTACCGAAGAACGAAAAAAGTTTCGCACTGAAAATGGTTATCCCAACAGCAGACCTCAAAAAGCGTGGTTTGAAAGAATAGAATGACGCAGACTACTGGATATTTTGAAAATCAGACGCTTTTGGCTGATCTCAAAGCCTCATGGATGGGGCTCAAGGCGGTCGTTGAGCGGAGCCGAAACGCGATGTCCTGAGCCTGTCGAAACGACCCAAAATGAAAATGTCCAGTAGTATGTTCGACAACTATCTGTATGATGATTCCCTATCCCCTCCTGCTGGACGGCGGCCTTTCCAATGAACTGGAAAGGCAGGGCTGTGACCTGAATCACAGCTTATGGAGTGCCAACCTGCTGGAATCCAACCCCGAGGCCATCGTGCTGGCCCATCTCCGGTATCTTGAATCGGGTGCCGGATGCGTGATTACGTCCAGCTACCAGGCTACGTTGCCCGGGTTTATGGCGATGGGGTATGACGAGCCTGCGGCCAAAAGGTTGATTCTCAAGTCTGTTCAGTTGGCAGAGGAGGCCAGAAACCGTTTTTTATCCTTACACCCGCAGGCACCCAAGCCCCTGATTGCTGCCAGCATCGGGCCTTACGGCGCCTATCTGGCCGATGGCTCTGAATACCGGGGGGATTATGGGATCTCTGATCAGGCGTTGAGCGACTTTCACGAGCCGAGAATCCGCTTGCTCGATAATTCGGCGGCAGATCTTCTTGCCTGCGAGACGATTCCTTCTTTTCAGGAAGCCCGGGTGCTGTCAGCCCTGTTGGCGGAGGTAAAAAAGCCCGCCTGGGTATCCTTCTCCTGCAAGGATGGCCAGCATATCAGCGACGGAACCCCCATCGGGACCTGTGCTGCTTATTTTGCCCATCACCCGAAGGTGTTTGCCATAGGGGTCAACTGCACGCCTCCGGGGTTTATTTCAGCCTTAATCCCATCCATCAAAGCGAAAGCCGGGGATAAAAAGATCGTTGTATATCCGAATGCAGGCGCCGTTTACCACGCTGAAACCAAAACGTGGTCAGGCCTGTCAGATCTGTCCGCCTGCGAAGGGATGGTACAAGAATGGATGGACCTGGGCGCTGATATCATCGGAGGTTGCTGTGGCATAGGCCCGGAGCAAATCAGAGCCATGGGTATGAGGATGGCGCGCGGAGGTGCCTGAGAGCAGGGAATGGCCTGTTGCTTGACTTTGTATGAAGGAATATGGTACATTTGAGGAGGCCCTTTCGGCTTGCACCAGGCGGAATATCCCCGCACTTACGTTGATATCCGTATGAGTGGCCATGTTTAGAGACACTTCGAATAGACTTCACTACCTTTTTATTCACCATTAACAATCCGTTATATGGATAGCGACAAAAAAGTATCTGATATTCAAAAAATGATCGGTGATTTTGCCCCCAAACTGGTTGAGTATACTGACAATGTACTTTTTGGTGATGTTTGGGAAGGGAAAGAGCTTTCGCCACGGGACAGGAGTTTAATAACTGTAGCGGCTTTAGTTACAGGCGAACATGCAGGACAATTGAAATACCATTTACGTCGGGCAAAGAATAACGGACTAACTGAAGCTGAATTGGTTGGGGCTATTACTCATTTAGCCTTCTACACAGGCTGGCCAAGGGCCATGACAGCCATAATGATAGCTAAGGAACTGTTTGAATCAGAACAATGAAGCAGGTTTTCCAAAGATTGTGCAGCCCATACATCCCAAAAAGCATTTGATGGGCTTCCTGGGTTAGCATACTACCGCCAACATCGGTATTCAGCACTGATGTCCCTGGAGGTTGCTGTGGCATAGACCCGGAGCAAATTAAAGCCATGGGTAAGCGGATGGCGCGCGGAGGTGCCTGAGAGCCTGCCGGGCGTTCCCCCCAGACCCGCCGACGTCCTTCGGGGGCCCTTTTGCAAGACGGAAGTGTTTACGTATATTGCTGAGACGCAACCGCATAAAGACCCGGCATTCTCTGCAAGCACCCGCTCCGCTATATAACCCCAATGAATCAAAAAAAATTCACATGAAAAAGATACTCCCGCTGTTACTCGCAGTATGCACCATCGTCAACCTGAGCCATGCACAAAACATATCGCAAAAAGGAGCAGACATAGATGGGGAAGCAGCTGGGGACGAATCAGGCTGGTCGGTAAGCATGCCCGACGCCAACACCGTAGCCATTGGGGCGTATCTGAATGACGGAAATGGAAATGATGCCGGCCATGTACGCATTTACACCTGGAACGGCAGCGCATGGACACAAAAAGGAACTGACATAGAGGGGGAAGCGGCTATTGATCGGTCAGGCTGGTCGGTAAGCATGCCCGACGCCAATACCGTAGCTATCGGGGCGTATCTGAATGACGGAAACGGAATTAGCGCCGGCCATGTACGTATTTACAGCTGGGACGGCAGCACCTGGACGCAAAAAGGAACTGACATTGATGGGGAAACGGCCGATGACCGCTCGGGCTGGTCGGTAAGTATGCCTGACGCCAATACGGTAGCCATCGGGGCTTATCAAAATGGCGGAAACGGAAACGATGCCGGCCATGTGCGCATTTTCACCTGGAGTGGCAGCGTATGGATCCAAAAAGGCGGCGACATTGACGGAGAGGCGATGGGCGACCTGTCAGGCCAGGCCGTAAGCATGCCCGACGCCAACACCGTAGCCATTGGGGCTACCCGGAATGACGGGAACGGAAATGATGCCGGTCATGTGCGTATTTACATTTGGAGTGGCAACACATGGATCCAACGGGGCGGCGACATTGACGGAGAGGCGATCAGTGACCGCTCAGGCCACTCCCTAAGCATGCCCGACGCCAACACCATCGCCATTGGGGCCTGGGGGAATGACGGAAGCCAAAGCAATGCCGGCCATGTGCGGATTTATACCTGGGGCGGCAGCGCATGGACGCAAAAAGGCGCTGACATTGACGGGGTAGCAGCAGATGACGAATCAGGCTACTCGGTGAGCATGCCTGACGCTAACACCATCGCCATTGGTGCCTATCGCAATGACGGAAACGAAACGGATGCCGGCCATGTACGCCTTTACACCTGGGACGGTATTGTGTGGACACAACGGGGAACCGATATTCTCGGGGAAGCGACGGTTGACCAGTTCGGCGTCTCAGTGAGCATGCCCGACGCCAACACGGTAGCCATCGGGGCACGTTATAATGACGCAACCGGAAGCGATGCCGGCCATACCCGGGTGTATGCAGCAGGAAACAATGTGGGTATTCTCGAAAACAGCTTTGCCGATCCCCTGACGGTGTATCCTAACCCTACCAGCGGTGAGATCCACCTTGATCTGGGGAAAAAACACATGGAGGCCACGATCATCGTCACAAATCCTTTAGGCCAGACTGTTTTGAAAAAAGGGTTTCAGGATTCAGACCTCTTACCACTCACCCTGCCAGGAGAAGCGGGTTTGTACCTTATCGAAGTACGGTCGGGTGACAAAAAAGCCCTGCTAAAAGTGATGAAGGAATAGCGTTTTCCGAATAACACGCTTACATGGACAAATATAAAAATCTCCACCTATGGATGATCCTTCCGATGGTCATCATGCAGCTTGGTATCTTTGGAGATTATTGGAGTGACTTTTCCGATAACGCGTGGAGTGTTCATGTCCATTATTGGACGGGGACCATTTGGTATCTCTATCTGATCCTTCAGCCCTACTATATTACCCATGGTAAAATTGAAACCCATAGGACCAACGGTATGGTTGGATTGTTTTTGGCAGGTGGCGTTTGCCTGACTGCCTTGAGCATGATGCACAGGGATATCGTAAACGCAGAGAACGCCATTACCATGCCTGACCGATTCGGACCCTTCCAGGCCTGGTTCTTCTTTGGTGTGGCTGTTGTGGAGATCATCATGATGTCAGCGTTTGGCTTTGCCGTGTTTCAAAGCATAAAACTCAGAAAAAGAATGGAGGATCATGCCTGGTGGCTTATTTCAACTGTCTTTATCATTATGATGCCCGCACTGGGTCGGGGCGTACAGAACCTGTACGTGGGTTTAAATAATCAGGATTGGCCAGATATTAATATTATGGTACCTTTATACGCTACACAGGTATTCATTATTTCCATGCTGCTCTTTGCTTCAGGGAAGTACGCCAAACTCAAACATCCCGCTACGTTTCTGGCCTTAGGGGTGAATATCTTCATATTCCTGTTAGAGCCTTTAGGCAAATCAGAAGCTGTTCAACTGTTTTTAACATCGTTCATAAAGGGATAGTTGATGCCTTTTCTACCTAACCTTATGGTTGAGCACGTTGGCGTATGCCACAAGCTCGCCCGGCGATCTGCCAACTCTTCTCCAACATCGTGGTGCTATTTTCCGAGACGACATAGACGATGAAACAGGTATACTGCCTGCTGGCAATAGCTGTCTGGGTATCTTGCGCCAGCCCGGCAGCCAACCAGTCTGACGATTTACCAGTAGATACAAGGCCTCATCTGGCAGTCAGGGCCGATGAATACGTGAATCAATACCCGGAGACGATCGAGCGCAATAGCAGGGTCTATGCCAGTGAAGCAGCCCATGATGCCCTGATGCCGCAGAAAGAAGCTGCCAGCCTTAACCATATATCAAACGAAATCCCGCCTGACGGGAAATATCGGTTTGATATTGCATTTGCTGAGTGGGGCGGAAAATCAATGGGTGAAAAAGTAACTGTCATCATACACGGCAACTCCATACAAGTCGTGTACGAAGGAGATGGGAACCTTTCGCTGACCACCAAAGGAGAAATACTGGATGAAGGAACGATCATGAGACACAAAACCGGTAGTTGGATTATTGGCCACCATCCATCCGATGCCCAACTGGACGAAGTAGGGGGATGCACGGGAGGACCTGCCATCATCAACTTCAAAACCAAACAATACTGGATGTGCTGATCCGGCAAACACCACGTCTGGTACGGACGTATCGTAGGGACGGCTTCGCAACTGCACAACATGTTCCCCGCAGGCGCCCCTCACTCAGCCCCGGCTTTATGACACGCCTCACACTGGCCTTCGCGTTGTTTCCATTTTTTTTCAGAACTTCACCAGACCGCAGCCTGTTGTGGTAATCCTACGAGAAGACGCCGGCAATGAAAAATTTTTTTAAGCGCCTGTTTAACACCCCTCCAAAAGAAGAAGCACAACCTGCTGCTGATGTTTTGACGGAGACACAGATACTGGCCCTTCTGAGCAGTGCCATTAGTGACCTGGGGCGGTGGACCTGGTGGGCAACCAGCTTGCCGAAAGTGATCCAAATTGAGTTCAACAGGACACAATTATATTTTCCGCCAGCCGACGATTCGCAGCCTCCCAAGACCCAGATAGCCATTCAGTTCATCAATCCCAAGTCCATCAGCTTTCTAACCAAGCGGGATCACAATCCTGATGGGCAGCATTGGTTTGACGATTTGCACCATGACAAACTGGAGCCACCGACTTGCAGCAGGGATACATTTACGTTTACAGACCACGCAGCCATGGCATCCATGATCAATGACGCAAAAACCATAGACACCATTTACGGGTATCCGCCTTCCATTGAGCTGTTTCAAACAGAAAAATATACACTTGTTTTTTGGGCAGAGGACTATGGTTTGGCGGTTGCATCGGACAAGATAGATCTGTTGACAAAAGACGGAGACGTAGCGTTAACCCAGATTCCTTCCCTTCATTCGCAATGGTGGGCGTATTGGAGAAAATATTGGGACTTAAAAAATACCCCCAACGCCTTACCCAAAGACTTTGCCTGTGAAGTAACGATCCCCCTGAAAAAGGACTGAGTACATCGCCAGACCGCTCTTTGTCAGTTTTTGTACCTGCCGGGCATCCGCTCAGTATCAGCCACCGTACCACTCCGGTGCCCCAACGTTTCGAAAAGTTTTTCGCTTCGTTTCATTCTTTTTCAGAACTTGGGAAAGAAGCCGTGCAGCGGTCACAAGCTGCACACGGACTTACAATCGGTGCGCTGATCAACTCGGTAAGAAATGAAGCATGTAATGAGGTTTGGTTGGGCTTTTGTTTGTTTGATCGTTTTTTGCCTGGGTATTCAACCTTCAGCAGCACAAAAACCAGACAGCAACCCCCATACACTACCCGTTTTCCCGGAAGTCCCTGCAACACTACCGGCAGACAGTGTGAAGATGGGCGACTGGAAAACTTTTCCCGAGATACAGTTAGATATACCCATTGCGCCAGGGCCGTTTGAGCCAAACTGGGAGTCTATTGAAAAAAATTATCCCGGCGAACCGGCGTGGCTCCGCGATGCAAAGTTTGGAATCTGGGTGCACTTTGGTCCGCAATCGGCTGGCGAAAGCGGCGACTGGTATGCCCGCAATCTCTACAAACAAGGCCATCGGGCTCATCAGCATCACCTGCAGGCATTTGGACATCCCTCTGAAGTGGGATATAAAGAAGTATTGCGCGATTGGAATCCGGTGAACCTCGATCCTGCGGCCCTTACCCGGATATATGAAGATGCCGGTGCCCGCTTTCTGATGATACAAGGGGTGCACCATGACAACTACGATTTATGGAACTCCCGATATCACGCGTGGAACGCTGTCAATATAGGCCCTAAGCGGGATTTGGTGGGGGAATGGGCCAGGGCCTGCCGTGCCAGTGATATGCGCTTTGGGGTTACGTTCCATCATGAATATACCTGGTGGTGGTGGCAGACTGCCTTTGGCAGCGATACGACCGGTGATAAAAAAGGAGTTCCGTACGATGGCCATCTTACCCTGGCCGATGGCAAAGGCAAGTGGTGGGAAGGCTACGATCCCCGTGAGTTGTACGGGATTGACTTGCGTGAATACCAGGGGGTTACAGCCGCCGCCTATACCGGATGGTCGCCTCCGCCTGCGGGTATATTTATCAACCACGTGGATTATGCCAAATGGTATACCACGCAGTGGGCACTGCGCATGATGGACGTAGTGGAACACTACGACCCTGATTTTATCTATACGGATGGCACGGTGCAGGGGCCTTTTACAGGCAATGGTACCGGCACGGGTGTGAAAACCAATGCAATGCCACTGGTTATAGCCGATTACTATAACCGGACCCTTCAGCGGCGCGGCACCGTAAACACCTTCAGTATTGTAAAATTTCGGGAGAAGACCAATGGTACCGTAAATACCGAGGAGTTTGGGATACCGGCTGATATTAAACGGGATCAACCCTGGATTGCAGAGACACCCGTAGGCGACTGGTTTTATGCACCTGAATTTACGTACAACTCTGGGATGATGATCCGCTATATCATTGAAGCCATTGCGCGGGACGGTAATGCTGCGCTGTGTATTTCGATCTTGCCGGACGGTTCGTTAGACGCAGGAAGCCTGAAAATGCTGAAAGAGGTTGGCGAATGGATGCGTCTGAACGGAGAAGGCGTGTACGGAAGTCATGCCTGGGTCATTCCTGGAGAAGGAGAGATCAGCAACGGCAAATTGAAGATGCTTCCGGGAGGGGGGCTGAGGCAAAAACATGCTGATTTTACATTCAGCTCACAAGACTTTCGCTTTACCGTTGGAAAAAACGGGGCGTTGTATGCTTTTTGTATGACCGTACCCAAACCTGGTGAGCAAGTGAAAATAAAATCGCTAGGTACAAACAGCAATTCCCTGGTGAAACCCATCAAAAGCGTAGAGTTGCTGGGTTTCAAAGGCGCTCTCACATGGAAGCAGGAAGCAGACGGCCTGGTGATTTCTTGCCCGAAAACCATGCCTTTTGCCACATCAGTTGTGTTCAAAATTGAATAGGCCGTACAGGCGCTGATTGTATTAATGTTTACGGCTGGTGCTACTCACCCGCCTCCATCACTCCGCCACTACCTCGATCACTACTTTGACCCGTGCATGGCCCTCCGTGACATACTTCAGTGCTTCGGCGGTTTGATCAAGCGGATAGCGCCGTTCAATGACCGCTCTGATGTGGCCTTCGGCGGCAAGGGAAGCCAGGACCGCGATGTCCTCCGGGGTTGAGCGGGCAGTCAGGGTCAGCATTTTTTTAGAGCCCAGCGACATCAGTCCCCCGAGAATCAGGGAGCGGAAAATCTGCGAGAGCGCCCCCCCGACCATGACGTAGGTGCCCCGGGGTTTCAGCAGACGTTTGTATGCGCGCAGGCTGCGGTTGCCATTGACGGCAAGGATGAGGTCGTAGCGCTTGTTGCTTTGTGTGAAGTCTTCTTGGGTGTAGTCAATGACGAAGTCTGCACCCAGTGCAGCAGTCTGTGCTACATTATGGCTGCCGCATACTGCGGTTACCTCCGCGCCGAAGTGTTTCGCCAGTTGCACCGCAAAGGTGCCCACGCCACCACCGCTGCCTGCGATCAGTACCTGCTGGCCCGGCTGGATATGCCCTTTGTCGCGCAGGGCTTGTAAGGCCGTAATGCCCGCCAGGGGCAAAGCGGCAGCCTCTGCAAAGGAAAGCTGCGCCGGCTTGCGGGTCAGGAAAGCCCCGGACGCTGCGACGTATTCGGCAAAGCCCCCAAACCCATCATTGGCCAGCTCACCGATGACCTCATCGCCTGGCGAAAACTGACGGATGTTTTTCCCCGTGGACACCACCCGGCCAGCGACGTCAGCCCCGTACACTCCTCCTTTGGCTTTGACGCCAAATGCAATGGACCGGTAGTCAGCGGCATTCACAGAGGCGGCGATCACCTGAATCAGCACTTCGTCATCGCCAGGAACCGGTTTTTCTATCTCCCGGTATTGCAGTTTTTCGGGAGAGGCTTTTTTGTCGTACACCAGGGCTTTCATGAGGCGCATAGAGAGGAGGTTGGGTTATCAAGGTAGTTTGTCAGCTTTCGGGCGTATGTACCAGCGTGTACGAAAGGCTGATACGAGGGTTATGGTTTCTCTATGACTTGAACCCGCATTAGGCGACCTGCTGTTTTAGGATAGACCTCCTGCGTTTAGTGTTTTTATTGCGAAATAGCAGGCTTCACAGATTAATCGAATCTTTGCAAACTTCTCTGAGTCCTCATTCCAGCCCTCATATGCTTCCCGTACGTTTTCACAGGTATCACACCATGCCTGAAAGTCATCGTCTTCCTGAAGTTCCATCCCTTGATAGGTGGGAAAAGCTTCGTGAAACCCGTTTTTTTCGCCAGGTTTCAGGTGCTGACACACAAATGCTCTCCGCATAGCGCCATGTGTGTCACAGATAATCTGATATTGGCTCAAGCGGGTGTAAGTTGTATCGTCTATTTCAGCTATGAATAAAAAATACATGTCTAAATGATCCATTTGTACCCGGAATGCACCCATTCCCTGTATGAATGTATTGGCAATAGCTGTCATTTCCCAACCCATACGCTGATCTCCGGCAATCAAACCTGTTGTCAGGTCCTCATATCCATGCGATTCTCCAAAAATTGGAATTTGATCCATTCCGGTTTTCTCTTTCTCAGAGATATGCGGATTGTCCCATGACCATTTCCATGTATAGGTATTATTCGAGTAGGAACCCACAATCACAGACCTGAAATAAATACAATGCGCTTGAAATTTTAAGATAAAAACCCCAAGATCATCGTTATAATGCCACTCAGAAAATGTATTAGCAGCATACCGCTTAATAAAAGCCTCCTGAAGCTTATCCAGCTCAGCAGAGCAGGTATCCCTAAAGTGAGCATATGACTCAGGATGGCTTAGACCCATAGGGCTCATCTGCATATTGTTGGCTTAGGAAATACAACGACCCCATTTTTTCCATGATTTGAAGACCTGAGCACATATGTTACGGGGCGAAAGACTACCAGTAGGGTCATGCAGGCATCATCCGGGAGGATATTGACATAGTCATCCTGGATGGTAATAACCGGAAATGAGGGCTTCAGCATGATCTGATCATCCTGTGCAGTTGCGGATCTGTCTCCGGATATCTCAGCGCTCAAACTCAATGACGTACTCCGACATGTACTTGCCCAGGTCTGAGTATTTGTAGAAAAGACGCGCTTTTTTGCCCAGCTTGAGGCAGGTATGTTTGTTGGCGATGTCTTCCGGGGTATTCATCGGCTGGAGGGAGGGATACCACATGGTATGACCGGGTTTGTCCACCAGGAGCACGGGGGGCGTCCAGTCCTGCGCATGGGTGCCTACCCCCAGGTCTGCATGTGGGTTGAAGGAAATGTACAGGCTGCTGCCGAGCCAGGAGGGCCCGACAACCTTGCCCATGAGCATGACCCAGCAGTTGAGATAGGTATTCCAGCTGACGGAAGGTCCCCAATGAAATCCGCCTGTGGGCGAGGAGGCAGGTCCTCCGCCACTGTCCCGGGGGATCTGGAGCGATGCCACCGGTGCCCCGATGCCGTTGTAGGCGGCCTGGAAGGCCTTCCCGTCCCAGCGATAGGCCTTTCCGACGGGATTTTCCAGGTCGCTGAGCGCAATACGGGCAATGCTGATACACTGCCCGCTCCACTCGCGGGTCGGGTCATAGGCTGCCTCATCATAGACGCCGGGATATCCGTATTCCCCATAAAAAATATACAGATGGTCGCCGCTGGCTACGGCAGAGGGATCTCCTACGCCCCCCGCAAAGGTATTGGAGGTATTGTGGGGTTTGAGGATCATGCGGGGCTGAAGGTCCTCCAGGATGATACCCTTATTGTCCCAGCTTCTGCCCCCGTCGGTGGACTTCATGATACCAATCCGGCAGACAGCCGCAGGTGACTCCGGGCCGGTAAGACCACGGGGCCACAAGTGGTTGATATACCCCTCGCCCGTCGTGGAGTCGTAGGGTAGGGTCATCGGGTAGTTTTCGTTGTGGTACAGGGCAAACAACGTCCGCCCGCTGGGATCACGGGCATCCTGATATACCGTCTCAAACCATACCGCCCCGTGCAGGCCCGGGGTACCGATAGGCGCATTCTTGGGCATGACGGGCTCTGTAAACTCCTCCCGGCGGCGGGCAAAAGCCTCATCTGCATGTGCGCCGCTGGCATACTTCAGGTCGCGGGCATCGCCCCAGAGGGGGTCTTCTCCGTATTTGCCCGGAAAAATCCGAAACGTATCTCCCACCCACGCTTCTGCCATGTTGCAGTCCACAAAGTTGTTGAAGTGAAACGTATCCGTCCGGGTCAGGGTAAACCGGGGGGCAAAAGGAGGTGCAGCAGAAGGGGTAGGATTGGTACAAGCTGACCAGCACAGAAGGCTGACCAGCACCGGGAGGAGATAGGGGTGGTTCATATGGGGTAGAAGTGTCCTTATTCGTGATCCTAACTTAGGCAAATTTTTCTTTCAGGCCAATGCAGGCGGCTAATTTGTTCGGGCCGGAACCCACCTTATCCGGAGCCTGCACCTGTAAACAAATACATCGTCCGATGGGTTTAGATGCTTATTTTAAGCCATGTACACCCTCACACTTGCACCTGACATCCGCATCCATGCCTTCCAGACAGGTACCGTCTCGATCAAACAAGAGCACTACCGGTACAGTGGCCTGGGCCTCCTCCGGATCCCGATGATCCTCTGGGGCCGTACCTGGACCCCTGACTTTCCGATCTGGGTATGGGCGCTCGAAACCCCACAAGGCACCTTCCTCATAGACACGGGCGAAACGCCTGCCTTTTTTGATCCGGATCATTTTGGCACCAATACAGCAGATGCCTTTGTCAATCGCAGCATCCTGACACTCAAGGTTTCTGAGGCTGACCGGATTGACAACCAGCTCCGGCAGGCCGGTATCCTCCCGGCGAATATAGATGCCGTACTGATGACCCATCTCCACATAGACCATACAGATGGCCTGTGTTTTTTTCCGCACAGCGAGGTGATCATTTCCCGCACTGACTGGGAGCGGCCCTATGGGGCTCCGGTTTCCAGCTTTCCTGCCGGGCTCAAGCCCCGCCTGATCACCTACCCTGACGATACGCCACTGGGCCCCGGATGCCGGATTGCTGAAGGACTGTTTGTTGTTCCGACACCGGGCCATACGCTGGGGCACCAGTCAGTGGTGTTTCAGCATGGGGACGAGTTGTTTATGTTTGCAGGGGACAGCGCCTTCTCAGAGGCGCAGATGCTGCGGGGAGAGGTAGGGGGCATCAGCCTTTCGCCGCGCATGGCACGTGATACCCAGGCACGCCTCCGCATGTGGAGCCGTGAGCATCGTTTGATCTACCTGCCCTCCCATGACCCGGACTCAGCAACACGGCTGATGCAGCGGCAGACAACCCGCAGCTGAAGTATCCAGGATGTCCCAAACTACCCGTTGGGACGTCCCACCGGAAGTTGGGGCGACCGGGAGCCCTGTATATATGCAGGTTTGCAAGGTCAATATTGACACAATACCTGTTATTTCTGCTGAAGATGCACAAACATCTCTTTCTTCTGATCTGTTTCCTGGCCTACGTCCGCTCCGCTACCGCCCAGGAGATAATGGCTTCTGAAATTATTGCCCGCCTGAATGCCGGACAGGCTATCACGCTTGAAGATGTCCGTATCACAGGTGATTTGGATTTGACACAGCTCACACGCCAGATGAACGATGCTGTTTATCCTGAACAAGGTAAAACGGCGTATGTTTTTTCTAACCTGATCGGACAACCAGTCGTCTTTAACCGATGCACATTTGCGGGGAGACTGATTTTGTGCCGAAAGGAGACCCGGGGAGACAGCATCCTGGAGTACCGGGTGGTATTTACGCAGGATGTGACCTGGCGTGCATGCGTGTTTGAGCAAGACGCCGACTTTGAACTGACAAATTTTGATGGAAGGGTATCCTTCAGGGAAAGTACGTTTCTGAAGCAGCCCAGATTTGTGCGTATCGGATTGACGCAGCCCCCGGACCTCACGGGTCTCGTACTCCGGGACAAATGCCTGTATCAGCGATACCAGCGCAGCCAACGCCAGTACCTGACTGCTGTGGCCTTGCAGGCTTTGTGGCAGCAACCCTAAAGCTTGGATAGCCGGATCGCCTGGAAATATTCGCTGGGAGCCTGCCCTGTGACTTTCTTGAAAACCCTGTTAAACGTAGTCTTAGAGCCAAATCCGCTTTCAAACGAAAGGGATAGTAAGGTCTGATTGCGTTTGGCAGGGTCTTTCATGTGACGGATCACCTCCGCGACCCTGTACTCATTGACCCAGTCATTAAAGTTTTTACCCAATACATGATTGATCACAAAGGAGATACGATTGGCGGGTACATCAAGCACTTGAGCTAACTCCTGAAGGGTTAGCGTCTCACGCAGGTACGGTTTTTTTTCTGCCATGTACTGGTCCAATACTTGCCGGAGTGCTATATCCTGAGGTGAAACAGACCGGGAAGGCGTGGAGACACGCTCTGCCAGTTGGAGTTGAGGCAGGGCCACGTCTTCCTTAAATTGATACACAGCAAAACAAAGATAGTACAACAAACAGGCTCTGATGAAGTACAACCACCACCAACTCTCAAAACTAAATCTGGCTGCGGTTCCTGCCACTGTAAATACGCAGTCAAAAAATGTATAGACCAGGCATGCTGTCAAAAAATACCTGAGCCAATGGATGGACCCGATAGAAATATGGGAAAATCCCGCAGACAACGAATGCTCATGCTGCTTCAGCAGGCGCATGCACAGGATCAAAACCCAACAAGAGAAAACAAAAGTACCCAGGTACAGGACCCCAGCCACCCACGGAAAATGATACTGCTCGATATAGGTATCTTTGAGTTCGGCAGGCAGGCTGAATACCAGTAACTGAAACAAAGCTTGCAGGATAGCTGGAAGGAACCACCGCCAAACCCGCATGGGCAGTTGCTCCTTCACCAGGATTGCCTGTGTGAAAACCCAGACACAGGGCGCATAAGCCAGCGGATGGTCAAAGGGGAAAAAACGAATGGCCGGATATAAATCATATATTCCTAAAAATCCGATACAGTACTCTACCAGGGAGCTGGTGAGTAAAAACAAAAAACCCGCCAGTGCCAGATCAGCAACTCGTCTCAGGCGGTATGCCCTGATGCAGCATAATACTGTATAGATCAGTCCCTGAAGCAGGGCTACAAAGAGCAGTGCCGATCGGGGATTATAGTACAATTCCATGTGGACCCAAGCGCATGATCATCGTCCTCAGGCTGGTACCTGGCTCCTGACCATCTCAGCCAGTTTGGATACGGTGTAGTCTATTTCTTCTTCCGTATTCTGCACCCCAAATGAAAACCGGACAGAATTGTTCAGGGCCACCGGAGGTGCCTGAATCCCCCGCAGGACATGCGAGCCCTGGTTGGCCCCGGAGTTGCAGGCGGAGCCACCGGAGGCAGAGATGCCCGCCAGGTCCAGACTGAACAGCAGCATACAATCTACGTCACCACAGGGCAGGGTCACATTCAGCACCGTAGGGAGGGAACGCGCCGGATCCATGCAGCCATTCACAAACACACCCGGCAGAACGTCCCGCAGGCCCGCATACATGCGCTCCTTGAGGGTACGGAGATGTGCATTTTTGGCATCGAGGGTGCGATAACACTTGTCAAGGGCAAAAGCCATCCCGATGATGGCAGCAGGGTTTTCTGTACCTGCACGGAGGTTGCGCTCCTGTCCGCCGCCGCTGATGAGCGGGCTGACCGGTGTCCCCTTGCGGATGTACAGGAATCCTACCCCCTTGGGACCATAAAACTTGTGGGCCGATGCTGTCAGAAAGTGGATGGGCGTCTCTGCCAGGTTAAACCGGCTGGTACCCATCGTCTGTACTGTATCTGAGTGAAAATAAGCACCATACTGCTGGCAGAGCTCCGCTATCGCCTGAATATCGTGCAGGGTACCGATCTCGTTGTTGCCGTGCATGAGCGAAACCAGGCTATGCGGATGGGTAGCCAGTGCCTCGCGGAGGTCGTCCAGGCTGATATGTCCCTCACAGTCCACCGGCAGCCAGGTGACGGAGACAGCGCCGGTGTGGACCAGGTGCTCGACCGGGTGTGTGACTGCATGATGCTCGATGGAGGTGGTGATAATGTGGCGTGCCCCGCCCGCCGTCACAGCTGCGTGGATCGCCATGTTATCGGCTTCTGTACCGCCGCTGGTAAAATATATCTCATGTGGATGTGCGCCCAGGTGGCCTGCGATGGTACGTCGCGCCTGCTCGATCGCATTGCGGATATGACGTCCATGTGAATGTGTCGAAGACGGATTGCCTGCAAACTCCAGCATCCACGGCTTCATACACTCAAATACCTCCGGATCCATCGGGGTAGAAGCGGCATTGTCGAGATAAATACGGCGCATAAGTCCCTGGTTTATCTTTCAAAGTTCGGGATTTACCTGATAGGATACAAACACTAAGCAGGGTCACGGCTTCCCCTCGACCTTCTCCCGGAAGACATAGGTGACCATCTCCACCAGAATCTGCGCACCCTGGGCCGGCTCATGTCGCACCTCGCAGAGGAAATTCATCCCGCCGACCGGAAAATTAAACTGGCGATTGAGACCGTTCCGGATCATATTTTCCGTAAAAGCCCGCTCAAACTCCCGCCTGAACTCCTCGTAGGCTGCCTGTCCCCAGTACACCTGGCGCATCATGGCGCAGGTCTCCTTCACCCAGAAGCTGTCTGTCTCGACGATGGCAGGAGCTTGCAGCATGAGGTTGAACCGGATATGATGACGCTTGCATCCGTCCTGGGTGATGATCAGAAAACGATCTCCATTGAGCCTGACCAGCTCCATGCGGGTTTCTTCAATCCATTGATGCTCCGCCACAAAGGGATTGTACCGCTGGATCAGCGGATGCATATCCTCCGGCAGGATCCGGCAGTCTGTCTCCTGCGCACGCGCCTGCGCCACACAAGACAGCACCAACACATTCATTACCAACCACTTGATCACGTGCCGATATATTTCCATCCTTTCAGGATTATTTCGAGGTCCAGCTCCCAGGAGTAGGAGCGTGCATACAGGGCGTCCAGGGCGTCTGGATTAGCCGGGGTCTTGGGCGGGCGGATACGTACCGTCAGGTTCAGCAGGCCTGCCTTAAGCCTGGGCAGGCGCTCACCTGCGCCCGCATATCCTACCATGTGCCGCTGTCCCGTCAGCACATCGCCCAGCGCCCGCAGGGCTGCGGCTGGCCGCTGATAGGCCCAGGCCATGACCGGAAACCCAGCCAGCAAAAGACTGGCACTGATCAGGTCCACGATCCGCTTGGTCCGCAGTCCCTCAGGCTGAGACAGAACAGACCGGGTATAGTTGGGATCGCGGGCCGTGATGACCTCATGAGGCCCGATGAGGTACTCCGCATCTGGTGGGGCTATCTTAAAAGCGACACCGGTATCAGAGAGCCGGTCCATCTCTGCTATCATATAACCTGCCTCAAGGGTCTCTCCACAAAAAACAAGCTCATCTGCCTGATAGAGCCGGATAAGTGACCGAAGGTCTGCCACCTGCCCCAACAAATCCGTATATGCCGATGCCGCTCCCAGGACCGCATGTCCGGCGATCTCGACCGGGTAGTCAAGCTCCCGGCGTACCAGATGATCAAGTCGCAGGACTCCTGCCGGTGTACCGACCAGGATCACCCGGCGACGGCTTGGCTCTGTGAAAAAAAAGTTGCCTCTCTCCCGGTGGTGGATGATCCCGCGGGTGGTCATGGCTACCAGCATCGTAAACACGGCGGAGAGGCCTACGATGGCACGGGAAAAGTTTTTGACCACCGGAAACATATACGTTACGGTCGCAATCGCAATAAATCCCCCCAAAGGCGCCAGAATCAGGGGCCGGAGTTGGTACGGCTTCCGATAGGCTCCTGCCAGCCAGAGCAGCAGCATAAACACGCCCGTGTATACAGGCATATATACCTGCTCAAACTCCGGCGGATATGCTCCACCCTCGATATACTTGACGTAATGCTCCCAGTACGCCTGAATCGCGTACATGACGGCATAAATCAGGCCACCCTCCAGCAGCATAAACCCAGCCCTGTCCACCCCCCGTCGCAGGATCGCCAGCAAGGCCCTGAAGTACACGGCCAGCCGTATGGCGGCAATAAATACCTGCTTCTGTCGCCCACCGAAGTGCTTGCGGGCAAATATGATCATCGCCTGATAAAATACCCGGACGTAGTTGAGGCTGCCTTTTTGGGTACTTTCACCTTTGTAATGCAGAATCGTCGTATCCGCCAGGTAATAATTTTGATAGCCTGCCTGGATCACCCGCCAGGACATGTCTATGTCTTCGCCGTACATAAAAAAAGCCTCATCCAGCCCGCCGATCTGATCCAGCAGGGATTTGCGGAGCCACATGAAGGCACCGGAGAGGACCTCAATCTGGTGGTTCTGGCGCTTGTCGAGATAGGTCAGGTGATACTTGCCGAAGCGACGGTTGCGCGGAAACAGGTCGCTCAGGCCAAATATTTTGTAAAAAGATACCCAGGGAGTCGGCAAGGCTCGTTTGGACTCCGGCAAAAAACGGCCTGTACCGTCTATCATATGCACGCCCAGGGCACCGGCCTCAGGATGGGCATCCATGAAGTCCACACATGTCCGAAAAGTATCTTCGGATACGAGGGTATCGGGATTGAGCAGCAAGATATGCCGTCCGGTAGCACAGGCGATTCCCTGGTTATTGGCTTTGGAGAAACCCGGGTTGTCCGTATTGGCGATGATCCTGATCTGTGGATGTGCCCACGCATGGAGCATCTCCACACTCCCGTCTGAGGATGCATTGTCCACCACGATTACCTCTACCACAAGTCCTTCTGAGGCCCGGAGTACAGCCTGCAGACACTGCCACAGGAAGTGTCTGACATTGTAGTTGACGATGATGACCGAGAGGTCAGCCATGAGCATGTAAGCTATTAGTCAGTGCCCGGTGCGGCAAGCCGGGTACGGTTCATGATAGACCTTGCCAGGGTCACCTCGTCTGTAAACTCCAGGTCGGCTCCTACGGGAATGCCACGGGCGATGCTGGAGACGGTCACCCCGAGGGGATTGAGTTTTTTTGACAGGTAAAACGCTGTGGTATCCCCTTCAATATTGGCACTGAATGCCAGGATCACCTCCCGCACCTGTTCCCTGCCGATGCGCTCCAGCAGGGGATCTATGCTCAATGACGAAGGGCCGATCCCCTGCAGGGGATTGATAAGCCCCCCGAGCACATGGTAGAGTCCATTGTACTGGTGGGTACTCTCCAGGGCTATCACGTCCTTGGTATCCTCTACTACACAGACAATGGTGCGGTCCCGGCGTTGGCTGGTGCAGATATGGCATATCTCTTCGTCGGAGATATTATAACAAAGCTTGCAGTAGCGTATATGCCGCCGCAGGTTGATAATAGCCTCTCCAAGCCGCTCAGCGTCTGCCTCAGACTGCCGCAGGATGTGCAGGGCCAGACGCAAGGCTGTTTTTTTGCCGATCCCGGGAAGGGTGGACAGCTCATTGACAGCGTCTTCTATGATACGGGAGGGGTATTCCATGCGCGGGGATGCGGGAAGTAAGGTGGTTAGCGGCTTTTTTCGAGGGCTGCATCACGTGCAGCCCGCTCCTGGGCCAGCTCAATAAGGGCTGTAATCAGGGCTGTGTAGGAGGTCCCGGCATGCTCCCAGAGTTTGGGGTACATGCTGATATTCGTAAATCCGGGCAGGGTGTTGACCTCATTGACATAGACCCGGCCATCGTCACAGAGAAACATATCCACGCGGGCCATTCCTTCACAGTTGAGCACCTGATAGGCACTGCGGGCTACCTGGATGAGTTTGGCCAGCATTTCACTATCTATGCCGGAGGCTGGGATCATCACCTCTGCTGCGGTGGCGCTGATATATTTAGAGTCATAGTCATAAAATCCGTCTCCCATGACCACCTCACCGACAGAGGTGGTGGCCGGTATTTCATTGCCCATCACGGCACACTCCACCTCCCGTCCCGTAATGAGGGACTCGACCAGTACCTTGGTATCGTACCGGAAAGCCTCGTGTATGGCAGCTGTAAATTCCTCCCGGGTACTGGCTTTGCGTACCCCGACAGATGAGCCCATATTGGCAGGCTTGACAAATACCGGACTGCCGAGTTGGTTGATCACTGCGGTATAGTCTATGGCGTCCTGCTCGTGGCTCCGGAAACACAGATAATCCGCCACGAGGAGATCAGCATCCCGCAGGAGGCGCTTGGTGATATCTTTGTCCATACAGATCGCAGAACCCGCTACATCAGGCCCTACAAAAGGCAGGCTAAGGTGTCTGAGAATCCCCTGGAGGGTTCCGTCCTCTCCATAGGGGCCATGAATAATGGGAAATACAGCGTCAATCTGGGGAAACGGCTCTTGCTGGGCATGTAAATACCGGATCTGCCCCTCCCGGAGGCCCGGGATCAGGGTCAGCAGCCGCCCGCCAGAAACAATCTCCGTCGCCGGATCCAGCAGGGTATCTGGCTCCATGTGTCGCCAGCAGCCGGCCTTGTCCACGCCGATCAGGACTATGCGAAACCGGGTAGTGTCCAGTGCCCGCAGGATATTGCGGGCAGATTTTACTGAAACTTCGTGCTCAGGAGATTGGCCCCCAAACATCAGGGCTACGGTACTGAGAGATGACATAGGCATTTACTAGATGGCTATGCAAATGTAACACGCAACGAATGAATAGCAGCTACCTGCCTGTAAATATCCTGCCTGTCCGGACACGTCTCCCTCCAGCCTGAGTTATCCACATCTCATGTGAATAACCCTGCCAATATCCACATAGCACCCGGACACCGCCTGCTCCATACCTGGGGGAAGGCATTTTTTCCACACACTTGTCCACACCTGCTCCGATGCAGGGCCTTATGGCTCCTGCGCCAGGTCTTCGGTTATGATCATGATTTTTTCCCACTCAAATCCCCGCTGAACCAAAAAACGAATGACCTTTTGCTGCCGGGTTATGCCCGTATCGCGTGTCAGGGAGGCGTATTTTTTGCGGGCCAGGGCAGCCAGGGTGTCCATATAAGTTTCATCCGGGATTTCCTCTGCCATGACGGTACGGCTCAGGGCATCCGGGATACCCTTTTGCCGGAGTTCGTAGCGGATTTTGACCCTTCCCCATCCGGCATGAAAAAACTTACCCCTGACAAAACTCCGGGTAAATCGTTTTTCGTCCAGAAACTTCTCAGCTTCCAGGTGTGCCAGTATCCCGGGCACCTCCTCCTGAGGAATGTCCCAGGCGGCTAGTTTTTCTTCGATCTCCTGCCGGCACCGGTCCTGGTAAGCGCAGTACCGGTACAGCCGGGCCAATAAATCCGAATCTGTCATAAAAGGTTTTAGGGACTTACTTCGTTAAGCTGTATAAGCCTCAGGCAAGTTTACGTATATTTGTATTCCCCAAACCTGCATTCTCCTATGAAGATAGCCATGCTACGATTTGTCGGTATGATAAGCCTCGCCCTGATGATGGCCGGCTGCACCAAGTATGAAGATGGTCCAGCCATTAGCTTCCGGTCCCGCGAGTCCCGCCTGGCCCAGAACTGGATAGCGACCCAGGTCTTTCGCAATCAGATAGACGAGTCCTCCCAGTATCTGGTGTACAACATGATTTTTGACAAAGGCGGGCGACTCAACTGGCGCATCCAAACCCCGACCACACCACTGGTTGAGTCAGGGTCTGCATGGGAGTTTGCGGTAGTGGATGAGCAGATCAAACTCACCCTGGATCCTGTCAATGGCGAGACCAAACTCCTCTATATTGAGATACGGCGGCTCACGGGAGATGAGTTGTGGATTCATTTCCTGACCGAAGGGGATTATTACGATGTCCGCTTCCGGCCTGCCTGAGTCTGTCAACACGGGTGATTGTTACTTTTTGCGTTTCCCTTGTTTGCGGGATCTCGCTTGCTCCCGCTCCACAAGCTGGAGTCCATACATGGTGTCCACTACTTCCAGTAGTTCAATCCCCTCCTGAAACCTTTCCAGGGTCTCCGTCAGGGCAAGGTTGGCTTTTTTGGCTGAGATATTATCTGCGACTTCCTGCATGACGCTGTTGCGTTTTCGCTTCACCTGCCGATCGCCGGAGAGAGAACACAGTTGATCAAACAGTTCTCCCGTCGAAGGATCTCCCATACATATCATCTGAAGTTCCTGCTGAAGTTCTTCTTTCTGACGCTTCAGGATGCTGATAAATACGTCCAACTGGATCTCCGGGAGCTGGGCTATCTGGTCACTGTGGCGACTGAGGTAGGCAGACTGAAGCTGGAGCAGGGTAAACATATCATCGGACTCGTAGGCTGCATTTACCTGCTTGATGATTTCATTCTTGCGCAGGCGCTCCTCCGCGTCCTGCTCCAGGTCAGGATGCAGGAGTTTCACGAGGTTGTTGTAGATTTCTTTGACGGTCTTGCGGATATCCAGGTTTTTTTGTTTTTCGGCCGCTTCTTTTTCCAGTTGTTTTTTGGTTTTTTTTCGTTTTTGCCCTTGCTCTGCGTGGGCCCGCGCCGCCTCTTCTAGCGAGTCCATGTATTGTTGAAGTTTCTCTTCGAGCGCCGTTTCGGAATCACCGGCATCCAGCTTGATGTCCACCCCCAGGGCTTCGGCCATTTCATTGAATATATCTACCTGTAATGCCTCCTGCTGCGCAGTCTGTGTTTTCCAGTCCACCGGGGCATAAAAGTCATATATCTGCCTGATTTCTTCTGAGCCATCACCCGTACGCAGCAGTTCTTCTGCATATTGCTGAATCATATAGGAGGTCACCTGCCGCTCCCGTTTGGTAAGCTTTTCGTCTCCGTACAAGGTATGCAGCCGAATGATCAGCTCGCGCTGGAGTTCGATACGCATCTCCAGGAGCGGATTCAGGGTCTCCGCCAGAAATACCCGTGCGGAGGTTATCTGCTCGTTCGCTTTTTCGATATCAGCTTTGAGCTGCTCGATTTGTTCGAGGAGCTTGGTAAACTTACGGGACGCAGTTGCCTCTGGTGTAAGGGGGGCCTTGGCGGAACGGACAGGGGTTGCTTTGTTAGCTGGCATAGCGGCACCGTTAGGTAGTATGATACAAAGTAAAGCACAATTTCTGACCTGAGCGGAATCATTGTCAAGCTTGTCATTTTTCTTTTGGGAATGTGAGGGAGCAGCGTAAATTCGCTGCCAGCCTTCCGGCACTCATTCACCCCCCAAGTCTTGCTGTATGACGACATACCGGATCGAAAAAGATACCATGGGCGAGGTACAGGTACCCGCCGACCGCTACTGGGGTGCCCAGACCCAGCGCTCGCTTCAGAACTTCCGTATTGGCGGCCACCGCATGCCGATTGAGGTCATTCAGGCTTTTGCCATTCTCAAAAAAGCCTCTGCCATCACCAATACCCGGCTGGCAGGATTCCCCACAGAAAAAGCCGACATCATCTCCACCGTCTGTGACGAAATCCTGGCTGGCAAGCTGGATGATCATTTCCCGCTGGTCGTATGGCAGACCGGCTCAGGGACGCAGTCTAACATGAACGTCAATGAGGTGATCTCCAACCGGGCCATTGAGATACTCGGCGGTGAGATCGGCAGCCAGAAGCCGATCCATCCCAATGATGATGTCAATAAATCTCAGTCCTCCAACGACACCTTCCCGACGGCCATGCATATCGCGGCCTACCGGGCCATCGCAGCGCATACCCTGCCCCGGATGCAGGTTCTGCATGATACCCTGGCGGCTAAAGCGGCTGAGTTTCACCGGATCGTGAAGATCGGGCGCACCCACCTGATGGACGCCACCCCCCTCACCCTGGGACAGGAGCTCTCCGGATATGCCATGCAGATCCGCCGCAGCATGGAGGCTATCCAGGACAGCCTGAAGCATCTGCGCGAGCTCGCCCTCGGTGGTACGGCTGTAGGCACAGGCCTCAATGCGCCGGATGGATACGCAGAAATGGTCGCCGGGACGATCGCTGACCTGACAGGGCTCCCTTTTGTGACGGCTGAAAATAAATTTGAGGCTCTATCCGCTCAGGATGCCATTGTAGAAGCATCAGGTGCCCTGCGCCGGGCAGCTGTAAGCCTGATGGCAATCGCCAATAATATCCGCATGCTGGCCTCCGGCCCCCGGTGTGGGATCGGCGAGATTCTGATCCCTGAGAATGAGCCCGGCTCCAGCATCATGCCCGGCAAGGTAAATCCTACCCAGGCAGAGGCGATGACCATGGTCTGCGCACAAGTCATCGGAAACGATGCTGCGGTAGCGGTCGCGGGTACCCACGGCCACTTCCAGCTCAACGTCTTCAAGCCTGTCATGATCTACAACCTGCTCATGTCGGCACGTCTCCTGGGAGATGCCTGCGAGTCCTTTAATGACAACTGCGCGGTCGGGATAGAGCCGAATATACCCCGTATTCAGGCACACCTCAACAACTCCCTCATGCTTGTCACAGCTCTTAATACCCGGATCGGATATTATAAAGCAGCCGAAATCGCCAAAAAAGCCCACAAGGAACACCTCTCCCTCAAAGAGGCCGCCTTGGCACTGGGACATCTGACATCGGAGGAGTTTGATGAAATTGTCGTTCCGGAGCAGATGGTAGGCAAACTCTGAGGCCTGCCGTAGCGCATTACACCCGATTATCCCCAAGTCCCGGCCTGGCCGGGACTTTTTTTTATGCCTGGCCTTACTTTTTACGGGGTAATCAGCACACTAGGCCGCCCGGTTTTACGTAATATCAATAAATATATTACCTGGCGAATGTTCAGGTAATAAAATATTTTCTCTCTGCCGGGAGTTTTGCCTGTATCCTTGTACTATAAGACCATGAACCAATTACATTACTGGATCCAATCGCTGTATCACTCCCTGCCCGTACAGCTTTTCCTCCGCCAGCTGCGGGCTCATACTTTTTTGATGGTTGTATGGCTGTTTTTGCTGGCGCTGGTCATGGGACTAGTGGGTAAAAACTACGGTGCTGCCTTCTTGTTTCTGGAGCCGGAGTACCTGGGGCGGGAGAGTTTCTGGAGTCTGCTGATTATCGGGGCGGCGCTGGGACTGTTTTTGTTTACGTACATGGTGACCTGTTATATCCATGAGAGTCAGCGGTTTCACTTTATTGCTGCCACGCAGTCACCCTTTTATACCCTGGCCTATAACAACTTTATCCTGCCGGGACTTTTTCTGAGCCTGTATATCGGGAAGTTTGTTACCTATCATATCTCCATCTGTCAGGGTCTCACGATTGAGGTCGTGATGCGGACGCTGGGGCTGCTGGGAGGCATCCTGATTTCATTCATGATTTCGGCCACGTACTTTTTTGCCCGGCGGGGTCTGGTCCAGTATTATGCCCGGCGGCTGGAGCATCCGTTCAAAACGCACCAGAAAGCGCATAATAAGCGTATCATCCTCGAAAAAGCCCGTGAAAGCCTGAACGCACCACAAAATATTTCCTGGTACCTGACCTTCCCCTTACAACTGAATCATCCCGGAGAGGACCACAGCCGCCTGCGGGGTATTGTCATCAACCTCAACCAGCACCACGGCAAACTCCTGCTGATCCAGATCGGGACATTTGTATTTATCGCGCTGCTGGGCCTGCTGGAAGGCAATCCGGTATTTCAGATTCCGGCGGGGGCCAGTATGCTGCTGATATTCAGCCTATTGGTCAGTATCCAGGGCGCTATTACGTTTTGGTACCGCAAGTCCTCCATGATCGCAGTGCTGGCGATAGTCGGATTTGTCGCGTTGTACAACCAGCTATCATACTTCAGCGAAAAAAACCAGGCATTGGGACTGGACTATACTGCCACTCCCGCCAGTTATACCCGCGAGACCCTGGCTGCCCTCACGACTGACTCGGTCTGTGCGGCAGACCGCGCTGTCATGATCGCTGCACTGGAGTCCTGGAAGGACCGGTATCAGGCACAGTACCCCGGCGAAAAGCCCCGCGCCGTATTCGTATGTGCCTCAGGCGGCGGGCTCAGGTCTGCTTACTGGACCTTTCATACCTTGCAGTATTTCGACAGTCTGTCACAGGGGCGGATCCCGGACCAGATCCGGCTGATGACCGGAGCCTCCGGCGGGATGTTTGGGCAGGTGTACTTCCGGGAGTTGTATTTCCGCCGTAAGCAGGGCGAAAAGATCACGCTGGGAGCACCCCAGTACCGGGAGGCGATCTCAAAGGATATGCTGAACCGGATTTTTTTCAAAATTTTTACTGACATTCTCCTGCCTCACCGGCAAGTACAGGTAGGCAGCCATCGCTACGACAAGGAGACGGGGTATACCTTTGACAGCCAGACGGCGGACAATCTGCCGGAGCTGCGGGGACGACGCCTGGGAGACTACCGCCAGGCAGAAGCTGCGGGCCTGATCCCGCTGGTAGTCCTTACGCCTACGGTCATCAACCAGGGCCGCCAGCTCCAGGTTGCCTCAAGTCCTATCTCATATTTGTCCCGCCCCAGCCATATCACCAACTCCTATCAATCCAAGTCTCATGGGATTGAGTTCCGGCGTTTTTTTGCAGAACACCAGCCTGACAGCCTGCTGATGACTACAGCCCTGCGGATGAATGCCACTTTCCCGATTATCCTGCCTGTCATAGAGCTCCCCAGCCAGCCTGTCATGGAAATCATGGACGCAGGTGCCATAGACAACTATGGGGTCAAGACGGCGATGAAGTACTTATTTGAGTTTCGGGAATGGTTTGAGGACAATACCGCAGGCATTGTCCTGATCCAGATCCGGGACAACAACCGGGAAGATCCTATCCGGGGTTCCTACAAGGCCGGATGGTTTAGCCGGGTATTGGCTCCGCTGGGAGGGGGATATTATTCAGTGGTAGAGGCCAAAGACATGTCGAATGACTACCTCATGGAGTTTATGACAGACTGGTACAAGGGCCCGGTTGAGGTCATCCCCATTGAGTATCCCCGGGAGACCAGCCATACGCCTGCTTCGCTGAGCTGGCACCTCACCAGTCGCGAAAAACAAAATATCGTAACCAGTCTGAATACCCCCGCCAACCGAAAGGCTGTAGCGCTGATCGAAAAACTCTACCCCAGGCCGCTCATCGCGACCCAGCCTGTCAAAATCCCATAAATATATCCCGGATCACTGCGTAGCGGAGCAGATCCGGGTACTCGGCCACGATCCGGGTGACATACCGCCCGTGGTCAAATACCAGCTTGGCCAGATACAGATTAGGCCCGGTACCACCATGCAGGTAGAGGTAGATAAAACGCCCGTCCAGCGAGTGAAATACAGCCGCTTCGTGGGTAAAATATTCGCCGGTACACAGGACAGGATCAAACAGATCTCGATATGCATCCGTTGGCACAGGTATCTCCTGTCCTGCCACCCGCAGGATCAGGGTATCAGCCTGGCGGCTTGGCAGTGCCGTGACAGCTCCGATCGCAGGCATACCATCTATGGCCTCTATCAGGCTGTCCCGGCTACGCCAGCGGAAGGTATGCTGGGCAGCGACAAAGGCCTTCGTGCGCAGGATCATCTCTACCCGTACGCCCCCGGGCAGGGTGTCCCGGATATGGGTCGTGCCCGTGTCGCAGTCCACAATGCATAACTGCCGCAGGAGGTCCCGTGCCGAGATATACCGCAGGTCCGCAGGATCTTCCAGCAGGTGCTGAATCACATACTCCAGAAAAGCACTGTCCCCTGTTTGAGGCTGACCAGGGATACCCTTATAGGGTGCGTGCCGGATAGCCTGGATATGCACCCAAGGCTCCTGCTGGGCCTGGATTCCGGAGATCAGGCCCATCCCTACCAACACACATACATACCGCAGGGGTCTCATACGGCAAATATAGCCAGATTTTCCGTAGGGACAGCCCGTCCGCGTCTGGTCAGGAAGCGATACGGTCTATTTCGACCTTTAGGTTTTCGATAATAAACTGCTGGCGTTCAGGGGTGTTTTTGCCCATATAATAGTCCAGCAGTTTCTTGATCTGCATGTCATGGCGCATAAAGACCGGTTGGAGGCGCATATTTTCTCCGATAAACTGCCCAAACTCATCTGGTGAGATTTCACCTAATCCTTTGAATCGCGTGATCTCCGGCTTGCCGCCGAGGGAGTTGATGGCAGCGATCCGCTCCTCGTCAGAGTAGCAGTAGAAGGTTTGTTTTTTGTCCCGCACCCGGAATAGCGGCGTATCCAGAATAAACAAGTGCTCACCCCGCACCAGATCCGGAAAAAACTGGAGAAAAAACGTCAGCAGCAGGAGGCGGATGTGCATCCCGTCCACGTCTGCATCCGTCGCGATGACTACTTTGTTGTACCGGAGGCCTTCCATCCCGTCCTCGATGTTCAGGGCGTGCTGGAGCAGGTTAAATTCTTCGTTTTCGTACACGACCTTTTTGGTGAGGCCATGGCAGTTGAGGGGCTTGCCCCGCAGGCTGAATACCGCCTGGGTATTAACATCCCGGGCCTTGGTGATCGAACCGCTGGCAGAGTCCCCCTCTGTGATAAACAGGGTAGTATTCTGTAGCTGGGCCGGATCCACTTTTTTGTCGGCCAGGTGATAACGGCAGTCCCGCAGCTTTTTGTTGTGGAGGTTGGCTTTTTTGGCGCGTTTGTTTGCCAGGCTTTTGATCCCGGCGATTTCTTTCCGCTCGCGCTCAGACTGCTGCACCCGCTTGAGGAGGGCTTCTGCTGTCTGGGGATTTTTGTGCAGGAAGTTATTGATCTCGCGGGAGACAAAGTCATTCACAAAGGTGCGGACCGCCACCCCCTCAGGTGCCATGTTGATAGAGCCGAGTTTGGTTTTGGTCTGGGACTCAAACACCGGCTCCTGTACCCGCAGGCTGATCGCACCGATGACAGAGGCCCGGATATCCTGCGTGTCGAAGTTTTTCTTGTAAAAATCCCGTACGGCTTTGACGATCGCCTCCCGGAATGCCTGGAGATGTGTCCCCCCCTGGGAGGTATATTGCCCGTTGACAAACGAGTAATACTCCTCGCCGTACTCATTGCCGTGGGTGAGGGCTATCTCAATATCAGGTCCTTTGAGGTGAATGATGGGATACCGGAGTTCCTCCGCATCTGTTTTGGCGGTCAGCAGGTCCAGCAGGCCGTTTTTAGACAGGTATTTTTCCCCGTTAAAATAAATCGGCAAACCTGCATTCAGATAGGCATAGTTCCAGAGCTGGCTGATCAGGTAGTCCGGGATAAACCGATAGTTTTTGAACACCGTAGGATCCGGTCTGAATACCACCGTTGTCCCGTTTTCTTCTTTGGTCTTGGTTACTTTATGTTCCTGCGTGAGTTTTCCGTATTCAAACTCAGCTACTTTTTTTTCCCCTTCGCGCACAGACTCTACCCGGAAGTACTCAGAGAGCGCATTGACGGCCTTGGTACCCACGCCGTTGAGACCTACTGACTTTTTGAACGCCTCTGAGTCGTACTTCGCGCCCGTATTAATCTTGCTTACGACGTCCACCACCTTGCCCAGCGGAATCCCCCGGCCATAGTCCCGCACCCGGACCTCGCCTTGTTTGATCTCAATGTCTATACGCTTGCCGTGCCCCATGACATACTCATCTATTGAGTTGTCTATGACCTCCTTGACCAATACATATATCCCGTCGTCGCTGGCAGACCCGTCTCCGAGTTTGCCGATATACATACCCGGCCGCAGGCGTATATGCTCGCGCCAGTCGAGGGACTTGATGCTGTCTTCGTTATAAGCAGGGGCTTTAGGAGCAGAAGGGGTTGTAGCCATGTGCTGTGAATCGCTTGAAGAATGGTTTTACCAAGCAAATTAGCAATTAATTTTAGTAATTTGCAAGCTTTTGTGACAATACTATTATATGCAGCAGCAATGCAGGCTTACGCCCCGACCCACTCCACTTTGTCCTCCCAGCCCGCCTTGCGCTGTCCGGTCGGCCAGGTGCCCTTCAGGTACCCCAGGTTAAAAAATCCCAGAAACTGGTCTTCAGGCCCCAACCCCATACGCTCGCGCATGAGGGGATGAAACACCATCTGGCCTGTGCTCCAGTACCCCGCCAGCCCGATAGCACTCGCCGCAATCCATAGGTTCTGAACGGCACAGGCTACAGCTGAGACTTCTTCGATTACCGGAATATTGGGATTCTCCCCTCGTTTCATACAAATGCCGATCACACAACCACAAAGGGATGGACGGGACAGCAGGCGGTCATAGGTCTCCTGCTTAAATCCCTCCGCCGGCGTGATGGCCTGATACACCTCAGCCTGAAGCTGGCCCAGGGCCTCAAGGGCTGCGCCGGTATATACCTTAAAAAACCAGGGTTCGGTTTTACCATGATTAGGAGCCCAGTGAGCCATCTCCAGCAGCCAGGCGATGTCCTCGCGGGCTATGGGCTCCGCTGAGATACCGCCCATAAATACCGAGCGGCGGTGGCGGATCAGGGTATCGGCAGCAGCTCGTGCCGTAGGAAAGCCCTGTTCCAGGAAGGAGAGCATTTCTTGTGATGAGGTATCAGACATGGCTTTTGTTGTAGATCAGATTTGATGGTCAAAGTTACACCAATTCCCCTATCATTCTCAGGCAAGCCCTATAGCCCTGAAACATTTAGTGCCTGCATCCGGTTCATGGATCATGTTTACGAAACTGACACTGATGAGCTTATTCATTAAACTATTTTCCAACCTGATGGGAGGCATAACCGCAGATAACCACCCCGTAGATGCATCTGCTGCCACCGTGCCAGACATCTATGCCTTCACGATGGAGACCCTGGAGGGTCAGCAGCAGCCGTTGGATGCCTATCGTGGCAAGGTCGTGATGATTGTGAATGTTGCCAGCAAATGTGGTCTTACGCCTCAGTATGAGCAACTTCAGGCTATCTATACGCAGTACCAGGAGCGTGGCCTGGTAATCCTTGGGTTTCCGGCCAATGATTTTATGGGCCAGGAGCCTGGTTCTGCCGATGAGATTCAGGCATTTTGCCAGCGTAACTATGGCGTGAGTTTCCCGATGTTTGCCAAAATTTCTGTCAAGGGCAAGGATATGCACCCGCTGTTTCAGTACCTCGTACAGGAGACCGGCGATAAACCTTCGTGGAATTTTCAAAAATATCTCGTAAACCGCCAGGGCAAGCCAGTAGCGGCTTTTGACCCCAGTACCCGCCCGGATGATCAACAGATCATTGCCCGGATTGAGCAGTTGCTCGCCGAATAGTAGGCGCTTGGGCCAGACAGCGCTGCATGACATTGTGCAGCAACTGCCGCAGGGCTGGATCGTATGGCAGGGCTCCCGTGAATGCCATAGAGCCCACATTAAAAACCATCCCCCCACCGCGGTGGATATAGTAGCCCATGTCTGCCCCGGTACCGGGTGACCATACCTGCGCAGGATCTGGATACACCTCTCCGTGTCCCTCTGTGCGGGGATTGAGCCCTGTGGCGACCGATATCCAATCCTCTGGTGTCCCGGCATACCGGCGGTCAATCTCCAGGCCGGAAGCCGCGCCCATTTTGCCCCGGTTGCGGAGGCCGAGCAAGTTGCGCCACCAGGTATCGTACATATAGGTATAGTCGTAAGTATCACTCCACCGTCCCAGCAGAGAGTCACGGTGCAGCCCGGTGCCTGTCAGCATCCATGTGCTGTCTGTGGTGATCTGGTAGGGAGCATAGGTATGAAACCCCAGATAATCATATTGCAGCCCAAAGGGACGGATACCTGCGCTATCTGCATTTTCCCACAACTGATCCTGGCGCTTGTGTACGGTAAGGGTGGCGAGAGCCGTATCGTACCGGGAAATATAGGCACATACATTACCCGCCAGTACGAGCAGAGATGCCCCGCTGTCCAGACAGGCATTGAGGTGCGTAAGCATCCGCCAGGACCAGTACTCGCTATGCGTGGAGAGGATAAGTACATCGTACTGCCGGAGAGCGGGATTACCCGTTTCCAGGTCAATATCTGTATATACATCGTACCCCACGCCCGTTGTATCCAGCCAGGTAGCCAGGTAGCGGTCTTTGTTGGCGGCCTGATAATACAGCTGGTGATTGGACCAGGTATTGGGAATAAAAGGATCACTCAGCGGTTGGGGACGGCGGAAAGACACTACGGGGGTATACCTGCGGGAGTAGAGAGACTGACCGCCCCAGGGATTGTATGCATTCCAGGTATTAACAGAGAGGATCAGGGCCACCCGGCGGGAGACCTCCCGGGGTTGTATCAGGACGGTGGTACGGGCGGCCTGCGTGCCCTGTATGATCTCCAGTACATACCAGCCCGGAGACAGGCTCGACCTCAGCGGTAAATAACAGGCAGGAACCCACCCGGTACCGTGTACAGACGGGTGCTGTGCCAGCGGTTGTCGTGTTGTCATGACCTGGCCCTGGTACACAGTATCCCGCAGCATTATATCGTAGAGCAATAGCTGGCTGGTACCACGCCCTGCACTTGCATATACCACTACAGTGTCGCCGGGCAGGTATCCCCAGCGGTCTGTATATACCTCCGGCTGGGACACCCACTGGTACCGCCACCGGAACCATTGCGGACTCTCTTCAAATACGTAATAAAAATGATACCCTGCCCAGAGCCCTGCACCGGTGAGCATAACCATCACCGCCAGGGTGAAAGCGCCCCACCGTATATATCCGGCACGGCTAACCATGAGAGATCCGGGAGGGGAATAAAAGCGCGTACACGGCTCGGTTATTTGACGACAGCACCCGGCGCCACTGGCACTGTGGGCAGCATCAGGTGCAGGCCTTTGTGATCCTCCGGGAAGAGAATCATCCCCTGCGACTCAATCCCCCGGATGGTCCGGGGTTTAAGATTGATAAGCACGGGTACCTGACGACCGACCATCTCCTCCGGGGTAAAATACTCAGCTACACCTGACAGGATCGTCCGGATGTCCAGCCCGGTATCTACCTTAAACTGGAGCAGTTTATCCGCTTTAGGCACGCGGGAAGCCTCCAGGATCGTGCCGATCCGGATGTCCATACGCTGGAAGTCCTCATACGTAATCTCAGGACGGGCAGGCACAGGCTGGGGAGTTGATGTCTCCGGGGAGTCGGCGGGAACCATAGGCGGCTGGCTGGGGGTGAGTTTCTGAAGCTGGGCTTCTATGATGGTATCTTCTATCTTCTCAAACAGGACCGCAGGGGCCTCTGTAACAATCTGATGACCCGTCGGCAGAATCGTGCCCGAGAGCCGGTCCCAGGTCAGGCTATCCAGCTCCAGACGGAGCATATCAGCCAGCCTGGCGGCGGTGTGGGGCAGAAATACCCGGGTCAATACGGCCAGACGACCGATCATCTGCAACGCTGCATGCAGGATACGACCTACATCCTCCGGATCAGACTTCCATTTTTTCCAGGGTTCTTCATCTCCGAGAAACTTATTAGCTGCCCGGGCTACATTCATGCACTCGTTGAGCGCCTCCCGAAACCGGAAATTTTCGAGTGCGGCCTCACAAGCCGCAATACTCGCCTGCACCTGGGCCTCGGCAGTCGCCTGCATCGGCGAGACCTGGTTCCCGGCCGGGGGGACGACGCCGTGGTAGTATTTTTGCGTCAGGACGACGACCCGGTTCACGAGATTACCCAGGGTATCAGCCAGCTCGTTATTATTCCGGGCCTGAAAATCCTTCCAGGTAAAGTCACTGTCTTTTTGCTCAGGCAGGATGGAGCAGAGGACATACCGGAGGACATCTTCTTTGCCGGGAAAATCATCGAGATACTCATGAAGCCACACCGCAAAATTGCGGGAGGTGGACATCTTGTCACCTTCGAGGTTCAGAAACTCATTGGCGGGGACATTGTCAGGGACAATATAGTCACCATGTGCGTGCAGGATCGCCGGAAAAATCAGGCAATGAAATACGATATTGTCCTTTCCGACAAAGTGTAGCAGGCGGGTATCTTCGCTTTTCCAGTATAGTTCCCAATCTTCAGCCCTGACCCCCTCAAAAGATCGCTGCGGTGTCGCAAACTGATACGATCCCGTAGCAAGCTCCTGAAACAACTGACGGGTAGCAGAAATATAGCCGATGGGGGCATCCATCCAGACGTAGAGTTTTTTGCCCTCAGCCTCCGGCAGTGGCACATCTACCCCCCAGTCGAGATCGCGGGTCATCGCACGGGGCTGCAGGCCTGCCCTAAGCCAACTGCCACATTGCCCGTACACATTGTTTTTCCAGATATTTTTTTTCCCTTCCATGAGCCAGGTCTCCAGCCAGGGTTGGTACTTGTCAAGCGGCAGGTACCAGTGCCGGGTCTGCCGCAGTACCGGAGGTTGTCCGCTCAGGGTCGAGATGGGATTTTTGAGGTCTGTGGGGTTGAGCGAAGAGCCACACCGCTCACACTGATCGCCATAGGCGTTGGGATTGGCACAGACAGGGCAGGTGCCGGTGATGTAGCGGTCTGCGAGAAACTGCTGAAACTGCTCGTCAAAATACTGCTCCGTAACCTGCTCCACAAATTCACCCTTTTCATACAGCCGCAGAAATATATCCTGCGAGGTCTGGTGGTGGATCGGCTCAGAAGTGCGGTGGTATATGTCGAAGGCAATCCCAAATCTGGCAAAGGTCTCCCGGATACTGGCGTCGTACTTATCTATAATCTCACGCGGTGTGATTCCTTCTTTTTTGGCACGAAGGGTAATGGCTGCGCCGTGCTCGTCGCTGCCACAGATAAAAATCACGTCCTGCCCGCGCAGGCGCAGGTAACGTACATATAAGTCGGCTGGCAGATAAGCCCCGGCAATATGGCCGATGTGCAGCGGCCCGTTGGCATAGGGAAGGGCTGCGGTGACGGTAGTGCGTTTGGCATTCATACGGGGCAAAGATACAGCTTTGGCGAAATACTAAGCGAATGGATCACAATATACGGAGGCTATCTGAGGTGAGTTGTAAGGCTGGGTGTCTGTTTGTTTATCAAATGTGTCAATCGCATGAATATTGTCCCATAATTTGGGGTACTTATTCTCGTATACAGTTGTAACGCAAACTCATTAATTCTGATCTATATGTCTGTACGCGCCTACCTTTATGTTGCCCTCGTCTCTGCCTCACTCGGTATACTGACCACCAGCTGTGTCACCGGCGAGTGCAAAGAATGCTCCGGAGAATCTGTCATCTATGAAAACGGTGTCGAAGTGGATCGTTCATCCGTAGCGCCCGAGCTCTATTGCGGCGATGCGCTGGACGTACGCGAGACCAATAATGTCGTGGAAAACACCCAGACCGTAGGAGGCAAAGAGCAACTTGTCCGCACGACCTTTAGCTGTCAGTGACACATGCAGTATGCAAAAGAGGCGGCCTTGCAGGCCGCCTCTTCGTGTATCTCGTCTAAACTCATTAATCCTTATTGATCACAATCGTCTCTGCTACCTGGGTCTCGCCGCTGGTCATCCGCAGGAAATATACCCCGTTGCTGAGACCGGCTGTCTCCAGGATCACCCGTTCCTCCTTGCGGGCCATCGTGTGCTCGCGGGTGAGTACGACCTGACCAGCCGCGTTGGTCATCTCAATCATCACCTGCGCCTTAGCAGGCAGGAAGAGATCGATCATTAGCTGGTCCTCGCGGGTGACGGGGTTAGGATATACAACCGCCACCTGATCCTGTATCCAAACCTCTGCAATGGCAGAGTAGGAGAAGGTCCCGTCTTTGTCTACTTGTCTCAACCGGTAGTAGCTCAGGCCAGCGAGTGGGCGCAGGTCCATGGTTTCGTAACGTTTGACCGTCTGGCTGTTTCCTGCCGCACTTACCTGACCGATCTCTTCAAAGAACCGGGCATCCTTGGCACGCTCTACAGCGAAGTAATCTGTATTAACTTCTGATGCCGTCAGCCACTCCAGGTGCACGCCTGCTTCTGTAGGCTTCGCGCTGAAGCCTAACCACTCTACCGGGAATGGCGCTACCGGCGCGGTCTTCACGGAGTCAATGACGAACATGCTCACCTGCTCAGATCCATGGCTGCGCTCAGCATCAGCAATATCGTCCTCGTCGAGAGCCATCCGTACGGAGTTGGTATTGAGGGGATTGCTTCCCATCATTACAGCCCATGATCCATCAATATCTTTCATACCGCCCTGGCTAAGTACAGCAGCCGTAGGCGTCGTGACCTCATTCACCAAACCATCAAATCCGCTGGTACTATTTTGAACGCCATATACCAATCCATCAGGAATCACGGAGGTAGCGATCGGACGTCCCTGAGATACATGGTAACCACTCTCAAAAATGATCATGCCGATGGTTTCGTTGACACGTGTCGTGTTAGGGTCCTCAGCCACCTGCATACCGCAGAAAAGTTTCGTAGGGCTGGGTACCTCGCCGTACTCGTTGCTGGAAGACCAACTGGAAACCCAGCCAGCATTGTTATTGGTCATGATCTGGTGCAACACTACTGGGGTAGCATAGGTATTGGCATAGGCCCGAAGGTCTTTGGTGGTACTCCAGTTGCTGGTATTGCCGACTTTAGTTGACTTGGCAGTAGCCCGGACAGCCTCCATCTTGATACCATCTGTGGCCTCGGTATAGGTACCTGCCTCGGCTACAATATAATATACCTTGTAGTTGGACAGGTTGGCTCCGCTGGGATTCTGAACTTTGATCTGAAAATTGCTGCCACTGGCGTTCTGGATGCGGACGACGGCAGGCAGGTCAGAGGGGGAGTTGAGGACGACGGTGCCGACTACTACCATTTTGTTATTAGCGTAGGTAGTGTCTAAGGTCACTGTTTTCCAAGAGCTGCTGCTCACACCGGTCACCAGTCCTGTGCGAATTTTAGCCTTGCGGCCTACTTCTATGGTGGTGAAGTTTACGGTGTCTGATGCGGAGGGGAAAGGCAGGATCGCATTGGTATTGGTCACCAGGTGCATCCGCAGGGTATGAGCTCCCAGGGCCACGTTGTACATATTGTACCGGCCATCAAAACCGTACTCACTGATCGGCGTACCATTGTCCATGACCATCGTGATATGATGCGGCAGGGTAGTATCTCCTGATATCGTGTAGTGAATCGGCAGGAACTTATTGTCCACTTTCTTGCCTTCCAGCGGGCGGGTGATCATAAGGGTGGGAGGTCCTATCCAGGTGAGATCTACAGAGGTAGGCGCACTAAATTCACCGTCTGTATCTGCGATCTTATAGGTGAAAAAGTCTGTGCTGGATACGCTTCCGTCCTGGGTATAGGTGACCTTGCCCGTGCCAGCGTTGTAGGTGATAGACCCGTGGCTGGGGGGTGTCACAATGGTGAAGCTGTTGTAGTCAAATCCATCTTCTGAGAAGTCATTGCCGAGAACATTCAGCTCCAGCGCCTGTCCGAGGAAGTAGTTGCTCTCATCTCCGACCGTGATCGGGATACAATGCGGAATCAACTCCCGATACACTGTTGTGGAAAGTCCCTCCGGGTCTGTTACGGTCAGGTACACCCGGTAGAAATACGTCACACCATCACAACCAATCGGCGTAAGGCTGGTCGTCGTCGTCGGATTATTGTCCACCGGCTCCAGGTGTGTATGGTCATTGTGGTGCAGGACCGTCTGCCAGGCGTAGGTCAGGGTATTGTTAGGATGCTCAGCGTCTGATACCGTGGCGGAGAGGTTGAGAAGAGTGGGTCCCGTGATCACGTACTCTGAGATAGCATCCAGGCTGGTAGCGCTGATGACGGGCGGGGTATTGTTGAGATAGATCGTAATCAGGGCACTATTGGAGAGGCCATTGTTATCTGTGACGGTCAGGGTCACATCATATGAGGTCGGAACCCCGGCCGGTGCCGTGAAGGTATGATTGGGGGATACAGCCGAGCTATTGGGTGTACCGTCGCCAAAATTCCAGGTATAGATCAGGGCTCCACCTTCGGGATCAGAGGACTGACTGCCATTAAAGCTGACATTCAAGCTGTTAGAGGCACCATAATACACGTTAGAGGTGGCTACCGCTATGGGTGGCAGGTTGCCGGGGTAATAGGCAAGTTTTTTGATCACGACATTGTTGCCGACCGTCTTGGTGTACTGGATATAATAGATCGTTTCGTCAGCCGGGTTATATGCCAGAAAAACTACCCGCCCCATGTTGTTAAACACCTCATTGCTGATGCTCTGGGGGACGTGATTGGCATCAAAATTAAATATCCGGATCCAGGACTGGCCATACTCTCCATGAAAATATGCGTTCTGGAACTGTGCCGGATAGTGGTCACCCAGGTACCACACCCCACCGATAGAGGCATTGCCTAAGAAGGGAGTACCGGATACAGGACCTGCCCCTACATCATAGGCGAGTCCTCCCACAGATGCGCGGGTGATCCCGGCGGTCTGGTGCCAGTCAAAAGTCGGCTTGGTATGCTGGAAGAGATTATAGGTAGCTCCGTTGATCTGCTGACCAGGGTTGCAGGGATCAGGAAAAGTAGCAGCAACAGCCCCTCCGTCTTTGAGAAGGTCCTCAAAACGATAGTACGTCAGTCCACAGCCGCCTGGTGCAGGTGCTTCGGGGTTTTGCAGGTCGGATGCATCATACTCAGAGTTGATATACATCCCTTCGTAGAGAGGCCAGCCAAAGTTGGTACCGCCTGTGATACAGATATTCATCTCCTCCCAGGTTTTCCAACCCACATCACCGATGTAGAGTACCCCGGGATTGGCATCTGCCGGATTATGGCTGCCCGTCTCCGGCTTGATGGTCATACGTGAAGGGTTGCGGAGGCCCATGGCCCAGGTACGGGACTGAGCTGACCGGGGATTATTGGCATCATAAAATGGGTTGCTGGTGATCCCGTTGCCGGTAGCCGGGTCCAGGCGGAGGATTTTGCCATTGTGCGAGATCAGCTGCTGTGAGCGGAATGAACCCACATCCTCCTGCGTCGTGATGATCCCGTCAGCCAGACCCTGGATCGTATAGGTATTGGGGCCAGCCCCACCGATGTCCAGCCCCTCAAAGCTGGCTCCATCACCAGCAGATGCCAGCAGGGTACCATCCTTACCAAACAAAAGCGTGCCTACCCCATGTGAAGTATGGAGGATCGGAATACCGGTGCTGATGCTCTCACCCAGCAGGATCGTGCGGCTGGCAGGGTCCACCGTCGTGAAGTTGGTTGCTGCCAGGGCCTTGTAGCGGGTGATACGACCAATGGTAGCGTTATAAAACTCATTGGCCAGCGGATTATAAGAAGGTGTACCATGGTACAGCAGGTGATGCCTGTCCACTACATAGTACAGATAGATAAGTCCATTGGATGAAAAACTTGGATCCAACGCCACACTCAGCAGACCATAGTCTCCATACGTAGCTACCTCTTCACTGATGTCAAGCAGCGGGGTAGCCAGCCTCACGCCATTCTCCACGATCCAGATTTTACCGGCTTTTTCCCACACATACATGCGGTTGCCGTCAAATACCATACCCACGGCCTGGTTCCAGCCGGTGATATACTGCTCATTGACAAATCCTGACGGAATCTGAGCCCACCCCATACCGGGAAGCAGGCTGCAAAGAACGATCGTCAGACTCAGGTTGGTAAACAAACGGTTCATAAGACGAGATAGCTCGATGTTAAAGTGTACGGTTTCAGGCGTTTTGAACTGGGATGTTGTGTACATGGTTTACGATTTCTTACAAGGTCCTGGTTTTTACATTTGACGTACAAATTAAGTAAATACCATGCCCTTATAATATGATCAAAGTCAGCCCTTCGCACATTATCAAAATCAATAATATTCCATCAAATGAAATTAATTATAAAATATTGAAAATCAATCCATTAGAACGACTGCTTTGCCCCAATACATTCACCTGATTTGATGCCTCTAAACTACCCGGACAGCAATAATCGCCGATTCCCGCAGTAAAGCTACCAAATAGCACATTTTTCTTACCACTCAGTCCGAAAAAGCTGATTCTGTAAGAATTTACAGGATTTGTACCGGGACTCCCACCAGGATATGATGTTGGGGCAAAGCATTTGCAAGCGGGAATGTTTGGCCCGTAGAGAAAAATAGCTAATTTAGGATAGGCTAATGGTCAAGCGCACTATAAGCCCAACCCCTACAACTTTTATGCTACTACTTGTTATATGAGCAGAAAAATACGCATGGGCATGGTCGGCGGAGGCCGTGGTGCCTTTATTGGTGCTGTGCACCGGATGGCAGCAGCCCTGGATGGTGAGATTGAGCTGGTATGTGGTGCCTTTAGCAGTGACCCCGTCAAGTCACGCCTCTCCGGGGCTGATCTCTACATCGCACCCGAGCGGAGCTACGGATCTTTTGAGGAAATGATCCTCCGCGAAAAAGAACTCCCTGAGGGTGTCAGAATGGATTTTATCTCCATCGTGACCCCTAACCACATGCACTTCCCACCAGCCAAAATGGCGCTGGAGCATGGTTTTCATGTGGTATGTGACAAGCCTCTTGCGTTTTCTATGGAGGAAGCCCTCAAACTCCGTGACCTGGTGCATCAGTCAGGACTTTTGTTTGCGCTTACCCACAACTATACCGGTTATCCGATGGTCAAAGAAGCCCGGGAAATGATCGCCCGTGGTGACCTGGGGACTATCCGCAAGATTGTCGTCGAGTACCCCCAAGGCTGGCTCTCTACCCTCGTAGAAGCTACCAATAACCAGCAGGCAAGCTGGCGCACGGACCCTACCCGCTCCGGGATTGCCGGAGCTATGGGCGACATCGGCACCCATGCTGAAAACCTCGCAGAGTACATCACCGGTGTCCATATCACAGAGATGTGTGCGGACCTGAGCGCGATGGTCACGGGCCGCAAATTAGATGATGACGGCAATGTGTTGCTGCGATTCAGCAATGGGGCCAAAGGCATCCTCATGGCCAGCCAGATCGCAAATGGCGAAGAAAACAACCTCAACATCCGGGTATATGGTGAGACTGGTGGCCTGGAGTGGAAACAGATGGAACCTAACACGCTGATTCACAAGACCCAGTCTGGTGTGCGTATCCTCCGTACAGGTGTCGGCGACCTCTCAGACCGCGCACGGGCACATACCCGTATCCCGGCAGGCCATCCCGAGGGATATCTGGAGGCCTTTGCCAATATTTACCGCAACTTCGCCCGGGCGCTCCGCGCCCGGCTGGAGGGACGTGAACCTGGTCCATTTGACCTCGACTTCCCGACAGTAGACGACGGCGTCCGCGGTATGGCCTTTATTGAGGCTGTTGTAGCCTCCAGCCAGTCTGACACCAAGTGGTATCCACTCTGAGCAGGCTATCCTGCTGATCTTACTTTTGTCCTGTTGTTATCCTTATCCCCCCAAAATGAAAACCATACAAGGCCCTGCGATTTTCCTTGCCCAGTTTATGGGCGATACACATCCTTTTAACTCACTTGCATCTATCTGTGAGTGGGCAGCTGACCTGGGATACCTGGGTGTCCAGATCCCGACCTGGGACAGCCGGGTGATAGACCTGGCCCGTGCCGCCGAGAGCAAGGACTACTGCGATGAGATCACCGGTACGGCCGCTGAGTACGGTATCACGGTCACAGAGCTGGCCAGTCACTTACAGGGTCAGTTGGTCGCCGTACATCCGGCGTATGACGAGATGTTTGATGGATTTGCACCGGCAGCTGTACGCGGCAACAAACAAGCTCGCACCGAGTGGGCAGTCAATCAGGTTATTATGTCCGCCAAGGCGTCCCGCAATATGGGCCTGAATGCGCATGTGAGTTTCTCTGGCGCCCTGGTCTGGCCGTACATGTATCCCTGGCCTCAGCGCCCTGCGGGCCTGGTCGAGACTGCTTTTCAGGAGCTGGCACGCCGCTGGCAGCCTATCCTGAATGTACATGAGGACCTGGGTGTGGACATCTGTTATGAACTCCATCCGGGTGAGGACCTCCACGACGGCCTCACCTTTGAGCGGTTCCTGGAGGCGACAGGTAATCATCAGCGGGTTAATATCAACTATGACCCCAGCCACTTCATTCTCCAGCATATGGACTATCTCCAGTTCATTGACTTCTATCACGAGCGTATCAAGGCCTTCCATGTCAAGGACGCTGAGCTGAATCCCACGGGCAAGGCCGGTGTGTATGGAGGGTATGCCGGATGGGTGGATCGTCCGGGCAGATTCCGCTCACTCGGAGACGGTCAGGTGGATTTCAGTGCTATTTTCAGCAAGCTCAGCCAGTATGGCTACGGAAGCTGGGCTGTGCTGGAGTGGGAATGTTGTATCAAGGACTCCCAGCAGGGTGCTGCAGAAGGAGCCCGGTTTATTGAGGATCATATTATTACCGTTACTGAGCGGGCTTTTGACGACTTTGCGGACAGCGGAGCTGACGAAGCCGCCAACCGGCGGATTCTGGGGCTCTGATACGGTCTATACAGTTTCTACTTACTACTCACGTTAATCCTGACTTATGGCAACTGAACTTAACAAACAGCGGCTGTTTTATGCGAGCTGTTTTGCGCTGATCACGACGGCCTTTTCCTTCAGCATCCGGGCGGGTATTCTGCCAGATCTGGGTAAAGAGTTTGGGCTGAATGCGCAGCAACTTGGGGTGATCAACTCGATGTGGTTTCTGGGATTTCCGATCTCCATGATCATCGGTGGGCTGGTGTACCACACGGTAGGGCCCAAGATTATCATGCAGGTGGCTTTTGTGATGCATGCGCTGGGCCTGCTGCTGACGATCTACGCTGGCGGATATGTCGGCCTTCTTATCTCCACCCTTTTTATCGGGATCGCCAACGGCTGTACGGAAGCTGCCTGTAACCCGATGATTGCGGATACCTACTCCGGCGTCGCGATGAACAAGATGATGAACCGCTTCCATATGTGGTTTCCGGGTGGGATCGTGCTGGGCAGCCTGATCTCCAAGTTTATGACCGATGCCAACCTCGGCTGGCAGGCACAGATCTGGGTCATCCTGATTCCGGCCCTTGTGTATGCTGCACTTTTCTGGGGACAATCCTTCCCGCAGCCTAAGGTAGAAGCCGCCACCTCTCCGATCGAGAACCTGAAGGCGATGCTCTCTCCGCTATTTATCTTTATGTTCTGCTGCATGGCCCTGACTGCCATTACGGAGTTTGGTCCGCAGCAGTGGACCTCCCTGATTATGAGCAAGAGCGGTGCCCATCCCATGCTCATCCTGGCCCTGGTGACAGGTCTGATGGCAGTAGGCCGTTTTTTTGCCGGGCCTGTGATCAAGCAGTTTGACCAGACAGGTGTCCTGCTGGGTTCAGCTGTTTTTGCTACAATAGGTATATACCTCTTTAGCACCCAGACCGGAGCCATGGCGTATGTGGCAGCCGTATTTTTTGCGATAGGGGTATGTTATTTCTGGCCTACGATGGTCGGATTTGTCGCCCAGAATATTCCCCTCAGCGGCGCCCTCGGTATGTCTGTCATCGGGGGAGTAGGGATGTTTTCTACTTCGATCTTCCAGCCGATCATCGGTGCCTGGATTGACTCCGCCAAAGCTGAAAAAACAGCGGAGGGCCTTGTCGGCGATGCCATGGAGCTGGCCGCTGGTCAGGCAACCCTCCAGACCATGACCATTTTCCCAATCATTCTGATCATTGCTTTTACAATTTTGTTTTTCTGGATGCGCAATATGCCCAAACCGGCAACCGCTGCCGCTGCACACTGATCCGTATCCTGATACATCGTCTCATGCTAAAAGCTGCTCCTCCGGGGGCAGCTTTTTTGCTGGAAAAAAGGGCGTTTGTGCAAATTAATCTTAACTTAATCTATGAACCCTATTTTTACTCAGATTAGCATCCTTCTTTATAACCCATCCATATGTTTGGTCTCGAAATCGGATTCACGATTCTATTGATCCTGTGCCTGGTTGCTGCCTGCTCATTTGAGTTTGTCAATGGCTTTCACGATACAGCCAATGCAGTAGCTACCGTCATCTATACCAACTCGCTCAAGCCCGTGGTGGCTGTGGTGTGGTCCGGCATTTTCAACTTTGCCGGCGTATTTTTTGGCGGTATAGCCGTGGCAATGGGGATTGTAAACCTGCTACCGGTTGAGTCCCTGATAGACCAGAACATCAGCCACTCAATCGCGATGGTGCTGGCTTTGTTACTCAGTGCCATCGCCTGGAACCTCCTGACCTGGTACTTTGGGATTCCATGCTCCAGCTCGCATACGCTGATTGCAGCCATCCTGGGGGTAGGTATCACCTTCTCACTCCTGCCTGAGAGCGGCGGCAATGTAGCGGTCAACTGGAAAAAAGCGCAGGAAATAGGCGCGTCTCTGCTGCTCTCACCTTTGTTTGGCTTCTCGACGGTCATCCTGCTGATGACGATCATGAAAGCGATGATCAAAGACAGCAGTATCTTTAAAGAACCAGCTAAAGATGCTCCCCCTCCCACCTGGATCCGGGCGATCCTGATCCTGACTTGTACCGCAGTGAGCTTTTTTCACGGGTCCAATGACGGTCAGAAAGGGGTAGGACTGGTGATGCTGATCCTGATCGGTATTGTACCTGCCTATTTTGCCCTCGACAACCAGCAGAATCCAGCCGACACCTCCCGCGCCCTGTCACAGATCGAGTATATCATCAGCAGCGCAGACAGTGCTACGATGTCTCCTGAGATGCGGGCGGGGTTTGTCGCTTTGCAGCCTGACCTTGACGACCTCGCCTCACGCCTGCCCGCCAGCGGCACCATGAATGAAATCCCCGAGGCCGATCGTTTTAAGGTCCGCAGTGATATCCTCAAGATCACCCGCAAGCTGGAAAAAATGGAGCAGGAAGGCCAGCTTGTCCTGCCCTATGAAACACTTACCCAGCTGAAAGCTGAGATCAAAAACCTTCGCAAGACCACCGACTATGCACCCAGCTGGGTGATCCTGATCATATCACTCTCCCTCGGTATCGGTACGATGGTCGGGTGGAAGCGTATTGTCGTCACCATCGGGGAGAAAATCGGTAAACAACACCTCACGTACGCGCAGGGAGCTTCGGCTGAGATCGTGGCTGCCAGCACCATCGCACTCTCTACCTACATGGGGCTTCCCGTCAGCACTACCCACGTACTGTCCTCAGGCATTGCGGGCAGCATGGTGGCCTCTCAGGGTATCAAAAACCTCCAGATGGATACCATCCGCAACATCCTCATGGCATGGCTGCTGACTTTCCCCGTAGTACTGGTGCTCTCCGGCAGCCTGTTCCTGCTTTTCCGTTTGATTCTCTAGTCGTATTTATTACGTAACCGTATGAAATAGCATCGGCTGGCATGTATGCCAGCCGATTGTTGTTTTGCAGCCTGTACATTAACCCAGTTTATAATACCAGCGGAGGATCGTCTGAGTCAGCTTGTTATTATAAGAAGGAAATAACATGCTGAAATCCAGCATCTTGTGCTGCATCACACCCCGCTCATGGGTAAACTCCAGAAACCCCGCATGCCCCAGGCCTTTGCCGATCCCGCTGCTGTTGCTACCGCCCACGCCGAGTTTTGAGTGACCAAAGTGAATGACACAGTTGTTGATCACCACATCTCCGCACATGATCCGAGCTAGAAAGTAATCAACGTCCGGTGCTTGTCTGGCAAATACATACATACTCAACGGACGAGGCAGGGCATTGATACGGGCTACGGCTTCATCCCGATCCCGGAAGGTCATGACAGGCAGGATCGGTCCAAAAATTTCTTCCTGCATCACCTTCATCTGGGACGTCACGTTTGTGAGCAAAGTCGGGGCTATGTACAGATCAGCTTCATTTGTCTGTCCGCCTACCGAAATCTGAGCGCCCTGCCGGGCAGCATCTTCCAGCAAGCCCCGCAGCCGCCGGAAGTGATGCAGGTTGATGATCCTGGCCAGCGAGGATTCCTGAGAGGGATCATCCCCATACATCCGGGTTATTTGCTGCTGGTATTGCGCTACAAACGAGGCCAGGTGGTCTTCATGAATAAGCACGTAGTCTGGTGCTACACATGCCTGCCCGCTGTTCAGTGTTCGTCCCCAGGCAATATCAGCAGCTGCCTTGGTCACATCTGCATCTTTGACGATGATCACAGGCGACTTACCGCCCAGCTCAAGGGTGACCGAGCTGAGATGCTGGGAGGCCGCCTCCATGACAATCTTGCCGACAGCGGTACTACCCGTGAAGAAGATATGATTAAACGGTAACTTCAGGAGGCGCTGCGCTACTGTGGCATCACCTTGTATCAGCCTGACCTCATCGGGATCAAACACATCCTGCACCAACTGCTCCATACAGGCTGCACTGTGAGGTGCATGCTCCGAGGTCTTGATGATGACCGTATTGCCAGCTGCGATTGCAGAAGCCAGGGGCCGTAACGTCAGCAGAAAGGGGAAGTTCCAGGGTGAGATAATCAACACCAACCCCTTGGCTTCCTGGCGTACATGTGACACCGTTCCAGCGAGGTGAAGCGGGGTCGGTATCCGGCGCGGGCGCATCCAGCGATCCAGGTTCCGGACTATCTCATGTATCTCAGCCCTGACCGGGAACTGCTCTGTGAGGACGGTTTCCTCCGGGTGCTTCCGAAAGTCAGCCTGAAGGGCATCCTGCAATCGCTGGCTGTTTGTTTCAATCCAGCGGAGCATCCGGCGGAGTTTTTCTTTTCGTTCCCGGGCCTTGGTGCGGCGGGTAATCCAGCTTTGAGCGTACATACGCTCAAAAATCGCCCGAAATGGGTCCTGATCCAGTCCGGCTGTTGGCTCCGCCAGTGCTGTGAGTGGGGTATTCATCGCAAAAAATTCGTGTTAGGAGTAGTCCGGCCGCCTCAGTGGGCCATATTCGAATCTACAAAAAAAGCAGGCAATGCCTGCTGTATTTGTTGTATTTCTTTCTCGCCCTAAAACAACACCGGCAGCCTGTAATCCAGCTCCTCCATCCAGTGGTACAATCCCGGACCTAATATCTGCTGCTGTACCTGACGGGAATACTCCTCCCGGTAGCTGAAACTACCTTCATTAAACGCCTCGCCCCGGTGTACGACCTGCACCACTGCCAGAATCAACGCCAGACAAACGGTCAGTGCTGACACCCGTGCCAGCAGGCGGGAACCAGCCCGGTATCTGAGCATAAAACCGAGGTTGAGTATGCATGCAAAAGCCAGGATCAGAAAAATATCGTAGTTGTTCCACCACCATAGATGCCCCCAGCCCCCTACATAAGCCTCATAGGGAAAAAACAGTCTCACACCGCCCCATATACCAGCAGGTCCTGCCAGGTCACCTGCCAGATGCAGCACATAACCAAGCCCAAAAGCTACTATATATACCAGCAGGTACCGGAAAGCAGCTACAAAACTGGCAGCATGGCGCATAGGCTGGAAATATATCCATGAAGTGAGCAGACCTGCCCCCAGCGTACATACAACCAGTCCCATGAGCGAGTGAAAAAAACCCAGATGAGACAGGGCATGATGACCAAAATACAGGTTTTCGCCGCTGATGCCCAGCAGGGTCCTGCACCAGCTGTCTGCCGATGTCATCAGCGAGAGCCCATCAATGTCAGGAAATATGCCCCCGATGATGCCGCTAAGTATGATCTTGATTTGGCGGGCAGGTCTGGCTGGCGTAGCTGATGCGATGAAGCTCGCCCCCAGGCACCCCGCCACTATATTGTTGACGATATCCATGTTGACGGACGCTTTTGTTTGGTTGTGTGTCCTGCTTTCAAACACACAGCAGACCCATATTGTTTTTTACATACCTTATGCCCTGCCCGCGTATGGTGACAGGGCATAAGGCAGGTACTTGCAGCCTACTCGACCTTGATCTTGCGGCTGGCTGTCTTCTGTCCCTGGGTAATGATCAGATAGTACTCCTGTCCGGCAGCGAGGCTGACTTGTATTTCACAAGGTTGTTCTCCTCCTGTAACGGTAAGGGTCTCTGCCGGCGTAAGGTCGGCATGCACGAGGTTGCATATTATCTCGCCGGGTTTCCCGGTGCTCAGCCGTATCAGGTACTTGTCCGACGCCGGGGCTGGCTGGCAGGTAAACTGGGTCAGTGTCAGTTTGTCCTGCTGGTTGGGCTTATATAGGCCACCTGCACGGAGTTTGTCATAGTCAGCTGGTTCCAGGGTCATGGCTTGTACGGACCTGGACATCATGCGCACCTCGACCTCCTCTGTCTGTACCATGCGGGGCGCCCTGGGCTTCAGCTCCTCCGGGCTGATATTAAGTTCACGCAACCGACGGCGGATCACCGAGTCGGCCAGTACTTTTTCCCAGGCAGCGGAGCCAGTATTACCCGCAGAGACCCAGGTCATCACCTGTATGCTGTCTTTGCCGGCGGGCTGGGTTACGTTTACCCGTATTTTTTCAGACTTGGCCCCCTCAAGGTGCAGAGAGTCTCCAGACTCTTCCACAAATACCATTACGCGTTTTTCGCCGGGTCTGGCAGGCTCAGCCGTTGCCGCCTGCTGGGACCACTCCATCACCCTTACCTCCTGCTGGTTGTCAGGGCGGATCATGATTACCTCATCTTCTCCTCCTGGCATACCCTTGATCTGAATCTCACGCCCTCCCGGCTGTATGATTACCTCCATGTCCATGTCACCGACTTTGATCACTTTTTCACCGCTTTGTCCTTGCATGGGCTGTATGATCGTGTCTTTGCGGACTTGAGACTCTATGATCTGCTTGCTGCCGGATGCAGGTACGTTCATCATACGGGAGGTCCGGGCAGCCGGGAGTCCCAGGTTTTTCAGCTGTGCATCCAGCTCAGCCTGTGTGGTATAAGTCAGGGTCGTATCCAGGGTCGTACGCTGGCCGTTGATCTCCCGGTTGATGCTGATCCGCATCGTTTGGGGTGAAGCAGAAGGCTGGGTCTGAGCACTAAGCCCGCCCGTCATCAGGATCAGCAGACTGGTAATAAAAATGCGTCTGTTCTTCATTGTATCAGAAAAAGATTTGCGAGTGAGCTTGTAACTTGCGGATAGACAGCGCAATATACTACTTTTAGGCTAGCAGGCATGTGATGATGTCTTGTTTTTAAGCAACGGATGTACGGTAGATACCGGAATAAATGTATATTTCCCTTGTAAGACAACCCATGTTATTTTTACTATGAGTGACCTGATCAGAATTGCTTCACAAGAGATCGGCGTGACCGAGGTATCCGGCCCGGGCAGCAACCCACGCATCCTTGAGTATGCCCGCGAAGTCGGATTTGACAGCTGGTACAAGGATGATGATACCTCCTGGTGTAGTTTGTTCCTGAACTGGGTGGCCCTGAAGGCTGGCCTTGCCCGCTCCAACAATGGCCGGGCAGAGTCCTGGTCGGCGATGGGAGTCGTTGTGACTGAGCCTGAGCCCGGTGATATTATCCTCCTGACAAATGCCACAGGCAGTAGCCGGATCACCCATGCGGGCATCTATACGGGGTTTTCGCAAGACAAAACCCGGGTATATGTCCTCGGCGGCAACCAGAGCAATATGGTAAACAATACCGGGTTCCGGTCTAATCTCATCGTAGGCTTCCGCAGGCTTACGCCGGCAGGCACGCCTCCTATTGCTACGCAGGAGCCTGAGCTTCGCAAAGGAGACCGCGGCCCTGCTGTGGTAGCGCTGCAAGACGCACTCAAACTCCTGGGATTTAATGCTGGCACTTCTGACGGAGATTTTGGCCCCAGAACAGAGGCTGCCCTGATCGCTTTCCAGCAGTCTGTACCCGGCCTCAGTGCCACTGGTGTCTACAACCCGGAAACAAAAAAATACCTGCTGGAAAAAATAGCCGCACTTCAGGGCGAATAATCTCACTCACCCCGTACTTGTCTGCCATGCCTAACCGCCGCCACTTCCTGCGAACCTCAATCCTGGGTGCCGCTGGTCTCTCAATGACCGCACGCAGTTATGCACGTATTATCGGTGCCAATGACCGGATCAACGTCAGCCTGGTCGGATTTTCAGACAGGGCCCGCTACTCACTGATCCCGGCATTTATGCAGGCAGCGGGTGACCTGAAGGCAGACATTACGGCGGTCTCTGACATCTGGAATCGCAGACGGACCGAGGCACAGGCTTTTTTTCAGGAGAAGTATCAGCAAAAAATTACTGCCTACCGCAACAACGAAGAACTGTACGACCGGGAAAAACCAGATGCGGTCATTATCAGTACTGCTGATTTTCAGCATGCGCTCCACTGTATTGAGGCTGTCCAGGCTGGATGTGATGTGTATGTGGAGAAGCCTCTGGCGGAAACAATGGAAGACAACCGGCTGGTGCGGGCAGCTGTTAATGCCTCTGACCGTATCGTCCAGGTAGGCTCCCAGCGACGCAGCGGCGCAAACTACCATGCGGCCTACGACTTCATCCAGTCAGGGACATTCGGGAAGATCACGATGGTCGAGATGAGCTGGAATGTCAACCAGCCGGGACGCTGGCGCCGTCCGGCCCTGGTGGCCAGCCTGCGTGCGGAAGATACCGACTGGAACCGGTTCTTGCTCAACCGCCCCCTGGAGCCATTTGACGCACGTAAGTACCTGGAATACAGATTATTTTGGCCCTACTCGTCCGGCATACCGGGCCAGTGGATGTCTCACCAGATAGATACCGTGCATTGGTTTAGCGGCTTCAATTATCCCCGCTCTGTCACCGCCAACGGAGGCATCTACTGCTGGAATGACGGCCGCACCAATCCCGATACCATGACCGCGGTATTTGAGTACGGCCCGGAAGACCTGCAGCCCGGTCAGGGATTTCAGGTGGTGTACTCCTCCCGCATGCACAACGCGGCTGGCGGCACAAAGGAAATTTATTACTCCAACGGCGGATCACTCAACCTCGACACCAACCAGATCACCCCTGACGGTGGCCTTACGGAGGAGTTTGCCTCAGCCATGGGCATGCAACCTTTTCTGCTCAAACCAGCCTCCCTGGATGCAACCCGTGCTGAGACCGGTGCCAACACCGGGAGTGACCCCATGACAAGCGCACACATGCGCAATTGGCTCTCATGCCTCCGATCCCGGCACCAGCCCCATGCCCCGATCAGTGCCGGATATTATCACTCCATCGCCAACATCATGACACGGGTAGCACTCCAGACGGGCCGCCGGGTGCAGTTCAACAAGGATGCACAGGAAGTAGAGGTGAGTTGATCTCAGGCTACCGGCTGTACCGGGCCTGAGGTACCTGACTGCTCCCAGTTTTTGAGGGCCAGTTGTCCGCATCCGCCATCCACATCACGGCCCCGGCTCCGCCTTACATTTACGATCAGGCCCTCTGCTTCCAGATAGGCCACAAAGGCATCCATACGCCGGCGAGTTGTGTTTTCGAAACCTGAGTCTTCGACGGGATTGTACTCGATGATATTAATTTTAGAAGGAACCACCCGCGCAAAGGTGGCCAGCTCTCGGGCGTCCTCCAGAGAGTCATTTACGTCCTTGAAGATACAGTACTCATAGGTGACGCGGGTATGGGTTTTCTCATAAAAATACACCAGTGCCTCGCGGAGCGCTTCCAGGTTATTTGACTGGTTGATAGACATCATCCGGCTGCGCTTTTCGTCATTGGCGGCATGCAGCGACAGCGCAAACTCAAACCGGGCACCGTCATCAGCCAGGCGCTTGATCATCTTGGCGATACCCGCCGTAGAGACGGTGATGCGCTGGGGTGACATACCCAGCCCCTCGGGCGCGGTGATGAGGTGGACCGACTGCATGACATTTCGGTAGTTGAGCAGCGGCTCACCCATGCCCATATAAACAATGTTGGTCAGAGGCCTGCCATAGGCCGCGAGTGCTTCCCGCCGGAGGATCTCCACCTGGTCAAAAATTTCATAATGAAGCAAATTGTGCTTCAGGTCCAGAAAACCCGTAGCACAAAACTTACAGTCCAATGAGCAACCTGCCTGAGAGGAGATACAAGCTGTCACACGGCTGGAGGTCGGGATCAGCACACCCTCCACAATGTGACCGGCCGCCAGCCTGAAGGCATATTTGATACTCCCATCGCTGCTGCTCTGGGACGCCTCAATCGTAATTTTATCTATTACAAATTTTTCTTTCAGCTTCTCCCGGAGCAGTTTGCTGAGGTTGAGCATTTCGTCAAACGTGCCAGCCCCCTTTTGCCAGAGCCACTCCCATATCTGGTTAGCCCTGAATGTAGCCTCTCCCAGCTCCACGACAGCTGCCTGAAGTTCTTCATGGGAGAGCGTGCGTATGTTGAGGGGTTTTTGCATAAAAAATATACCCGGCATATTACCAGCCGGGTACAAAGATACAGATTTCTCGCAGGCATACACAGGCAAGATGACGCTTGTCAGTACACCCGATACAGGCTCACTGCTGCCTCCTTAGATTATTGCTGTGAATCCCCTGATTTTCCCGTAAAAAACCGCCGGATCGCCGCAAATGCAGCCACAGCGCCCAGGGCGATTACTTTCCAGCCTTTGACGAGCAGGGCAAAAAAACCGGCTTTGGCCAGCACCTTCCCGGCGATCAGTCCTCCGATACCGTAGGCAGCGACTTTGTCTATCCCGGCATCAAAGTCATCATAGCGGTTGCCTTCTGTAAAGGTAACACTGGCCAGTACCTTATCTACATCCTGCTGGATCATCGGCAGTACCGGTATATCCCCGATAGCGTTGAGCATCAGGTAACCCCGGCGGCCCAGTACCCGGATATTATAGTTGAGTGTATTCACTTCACTTTCCCCAAACTTGAGCTCCTTGGCCCAGTGTAGTTTTTTGTTGGCCTGGTCATAAAACGGAGGGGCAGCCCATCCGACCAGCGTTACCGGCGCATATCCGGCTTCAATCCGCGCCTCATTGGTTTCTTCTGCGTCCTTCTGCATACCTTCCAGCAGCTCATCGTAGTTGATGTCCTGGGCATCCTCATCCTTGATATGGCCTTCCTCTACATACGAGATTTCGATCGCGTAGGTAAATGAATCCGAAAGAGGTGACATATTGACCGGAAACAACAATCCCAGGGTAGAAGAGTCTGGCGGATTGCCCCAGAGCTGGGACAGCACAAACTGGCTCTGATCGGCATTAAGAAACTTATAGCCATCCGGAACCCGGAGCTCAGCCATGCCGTCGAGCAGCAGGATCAGCCCTGTCTGATACTCCAGCGAAGCCTCAATCTGGCTGATCATGGCCGCAGTTGAGTCAATGCCTGCATAGGTTTCAGCTGACTCGTCCTGAGCCTGCATGAGGGACGTGGCCAGCAGCATGAGCAGCATGGCTGGTACAAAACGGAAAACAAAATTCATCGTGATATGATGTAAATGGAGTGATGTGCTGGGTGGCGAATTGCCAAAACTGGTGCGTAACTTACCTCCAAATACGGAGGAATCAGGGAGATTGACAAATCTTATCCGCATTTAATTCGTATTTCTCCCTACCTTGAGCTGCTGCATACAGGCTGTGTGGCTGGTATTATATGTGTAGTCCTAACTGGCAGGTGTACCCCAAACTAACAGCGTATTTGACCGATGATACAGGCTGTATGAGCTAAGCCGGGTTTTTCGCTGTATTATTACCGGGTTTAACACCTTGAGACACCAGGATTTACCTTGTTATGTCAGGTTTGCCCCATATACCTTCTTTGTTGCTGGTCTGCACCCGCCGTCCGGATACGGGTGAAGAATCCCCTGCTGCCCAGCGGGAGATCGCTGCCGCTGTCCAGCTATTGACTCCCGTCACATCGGACGGATCTTTTCACACGTATATTATTCAGGAAGGTGCTACCCAGCCCGATGTATTGCTGGAGCCGCCCCCTGGCATATCACTGATCCATCTGGCGGGTCCTCCTACCCCGGACCAGCGCATTCACCTGGGATCCCGTCCCGGAGAGTGGAGTCTGACACCCGAGGCATTCGCGACGCTGGCAGGTAACCAGCCCGCGCTCAACCTGGTCATTCTCAGCGGCATGCCTACAACTGAGCTCATCGAGCGCCTGTTGCTGGCAGGAGTCCCTGCAGTTTTGGCTTTGGATGGCACGACCGACCCGCAGCGGCTGACCGGCATCTTGTACAATCAGTTTATGCAGGGCAAAAGTATCCGGCAGGCTTTTCAAGCCCTGCAGCTGGCTACCACGCCCCCCCTTGCCTATCAGGAGGTCACGTATGACCCTGAGCAGCACCGGCTCCGATGGGACCGTACCGAAGCTACCATTGTACGCGGCCTGGTGGTCAGGACACAAAACCTGAGGGTGCTGAACTGGCGTATGCGCAACCCGCTCCTGATCCCTGTCAGCGAAAAAGAAACCCAACCCGCGCCTGTCAGGACTGACGGCGATACCCTGTCCCGTGCAGACAAGACCGTCACCCGGAGACAGCGGTTGTCTGATGCGTCAGAATCAGATACGTCCTATGCCAGCCTCCTCACCCGCACATTACCTGGCACAGACAAAACCCTGAACCCGTCCCGCCGTCCGGAACGGAAACGCCCACAAAAAAATCTTAACCCTGAAATAGCCTGGGCGCAAAAGCGCCGCATCAGAATACGCTGGATACTGGCTGCGTTGGCGTTGATGGCAGCAAGTGTTGCGACAGGGCTCCTGATTTTTCCGTCGCTGACCGAGCAGATTCGCGAATGGATACTGCCCACACCTGATGCCGGCCGGGTATGTCCCTTTCCTGAAGCAGGGGGGAAATACCATGTCCTGGTACTGCCCTTCAGAGATGCCCAGGACTGCCAGAGTGTATACAGCTCATATCACCGGGCTGTGACCAAATATGTGACCTCCATCGCAGGAGCAGAAAAAAACCTTGATGTCAGGTTTCTCAACCTGGCTGACTGCACAGGCCAGCAAGAAAAAGCGCAGGAGCTGATTTTGTCCTGTAATGCTGACCTTGTGATCATGGGTCGGGTAGAAAAAGATGCTGTCTCGGGTCAGCAGTACCTCAACTTGTACTTTGCTACCCAAAACCGGGTGGCCGAGCAGCTGTTTATTGAAAGTACAGGCTCTGGTCAGCGTATTCCCATCAGCAGTGATGAGCAGGTACGGGCCAGCCTCCGGAGTGTAGTCGGCTCTGTCGTATACTGGGCACTGGGGGTCCGGCACCTCAATGCCGGCCAATATGAGCAGTCACTCAGTGCCTTTGAACTGCTTCCGGATACCAGCCGGGCAGTCATATCCCTGGTAGCCTCCATGACGACCCAGTGTTATCTGCAGGCCGGACAGTACGACAAAGCCAAGCAGTACTACGATGATCAGGTAAGGCGGTATCCGCAAGAGCCACGGGCGTACATAGATCGTGCCGGTGTTTTGACGGCGATGAAGGACTATGCCGGTGCTGAAGCAGACTATAATACTGCGCTGGCGCTTGATCCTACCAGTGCCAGTGCCCTCACGGGCAGGGGAACGATGTTTGCGCAGATGAAAGACTATACTCGTGCGCTCTCCGACTTCAACAAGGTCATTACGGCCAACCCAGACCTGCCATCCGTGTACTGCCGCCGTGCCGAGGTATTTGCAGACATGCAGCGCACCGGTGATGCCATGCACGACTACGAGACAGCCATCCGTATCAGCCCCGGTTATGCCGAAGGTTATTATGGCAGGGCCACACTCTATCAGCGCCTGGGACAAGATGACAAAGCCCTCCGTGACCTGGAGGATGTGGTCAAGATCGCTCCGGACAATAAGTATGCGTGGCTCCTGCGGGGAGATATCCTTACCCGCAGAGGTGAGTGGCAGGCAGCATTGGAGGGTTATACACGACTGATCACCCGTCTCCCATCTCCTGATGCCTATGTGCGGCGCGGGGGGCTCTACGCGAAGCTGGGTCGGTTTGATGAAGCCATTGGTGACTATACACAGGCACTGGCCATACACGAGCGATATGAGCCTGCACTCTCTGGCCGCGCCCAGGCATGGGCGGATGAGCGGAAATTCTCGGACGCGATGGCAGACCTCAACCTCCTGATTTCTATCAATCCCCGCAAGCCTGAATACTACTGGCAGCGTGGAGATGTACAGGTCCAGCTCAACCTGCCAGAAGCGGCATTGGCGGACTACAATGAGGCCCTCAACATGGCACCTGGCGAGGTCAAAGGCCGGTATCAGCGTGGCCTGTTATTCATGAAACTAGGCAGATACGCAGAAGCACTGGCAGATATTGATGTGGCCCTGACACAGCAGCCCCGTGATGCCAGCGGCTGGTATCACCGGGGACTGATCCAGGAAGCGCAGGACCATCGGGACGAGGCCCTGGGCAGCTTCGCCAAGGCTATTCAGATTGAGCCATGCCTGGCTGACGCATGGCTGCATCAGGGACTCATCCACGTCCGGAGCGGGGATGGCACGGCGGCAGCGGCAGACCTGGACAAGGCCATTGCCTGTGAGACACAGGCCCCGGAAGCGTACCGGCTCAGAGGGGAACTGATGATCCCCACCCAGCCCGAAAAAGCGCTACAGCTCCTGTCAAAAGCGATCGCACTCGGTCCACAATATGGTCAGTCCTACGCGACACGCGCTGCCTGCTATCTGACCCTGCGGCAATACGAAAATGCACTGCCGGATCTCGAAAAAGCCCTGCAACTCCTGCCCCCCGTACAAATCAAGCTATTAACGGACAGGGCCTGGCTGTATGCCAAACTCAACAACCCTACCCAGGCACTTGCTGACTATAACCGTGCTATCCAGGCGGCCCCTGATTCTGCCCGGCTCTACTGCCTCCGTGCGCAGCTCCTCGCCGATATGAAACAACCTGCCAAGGCTGCTGAAGACGCGGAAGCTGCCATCCGGCTAGACCCCACCTTGCCCCAGGCATGGCTCGTGCGGGTAAACCTGGCTTTTGAAGAAGGCAACTATGCCAAGGCCCTGCAAGACCTCAATGAGGTCATCAGCCTGCATCCCCGATACGCGGAGGCCTATAATAAACGGGGTGAAGTACAAGCCGCTGCCGAGGTGTATGACAAGGCCCTGGCCGACTTTACCTACGCCATCCAGCTCAATCCGACCCTCGCGTCCGCCTACAACAACCGGGGCAATCTCGCCCGGAAAGCGGGCGACTACGACCGTGCACTGCGTGATTTTGGGCAGGCACTGGCGCATGATCCGTACCTGGCCGATGCCTGGTACAACCGGGGTTTCCTCTACTCTCTCAAAGGCGAGTATACACGTGCCATCAATGACATTCAGCGCTCCCTGGAGCTCAAACCTGATGAAGGCCTCAGATATGGATTTCTGGCTAAAATTTATGCCCGCCAGCATCAGGAAGACCTCATGTACAAATACCTGGAGATCGCACTCAAGAACCGGTATCCGATCATTGAGCTACAGAAAGACCCTGCATTTAAGGCCTATCAGGCAGATCCCAGATTTGTGGCCATTATAGAGGCGCATCAGGCTGCTCCGTGAAAAGCCCAGACAGGCACCGCCGACTGCAACAGTACCTCACGCGTAATGCTGTGACTGGTATGGGCGTGCAGATGCTCCTGCCAGCTCAGATGGGTAGTCGGCATCAGCGCCATGCTCACCCCGTGCTCTGCAATGTACTGCCGTATACATACCGCCACATCCATATGAGGAACGTAGGCCATTTTAAAATTGGGATATTCAGCCATATAAGCGTCTAGCAACTCGGCTGCTTCCGGTGCATTGACCTCGCCCTCGACTGCAACATGGAGCCCCAGTACCCGCGCATGCATCATCGAGGCCAGGCGCATGATATCCGGGATCAGGCATACATCGGCCATGGTGAGCTGCATGGGATATACGACGCTCGATACCGTATGCCATATGCTGCGCTCCGGAACCGCCAATACTGAGCAGGGACTAGACTCCACGACCCGCACCACCGTGCTCCCATGCAACGACTGCCCGGGACTCTCTGTACCACGGGTGCCCATTACGATCAGATCTATAGCATTCTCCTCAGCATACGTAACAATAGATGAGACATCATGCCCTTCTTGTGTGACAGTCTCAGGGAGTACGGCGCAGCCCAGCGCATCAGCTTCAAGCAACCAGGTGCTGAAGTTTTCTGAGACCTTCTGGAACCTTGATTCACGGAGTTGGTCCACATACGTATGGAGCATAGGGTCCGGTGCCATGGCGGTCGGATCCATCACGTGCAGCAGGGTAATATGCGCCCGCAGTGTTTGGGCCAGGGGGAGCGCATACAGATAGGCATGATGTGAAGCCTCTGAAAAATCTGTAGGAATCAGAATACGCCGTATATCCGTTTTAAGCACGGGTAGGATGGGATTGGATGCCGAATCAAAAGAGGCTTTCATAGGAGAAAAATTTAAGAGAATGGTTATCAATTTGATTCAAATTACCTGCTTGATTTTCAGCTATCCCATGCGCAGGGTTTGCCTGCAGGGTGACTATCATCATCTGTTGGTGTAAAAATTTTTTAGAAGGTGTATTTGCTTTTAGAAGATTTTCTATAAATTTGCACTCCGTTCATGTGAATGAACCTTGAGCCGTAGTATAAGGGTAGTACCGCAGATTTTGGTTCTGTTTGTGGGGGTTCGAATCCTCCCGGCTCAACAACTAACGTATGTCCTCGCAGATAAAAATATTCTCGGGGTCAAGGTCCCGGTACCTGGCTGAAAAAATTGCCGATTTCTTCGGATCGCCATTGGGCAAGATTGAATTGCTCAAATTTAGCGACGGAGAGATGCAGGTATTTTATGAAGAGTCAATCCGTGGCTCAGACATATTCCTGGTTCAGTCCACTTTTGCGCCTGCTGACAATCTGCTGGAGCTTCTCCTGATGATTGATGCTGCCAAACGTGCTTCTGCGAATCAGGTCATCGTGGTAATACCCTATTTTGGATATGCCCGCCAGGACCGGAAGTTTAAATCCCGTGTTTCGGTAGGTGCCAAACTAGTCGCCAATCTGCTTACGGCAGCCGGGGCACACCGGGTAGTTACCATGGACCTGCATGCAGGACAGATTCAGGGATTCTTTGATATTCCGCTTGATCATCTGGACGCCTCTGCGGTGTTTGTGCCTTACCTTAAGAGTCTGAAGCTGGAAAATCTGACCATTGCTTCTCCTGACATCGGAGGTTCTGCACGAGCCCGCAAGTATGCTTCCTACATTAATGCGGAGTTGATCATCGTGGACAAACATCGTGTGCGGCCCAATGAAGTCGCTTCGATGCAGGTAATCGGTCATGCGCGGGACAAACATATCGTCCTGGTAGATGACCTCATAGATACTGCGGGCACGCTGGCCAAAGCGGCAGACCTGCTGATCTCTGAAGGTGCGCTCTCCGTACGTGCCATTGCTACCCACCCGATCCTCTCCGGAGAAGCTTATGAGCGGATTGAAAAGTCTCTACTGGAAGAGGTAGTCGTTACAGATACGATTCCACTTTCAAAACATACAGACAAAATCCGGGTGCTCAGTGTGGCACCCGTTTTTGCCAAGGCATTCCGGAAAATACACAACTTCGAATCTATCAGTTCCCTTTTTATTTCGTAAGACAGGCAGTAGAATGAAAACGATTGAGCTTAACGCTTCTCTGCGGAACACCACCGGCAAAAAAGCCTCCAGCGATGTACGCAAAGGTGATAATGTGCCTGCAGTGGTCTATCACGATGGAGCATCCACACATATTGAAGTTGCCTACAAAGAGGTACAAAAAGCCCTTTTCACCTCCGATACCTATATCGTGAAACTCAATGTTGAGGGCCAGCTATATGATACGATTGTGCGCGAGACACAGTATCACCCGGTGACGGATCGCATCATCCATGTTGATTTCCTTCAGGTCTCTGCTGACAAGCCTGTAGCAATCAATCTTCCGCTTGTACTGGAAGGTACGCCTGTAGGGGTAACCAAAGGGGGGAAACTCCTCACCAAACTCCGCAAGATCAAGGTGCGGGGTACCGCTGACAAACTTCCTGAAAACATCAAGGTGAATGTATCTCAGCTTGACCTGGGCGGCACCATCAAGGTCGGCGAAGCCAATATTCAGGGTCTTCAGGTTGTCACATCTCCCTCTGCTGCGATTGCATCGGTAGAAATCCCGCGTGCACTCCGGGGTGGTAAAAAATAAGGGCGCTGCCCCTCATGTCATTCGCAAAACCAATCCTGTTATCGGGGTTGGTTTTGTGCTTATACGGGTACCTATTTCATATTGATCACCATGAAATACCTGATCGCCGGGCTGGGCAATATCGGTGAGGAGTATCGCCTCACCCGCCACAACATCGGATTTATGGTGGTGCAGCAGCTGGCTGCAAGAGCTGGTGTTGCCCTGGAGACTGATCGTTATGCGGCTACAGCTACCATGCGGCACAAGGGGCGTCAGCTTATGCTGATCCAGCCCTCTACGTATATGAATCTCAGCGGCAACGCGGTACGGTATCATCTCCAAAAACACAATGTGCCGATCGAAAACCTGATGGTCATCACCGATGATATCAACCTGGCTTTCGGGGCGATCCGCATACGGCCCAAGGGCTCCGACGGGGGACATAATGGTCTCAAACACATTGAATCCATACTCACCACCCAGTCCTATGCACGGATGCGGATCGGCGTAGGCAATGAGTTTGCACGAGGCCGGCAGGCCGACTATGTGCTGAGCCCTTTTGAAGCAGCAGAAATAGAACGACTCCCCGCGCTGCTTGATGCCTGCGCAGACGCTGTCCTCACGTTTGCTACGGCGGGTCTCAACCAAGCCATGAACCAGTACAACAAGTCCTGAGCCCCGCTATCAGGGATTTATATCTGCCAAACACTTGTATCCTGCATCAGGATTGTGTATTTTACCGCGTATCTACGTTGGGAGCCTATCTGGCTGATTTCCGGTGACAAACCCTTCTCCACATGAGCGTAATCTCCATAGCCAACCATAAAGGAGGTGTAGGCAAAACCACTACCTCCGTCAACCTTGCTGCCGGGCTGGCACGCGCTGGCTACAAAGTCCTGCTGATTGATATGGACCCGCAGGCCAATGCCACTTTCTCACTTGGACTCAAAAAACAAGAACAAACCCTCTATCAGGTTCTTGCATTCCAAGACGATATCCGCAAAAAGGTCGTTAAAATAGATAATTTTGACCTAGTACCCTCCTCCGTACACCTGGCGGGTTTTGAAAAAAACAATGAGGTCGGAAAGGAATTTATCCTCCAGGAGAGCCTGACGGCTGTACGGGAGCTGTACGATTATATCCTGATCGACTGTCCTCCCTCTCTGGGCTCGCTGACAATCTCAGCCCTGACTGCCAGCAATTTTGTGATTGTGGCCCTCCAGCCTGAGTCCCTGGCGATGCAGGGCATGGAAGACTTTGTCCGTATCCTCCGCACGGTCCGCACCCGCATGAATGAAAAACTGGAGCTCCTCGGCATTGTGATCACCCAGTTTGACCACCGCAAGGTCCTGCACCGGGATGTGGCTGAGGTCGCCGTAGAGCGATATGGGGATGCCGTTTTTGCGACCCGTATCCGGGGAAATGTGGCACTGGCAGAATCACAGAGCATGGGGCTGCATATTTTCCAGTACGACGCCCTCTGTAACGGCGCAGAAGACTATATGGAACTCACCCGCGAAGTCGTAGGCCGGGTAAATGCCGAACTGACCGTCTGATTTTATTCACCCGCCTGATGAGAGTGCCAATCCATGGGAAAAAAATTTTTAGATATAATAGGAGATGCCTACGAGGATGATGTACTCTCGGAGGTAATCCCTGTCAAAAAAGCGGCTTCGTCCAGCCGCAAAAAACGCTTTGTAGAGAGTCTGGGCGAAAGCCTTCCTGTTACTACCCTCCCTAAACGCGAAAAGGCCACCCCCAATCGCCGCATGTCGCTGCTCGATGCGATGGAAGAGGCACTGGATAGCCGTATCTTTGATGAGATTGTCCCCCCCTCCATGCGGGTTCGCCGACAGACGCCTGCAGGTGATCTGCTGGATACGTCTGATATAGAAGTACCCTTTAGTACGATGATCACCAAGCAGGTATTGGACAGAGCGCGTGAGATCGCGTCTCTCAAGGGGATCCGGGTCAAGGATGTGCTCAATATTGCACTCCGGATATACGTAGAACGCGAAGTCGCGGACTAACTCGGATCAGGCTTGCTGCTCCAGCAGGTAGACAGGATCGTCGTCATCCAGCGGCTGGACAAAAGTCACAGGATCTGGCGCCATAAACCAGGCACTAATCAGGGCTGCCATAAAAAAAGTGCCCCAGAAAACGATCAGCAGCATGTCGAGAAGTGGTTCCAGGTGGTGAAGCATAATGTGTCTATTGTGTTGTTTTATCATACAAAGGTACAAGTCTCATACCTATATTGCCTGTTCTGTGTACCGCTGGTAATACCTGCATCCCCAGCAGCATCACAATCCGCCTCAACTGCATAAAGCCTCTAAAGGCACTCCGCATCCAACCCCTTCTCACCCTAGACGATCTGTAGACACCCTGTACACGAACATTACCCACACTGTATGAATCTTTCACTCACCGGCAAAAACGCCTTGGTCTGCGGCAGTACGCAGGGGATCGGGAGAGCGATCGCACATGAGCTGGCTGCCCTGGGAGCCCGTGTGATCCTGCTGGCCCGCAATACATCAGCCCTGGAGGAGACCCTGGCCTCCCTTCCGCCCGTGGGCCTGCCACACGCCTGGCTACAAGCTGACCTGGCTGACCCTGAGGCAGCCCAGGCCACGGTGCAGACCTGGATGGAGAGAGAATCAGCCGCGATCCACATACTTGTCAACAATGCCGGCGGTCCGCCCGGCGGCCCGATCGTATCTGCGTCACTGGCAGCCTTTCAGGCTGCGATGGACATGCATCTGGGTACCAGCCATCGTCTTGTGCAGACAGTGGTGCCGGGCATGCGTACGGCTGGGTATGGCCGTATTCTGAATGTCATTTCTACCTCCGTGCGTATCCCCATCACGGGCCTGGGTGTATCCAATACAACCCGTGGAGCCATGGCCAGCTGGGCCAAAACTCTCGCCAACGAGCTGGGAGCAGATGGTATTACGGTCAATAATATCCTCCCGGGGTTTACGGAGACGGCGCGGCTCACCTCTCTGATACAAAGCCGTGCCACTGCCGCAGGCCTTTCAGAAGCGGATATCGCCCGCGAGATGCAACTGAGCATTCCCGTCGGGCGATTTGGTACGGCCGGGGAGATCGCAGCGGTCGCGGCGTTTCTGGCTACCCCGGCCGCTGCGTATGTCAATGGTGTCTCGATCCCTGTGGACGGAGGCCGGACAGGAAGCATCTAAGCTTAGTTCAATTTTTCGCCATGCCAGGGACAATAGTTCCAGGCACCATTCATTTTTTCCTGATCTACCGGACAAGTCTTAGGATCAATCAGGGAACCGATAGGGGTGCGCCAGGTCAGCACCTCTGAGCCGACCATCACGGAAAATGTCTCTTGCCGGAAAGGATCCAGCAATCGCCGGCCACTTTTGTCCTTGCGGGGAAATACAAAAAAGTACATGTTTTCGCCCATCGAGCCCAGCATATTGGCAAACATAGGCCGCATCATCCCAAAAAACAGCTGGGTATCGTTGCTGATTTCGTCCTCCGGCAGTGGCTTATATACAGCACCGTCCCCAGCCCTGATCGTCAGGATAGGGGCAATATCAGCCTGGCTGTAGAAGTTCATGCTCCCCACAAAGGAAATATCACCCTTTACGACGACGATCACGGTGTAGTCCCGGACCAGCTTGAGAAGTTCCTGGACCTGTGTTTCTGAGACGTCCGGATTCGTGCTGAGAGAGGCCATCCAGAACTCATCCGGGATCCACCAGCCCAGGGTCAGGGATGACTGCTCCCTGACCATCCGCTGCGTTTCCTGGGTCAGCGTATTGATATCCACATGGGCATAGGACTGGGCATACAATTGTATGCATGGCATGGCGAGTACCACCCACCAGCCTATCAGGCGTATCAGATCTTTCATGTAGGTTTATATAAAAATAAGCGGTTTACAAAACAGACGTTTCGATATGCAACTACATCATTGGGCAGATATCACCGGAGCCGCAGGCGTAAGCCTGATCTTGCTGGCTTATTTTTGCTCCCTGTCCGGTCGCTGGCAGCAGGATAGCCCGGTGTACCTGATTGTCAACCTGGCCGGTGCAGCACTGGCTTGCCTGTCATCTATACTCCTGGGCTCACTGCCTTTCACCATACTCGAAGCCACCTGGGCTATTGTATCCTTGCTGGCCCTGATCCGGACCCTCAGCCGCGGGCGGCCATAGCCGCCTGGTAGAGGTATATATTCAGCAGGCCGTTGGTATTGGTGATCAGTTGCAGGGCTTCCGGGATGGTCGCCAGGTGGGTGACAATGCGCTCCCCTTCTCCTTCGACGCCCTGCTGTTGGTTATGATAGGACTGGATGACACTGTGAGGACGCTCCAGCTCACAGTAGTAAAAATATAGTGCCTCGTCGGATGTCCCGGTAGAGCAGTACAGGGGTTCGGTATTAAGCGGTATTACCTCCTCCGGCCGTACTTCCACGCCCGTCTCCTCAGCGACCTCCCGCACGGCTACCTCGTGTGGCTTATCGGCTCCATCTACCATCCCTGCCACCTGTTCATAGATAAAAGCACCGCTACAGATACGGCGCTGCTTCACCAGCAGCACATATTTTTCACGGGTATCCTGATCTATCAGCACCAGCATGACAGAGACTATCTCCCCTTTCAGAAAACATATAGGGGGAATTTTATCACCTTCCGGAGTGGTGGCGTCCAGCATGACCAGCGAAAACAAGGGATCATTGTCATGCCGAAACCGGGTAAAAATCTCGGTGATCCCGTGAATGTTCAGGCCATTGTGCTCCAGGAGGGATTTCCAGCGACGGAACTTAGGGGATTGGGTCAGGCGATCTTGCATGGTGTGAGAATGATAGGTATAGGAGGCCGACAGCTATGCTTCAAATATAGGGAAGACCTCTTACAATCGGCATACAAACCTGATATTTCCTGCATAGTACCTGTCATGCAGGCTATGATACATTTGTCTGAAAGAAAAATGTATTTTTGCCTCAAATGCCTGCTGATCATGAAAAAATGGCTGAGAAATCCCTGGCTCTGGGCCGGAGTACTGGTAGTAGCTGCGTTGGCGATCTACCCCCTGTATCGTCAGATATTTGCCCCGAATGTCACCACGCCGGACGGTGAGTCTGCGGAGTTTTTTGTGCATACCGGCTGGGACTATACCCGGGTAGGCGATCAGCTCCTCCAGCAAAAACTGATCAAAGACCCCATGGCTTTTCACTGGGTGGCCCGTCAGATGAACTACCCCCGCAACGTAAAGCCGGGGCGTTATATCCTCCAGCACAACATGAGCACCCGGGACCTGGTGCAGCTCCTCCGGTCAGGCAAACAAACACCCGTAAAGTTCACTTTTGTCAAGTTTCGGACGACGCAACAGTTGGCAGACTATGTGGCCGAAAAACTGGAGATGCGCCCTGCCGAGCTGTTAGAGGCGCTGAATGACCGGGCGTTTCTGGAGAAATTTAATGGACTCACCCCCCAGACGGCCCTGGCTATTTTTATCCCGAATACCTATGAGGTATACTGGAACATCAAACCTAAGGATCTTGTATCCCGCATGTACAAGGAGTACCAGGCATTCTGGACCCAAGACCGCAACAATCTCCGGGAAAAATTAGGCCTGAGCCGGCTGGAAGTAGTTACGATTGCCTCTATCGTAGAGGAAGAGTCTAATCAAAATGAAGAAAAACCCCGTATAGCGGGTGTATATCTCAACCGGATCAAAAAAGGCTGGCCACTGGAAGCTGATCCGACCGTAAAATATGCGGTAGGTGACTTCTCGCTCCGCCGTATATTGGACGTTCACCTGCAGACAGACTCTCCATACAATACCTATATGTATCCGGGTATCCCGCCCGGCCCTATTTGCACCCCTTCCATACCTTCTATTGATGCCGTGCTAAACCGCGAGCGACACGACTATATGTTTTTTTGTGCCAAGGTCGAAGGAGACGGGTATCATCATTTCTCACAGACGCTGGCAGAGCATAGCGCCTATGCCCAGCAATATCACTCGATGCTCAACCAGCGGGGTATCATGCAGTAATACCCCCAACAAAAAGCCTGCTGCATGGCAGCAGGCGATGATACGTATGCACATGATATTTTGCAGGCTCAGTAGCTGTTTTCCATTACGGTGAGTCCCCCAAAGTCCAGGTTGCAGATAATACGGGTGGCCTGAGCGGGGTTGAGGATAGCGGCACGGTTCACATAGACACCGGGTGTTGTCTCCTTAAAAGAGGTGGGTATCTCTACTGAGACAAAAAAACCAGCCTCAACAATCAACTGTACCGGGTGAGAAGGGTGAATGATCAGGGTATTCTGACCAGCGCCTGAGCGCAGAAATAGTTTGTGGGGCAGGGTGCTTCTGTTTCCGAGCTGAATCTGGGTATTGCCCAGATCATTCTGCACCATCACCATCTCAGCCAGCGACAGCTCCAGCTGCTTGAGGGAAATATCACCTTTGCCGGCATGCAGGGTCAGGGACTCCATCGTATCCCGATTAGGCATACTATAGAGGAGCATGACATCTGAGAAGGCAGCATTGACCTCTACCCGATGCAGGGTCAGGTCTGAGAAGTCAAGGCGGCTGGCACCCGTTCCAAGGTTGAGGCGGATATCCGTCGGGATCGAGGGATCAGGATTGTACTCCATGCGCTGGCTTTCTCCTGCCTGCGCATACGGATTGAGGCGGGCGATCTGGTTGACGGGCATTGTGGCAGCTGCCGCTGGGCTATGAGTAGCACGCACATACACATCCCGGTATTGATTGCCCCGGTTATCAGACCAAACCTTACCGGACTGCACCTGACAGGTAGGCTCATGGCGGGTCACATGGACGCCACAGGCACCAGATGAGTGCATGTGCAACTCTCCGGCGGGCGCTTCGATACGGAGAAACAGGTGCGCAGTGCGTGCATCCGTCATGATCGTATCAACCCGCAGCTGCTGCTGGCCCAGAAGTGTATGGCATCCGACGGCCACCCAGATCAGAAAAAAATATTTTGTCATAACCATTATCTGTCTAATACGCAGTCAATTATGAAAGGTTCTTTCGTTCAAGCCTGGCAAACTTACATGGCTCGGATGAAACGAAATGTGCTCCTGAATGGTTACGCACTCGCGAGAGACGGATAATTTTCTGACTTTTGTGGTACTTATTAGCTCCCACAAAGCGAGATCAAATATAACCATTTTTGTTGTTGCAACATCATGATACGGGGAGAACTTCATGACATCGAACCATTTTACGGCTGGCTGGACCTGTACAGTCATGAGACAGATACCTTGTCTCCGTTTCACGAGGTCGAGCACAGCCAGTTTTACTATGACCGGTCTGTCAATCAGATTCCGGCACATCCGCTCTGGGACGAGATAGGCTCCGAAAGTCTGCTGGTCAAGATCCTTTTTGCTGACTATGAAGCCGGCTATGCGATTATCGAGTTGTTTGGGGAGTGGAATGACCTCTATGACAATGATTTTAAGCTGCTGGCCGAAAACTGCCTCACCTGGCTGGTAGATAATGGGATCAATCAGTTTATTCTTATCTGTGAAAACGTCTTTCATGCTTATCTTGAGCGGGACGACTACTACGAGGCGATGCAGGAAGAGCTGGAAGATGGCTGGATATGTATCCTCCGGGCGCGGGAAACCGTACAGGTAGAGATGGATGCTTATGGGATTATGTCATACTTCTACCGGAGTCCGATCCTGGATGAGCTGGCCTGGCGCAGGATGCGCCCCAGACAGTTGTATGATCTGATCGCAGATCGTATGCGTATGGCGCTTGAATAGCAATATTTTTTGCGGTATTTTGTATTATGGCAGCCATATTGTGCAGAAACACCCTGCTGATATGACCCACTAACCTGAATCGTATGAAACATTTTCTGGCTACCCTTGGGATCGGGCTGATTTTGCTGGCGGGCACCCCTGCTAAAGCGCAGTACGGCCCCGACACTTCGCTCTCTTATACTACCTTTCTCAAGCAGTGTCAGCAGTTTACCCAAAACCGCCAGGACGAGATATGGGTGGTCAACTTCTGGGCTTCCTGGAATGGCCCCTCTCTTACCCTGCTCTCGGGTATGAGCCGGCTCTACGGCCAATATACGCAGAAGCCCATCCGGTTTGTCAGCATCTGTGTGGATAAAAACAAAGGCGTGTGGGCACAGCAGGTATTCCGCAGCAACCTCCCATGGGAACATCTTTTCCTGCCGAAGGAGTCAGAATATGCTTTTCTTAAACAAGCTTTTAAGCATAACTCTCTCCCGGGACTGTTTATCGTCATGCCGGATGGGCAGATCCAGCGACTCCAGGATGAGCTGGACCTGGGCAATGAGCTGGAGTACCTTGCAGCTACGCTGCCGGACAAGGCTTACTACAGCAGCACAGCCTCTACCCGGACACAATTTTCTGCTGACTCAGACACACGCCCAAGTACCACCCCTGCTGCCGGAACTGATGCGCCGGATGTTTCCCAGGGATGGATCACCCATACTGTTAAAAGCGGAGACACCCTGTATTCCCTCTACCGCAAGTACAATATCCCGGTGCAGGAGATCAAACGGCAGAATGCACTGGCCAGTGATGCCATCAAAGTAGGTCAGGTGCTGAAAATCAAGCGAATATGATTACGGCTCAAATATAGTAAAAGGGGTGGTCGGATCTGGCTTATCTGGTCGCTGCTGCTGTTCCAACTGGATCTGAAGCTGGGCTTTTTCATCCCTGAGAGCAGCCAGTGTAGCCTCGTAGGCATCCCTGAGTTTCTGCTCCTGGGTGTGTGTATCCCGGCGCACCTGCTGGAGTTTGGACTCCAGTTTCATGACCACTTCTGTATAGTCTGCTTCAGCCTGTTCGGAGGTTTGGCGTAAATTTTCGATCTCTCGTTTCCAGCCATTCACCTGGAGGTCCAGCGCTGGCAGCAGGGTCGTCAGCGAGCGCTCGGCTTCTCGCAGCTGGGTCGCAACATCTGTCAGTGCACGGTTGGCTGACTTCAGCTGTGCCAGCCACTTCCCGATAGAGGCCACCAGCACATCGGGCCTGTGTGCATCAGCACCGGCAGATGACATCGTGTGTACGGGATGTGTACTTGCTGCTTTGAGCTGCTGGTTTTCCTGACGTAGCTGCGCTACTTCGCGCTTGAGTTTCCGGAGTTCTTCTGGGGACATAGCGTGACTGACCTTTTACGACTGTAAGTTACGCCTTCAGCGCCTGTATGAAGCTTGTCCTCACCCCAACAAGCAAAATGTGAGATCGAGCGGCTCAGGCAGATACACCGGCCTGCCCTGGCGGAATCGTTTCTTTCAATTTATTCTGAAACTTTTATACAGCCTCTCCCGTTTTCAGTATATCTTGCCGCTGGCAATATGTCGCTCATCTCACAAGAATACGCCTAATCGACTGACAATGAATACAAACGACCTCCTGCGTAAAGCCCTTGACTTTGAATTCCTGGGTGTAGCGGAAGGAATATGGCTTCATCATCATGCCCCCACTGAGGCCTTGATGTACACCGCCAATGAGATGCGTAAGATACAGAAGCGCGATACTCCGGGGATCGTCACCTGGCAGATAGACCGCAACGTAAATACCACCAATGTCTGCGTGGCCAACTGTAAGTTTTGTAACTTTTTTGTGCCGCCCGGAGATAAGTTCAAAGACAAGGCATACATCACCGATGATGCGACCTACCAGCGCAAAGCAGAGGAGACCTTTGCCCTTGGAGGTGATCAGTTTTTGCTTCAGGGCGGTCACCACCCCGAGCTGGGAATCGAGTTTTATGAAACAACTTTCCGCAAACTAAAGTCCTGGTATCCACAGCTCCGGCTCCATGCGCTGGGTCCGCCAGAGATTGTACATATTTCTACCCTGTCGGGTCTCACCTATGAGCAGACCTTGCGGAGGCTCATGGAGGCTGGTATGGACTCAATGCCAGGTGCTGGTGCTGAAATCCTGGCAGACAGGGTGCGCCGCATTATCTCCAACGGCAAATGCCTCGGGGAAGAGTGGCTCGAAGTCATGCGGGTAGCGCACCGGCTCGGCCTCACGACCAGTGCAACGATGATGTTTGGACATATCGAGACCCTGGAAGAGCGATTTGATCATCTGGTACGGATCAGGGCCGTACAGGCAGAGCGTCCTGCGGGCACCAATGGATTTAAGGCCTTCATTCCCTGGACTTTTCAGGATGACGGTACGGTCCTGACGCGGGTGCGTGGGGTCAAAAACGACACTACGGCTGATGAGTATGTACGGATGATCGCCCTCAGCCGGATTATGCTCCCCAATATCGAAAACATACAGGCTTCCTGGCTCACAGTAGGGCCAGAGGTCGCCCAGATATGCCTCCACGCGGGTGCCAATGACCTGGGTTCGATCATGATAGAAGAGAATGTTGTCTCGGCAGCAGGCGCTCCCTACCGACTCACCGCCACTGAGATGCAGCGGGTGATCCGGGATGCGGGTTTTACCCCCAGACTTCGCAACCAGTTGTATGAGCTGCGCCAGATACCGGCAGCGCTTCAGGACACCATCAGCGTCTGACCTATGTATGTACCGCCGCGTTTTCAGGAGCAAGACTGGGAAAAACAGGCTGCTTTTATCCGGGCAAACAGCTTCGGCCAGTTGGTGACCACTGAGCAGGGCCTGCCCGTCGTGACACACCTGCCTTTGGAGCTGGAGTTACACCCCGACGGATATCCTGTTTTGCTGGGTCATATCTCAAGGGCTAACCCTCAGGGCCAGGCGATTGTGGCCGGGGAGCGGGCATTGGCTGTGTTTCATGGACCCCACGCCTATGTCTCCTCCTCCTGGTATGAGGCCGAAAATGTCCCCACCTGGAACTATATAGCAGTCCATGTGTATGGCACCCTCCGCCTCCTCGGTGACGATGAACTGCTGGCCGCGCTAGGCCGCATCACAGACCGCTATGAGGCCGGCAGGCCTGGTGCTGTCTCTGTGAGCCGCATGTCGCCAGCGTATGTGACACGACAACTCCGGGGCGTGTGGGGATTTGAGCTGCGGGTAGAGGACGTACAAGCCCAATACAAACTCAGCCAAAACCGCCATGACGCAGACCATGAGCATATTATCTCTCATCTGGCTGCCTCCGGTGACGCTCAGGCTGCCGCTATAGCGGCGGCTATGGCCGAAAACCGTCCACCCGCCTGATCATCCGGCACTCCAGCCGCCGTCCACCATCAGGGTATCACCCGTGATAAATGCAGAAGCGTCACTGGCCAAAAATAAGGCTACACTGGCTACTTCTGCAGTAGAAGCCATGCGTCCCATGGGCTGGGTGGCTGCCATGTTGCGATAGGCTGCCTCCGGGTCCGGGTACTGCCGTATCATCTGCTGGACAAACGGGGTCTCTACCCGTCCGGGGCAGATTGCATTAAACCGGACACCTTGTTTGGCATGGTCCAGCGCCATACACTTGGTCATGCCGGTCACTGCAAACTTGGTCGTGCAGTATGCCAGCCGGTCCACAATCCCTACCACCCCGCCGATCGAGGAGATATTGATCACGGAGCCACGCCCCGCAGCCAGCATGTCCGGCACAAATGTTTTGCAAACTACAAAAACGCCCATCAGGTTGACCTGGCAGAGTCGCTCCATATCTGCCTGGCTCGTGGTGAGCAGGGTACCTACCAGGCCTATTCCTGCATTATTCACCAGGATATCGAGGCAGCCCGTTATGTCATGCGCAGCCTCACAACTGGCGGCTTGGGTTACATCCATCTGGATATGCTGCGCCTGTCCTCCCGCAGCTACTATGGCTGCGGCGACTGCTGCTGCCTGCGAAGCTGTAACATCTGTCACATATACCTGTGCGCCAGCGCGGGCCAGTACATGCGCGATCTCTTCGCCGATACCTGACCCGGCCCCCGTCACAAGGGCCTTTTTTCCTGTAAGTTCGTACATATCAGTGTCCTTTGGGATAATATACAGCTATATTGATCCTGATCGTGAAGAAATGCTTTTCACGGGGATGTCCGGGGTATGACATTAATCACATGACTGTCTTGGTTATGTCTCCGTATAACTCCACAAAGGCCGGTAGTATTGGGCCTTCTGACGAATGTATCATATTATGAAAACGACCTATCAGCAAGCACTGGCGCATAGCATGAGTTATGCCGAATACCGCGACCTGGTCAGTACCCTGCTGGCAGCGGGGCGAACGACCGGCCCTGCGTCTTCTGAGGCGCTCCTGCACTATACCAAACTGAATGTCCAGCGGATGAATCGCCTGGATAAGACCGTAGTATTGGGCGAGGCGTTACAGGTAGCCGTACAAACCCTGCCGGAGCCTTATACCTGGCTGGTGATCTCGGAGGGATGGTGTGGAGACGCGGCCCAGATATTGCCGGTGCTGGCGGCCGCCGCTGAAGCCAGCCTGGGCCGTATCGAGCTCCGGATCGTACTGCGCGACCAGCACCTGGACCTTATGGATCAGCACCTGACCCGGGGTGGACGTGCGATCCCCAAGCTACTGGTCCTCCGGACTGAAGACCTTGCGCTGTTAGCTACCTGGGGACCCAAACCTCAGCCAGCTCAGGAGCAGTTCTGGGCCCAAAAAGAAGCGGGCATTTCATATGAACTCAGGTCTGAAACCCTGCACAGGTGGTACGCTCAGGACAAGACCCTGACTTTACAGGCGGAGCTGACCGCTCTCATGGGCCAGCTACACCTGGAGAGCGCCTGATCAGGCAACGGCTACCGAAAATACAGGTCGGAGCGACTGCGGAGCAGTTGCCTGATTTGAGATTTCTTGTTGCCAGATATGGCCTGTATGATCCCGGTACAGGAGTATAAATGACCAGTTGAGCTGAGCGATCCGGGGACCTGCCAGGACAAACTGGAGGGCCTGCCCTCCCTTGAAAACCTCGCCGCCCTCTCCTCCGTCCCTGTGTGGAGCACAGTAGTGAATTTCAGCCTCGTTGTGAAGCCCTGGCAGGAATCCCATGTAGGTAATGGGAGCACCTTCATTGTTCAGGCTTAGGCGTAATTCAGAGGGCGACATCAGGAGCGGGCTCCCTGCTGTCAGGCTGGTATGGACGCCCGCAGGCGCCGGAACCCCCGGGATATACGATATGGCAGGTGCCAGAAATGCAGGATATACCTGGGTATCAGCATGCTGCTGGCCTCGGCGCTGGCGCACCCATACCCATACACCCACAGAGACTGCTACAACGGTCGTAACAATGACTATCATGTCAACCATAATGATTAGGGAAAAAAAGAGCTTATTGGACGGCACATTACAGCCTGAACTGTCCAAATGACGGGCCAATCGGTTTTTTTTGCGCAAAAAGCCCGATCATTTCAGCTCCTGATCAGCACAAAGCTTTGCCTTAATACAAAACCCTTACCCTAATCGTATTTTCGATCTTACGCAGATCTGCAAGGATGTCGTCCTGATATGCGCGGTTGATGTCGGTTATGACGTACCCGATCTGCTCAGTTGTTTTGAGGTATTGTCCCTCGATATTAATCTGATGGGTCGCCAGGGTATTGTTGATTTTAGCCAATATCCCTGGTGTATTCAGGTGGACATGGATCAGGCGGTGTACCTTGCCTTGTGCAGGCAGTTGGAGATTGGGGAAGTTGACGCTGCCAAATGAGCTGCCACTGTTGATATAGTCAATAATCCGGGAGGGCACATACTCCCCGATATTTTGCTGCGCCTCCTGCGTACTGCCGCCGATATGGGGTGTGAGAATAACATTGTCCAGCCCCCGGAGCTCCGAGTCAAATACCTGGTCATTGCTTTCGGGCTCCCACGGGAACACATCCACGGCAGCACCTGCTACATGTCCTTTTTTCAAAAAACGTCCCAGGGCCTCAATGTCCACCAGGTGTCCGCGGCTGAGATTCAGGAATATCACGCCGGGTTTCATGAGTTTGAACTCCCGCTCACCGATCATATGGGTGTTTTCCTTGCGGCCATCCACATGGAGGGTGATAATATCAGACTGTCGGAGCAGGTCACGCAGGCTGGGAGCCTTCATGGCATTGCCGAGGGCAAGTTTTTCGACCATGTCGTAGTACATGACCTTCATGCCCAGTGCCTCTGCGATGACGGAGAGCTGGGCACCGATATTTCCGTAGCCGATGATACCCAGTTTTTTGCCCCGGATCTCAAAACTGTTTTGGGCGGACTTGTTCCATACTCCCCGGTGCATACCATTGCTGATCGGGACAATGCGCCGTATGAGCATAATCATCTGCCCAATAGCCAACTCTACCACAGATCGCGTATTGCTGTAGGGTGCATTAAATACGACAACCCCTTTTTCAGCGCTGGCACCCAGGTCAATCTGATTGGTGCCGATACAAAAAGCCCCGATCGCGTGCAGCCGGGTGGCATGCTCCAGTACCCGGCGTGATACCTGGGTTTTAGATCTGATACCGAGGATGGAGACGGTTTTGATTTTTTCGCAGAGCTCGTCTTCTGTGAGGGCACGGCTCATGGTCTCTACCTGGTACCCTTCCTGGTTGAATATTTCTGCAGCCCGGGGATGAATATTCTCCAGGAGCAGGACGCTGATGCGGTTTTTGGGATAAGAAAGTTGCATAATCTCGCGTACAACAAAGTGAGCGGACCTGACAGGAAATTCTGACAGGAAGAGGTGCAAGTTTACAAAAAATTCTGCCAAGCCCTGCCGCCAATTGACACCACAACGCAAGGATACAGGGCTACGCTTCCAGCAGGCGCAGTATCTGCTCCAGTTCTTTGTCCCGGTTGCGCCAGAAATTACGGGCCCATACCCGATACACCTGCCATCCACGATCGCGCAGCAGGGCAGGACGATAGACCTCCCGCTCCTTGACGCTGGCCCCGCTGAAATAAAACGCACCTTCGCATTCAATCCCAAGCTTAAACTGAGCCGGATCGGCAGGATCCCGCACGGCCATGTCCAGTCGCCAACGGGTATCTCCCAGGGCGTGTACGACCTGATAACCACGCTGAGTCAGTGCAGCGGCCAGCCAGGCCGCTATGACTCCGGGCTCAGGTGCAGGACTGGACTGCATCAACTCAGCGGGGCGCAGGCCTTGGCTGACAGCGTACCCGTAGGCAAGGTATTGCTGGAGCAGGCGCGGTCCCGGATGCAGGGTATCCGCCACCCGGAGGTCCCCCGGCATAAAACTGCATACGATGTATATCTTCTGGCGGGCACGGGAGACTGCTACGTTGAGCCTGTTTTCACCCCCGGCCTGATTCAGCAGCCCAAACTGCGCGGAGAGCCGCCCCTTATCATCGGGTGCATACCCTGTCGAAAAAATAATGACATCACGTTCATCTCCCTGGACGTTTTCAATGTTTTTGACAAACAATCCCATAAATGCCTCTTGATCAAATCGTTGCATTGCCGCCATCAACTTTTGGCCCAGCTGGGGAGATTCACGGTTCAATCGCTCCAGGGTTTGATCCAGGAGATCCCGGATGAGTTCTTGCTGGACGTAGTTAAACGTAACTACCCCGAGGGAGGGCTGGGGCGAGGAGGCGACCAGCTCCAGGATCAGCCGGACCACCGCTTCGGCTTCCGGTACATTGGCCTGACTTTCCCACCGTCCCGGTACAGAGACCCACTCGATGGGCGGTATCCAGCGATGATCTGCTCTGGCAGGAGGAATCATCTGGAGACGACCATCATAAAAGCAGGTGTTTGAAAAATGAATCAGGGCAGCATCCCGGGACCGGTAATGCCAGGTGAGATGGGCAGCCGGATATGCTGCACGTGCCAGGTCCAGGACACTCTCCACCTCCAGGGCCAGTGGATTCTCTACAAATGCCGTATCAGCCTCTTCATATCGTACCTGATACAGGTCAGCAGGCCTTAGCTGCTTGTCATCTCCGGCAATCACACACTGTGTCCCCCGCAACATGACCGGTATGGCCCGCTCCACAAAACACTGGGAGGCCTCATCAAAAATCACCAGGTCAAAAAAGTTTTTTTCCATCGGAAAAATGGCTGCCGCAGCCTCCGGAGATACCATCCAGCACGGAAGGAGCTCTGGCAGACCAGACTGCCAGGTTTCCTGGACAAGTTTTCGTACAGGCCAGATCAGTCTTTTTTTGGTGACCTGGTGATAGATAGTCCGGTAGGTGACGGGATTTTTCAGCCGGTTGTATTGTATGATGCCGACTACCCGCTCTTTGACCCGGCGATGGATCAGGTCCACGGTGTGCTGGCGGCGCTCATCCAGTTTTTGGGCATACGCATGGGCTGTCCGATGCCATCCCCGGGTGCCTACCTCTGTCAGTACAGGATTGGTACGCTCTGCCTGCTCGATCCAGTACTGAATGATTCGCTGCCGCACTTGCCGGATTACCTGGGGTGGGTCGGTATGTTGTGACAGCTCTGGTTGTATTGCCTTGATCGCCGCACGTGCTGCCGTACTGAGCGGGGCTAATGTCGTGTCCAGGATGCGCAGTTCCTCCGCATCTCGCTCAAATGAGTGGATCAGCTCACGGAGCCAGTCCTGTACCTCCCCGGGATCTGCTACCGCACTGAGCAGATGGTCTGTCTGGCTCATGTGCAGAAATGTCCCCCAGTGCTGTCGTGTCTCTTCCAGCTCCCGGGTAAATGCCTCCAGCCGTTGTATCACGGCACATGACGCCTGCCACCGCTGCATATCCAGCCGTCCGCTCTCGAACCGGGGTTTGATCTTCTGAAAGTAGGTGATACTGCTGATCTGCTCCCAGGCATCCAGGGCTGTTTGTTTACGGGTGATCCACGCCTGCCGGGTAACCTGGGTGTCCAGCAGCGGAAAATCACCCGTAAAAGGATGCGCATGGTACTTGCCATACACCTTCTGAAGCCGGAGATATACGGCGGCCTCGTCTGCCAGTTGCTTGAGCAGCTCAGGGGTTAAGATGGATTGTGCGGGCTCCAGAAGTTTGCGGATAAACCACCGGGCGCGCAAAAAACCGATGGACATCCACCTGAGCGGATGATGCATAAGCCGCTGATACTGCGCGATATGACCTGCCAGGGCTTCTACATAGGGCCAGTGGGCATCTGTAAGCCAGGCCCTCTGGCCGAGTTGTGAGACAGGTTTCTCAAACTGGCTCAGCAGTGCCCTGCCTTTTTCCGGAGTGAGATCAGCTTGCTTCAGTGCTTCTATATCCTCCCGCACCTGGGGAGACATCAGGGCCTGGTCTGCTGTCCGGAAGGCTGCTATACGTGACCTGTTTGTAGCGGGATCCAGAATATGGGTACGCAGCGGATCAGCCAATACAGCATACTGGGTATGCAGACCCGCCAGCCGTGCTGGTATGGCCTGGAGTTCATGTCTGAGCCGGATCAGATCATCCTGTGTGTACCGGTGAAAGGATAGCCGCTCTGACCAGGGATGCCCGGCAGCATATAACTCGCGATAGTCCATCACTGTCTCCAGCGTGCCGAGAAACGCATCAAGCTGTGGCAAGTCCAGTTGTTTGGCAAGCTCCTCCAGTGGAAGAGGGGGGACCTCATGACCAGCCATCAAGTACAGGCTATGAACATTAAGGCCGCAGGGCTGAGGTTCTGTCAGCGCCTGAAAAAGAGATGCATACGTTCGAAAAAACTGATCCGCCTGCCGGGATACCAGGTTGTATTGATACTCCCACTGGGTAATATTGATATCCGCGATTTCCTGCCTGAAAATTTCGATATCGTCTATCTGTTGTCTGATTTTGTCATAAATAACCGATCTGTCATGCCGGTAATCGTGGACCAGCACAGCAAATCGCCCTAATCCGAGGGCACTCATCCGGTTATAAACCACATCCAGCGCTGCACGTTTCTGAGATACCAGGAGGACTTTTTTTCCGTGGGCAATGGCATCCGCGATCATATTTACGATCACCTGCGACTTGCCGGTACCTGGCGGCCCATACATGACGAGGGATTCACCCTGTTTGATCCGCAGCAGGGCTTCTTCCTGGGTATGATCGAGAGGGGTGACAAAAAACCGTTCTTCTTCCCGGATGTATGGATATGCCGGCTGATGCATCGGCGGACCACCCAGGAGCCGATCCAGGTCATATGCTTCCGGCGTATGGATGATTTGCTCGTAGTCTCTGAGCAATGCTGAGTCCGACTGCGGAAAAAGCCCCAACACCGCCTGTGAACGGAAGGTCAGCACACCTGTCGGAAAAGTATCCATGTAGGTGCGCTGATAATCCGGGAAGGACTCCAGCTTCAGGTCAAAAATCCGGGGGTTAACATTGACCTCAAGTTGAAACTTTTTTATAATCCCATACAAATCATGCAGCCATTCGGCCCAGTCGGTCGCCTGTGCGAGCTCCAGGTCCCATATGGCCGGATCCAGCCGGATTTGCTGATACCGTTCATAGGCCAGCAAAAAAGTCTTATTAAAAACGATCGGCTGGTCAGGGTCACAGGTCAGCCTCCACCGGGGCCGCCCTGCCAGGTTTCGTACCAGTTGTACCGGAAAAAGCAGGACTGGACACCTGACCAGGGTACCATCCAAAAACTTACCCTCAACAAACGGATAACCGAGACAAAAATCATAACTGCCTGTCTCTTCGGACAGGGTGGTCAGGGTCCGGTATATATGCGAAAGCCGCTGATCAGCCAATGCGACAGGCTCATACCGGGGGTCGGGTTTTTCAATCAGCCTGGCTGACTTGCCTTGTAGCAGGCTCAGCAACAGCTGTTCTGGCGACTCGTCGCCCAGGTATCCGAGTTGGGTAATATCTATGTCACGCCGACGGCTCAGCCGGGACAGGCATAGGGTGCGGTTGCCCTGGCTGAGGTTCGTCAGACGGAGCTGGTACGTATGGAGAATATGCTGCATAGGTTCCGGGTCGTGCTAAACTACAAAATACCCCGGATACTGCCGTTATCCTTTGCCGGGTGTACGCCGGCCTGCCGGAGACTGGTCGTCCACCGGAGCGCCCCCACCACCAGCCTTCTGAGGTGCGGCTGTCGCTCCGACCTGAATGATATGTCCCTCGGTATCCCAGTTGGCGCGGATCGTGATTTTCTGGGAGTCAAGATACACACGCTCTGGCAGGCGATAGCGGCGCAGGGAGCCTGGACTGAAAGCCCGGTTGCCGTCTGCATCCAGGATGACCCTTGCCGTATAACTCCCGGCGGGCAGGTGGCTAAATACAAATGCCGTATCGTATGCGGTCCGTATCACGGTATTTTGCCCGTTGAGGAGTTGCACTATCACAGGACCGGCATAGGTACTGTCAAGCACCACAGTGCCTTGCAGCGTACCCAAGTCCTCAGGTGAAAGCCAGGTGACAGGGTAGCGAAATACTGTGTCTTGAGCGGGCTTCTTGGCAGTAGCGGGTACGGTATCCCGATAGGTGAGCCAGTACCCGACCTTGGGAGACAAGATCCCACGGGGTGATATACGCACCTCTAACCCCGACAACTGAATATCCACCGGGTATTTTTTCCGCATACTATCCCGCCGGGTAGTATCCGTCAGCGCAAATAGTCCCGTATCTGCCTGTGTCAGCGCCCGATACGGAATCAGCGTCCAGGCATTAATCGCCGGGTCAAAAACAGGGGGACGCACAATGGGCTTTTCCCAGCGGCGGGTACGGGAGCGGCTCAGCCTGAGGGTCGTGTCCAGCCGGTTGCCGGTACTGTCAACAGCGCCTCGTATGTGCAGGTCCAGTGCTGGCTCCGCACGTGGCGGGACGGCCAGCAGCATCTCAATCTCTTTGTCCAAAAACAGCGTACGCCGGTCGAGCATGACGGTATCACGACCCAGGGTATCTGTCAAAACAAACGCTCCCTGATCCGGCAGTATATATCCATTGAACCGGATAGACAGCAAATCTGGCTTCAGCCAGGCGTATGAAGTGACCAGGGGTGCCTCATCATCTGGAAGCGACGCCCACAAGGTAACCGGAGGCAGGGTATCCGTCCCCAGTACGATCACACTATCTGCTGCCAGGGCCAGGGCTTCGGCCCCGGTACTCCAGGTATTTGTCTGATCCTTGTCTGCGACACCGAGGATGTAATAACGGCCCGGCCTGAGATACCGGAAGGTAAATGCCCCGGATTTATCCAGCGGGGCCAGGTACACGGGGCGTTTATTTTTCAGTGCGCGGACCGGGAGACTATCCGCATCAAACAGCATAATGCTCATGTCCTTTCCTGCCTGGCCCATCACGTATGACTGCACAGTCCCTCCGAAACTCAGGCTGTCTATCGTACCGCCTGTGCTGAATGCCAGGGTATAGGCAGGAAGCTGGTTACCCTCGTTGAGGTCAGCGATATTGGTAAGAGCGATAACATACGTAGTCTGTGCGAGGAGTGTATCCTCAAACTGGATGCCGAGGCGGCGGGCATTGTCACTATAGACGATCCGGGGCGGGCGGATATAGGGCGAGATATAAATTTCCTTGCCGTAGGTTGGCTTCCGGATCGCCTCATTAAACACAATCTCTACCTCCTTGCCGGTAACATACAACGCCGCACTGTCCGGGCGGGTCTTCAATACCCTGGGGGGAATCTCATCCCGCACCCCGCCGGAAGGCTGGATGGGTCGTGCGCAGTGCATCAGCAGCAGCGCACTAACTATGGCCATACACCCGGCCCATACATGTGATGTGTGCTTTTTCAACGGCTTCTGATATAAAACAACGATATGACCCCGATAATACTGGTGCAGATGACGGCTGCTGGCATCCCAATCCTGGCCCGTGGCAGGGGATTGTCACCCCTCAGGGGCGGCGGACTGGCCCGCCTCACTGCGCGAAGTCCTGCGGGCGGCAAGGTATCCGTATAGCTGAGATTGGTGGCAGAGAGTCCATCACCCTCCCGGGTGAGCGGTACGACGACAGTTCTGATCCAGCCGGCACCAGCAGCCTGGTACCTGACAGCCGGCACCCCTACCCCCAGCCGGATCTGGCTACCGCTGACGGTAAGCGGTAGCCAGGTTGCAGGCAAAGCCCCGGAGATACTCGCAGGGCCCGTCCGCATGGTATCCAGGTACTGCGTGAGCAGGGATTGTACCACCTGTTCATTATCAGGCTGAGCCACCACCGGCAAGCCCAGGCCTCCCGCCATCACACCTATCAATATAAGATACACCTTCATCATCCATACAGTACAGCCGGAGGAGCAAGGGGTTGGCTCCGTCCGGCTGCAAGATGCGATATTATTTTGAACCGATCAGCTTACCAGGGTACCGACCCGGTCTCCTGTCACGATGCGCTGGAGGCTTCCGGGCTCATTGATATCAAAAATGATAATGGGCAGTTCATTCTCCTGGCAGAGGGTAAAGGCCGTCATGTCCATCACCCCGAGGCGATTGGCCAGGACTTCCGCAAAACTCACCTCGTCAAACTTACGGGCGTTTTTATCCTTGCGGGGATCTGCGGAGTACACCCCATCCACCCGGGTGCCCTTGAGGACCACATCTGCATCTATCTCTATGGCACGCAGGCTGGCTGCTGTATCCGTCGTAAAAAACGGATTGCCGGTCCCTGCCCCAAAAATCACGATCCGTCCTTTTTCCAGGTGACGGATCGCCCGGCGGCGGATATAAGGCTCACATATCTTATCCATCGCGATCGCGGACTGGAGGCGTACCTGCCCCCCCTGGCTCTCCAGGGCACTTTGCAGCGCCATACAGTTGATGACGGTAGCCAGCATACCCATATAATCCGAGTGCGCCCGGCCCATACCGGTAGCCTCGCCCTGTATGCCCCTGAAAATATTACCTCCCCCTACGACAATGGCCATTTGTACACCCATACGGGTCGTCTCCATGATCTGCGCGGCATAATACTGAAGTGTGTCCTGATCTATGCCAAACTCTTTGTCACCCATGAGGGCCTCGCCGCTGAGCTTGAGCAGCACACGATTATAGGTCAGACTCTTTTCCATACATTAAATCGGGAGAAAAATGGGGGTAGTGGTACAATGATCCTGCAATACCTGTCAGAGACGGGCACAAAAATCCCGCCAACCAGCGGTCTATATAAAAAAAAAGAGAGTTTGGGCAAACTCTCTTTTTAAGTTTTTATGTCGTGATCACATACCGAGCTGCATACGCTTGAATGCGGTCACTTTGGCATCGCCGAGATTGTCCTTGATGTACTGCCCTACTGACTTGGAGGTATCTTTGACGAAGTCCTGGTTCAGGAGGGTATTTTCTTTGAAAAACTTGGTCAGTTTACCACGGGCAATATTCTCCACGATGGCTTCTGGCTTGCCTTCGTTCCGGGCCTGCTCTTTGCCGATCTCGATTTCTTTCTCGATGACCTCCTGAGATACGCCGTCTTTGTCTATGGCGACGGGGCTCATGGCAGCGATCTGCATGGCCACATCACGCCCGATAGCCTGAGCGTCCTTGCCATTGGTGTTTTCAAAAGCCACCACTACCCCTACACGGGCACCGGGATGGATATAAGAGACTACCTGTGAGCCTGCGACCAGCTCATAGCGGCGTACGTCAATTTTCTCTCCGATACGGCCAATGGCATCCACCAGCAGGTCGCTGATAGGAGTTCCATTGATATGGAGTGCTTTGAGGCTGTCCAGGTCAGCTGGCTTGGCTGCCTGTGCGGCTTCAGCGATAGATTGTCCCAGTTGCTGGAAGTCCTCATTACGTGCGACGAAGTCCGTCTCACAGTTGAGCTCGATCAGTACTGCCTCAGTATTGGAGGCATTGGCCTTGACAAAGATAGCGCCTTCGTTGGCATCGCGGTCTGCGCGGTTGGCAGATACCTTTTGTCCTTTTTTGCGGAGGATCTCGATAGCCTTGTCAAAATCGCCTTCAGCTTCGGTCAGGGCTTTTTTGCAGTCCATCATGCCAGCGCCTGTGATTTGGCGGAGGCGGTTTACTTCTTGTGCCGTTATTGCCATGCCCATTAATTGGTTTAGTTTCCCGGGAGATTTCAAAATTCGAGGGCAAAATTAGTTTTTTTTGCCGGGATACAAAAATTTCCCACACAGATGCAACTTTTATCCGGGCAGCTTCATCTGACCCTGTAGAAAGCAGCGAGAAAACCTGATGCGTGATTGATTACTACCTTGTTGTATGAATTCGGTATCTCAAATACCTGAGAGTGAATTGGTAGCCGGGTGCCAGCGGGAAGACCCCCGGTACCAGCGTGCGCTGTACAACCGGTACTACCGGTTGATGTTTGGGGTATGTCTCCGGTATACTGACAACCGGGACGACGCTCAGGACATCATGCAGGAGGGGTTTGTGCGGGTGTACAAGCATATCGGCACATTCAAAGGACAGGGCTCGTTTGAGGGATGGATCCGGCGGATCATGATTCATGCCTGTATAGAACACTACCGCCGCAAGTCCCGCCATATTATGGTCTCAGTGGACTACGCCGGTGATGTGAGTTTTGATGCAGAAGCATGGTCTATGCTGAGCATGGGTGAGATATTATCCCTGATCCGGGAGCTCCCGCCAGGGTACCGCACGGTGTTTAATCTCTATGCTGTGGAGGGCTACTCACATGAGGAGATCAGCCTGATGCTCAATATCTCAACCGGAACCTCCAAGAGCCAGCTCTCGCGTGCGAAGCGACTCCTCCAGGACCGCCTGATCAATATGATGAATGCCAATGTAAACGGACTCTCCTGATCGTAGAACCAGCCAAACAATGAAACAGCCAGAAGATATACAGGGAATATGGCAAGAGTCTCTGGGGCAGTATGAAGCTGAGCCCGAACATGATCTCTGGCCTGCTATTGAGAAGCGTCTGGCAGCTAAACCTGTCCGTCGTTTTGTATGGCTGCCCTATGCGACAGCTGCGGCATCTGTGATCGTCATGGTGAGCCTCATCATCACCCTCAACCATGACCCGGCACCCGCGACTGAACCAATAACAGATCACAAGTCGCAGGCAGATGACCCGCAGCGACCCGCATATAATCCGTCCCAGCCAGTACAGTCCCAGCCAGTCACGACTGATACACATGACCGGACGCGCCACAGTACCTCTGGACAGATACCCGTGATCGCCAACCCGATCGAGCATCTCCAGCAGATCGCACAGGCAGGTATGACCGAAACGCAACCCCAGTCCTCTAACCCTGTTGAGCAGTTGCCACAAGTCGCCGCCGTCAATCTGAATGAGATACCCAATATGCCTACTATTGACGCGTCTGTCGCGCAGCAGACCGGAGCACCTGAAGCAATCGCTGTACGCAATACTGCCCCACAGGCTGTACGCACCCGCTACCGCCCCAAAAGCGAGCTGGACGTAAAAGACCTGTCAGTGGACCGCGCACTTGCCTTTGCGACCCTCGAACTGAGCAAATGGGCCAAATCTCCTATCAACGTCTATTATGAAAAAGGCGAAGGACAGGAAGAAGTGCGCACCTATCAGCTCGACCTCTTTAACCTCAAAATCACAAAAAAAACGCATAAACAAATCGTCAAGCAATGAACGTAACCAGCTTCACCTCCACCATACGGTCAGCCAGCACCCTGATCCTGTTGCTGATCCTCGCCACTGCCGCGATCGCACAGCCTGAGCCACCAGCACCCGACTCTGCCAAGGTCGTCAAAACGGACACGACCGAGATCAGCCTGAGCCGCAAAAAAGTCATCATCATCACAACTGAAGATGGCAAAAAAATTGAGATTGTCAACCGGGACGAAGATGAGGACGTGGTCGTATGGACAGACTCCATGGATCAGACGATCGTCATCGGAGAGGGCGAAGATGATGGCGGCGAATATGAATATGACTACGACTATACCGACAAAGAAGAACGCACCAGCCGCAAACGCTCCGAGGTAGAGCTGCTGGGCCTGGACCTGGGATTTACAAACTATTACGTCAACGGTACCTTTGGTGCTGATGCTGCTATCCCTGAGCTGGCTGTACGTTCCTTCCGCCCGGCTGCCCACGTAGCCCTGCACCTCTTCCCGACACGGGTCAGCCTCATCGGACGCGGCGCTGTCAACCTCAAGTCTGCCATTACCATTGACTGGAATCACTACTACCTGACTGAGGATGTGACGATCCTGGACAAGCAGGAGCAACTCACCATCGACTCTATCGCATCAGGTGTAAACCTCTCTGTCAACCGGCTCACGGGTCGTTATGCCCAGATACCGCTGCTCCTGAATTTCAACACAGATCCCGGAGGCGATGACGGCGTAAGTATCTCTGTAGGTGGATACGCAGGTATCCTCTGGGCCGGCAATACCAAGCAGAAAAGCGAAGAGCTGGGTACCATCAAAATCAAGGATGACTTTAACCTCAATCCTTTCCGCTACGGACTCACAGGCCGCATTGACTTCAAGTGGTTTGATTTTTACCTTAACTACAACCTGAGCCAGATGTTTGCTGAGAACGAAGGCCCTGAAACCCAGACGTTTACGGCAGGTATTAACTTCATCAACTTTTAATCAATCCGCTTAAATTCCTGACAGGCAGGCCCTTAGGTCTGCCTGTTTTGTTTTTCGGCATAGTGCCGGAGTATAGGATGCAGCACGACCGAAAGCAAAATAATACCAGTACCTACATAAAACCCGCCGTTCAATTCCTCGTTCTCATGAAATATCCCGTAAGCCATCAGGATTCCGTACACCGGCTCCAGGTTGATGGCCAGGGCTGCTGTATAGGCAGACACGACCTTCAGGGCTGTCATCGTCAGGGTATACGCCAGGGTCGTGCAGACCAGTGCCAGTATCAGCAGATAGAGGGTGTCCGACAAGGTAGGAACAAAACCTTTGTCCGGAAACGCCCATACATACACCGGAAATATGATGCTCAGGAGCACCCACCCACCGGCAAACTCAATCATCGAAATAGCTCCTACCGGATACTCTGATACATACACCTTGTTCAGCACCCCGGCTATGGCTATGGTCAGGGCCGAAATCATGGCAATAATGATTCCTGTCGAATATTTCCCCCCCGTAAAACCAAAAATAAACCCAAACCCCAGCACCACCATCAGCCCGAGCAATACCTCGTACCACTGGATACGCCGCCCAAAAAAAATCGGCTCTATCAAGGACGTAAAAAAAGAGGTCGAAGCCAGGCAACTCAGGGTAATGCTGACATTGCTGTACTTGATCGCCTCATAAAAGGTAGCCCAGTGCAGGGCCATCAGCAGCCCGATGCCAGCCAGCCGCCACCTGACGGCTACTGGTATTGCCCGGATCTGCCCCAGTATACCTGGAAAAAAACAAAAACTGATCATCGCGATCAGGAGCCTGTACCATACCAGGGTCGTGCCCGAGATTGAGATCAGCTTGCCCAGGATTGCCGTAAATCCATACAATATGACTGCCGTGTGCATCATCACATACGCCGTGACGAGCGAGGGACGTGAAGAAGTATTCATACCCTCAAAGCTATCGGCTTTCAGGTCAGGAAACAATCAAGCCAGGCAGCGGGCGACAAAATCTGCCTTGCGCTGAAAGTGTAACTCCAGCCCGTGACCACTCCGGCAGAGCTCTCCCAGCCACCCTGAGGGCAACTCCAGTATATACTGCCCGCTAAAGGGTATCGTCCAAAAAAAATGCACATCCCTCCGTCTGATACCCATCTGAGACAGGGCCTGGTAGTGTGGTGCCAGCATTTTCAAAAAATTAGATATGTCTGTCTGGGCAGGCATGATCTCCGGGCGCGCCAGACTTGTCATCCAGATATGGGGATCGGATATGATCCCGGGACCCAGTACTTGCTCAATGGCAGTTTTACAGACCGGATCATGGAGTATCGCCAGGCCCGTCTCCAGTTGATAGTGGGTGGGGGCAGCGGGGAGGGTTTCTTCTATTGGGGTGAATGCCTGCTCAAATACCTGACGCTCGATCAGGTCAGTGACCACCTGCAGGACACAGGAGGAGGTCAGGGTTCTGACCGGAATATAACGTCCCGGCCAGTAGTACAATGCCCGGGTATGTATCTGCTCATACACCCACTGATAATCTACACACAGGGCTGTCCAGCAGGTATTGTCATCAAGCGCTACCGTAACCTCAGCCATATGAGCTGCCTGCTGCTCCAGCATCACGGTCTGTATCGAGACCGGGTGCAGACTGGCTATCGGCTGGGTATGCCAGTCGCCGGGGGCGTGACTGCGGCAGATGATACGTGTCCCGATACCGGAGTTGGCAGGCAGGCTGAGGGTATATGCATCCCACTGAAGTGATACCCTGGGACTTGCCCCTGTATGAACCACCTCCAGCCATATATCCGTCGGCTGGATACCAGCCTCCACCAGCCGCTCAAGCCGCATATCCAGGCTATCCATGATCCGGTGTACGGGCTCAGGTGCCGGAGGTCCGGGTTGCGCTGTCTCAAGAGCTCTTACAAAACTACGGGGATCCCCCGAAGGCCTCACCCCCAGCAAGCGGCAAACCTTATGGTACATCTCCGGCCTGCAGCGCACCTCTATGCTGTAACTTGTCTGACTCATATTCATCCCTGCCGTTCCGGTAATCTATTTTTCGAAATTACAATAACTGGACAATATTATTTTTCCAATTATTCGACACTGTTTACATAATTGATTCTCCTGCTGTTGTTGCATATGAGATTGGGAATAGGAAACCAATATGTCACAATATATTCATTTTCAATAGTTTAATCCACAAACATCGTTACCACGGATCTGTACTGGTCTGGCTGCCATCTGATTCTGCTCTCAGAATCTGACGCATGATTTCACTTCGTGTTTTATCCCATACAGTATCACCTTCAAAATTCCGGAGTTGGGTACTGGCACCGGCTGTGACCAGGACAGAAGCCACCGCCCAGGCATCTGCTGCTGCTGCGTACATCAGCGCTGTATCACCATCAGGATCCCGTACGTCAGGGTGTGCACCGCCTGCGAGCAGCATACGGGTGGACCGCTCATCTTGCAACTGCGCGGCATACATCAGGGGGGTGATCCCCGACTGATCCGGCAGATCTGGTATGCAGGGTCCTTGTAGCAGTACCTCCAACGCCTGATACTTCCGCTCCCATACCGCAATAAACAGGGGGCCGGGAGACATACCCTGAGGTGTGTGGTCCATCAACAAACGAACCACTTCCGGCTGGTCCTGCATGACCGCCTGGATCAATGGCAATACCCCGGAAGGCCCTGTTTCTGAAGCCAGTTTAGGGTGGCGGGCCAATACCTGTCGCAGGGCAGCGGTATTCCCATCTTGTATCAGACGGGCCAGTTCATCTGGCCCAGGGACCGGCTGCCAGGGCCACTTCATATTTTTGTGAGGATCTGAGCCACTTTCCAGACATCCTCATAGCTATTGTAGAGCGGGACAGGGGCCATCCGGATGACATTGGGCTCCCGCCAGTCGCATATGACACCGTGCTGGGTCAGGGCATCAAATATCCGGCGTCCACCAGGGCCTGTCAGCAGCGAAAGCTGACACCCTCGCGCTGCGGGGTCTGCCGGGGTGATGATTTCAAGACCCGCCTGTGTGGCGACCTGGTTGATCAGCCAGGCAAGGTACCCGGTCATGTGACGTGATTTGGTCCGTAGCGCTTCCATCCCGGCCGCATCAAAGACCTCCATCGAGGCCCTGAGGGCTGCCATCGAGAAAACAGGTGCATTGCTGAGCTGCCAGCCCTCAGCGGTTGGGGTTGCCTCAAATACAGGCTCCATCTTAAATCGTGTATCTGCCCGATGTCCCCACCACCCGGCAAACCGGGGCAGGTCGTCCCGCCCAATATGTCGCTGGTGGATAAAGGCCCCGCCTACGGCTCCGGGTCCTCCATTGAGATACTTGTAGCTGCACCAGCATGCAAAATCTACGCCCCACGCATGCAGAGACAGCGGTACATTCCCTATAGCATGGGCCAGATCCCATCCGACCACACACCCCTGTGCCTGCGCCTGCCGGGTGATCCGCTCCATCTCAAATACCTGCCCGGTATAATAATTGACCCCTCCCAACAACACCAGTGCAATATCTTCTCCCTGCTGCCGGAGTATTTCCTCCAGATCTTCTGTGGCTACTGTATGCCTTCCTGCGCTGGCGGGTATCCGCACGATAGCCTTATCGGGATCATATCCGTGAAAGGCGGCCTGAGAGGCAACTGCGTACTGATCTGAGGGAAATGCATCTGCCTCAATCAAAATTTTGTACCGGTCCGGTGTCGGTCTATAAAAAGAGACCATCATCAGATGCAGGTTTACCGTGAGTGCGTTCATGACGATTACCTCCTCCGGCAGCGCGCCTGTCAGACGGGCCGTACTCGCCGTAAGGGTCTCGTGATAGGGCATCCAGGGGCTACGGGCTGCAAAGTGTCCCTCCACCCCGAGTGCCTGCCAGTCGGCAAGCTCTCGCTCCAGATACTCGCGGGTGCGCACGGGCTGGCAGCCGAGGGAGTGACCGCAGAGATAAACAGCCGGACGCCCGTCGTGTGCCAGCGGTTGATAAAATGATGCCTTATACCCCCCCAAAGGATCTTGCTGATCAAGCTCCCGGGCATACGCGAGATCGGAATGATACGTAGTCTCCATATATTGCTGAGCGAGATAGTACAGATCAACACCACAGACAAGCCTGGAAGAAGGCTGTCAGAAAATAAGCTTATAAGAAACCCGGCGGGTGTTCCCACACTGATCCGCCAATACCACATCCAGACTGGCAGGCCCCGGCAATGGGCGCTGCTCCTTCATATCCCAGGTAAACGTGTCCCGCTTATAATCATACAGCGCCGGAATCCACTCTCCATTGAGATAAAAGGCCATTACATCCCGGTCAAGACCGGAGAGATCATCTCCTGCCCGCAGGACCAGGCTTTGTGTACGTGTATCTATGATCTTGCCCTCCGTAAAATTGACAGGTTTGATCCAGGGCTGTTCGTAATCTGCTGCCAATGCATACGTCCCAAACTCCGAGACATGTGCATATATCCTGCCGTCTGCAGTAGCACGTTTACCCGCCATGCTCCACGCACCCCGGGTCCGCCTGACGACCACAAGGGCGGCCGGATCAACCCCCGGAGGCGGCCGGAAGCTCACCACAAAGGGCCGGATCACCGGGTCACTCAGGCTGCCTACCTCGTAGGCGGCGGAGGCCGGCCCCGGCGAGGCAGATCTTGCGATCTGGAGATGCAGACGGTCTGGTACTGTATTATACGGAATAAACACCTGCATATCGTCCAGCTCCAGCAGGTTGTTGCGATCGGGAAATACCTCGTCCACAAATGAAAACTGAAACAATTGCCGGCCCTGATTATCCGTCACGGCTACAGGATAGGCAAACCGGTCAAGTGGTAACATCCAGACCCCTCCCGTTGGCGTCGTACTGACAAGGGGCAACTCATGATCGTACCCTGCCTGATCCCGCCATCGGAGTCCCTCCAGCCAGGTGGCACTCACAGGGCTGGCCTCGACTACCAGGGTGCCGCGCCTGACCTCGTAGCGGATAGCCGGGCGTTTGCCAGGGACAGGGGGCAGCCCCGTGTCAGAAGAGTTGCTCCGCCGGAGCCGGGAGATGACTATGGACCGGTTGCCGTGGAGATCCTCCAGCTCCAGCCGCAGGTTGTGGACATGATCGTCCCGCAGTTCAATCACGCCTCCCCCCCCTGAGTTTGTATAGGCTGTAAGGATATTGCCGGGCTCACGATACAACCTGAGCAGCCGCTGCCCGGTACGGCGGTACCAGGCGTAGTCCATGGCATAGTTGATCAGACGGGTGTTTTCGAAGGGAAAAGTCTCCATCCCATAGGTAAACACGAGATTTTCATCCAGAAACAATCGCATACGGTTGATGCCGCAGGTATTGTCGGCGCCATCCAGTTGATCATATGCATCTATTTCGATCCCTACAGGGCCCTGTATGTCTATGACCGCATCCGTCTGATAGAGCCCCTCTTTTCCAGACAGAGCTGGGAGGACCTTGGTAGCCTGTCCTGCGATCCGGCTATAAGGTGCCAGGGGCTCCAATGCCAGGGCACTGACGACCGGTGGCCGATGGTCTGGGATTATATCGAGATAAAAAGCCAGTGGATTCAGGGGTTGATCTTCGCTGTTGCGGATTTCAAAGTGGAGATGTGGCCCGAGAGAAGCGCCCGAGTTGCCGCTGCGCGCAATGAACTCACCCTGCCGTACAGGCATTTCCTCCTGACCTAAATATATCTCCTGCTCGGTCTGTTTCTCCGCGATCTGCCGTCCCCTGACGTAGGCATCCAGCGCCGGTGCAAATGTCTCTAAATGAGCATATACAGAATAACGACCATCGTAGTGACGGAGGTAAATGGTATTCCCAAACCCAAAAGGACTCACCTTGATCCGGTACACCCACCCATCCGCAATGGCATAAACAGGCGCGCCGACCTGCCCCCCTGTCTTGATATCAATCCCTCCATGGAAGTGGTCTGGCCGAAGCTCCGCAAAGGTACCTGCCAGCGTGCGGTGGTACTCCATCGGAAACCGGTACGGCGCTGCGGGCTCCGAAGGTGCCAGCAACCCCACACACACCAAAAGCCCCAGCCAGGCCCATCTGTTATTTGACATGGAAACTCATCATCTGTTGATCCTCCAACCATGCCTCCACATGATCTCCGATTTTGAGCGGCCCGACACCCGCTGGTGTGCCTGTAAATACCAGATCCCCTTTTTTGAGTGTAATAAAGCGGCTGATGTAGGCGATAAGCTGTGGAATGCTGAAGATCATGTCCGCAGCGTGACCTTGCTGCCGGGTTTCGCCATTGATCGCACACCGAAATCGCAACTGCTGCAAGTCTGAAAATTGCGCAGGGTCTATAAAGGCAGATACCGGAGCGCTATGATCAAATCCTTTGGCCAATGTCCAGGGCCACCCTTTAGCTTTTACCTGGTCTTGTATATCCCGCGCCGTCATATCTATCCCGAGTCCTACACCGTCCAGGTAGCTGTATACAAACGACTCGGGTATATGGCGGGCTTCTTTCCCGATCCGGAATACCAGCTCACACTCAAAATGCAGGTTTTGGGTGAACTCAGGGTAATAAAAATCTTTATTATCCCGCAGTACAGCCGTATCGGGCTTGAAAAAAATCAAGGGTTCTTCCGGTACAGCGTTGTTGAGCTCGCGGGCATGCTCTGAGTAGTTTCTTCCGACACAAATCAGCTTCATGTATCTTTAGATAAGTAGGGTGATTAATCTTCCTAACAAAGTCGTCAATAGCCGCAGGAACCTTTCCAGACAGGCTGTCCGTCCAGCAAGTCCCGTAGCCTCAGGGTGTCACCGCCGATCAGATACCCCTCACGGCGGTTCCAGACAGCATACTGAGCCTCGCAGTCATAAAATGACCCGTATGGAGGCTGAGCTGCCTCAAACTGCAAGTACCAGGTATCCCCCCGCCACTCCAGATGATATCTTCCCTGACAGGTCTCCTGGTCTGGGGTGCCGAAGATCCCGGTCGTCTTTTTTTGATAAAAATATACCGAGTCTGACAATCGCAGCACATACGGCCCACCACAATATGTGCCCACCAGCCGAAGCCGAAGTGCAGCCTCACCAGGTGGCTCCCCCACACATGAGGCCAACCAGCCTGCCAATACCATGCAAGACCCCCAAAATATACGCATGTCCATCTGCTGTGTCAGACAGCGGGTTTTTCCAGATAGTTAGGCTGTAAAAGTAGGGAAATAACCCGGCTCCCAACAAACATATCGTGCATCATCTTTTCTGGAGGCATTATCCTGCGACTTCCAGATTCAGCTGATTTTTGATCACCGCAATGTCTGTCAGCAACTCAGGGTGGTTACCAGTCTCAAGTGCAGTACCGATTACGATCACATCTGCACCTGCCTCCCATATACGCCGGGCATCTGCGGCTGAGCGGATACCACCTCCTGCGATCAGGGGGACCTGAAGCTGGGCTGATACGATCCGGATCATCTCCGGGGAGACGGTGCGCTGGGCTCCACTTCCACCATCAAGATATATCAGCCGTAAACCTAACATCTCTCCTGCCATAGCCGTGCATGCCGCAACCTCGGGCTTATTATGCGGAACAGGGAGCGTATGGCTGATATAGTTGACCGTCGTGGGGCTGCCGGCATCTACCAGTATATACCCCGTAGGCAATACCTCCAGCCCGGCTGCCCGGATCATGGGTGCTGCCTCTACGTGCCTGCCTATCAGGAAGTCCGGGTTGCGGCCACTGATCAGGGACAAAAACAAAATACCGTCTGCGGCAGGCGATATTTGATACAAGCTACCTGGAAACAAAATGACAGGCAGCGTAGTATATGCCTTGATCAGGGGAATCAGCTCGTGGATCCAGGTATTCTGAACGAGGCTACCACCCACCAGCAATATATCCGCGCCTGCCGCTTCCAGCATGGCCACAGTCCCCGGCACAGCTTCCATCGAGACCTTGTCAGGATCCAGCAAGACAGCCAGCGCCTTCTGGCGGGCATGCTTCAGTGAGATAAAATACGTCTGTAATACACCTGTCATAGACACCCGGGAACCAGATAGGCTACATTCCCTGTCGGCGAAAATAAGCAATTTCGATTGCATCGGATTTGTTTTCCGCATGCTTTCTTACCTGCGATACGGACAATCGTATATATCACGTACCTTTTAGGCTCAATTTTTTATATACATGCGTGTGCGTATCGGGATATGCCTGACAGGGGTACTCATCCTCAGCCAGGGTATGGCGCAGCCTCCGCACAGTCTCCGGATGATGGCGGAGTGGGAGCCTGTCGAGTGGCTGGTAGTGAGCTGGCCCCAGCCTTTTCCTGCTCTCCGGGAGATTGTGTCGTATGCGCAGGAGGTATGCAGTGTGATGGTGATCACCCCAGACCCGCATACTGCCAGAGAATACCTGCTTCAGGGCAAGGTTCCTTTGTCAAGGGTCGTATTCAGGACGGCATCTGTGAACTCTGTCTGGATCCGGGACTATGGCCCCATGACCCTGTATGCAGGTGCAGCACAGACCCGCCTGTTAGCTGACTGGACCTATAACCGGCCCCGGCCTTTGGATGACCGGGTACCGGAACTCATCTCTTTATGGCTGGGTGACAGCCTGCTGCCTACTGGTCCGCCCCAGCGTCTGCTCACCCATGCCGGGGGCAATCTCCTGGCGGACGGGCTCGGCACGGGATTTTCTTCCAGGCTTGTCCTGCGTGAAAACGCTCAGGGTATGTCCGGCAGCCGCGCCGAAAAACTGGTACGGGACATAGCACATGACTACCTGGGAATCAACCGGTATATTTTGATGCGTGAGCTTCCCTACGATGGTATTCACCACCTGGATATGCACCTCAAGCTGCTGGATGAAGAAACGCTCCTGGCAGGCATGTATCCCCCTGGCGTATCAGACGGCCCCTGGATAGCCCATAACCTGGCAGAACTTCAAGAGACCTACCAGAACCCCCTCGGCAGACCCTACCGTATTCTTCCCATACCTATGCCAACCGATCATGGCAGATACCCCGACCAGGGGGGCAGGTACTTTAGCTATGTAAACAGTGTCATCGTCAATACCCTGGTACTGGTACCCCAGTACGGTCTCCCGGAAGACAGCCTGGCGCTGGAATTATACAGGCAGTACATGCCAGGGTATCACATTAAAGGTATCAACTGCCGGGAAATGATCAGCGCAGGAGGTGCCCTGCATTGTCTTACCCAAACAATAGGGGTACGGGAGCCTTGCCAGATCATCCATGCACACCTGGATGCTCGTCCAGCGGGTGACACCTGGATACGGGCCCGCGTACATACAGCTGCAAACTTACAGGCTGTCGTGCTGGTATATGCACAGGGCCCTGAGGCAGACTGGCATCGCATACCCATGACACAAGACACGGTGAGCGGGTACTGGGTAGCACAGCTTCCCCCGGGACAGGCCGGCGACTCCTGCCGGTATTACCTGGAAGCCATCACCCCGTCGCGTACATTCCGGCGGCCCGCACCCGGCCCGGCAGGAGCCTGGGTAGTCCGGTGGCAAGCTTCACCCTACCGGTGAGAGATGCGATTATTCAACAGAAACATACGGTATTTTTATTACCTTTGTCGTCGTTTCGGCAGCCACTACGTTGCTGAAGTTTTTTTCATATCTGATGCAGAAAATCACCCGTCAGTTTTTTCAATTACTGCTGTGGACGCTGGTAGCAGTCGGGCTGGTATATCTGACCTTCAGGGACAGATCACTTGCTGACCTCCTTAGCGCTATGCGTCAGGCAGATCCATTTTGGGTGGGCATGAGCGCAGTAGCCCTCTTTTTTGTCCTGTTATTTCGGGCTATGCGCTGGAAAATCATGCTGGAGAGTGCGGGGCATCCCAGTACGGCCCGCAATACGATGATTTCCACCCTGATCTGTTACCTTGTCAACAGCCTTACACCCAAGCTTGGGGAGGTGGTGCGCTGCTCCGTCCTCCTGCGTACCGATAAGGTACCGGTAGCTGTGAGCCTGGGCACGGTCGTCAGTGAGCGGGTCCTGGATATTCTGATCCTGTTTGGTGGGCTGGGCATGGTGATTGTCCTGGAGTCAAAACGGCTGGGAGGTATTTTTACCCAAATGGCGCATCAGGTATCGGCCTCTTTGTCACCGGCTGGCATAGCAATCATAAGCATACTCATGGCGGGCGGCTTACTTATTGGCTGGTACGTCATCACCCATAGATACAACAACAACAACGGACTGATGTACCGGGTACAAACCTTCGCCCGGAGTACTGTGGAGTCTGCGAAGAGTGTATTTAGCCTGAATAAACCAGGATTATTTATTCTTCACACCATCCTCATCTGGATTGCCCTTGTCCTGATGAATTATTTTTTCCTCCTGGCCCTGCCCGAGACCCAGCACCTGAGTGTGTATTATGCGTTTGTATTGTTGTTTATCGGAGGGTTAGGCTGGGCTATGCCGGTACCTGGCGGGATCGGCACGACTCATTATCTGGTGCTGCAGGTATTCCTGGCACTGGGCCTGAGCGGAGCCGCAGGCCAGGATGTAGGACTCCTCTCCAATGCGGCCACCTTTATTTTCACCATATTATATGGTATCGCAGGCTGGATAGGATATATACCCTACTTCCGGCCATCAGCAGAAGCGAACCCAGCGAGCCATTAACACACGCACGCGCCTGCCATCAGTTTTTTTGTGAATATATCGGGTGTTTCTCATGGAGAATCCCTAACTTTGTCCGGCAAATATCCATAAGGTTATTTGCAATATGGCAGACACGCCTAAAATCCTCTACGAGGGACTCGCCTATGATGATGTCCTTCTGTTGCCCGGTTACTCGGAAGTGCTTCCCCGTGAAGTCAACATTTCTTCCTTTCTTACCCCTGAGATCCGCCTGAACCTGCCGATTGTAAGCTCGGCCATGGACACCGTCACGGAGCACAAAATGGCTATCGGCATGGCAGCCAGCGGGGGTATGGGGATCATCCACAAAAACATGAGCATTGAGGCCCAGGCAGAAGAAGTCCGCCGGGTCAAGCGCTCTGAGAGTGGTATGATCGTGGACCCGATCACCCTGACTGCTGATAATACCCTGCAGGAGGCCGATCGTATCATGCGCGAAAACCGCATCGGAGGCATTCCGGTAGTAGATCAGCACCACAAGCTGGTCGGGATTATCACCAACCGGGATATGCGGTTTGAGCAGGCTGACGGACGCAAGGTCAAGGAGCTCATGACCAGCACCAACCTGATCACGGCCCCGCTGGGTACAACCCTGGAGCAGGCTGAAGAAATCATTCGCACTTACAAAGTAGAAAAACTCCCGGTGGTAGCCGCAGATGGTACCCTCGTGGGCCTGATCACCTACCGGGATATTATCAAACGACAGACGTTCCCCAACGCATGCAAAGATCACTACGGACGACTACGCGTAGGAGCGGCTGTAGGTGTCGCGGCTGATACCTTCGACAGGATCGAGGCGCTGGACCGGGCCGGGGTAGATGTGATCACCGTAGATACGGCTCATGGGCACTCCAGAGGGGTCCTGGAACTGATCAAGTCTATCCGGGCAAAATATCCTGATATGCAGCTCATTGGCGGCAATATCGCGACCCGGGAGGGTGCTCAGGCGCTGATAGACGCTGGTGTAAATGCCGTGAAGGTAGGGGTGGGCCCAGGAAGTATCTGTACCACCCGGGTGATCGCCGGTATTGGGGTCCCTCAGCTTAGTGCTGTCATTGAAGCCGCCAAAGCTGCCAACCCTGCAGGTATCCCCATTATTGCAGACGGAGGGATCAAGTACTCCGGCGATATGGTCAAGGCGCTGGCAGGTGGGGCCAACTGTATCATGGCGGGCAGTATCCTGGCCGGCTCAGATGAAAGCCCGGGGGAAACGGTTCTCTACGAAGGCCGCAAATTTAAAACGTACCGGGGTATGGGCTCTATTGAGGCCATGAAAGAAGGAAGCAAGGACCGGTACTTCCAGGATGCGGAAGACGACATCAAGAAGCTGGTCCCGGAGGGCATCGTAGGACGGGTGGCCTACAAAGGCAAAGTCAGCGAAGTCCTGTACCAGATGGAAGGTGGGTTACGTGCAGGTATGGGCTACTGTGGAGCTGCTGATATTCCGGCGCTCCAGAAGTGCTCCTTTATCCGGATCACCAGTGCTGGTCTGCGGGAAAGCCACCCGCACGATGTTCAGATCATCAAGGAGGCCCCTAACTACTCACGCTGAGTGGCCTGACCGGGTAGTGACCTGCTTTCAGCGCACGGGATGTACCTGATACACTTTCCGGACCGGGTCATAAAACCCTACATACTGCCGGCCCTGCCACGTAAAAACGGTACGGGCCGGCTTTTTTGTTCGAAAAACCGATACAGGCTGTCTGCCTGCAGCCAGGGGCAATCCTGCGGGTTGCAGGCTCCCGCCCTGCATCTGACAACTCAGCACTACCTCCCGGTACTGGGTTTCCAGCACAAGACCTGTAGCCCCCCGGACCTGTACGGGCGTAAGCCCTCCCAACAACAGTTCATACCCTGCGCTGTCCGGGCCGGAGCGTACACTCACGGCCCAGCCGGGTGCCAGCAGTGCCAGGTCCATCCAGCTCCCGATGTCTGACAGTGAGCGCGTCTCACCAGACTCGTCGGTCTGGTACAGGCTGGCGGCCAATACGGATCCCCGCCCCAGTGCCAGGGTGCCAGCAGAACGTCCGGTACGCAGATGGTGCAGGGCTACTATGACTGAGTCAGTGCCTAATACTGCCTGTATCAGCCAGTCTCCATGTAAAAATGTATGATACCGCACCGCTGTCGCTGTCTGAGGCATGGCGATGGCATACTCTTGAATCTGTCCCAGCGTCAGGTCAATTTCCAATATATGCGTGGAGTCTGGTGCATCCAGCGTGATCCTGACATATCCCTCCCCCGGATATAACTTGGCGGGTGATGCTACCGCTGCCAGGGATGGCACTTCGTCAGGCACCACCTGTACCAGACGCTGCTGGTAACGCTGCAGGATATCCCACCGGCGCACCGGCATATCCAGGGTCCTGAGGGCCTGTCCCCCCTCAAACCGGCACAACCTCAGCCCGCGGCCCTCCGGGGGTATGCGCAGCACATGCAGCCTGCCTCCTTGCGTGACCGTCCCCCAGTAAGCACTCCTGCCCCGGAGCAGTGCGGGATCCAGCACAACCTGTGAGCTGCTGCCCGTCTCTTTGCGGACGACCATCGCTTGCCAGGCTTCACCATCTCCCGAGCGGAAGTAGAGGCTCACTTCCTGATCAGACACGGTCATGCCCAGCATCTGCATCTCCTCTGGTCGTGGGAGGCCCTGCACCCGCCAGGAGGCCTGTACGCTCATATCGGGCGAAAGCAAAAACAGACGGGCTTCTCCTCCATCGGCCAGCAACAAAGCCACACCATCCGGATGTACCACTGACCAACTGGTGGCGCCATCCGACAGGGGCATTACGGTCTGAAAAACAGGCTGTGCCGTCAGGCGCTGCCAGACCAGGCACAGAAGCAGGATCCCCAGATATGACTTATTCATCTGACCATAGATTTATGACTAAACGAAAAATCCCTGTATGCTCATACAGGGATTTTAATCTTGACCTGATAGTTGCGTCAGAAATCACCCATCCGTTTTTTGGACTGGGTATCTGCCGGGTCTGCTGGTTTTTGCTCCTGGGCTGGCACCTCCGGTGAGGGAGTAGCGGGTGTTTCAGGTGGCAACAGTCCCATTTCCCGCTTCATCTGTTCTACCAGCTGAGCAGCGGAGAGTTTTTCCAGCTCAGCTTGTTTGGCCAGTGCTTCCAGCTTATCATAGGTAGAAAGGGCTGAGTCAAGGGCCATATCCACCTTAGCTTCTGCCAATGCAGAGGCCTCATTGAGCTTACCGATCCAGGCATCACTGTCGTCTTCAAGACCAGCGACCATATCCGTCAGGGCATTGTTGAGCTTCTGGGTTTCGCGGAGCTGCTTGACTTTCTCCAGAAACTCTTTTCGCTGTACCAGGTCTTGTTTGTACTCAGCCTTCATCTGCTCTTTGAGGAGCCTGCGTTTTTCTTCGCCCGTCATGATGCTGTACTGATTTTCAGATGAACGTTTTCTGCACGGCTGCCGACAGTATGCCGGCAGGCTGATTATTCTTTTTGTTTGGCCGGACGATCGAGGTCCAGGTCATCCAGGAGCGGATCCGTTTTAGGCGTATCGAGGCCCATTTCGAGTTTAAACTGCTTGACGAGGTCAGCTGCACGGAGTTTTTCAGCTTCTTCTTCGATCTTGAGGCTGTCCGTATCTACTGATTCGAGGGCCATCTCCATGCGGGCTTCGTTTTTGGCCGTTTGCTCATTGATTTTGGTGAGCATCTCATCATGAGTGGCATCTACCCCTGCTACCTCAAAGGACTCCAGGGTATCCGCAATTTTGGCCTGCCACTTGGCGCGTTCATGTGCGCGGAGGGCGTCACGAGCCTCGGCTATTTTTTTCTCCCGCTGGCGCATGAATACTTTTTTGACCTCCAGCGATTTTTCGTACGCTTTTTTGGCGGTCTCGTATTGCTCCTTGCTTTGGATGAGCTGGGACTTGATAGACTCCAGCCGCAGGGCATAGTTCTGGGCAATGTCATCACGCCCCGCCTGGATAGCGGCTTTCATCTTGGATGCCAGATCAGCGTACTCCCGCTTCATGCGCTCCATTTCCTTCTCCAGGAGATTCACACTGGCTTTGACGGTGGCAATATTCTCATTCATCCGGGGGATCTGGTCATTCAGTTCCCGGATATTTTGCTCCAAAATGAGCTTAGGGTCTTCAATGGAGGTGATCAGGCCACCAAAGATTGACTTAATCGCCCGGATGAATCGTTTCCACATAAGGAAATTGGTTATCAGATATAAAGAGTGTGATTGATTCTTACGAAAAAAACACGCACAGGGTTAATCAAACACGGGAGCCTTCCCGTATTTTCCGTACTTCTGAATAAACGACTCCAATTTAAGAACTTCTTCTTTATTTCCTATAAAAAGCGGGGTACGCTGGTGCAGGGTTTGTGGCGGGATGTCCAGGATATTGCCCCGGCCATGTGAAGCCAGGCCCCCTGCCTGCTCCGCGATGAAGGCCATCGGATTGGCCTCAAAGCAGAGGCGGAGCTTACCTCCGGGGTTGTCCACGGTCCCCGGGTACATAAAAATCCCTCCTTTGAGCAGGTTTCGGTGAAAATCAGATACCATCGAGCCGATATACCGGGAGCTGTACGGTGTGGGAGAGTCCCGCTTGATGTGCCGGAGATATTGTTTGGTACCCTCAAAAAAATTGCGGTAGTGCCCTTCATTGACGGAGTAGGTCTTACAGGATGCCGGAAAACGCATGCGCGGATGTGAGAGCAGAAACTCTCCGATAGAGGGGTCCAGGGTGAACCCATTCACCCCGTTGCCGGTCGTATATACCAGCATGGTGCTGGAGCCATATAATACATATCCGGCTGCCACCTGCTCACTGCCACGCTGCAAGAGGTCCTCGCGGGTGAGCTCCCCCTCCAGGTGCTTGCGGCGGTAGATGGAAAAAATGGTACCGACTGATACATTGACGTCTATGTTGGAGCTGCCATCCAGCGGATCTATCAGCACGATATACTTGCCGGTACTGTCAGGACTGAATATAAAATCCTCGTTTTCTTCTGAGCCTACTGCGCTGACCATCCGCCCCTTAAACAAAGCGTCTATCATCTGCTCGTTGGCAAACACATCGAGTTTTTGTACCTGCTCTCCCTGCACATTGATGTCTCCGGTGAGGCCGAGGATATCCACAAGTCCGGCTTTGTTGACTTCCCGGTTTACGAGGCGGCTGGCCAGGACGATGTCGCGCAGGATCTTGGAGAGCTGGCCAGTGGCATAGGGAAAATCCTGCTCATTCTGGATGATAAATTGCTCCAGGGTGGTGATGCGGTTGGTAGTCATAACGGGGGGGTAATATTCAGCGAATTTACGCTAAAATCTGTTTTTCGCACCATTTATTTACGAATAAATATCCTGAAAAACAATCTGTTGGCGCACAATTATCACTATCTCAAAGATACAATTCCGGTATTGCCATATTGTCGGAACAGGCGATTATGGGATTGTCATTTTTTCAAAAACAGACAACGTTCACCCGGATGCTTCGTATAAAAATCGTCTCTGGATAAATAAAAAGCCGGAGGACACTTGACATTTTGCAGAAGATCGTCTTATCTTTGCATCCGCAATTAAGACAGCGGTCTTTGTCGCTACAAGTCTGATTCGATAGCTCAGTCGGTAGAGCATCTCACTTTTAATGAGAGGGTCCTGGGTTCGAGTCCCAGTCGAATCACTTCCTGATCATGGACACGGGTCATGATCATATACATTACCCTTACCCAGGTGGCGGAATTGGTAGACGCACTACTTTGAGGGGGTAGCGCCCGTTCGGGTGTAGGGGTTCGACTCCCCTCCTGGGTACTTACTATCATAAAAAGCTGTCCTGAGTGGGGCAGCTATTTTTGTGGCTCATGTATAATTATTCAGGCTGGTGTGTGGATGGCGGCCGCACCACAGTAAAGGTGTCACGGGTAGCTACTCGCCAGAATCCCCCTGTTGGATACTCAATAAGGCCGCTTACCTCAAACCCGACCTTTCGCGATGTCTCTCCCGCGCGCAGTAAACCAAAGGTCGGGATAATCACTGAAGCATGCTCCTGCGTATATGAAAAATCGTCTGACCATATATGAAAGTCAGTAGCTTTCTCAGGAGACAACTCATATATAATGTCAGCTTCATAATACCCGCCTTCAGATATCGTGTCCCGATCTGCTCTCAAAACAAGTTGTATCTTTTTACCCCAATAACAAAGACCACCTAACCGGCTATTAAACATACTCAATAAGTCCTGCTCCCACTCCAGGAGTTGGAGTTTATGCTGCACGGGCAGGTATGCTGGACGTGCGGCTAAGACCGTATCGGACACGACCCAATCATGATTCTTAATTTGTGACCTGTACATAGCCTCAAGTTCTGCCTTCCAGCGGTCATAGGTTTCAATCGGTAAGGTATCAGCCCCAGCCAGCAGCTCGTCGGTATGCTTTTGGATATATTGAATGGTATCTCTAAGGCCTAAGTTGATTAATTTATTCATATTTAGCTCCTCATTCCTTATTTCGTCCAGCATCGTGACGATGAAGGACAATACATCCTTCTGCCGGTACACCACCTCCCGCTCCAGATCGGCTGCCAGCGCCAGGCTTGTCTGGTGTGCCTGCCACCCCAGCGTGGCGGTTACGGTCAAAGCGGTAGCCAGTCCTCCGATGATGATCCATTGTACAGTTGATCGGGTCATAGGTATGAGGTTTTAGGCTCATAACCTCTTTTTGTTCAATAGATACAGGCCTTACTGCATTTTTTCTTCAAAAAACACCGCCACTTACTCTACTGCAACGTCCAGTGAATCTTATGGGAATAAAATCGGACAGGATGTACAGGATTTACAGGATGCTGATTATCAGGCCCCTGGTGCTGCGTTCAGACATTACATTGTTAGGGCTTTGCAGCGGCATTAGCACCGTTGTAGCTAATACTTAAAAACCCATATCCAGTAGCCGTTGCGTGAAACCCTTCCAACTCACCAGAGATCCTTGCTCTAATTCCCAGTCCTGATCGCCGCCATACACCACAAATGCCTGATGGATGGGTATTTCAGAAATACCGCTGAACCAGGAGTGGATTTGCCTAATTATCCAGACCGATCTGTTAGTTGGCTTATAGATTTGTCTGACATTTTAGACGGATCAGTACATGTAGAACCGTTGCCGGTTAGTGTTTATGAAGCAATACTCTCGGGTCGTTTCGGCTACGCTCAACGACCGTCAAAAGCCCTTTTTCGAAAGGGCTAAACCGATTCTCTACTAAAGTTGTGTTCATAAACTCTAGTGTTTATGAAGCAATACAATCCTCAGCGAGTTTTTCTTCAAAAAACACCGCCACTTCCTCCAGTGACTTACGGCGCAGGTCGGGCACCACCGCGTCCGCTGGCGGGTATCCGACAGGAATCAGGAGGAAAGGACGCTCGTTGTCGGGACGGCCGAGTACCTCGCTGAGAAAATTCATGGGGCTGGGGGTGTGGGTCAGCGCGACCAGGCCTGCATGGTGAATGGCCGCCAGGAGCATGCCACAGGCCAGGCCGACAGACTCCTGCACGTAATAATGGCTGCGCTTCTGGCCGTTTTCGTACCCATAAGCTTGCCGGAATACCACGATCAACCAGGGAGCCGACTCTAAAAAAGGTTTATGCCAGTCTGTCCCAAAGGGTTTCAGGTCGTCAAGCCACTCCTCGCTCATGCGCCCGTGATAACTCCGGTACTCCTCCGCCTCCGCCTCGGTACGGATCCGGTGCTTGAGGGCTGGGTCAGAGACGGCACAGAAGGTCCAGGGCTGCTTATGAGCACCAGAGGGCGCTGTGCTGGCAGCCCGGATGAGGTTTTCGATGACCGGACGGGGGACCGGGCGGTCGGATATCTGGCGGAGTGAGCGGCGGGTATCCAGCCAGGTATAAAACGAATGGCTGCGATCAACCATCTCAGCCGGTGTATATAGCTCGCGGTGGTACGGGATCCAGGTCTCAGGGGAGGCAGCAGCCATATTGTATAACTTGTATGGATAAATAGAGGGTGAATATAAGACAATCGGGGCGACAATCTGTCTGGTGGCAGACAAGGCAGTCCCTGTACAAGGACTTTGTGTAAAATAACCCGGTGATCATGCACATGATCCGCCCAAACTCCCGTACTTTAGGGCCGCTACTGAATGTACCTATGCGTCCGCTGCTAAAAATTGGTCCGCTCACCAACCTTCAGGATGCCCGTTCCAGCGCTGCTGTCGGGTTTGACCTGATCAGCTTCAGCCTGGAGCTGGAGCAGTACCGAAACATGTCCCCTGCCCTGATCTGGAGTATCACCCAGTGGCTCTCGGGTCCTGGTGTGATCCTGGAGGCCCTACACGCTGCCCAGGCCGAACTCCATGAAACCCTGACACAAGTCCCGGCCGTGGCCGTCAGTTTTCCGGCAGGGGCGGATACGGCCCTGCCAACCGAATACCTGCATCTGCCGGTATGGCTGCGCACAGGCCTGAATCCTGATATAACCGCCTTACAGGCTGCCCTGGCGGCTGCCGGACCCGACGCCCGGGCAGAGATAAGCCTTGATACGGCGGCTCAGGCAGATCTGTATGCAGATGTCCGGCAACAGATCATTATTCACTTCAGCACCCTCGAAGCCGGAGCAGACTTTATCCGGCAGTCAGCCTGGATACCTGCAGGCCTGGCACTGGGTCCTGAGGCAGAAGAGGAGCCTGGTCAACTCGACTACGCCCGCATAGATGAATGGCTTGAGGTATTCAACCACAGATTCGGAACTGATGGGTATGTCAGCCCGCATCATGGATAGCCGCACCTGGCACAATACGCTGGAAAGGGCTATGTACGGTGCCCTCACGGGTTCCCTCTATGCGCTTTCTAACCTTGGGGGGCTATGGGAACTGATCCTGGTGTGTGCCGTAAGCGGATTTCTGGTCGGCTTCAGCACAGGTGTGCTGGATTGGTTATTGTTTCTGACGCCCCTGCGCCGGCAGCCTTTTCTTGTCGTACTGGCGGTACGCACCCTGGCTTATCTCGGGGTCATCAGCCTGTGTATGCTGCTGGTACTGGGGCTCTACACCCAGATTGAACTTCGCAGAGGGGCTGACGTCATGCCACTCTACCAGTGGGTCACCCAGGGCAATTTTTTGTATGTCGTCATCTACAGCCTGATCCTGCTCACCGTCTTGCAGTTTATTATCCTGATTTCACGGCTCGTAGGCCCCCATATTCTCCTCAACTACCTCCTCGGACGGTATCACCAGCCCAAAGAAGAAGAGCGGATATTTATGTTTATGGACCTCCGGGCCTCCACGACCATCGCGGAGCGGCTCGGTCCGATGAAATGGCACCAGTTCCTCAATGACTTTTTTTATGACATTGCCCAGCCAGTCCGCCGCTCACGGGGAGAGATTTATCAGTATGTCGGGGATGAGGTGGTGATTTCCTGGCCCAAAACCACCGGCCTCCAAAAACTCAACTGTATCCATTGTTTTTTTGGGATCTGGGACAAGATGGAAAAACGTCACCAGTACTATCTGGACCGATACGGATATGAGCCCATCTTCAAGGCGGGCTATCATGTGGGCAGGGTCATCGCCGGCGAAATCGGAGATTTCAAACGGGATATTGTATTTCATGGAGATACCGTCAATACGGCCTCCCGCATCCAGGCAGAGTGTAATCACTTCAACCGCCGCCTGCTCCTCTCGGATACCCTGCTGCGCCAGCTGGACCTGGGCAAGGAATATACCGCAGAATACATCACCACCACCCAACTGCCCGGCAAAGAAGAAGTATTACAACTCTATAGCCTGGACCCGGTAATCATCAAAAAGGGCTGACAGCCATGTGCCGCCAGCCCTTTTTTGATCATCTCTGATGAGGTTCCTGCTCAAATATCAAATTTGATCCCCTGTGCGAGGGGCAACTCATCAGACCAGTTGAGGGTATTGGTCTGGCGGCGCATATAGGCTTTCCAGGCATCAGATCCTGACTCACGCCCACCGCCTGTTTCTTTTTCACCACCAAAGGCGCCTCCTATCTCAGCACCGGAGGTACCGATATTCACATTGGCGATGCCGCAGTCAGAACCCAGGTGGCTGAGGAAATACTCTGCCTCCTTCATATTTTCGGTAAAAATGGCTGAAGACAACCCTTGCGGGACGCCATTATGCAGGTCCATCGCCTCGCTGAGGGTGGCATACTTCATCACATAGAGGATCGGTGCAAAAGTCTCCTGCTGTACGGTTTCGTAGTGATTGTGTGCCTCGACCAAGGCAGGTGTTACATAGGTGCCAGTTTCAAAGCCCGGTCCTTCCAGGACCTGACCACCTGCCAGGACCTTGCCGCCCTCAGCCTGGACACGTGTGAGTGCCTGCTGCATATTGTCCACGGCCTGACGATCAATCAGCGGCCCGATCAGCGTACCCTGCGCCAGCGGATGTCCGATCCGGTCAGGCAGGGTCTGATATACCTTCACGAGGCGGGCTACGAAGTCTTCATAGATGGCCTCATCTATAATCAGGCGGCGGGTCGAGGTGCAGCGCTGGCCGCAGGTCCCGACAGATCCAAAAATAATGGCCGGAATTGCCAGTCGCAGGTCTGCGTGCCGGGAGACGATGATGGCATTGTTGCCGCCCAGTTCCAGCAGGGACCGGCCCATACGACGGGCGACCGTCTCTCCCACTGCACGACCCATGCGGGTAGAGCCGGTGGCAGACACGAGCGGGATACGGTGATCACCTGCCAGCTGCTGCCCGATCTCCCGGTCGCCGATCACAAGCGAAAACACGCCTTCGGGCAGTTGATGGGCCCGGAGGACACCCGAGATAATGTTCATGCAGGCCAGGGCCGTGAGCGGTGTTTTTTCGCTGGGCTTCCAGACGACTGTGTTGCCGCACACCGCTGCCAGCATGGCATTCCAGGACCAGACGGCCACCGGAAAGTTAAAGGCCGAGATAACCCCTACTACCCCCAACGGATGCCACTGCTCATACATCCGGTGGTGACGGCGCTCCGAGTGCATGGTCAGTCCATACAACTGGCGCGAAAGACCAACGGCAAAGTCGCATATGTCTATCATTTCCTGCACCTCCCCGAGGCCCTCCTGGTATATTTTTCCCATTTCCAGGGACACCAGTTTGCCCAGGGCATCCTTGTGATGGCGCAGCACATCGCCGATCTGGCGTACGATCTCACCCCGCCGCGGGGCAGGTATGTCTCGCCATGTCGCATATGCAGCTTGTGATGCAGATACAGCCTGTTCATACCCGGTGGCATCGGCATACTGTACATGGCCGAGCACGTGTCCATCAGCCGCAGCACGGATTGCATGCCAGGCACCCGTCCCTGAGTAGGTGAGGGACCCTGTATGGATGGCGGGATTCTGATCGTGGATGCCCAGTGATTGCAGGATGGACTGAAGTTCGATCTGGTTCATGATCTGGGGGGGGTTAAAAGGAGGGCTATAAAGCTATAAAAGCAGGCGAACCGCCTGATTCGCCTGCATGTTGTGAGGGAGACGGACAGCAGCTTATTTTTCGGTACTGGTCCGGATGATGACCCCCGTAGCCTCAAACGCCACGGCTATCTTGGGTTCTGTATATTTTTTTGCAGCTTCTTCAGCCGTCATACCGGCATCCTCAGCATAGTGACGGAGCTCTTCCACAGAGGTCGTATCATAAAATGCACGTCCCTCGATAATGGCTGTTTTGCCTGCTGAGTTTTTAGGCACAAAAAAAGCGTAGTCTTTAAACTTGACGCGCATATCCTCGTCTCCGACTTTCATCGTCATCCAGCAGCCTTTGGCCTGGCAACAAGCCTCTACATTGCCTTCAAGCTTTACGGCAGGCAGTACACCCTGGTGGGTGCTGAGAAGCCCGGTGAGCTGACCGAGCTGGAGGGCACCCTGCTCTGTAATACGGGCACCGTGATAACTGCGGCTGCCGTCTGGAGAAAGGCTGTCCGGAGGTACTGTCTGCCCTGCGCCTTCCTCAGGGCTGGCAGGCGTAGCAGCGACAGCCGTTCCGGTTACGGGTTGACAAGCCCAACACAGGGCTGCTATGATCATCAGGCTAATCACAATCTGTTTCATAGGTATCTTATATTTGGCGGGTAAAGGTAACAAAAACCGAGCGAATGTCCTGCAAGGCACCAACAAAACCCTGCTTGTCCGGTCAGGCAGGGAATATCCTCACAGCAGGTTGCTGTTATGCACAATCTGTAAACTGCCTGACGATTTAGCGCTCAGATATTACCCTATATTTGAACCACCTTATCTTTTTGTCTGTCACTTGTATGCCTGCTGATACCCTCCTGCTCGTATTTGTCAAACATCCCGTACCCGGGCAGGTAAAAACCCGGCTTGCGGCTACCCTGGGGCATGAAAAAGCCCTGATGATCTACCAGGACCTGCTGGCTTTCACCTGCGACATCGTACTACGAGCAGGCTATGAGACACATATTTATTACGGAAATGAGATACCGGCCGGCGATCTGTGGGCCAGGGCTGACCTGCCCCGGTTCCTGCAATCTGGTGCTGACCTGGGCGCACGCATGCAGCAGGCATTTAGCGCTGGATTTGAAGCGGGATATCGGCGGATCATCGTCATCGGGAGTGACTGTCCGTACCTGAGTCCTGAGGGTTTGCGGGCGGGATTTGAGGCACTGGATCAGGCAGCGGCCGTCATAGGCCCTGCGCTGGACGGCGGGTATTACCTGCTGGGCATGAAAACATGGATCCCGGAGGTGTTTCAGGCAAAAAAATGGAGCACCGATACGGTCCTGCAGGACACGCTGGCAGACCTGGACCGGCTGGGACATACGTACGCCCTGCTGCCGGAGTTAGGAGATATAGACGAGGCCGGTGATCTGGCGGGTACCTTTCTGGCGCACTACCTGGATCAGGCCTGATGATCCAGGGGGATATCCTGGTCCAGCGTTGCCTGGACCTTGCGGGGCAGGCTCTCGCGGACGCGTGTGTATGAGTGATCTATCAGGCTGTATATCAGGTCCGAGGTGAGACTATGCATCAGGGAGACCGTGTTCCAGTGTTGTTTGTTCATGTGGTATCCGGGCAAAATGGCCAGCGGATACTGCTCACGCAGGCTGATGGCGTAGGCAGGTTCACACTTCAGGTTGACTGTTGCACGCTGGTCAAGTGAAAGCAGGGCAAATATCTTGCCCCCGATCCGGAACACAAGGGTATCGTCCCCAAAAGGCATGTCTTCTGTGACACCTGGTCGGGACAGACAATACGTGCGCAGGGTCTCAATATCCATAGGGCTCAGGCAACAGACTGATCTACGGCGTCCACCATAATCTTGAGAAACATGAACATAATGCCTTTGTTGAGCACGCGGACATCATTGTAGGGGTCTTGAATCTCCTGGATGAGATACGTCAGGATATGTGGCTGGGAATGGGTACGGGCGAGGTCTTCCACGGCCTGGATAATAGCAGCCTCGGGCTCATCGGCCATTGTCTCCAGCAGGGGGCGATTGGCGGACTCAAGCTGCTCTATGGCTTCGGCTGCGATCTCCGGCACCTTATGGCCGGCAGACATTGCCCGCCAGACCACAAAGCCAAGGTAGAGGATAAGGTCGGCTTCGTCTTCATTAAAATCTTCCTCCCCGATATAACTCAGGTAGGCAAAGATATATGGCTGGGCATCGGCAAAATCTTCCAGGGCGGCTTCTACGACCTCATCCGCGGTGTCGTCAGTCCACTCCTGGGCTTGCAGGATGACATTTTCTGCGATGGTTTGCATATCAGGCTATTGTGAGGGACAAATCTAGCAGGAAAACCGGATATTCAACCGCTCATGTGATTGGCATTTGTAATTACCTTCCCTAATTTGCTGAAGTAAGCTAACCCTGTAGTCTTTTTATATTATGTTTCCCTCTGTAAATCCCACCACTACGCCTGCCTGGCAATTGCTTCGGGCGCACTACGAGCAGATGCGCCAGACGCATATGCGAGACCTTTTTGCGGCAGACCCTCAGCGATTTGCGTCTTTTACCCTGCACTTTGAAGACATCCTGCTCGATTGCTCCAAAAATATCGTGACCCGGGAGACCATGGACCTGCTGCGGGACCTGGCTCATGCTTGTGAGTTGCCTGCCGCCATACAGGCTATGTTTGCGGGGGAGGCCATCAACATGACGGAGGGACGGGCAGTCCTCCATACTGCCCTTCGCAACCAAAGCGGAACCCCCGTACTGGTGGACGGACAGGATGTAATGCCTGACGTACAGGCGGTACTGGCGCAGATGCGGGACTTCTCCGGTCGTCTCTTGCGCGGTGAGTTGCGTGGATATACGGGCAAGCCGATTACCGACATCGTCAACATAGGCATCGGCGGATCTGACCTGGGCCCGGTCATGGTCACAGAGGCACTGCGTCCTTATTGGCAGGGGATACGGCCGCATTTTGTCTCCAATGTGGACGGTACCCATATCGCTGAGGTGCTCAAGCGGGTCTCACCGGAGACGACGATGTTTATGATCGCCTCCAAGACCTTCACGACCCAGGAGACCATGACCAATGCCCAGACAGCCCGGACCTGGTTTATGGCAGCAGCGCAGGATGAAGCCTTTATCAGCCAGCATTTTGTGGCTATTTCTACCAATGAAAAAGCAGTAACCGCCTTCGGCATTGACCGTGACAATATGTTTGGGTTCTGGGACTGGGTCGGAGGGCGGTATTCCCTCTGGTCTGCTATCGGACTCTCCATCGCCTGCACCATCGGATATGATCATTTCGAGTCATTGCTGGCCGGCGCTTATGCGATGGATCACCACTTCCGCACGACAGAGCTGACGCATAACCTGCCGGTCACCCTGGCCCTGATCGGCATCTGGTATAACAATTTTTTTGGGGCAGAAACGGAGGCAATCCTGCCCTATGACCAGTACATGCTCCGGTTTCCGGCTTACTTCCAGCAGGGCAATATGGAAAGTAATGGCAAATACGTGGACCGGAATGGCCAACCTGTGACCTACCAGACAGGACCCGTGATCTGGGGAGAGCCCGGCACGAATGGCCAACATGCTTTTTATCAACTGATTCACCAGGGCTCCAAGCTGATCCCCTGTGACTTCCTGGCGCCTGCGATGAGCCACAACCCCCTTGGAGACCATCACCTGAAGCTCCTCTCCAATTTTTTTGCACAGACTGAGGCCCTGATGGCAGGCAAAACCGAGGCAGAGGTAGTGGCAGAACTCGAAAAAAGTGGCATGGCACCGGATGCCATCCGGCAATTGGCACCTTTTAAGGTGTTTCAGGGCAATAAACCCACTAATTCGATCCTCTTCAAGCAGCTTACACCGCGCACACTGGGCAGCCTCATCGCGCTGTATGAGCACAAAATTTTTGTGCAGGGTGTGATCTGGAATATTTTCAGCTTTGATCAGTGGGGCGTCGAACTGGGCAAACAACTCGCCAACCGGATTCTGCCGGAGCTACATGATGCGGCGGCTGTCACGACGCACGACAGCTCTACCAATGGACTGATTAATGCCTACAAGCACATGCGCCTGGGCTGACCCTATCCGACATTGTGATCACCTGATGACCCGGCCCTGTGCCGGGTTTTTTGGTGCCCCTGGCGGATGTAATGATCCGAGACATATTTTATGGTGCACAAGAGACATTCTTAGTATATTCCCAAAACTTCAGCCTCAGGCCTCACGTTAGGAGTGATACGAGCCACAGGCCCGGCTGTCAGTTGTAACCACTGCTTCACGTATCTGCTGATGAAAACGCTGCAAATCAATACCTTCCGGTTTCTGGGCCGTTATGGCCTGCTGATCCTGCTCGGAGTGACGGGCGTGTCCGCTATGGCACAGGTCGAAAAACCCTTTCAGGATACCCGCCGCTGGCTGATGGTCTCTACCACACAAACTGATGTGTACTATACGGGCGATCATGAGGCCGAAGCCCAGCAGGTAGCCCGGTACGCCGACCTGGCGCGGTTTGAAGCCGGTAAACTGTTTGACTTTAAGAGTCAGGTACGGTATCAGCTGGTACTGGTGTTTCAGCCAGAAGACCTCCAGACAACCAATTTTGATCTGCAAAAACCAGAACCCCGGTCCGGTCTTTTTTATTCGCCCCAGCAGGTGGCTTTTGTGGTACATCCCGGCCACCAACCCGGGTTATATGAAGAAGTAAAACGTGCTGTCACCCGTTTGATCCTCCGGGAGTTTACCTCAGAGAGTACGCTGGGCAGCCAGCTTCAGGCGCACCTGCTCCTGTATGAGGCTCCCTGGTTTTATGAAGGCCTGGCGGACTATGTAGCCACCGGATGGACTTATGAAGACGAGGCCTGGATCGCCAGCCTGAACCGTACGGACCTGGCTGCGCTGGCGCAGGAGGGTGATGCCCCCATCAACCGGGTAGTCCGCAAGTCCGTATGGCACTACATTACCCATGAGCACGGCGAGAGCAAGCTGATCGAGATTTTATATCTCGTCACCATCAATCACTCGATTGAGTCAGGGATTATATCCGTGCTGGGCATCACCCTGCCTACCCTTACGACCCGGTGGCGGGAGTATATGACTCGGCGTATGTATCAGCAGAACAAAGACCGGCTGGGGCCGGATGCCTGGCAGGATGCTATTCAGATCCCGCTTCGGGCCGGGCAGCGGATCACCCAGGCTGTATGGAGCAAGTCGAGCCAGCAAGTAGCCCTGTACATAGATCAGCAGGGGCAGCAGCAGGTGTATGTATATGACCTGACCTCACACAAACTCATGCCACTGCCTATTGTGTCCGGCCTTGCCCGCGAGGACGCACATATGCTGGACGTTCATCAGGCACTGGCGATCCATCCTGATGGGCAACTACTCGTCGCATCCCGCTGGGAACGTCAGCGTACGGTCCTGGCTTATTATGACTTTGGGACCGGTGAACTCACGGAGCAGAAGCTGCCCGCCAACATAGACCGGGTGATGGCGCTGGCCTGGTCACATGATGGTAAGTCTATCGCTGTATCTGCCCTGAGCAATGGATATGCCCGCCTGTATCTGACACACCCGGGTCAGGCCGATCTGGAACTCCTCACTACTCCGGATGCAGATGTGCTGGACCCAGCCTGGAGCCTTGATGATCAAAGTCTTATCTATGCCGCCAATCCAGCCCCGACGACCGGAGATCTACCCATACCAGCGTATAAACGCACCTTTGACCTGTACCGGCTTGAGTTGAGCAGCGGCACCAGCACACCTCTCACCGAGACCCCCCTGATACAGGAACGTATACCCTCGGCTATCAGCAGTTTTGAGGTTGCCTTTCTGACAGACGTTTCTGGCATCCCCAATGTGAGCAAACTGAATCTCTTCACCCGCGCCCAATTTCCCGTATCTGACCTGGCGGGCGGCATCCTCCACCTGCAGGCATATGAAACGCAGGCCCTTGCCGTTGTTCCGAAAGGGGGTGAGCAAAACTTGTATCTCGTCCTGTGGCAGACCCTGGATATCCACCCCGCCCCAGAACCCACTCTGCTGCGCCTGGAGCGCAATGCCAGTGCCCAGGCACAACGTCCATTGCCCGCAAGACCTGTCTTACCGGCGGCTCCTGCGGCATCTCCTGCACCAGATACGGCGGCCAAGGTTCAGACTCCGGTTCGTTTTTATATTTTTGACGAAGAATCCGAGCCCTATGATGTCAAAAAGCCTGCCCGCCGGGATGAGCCTGTCGCATCAGACAATCGCATGATTCAGACCGTATTTGGCCAGCAGTCAGCTCCGGTACTAAGCGAAATAGAAGTCTCGGAGGGTAAAACAGCGGTTTCACCCTGGCAAAACCAGTACATCGGGCTGGGTCTGGTATATGATCCGGTCGCCAAGATCAGTGCCCGATTGGATATGGGCTTCCAGGATCTGCTGCGCAGACACCAGCTTGACCTGACGATTGTGCCAGCCTTTAATTTTCGCAACAGCCAGTCTAATATCCGCTACTCATATCTCCCCCATCGGGTAGACTTTTTTGCAGAAGGAGGGCATACCTCCCGCCGTATCCGCGAAAATGTTCTTTTTCAGGGCGATACGGCTACTATTTTTCGATTTGATCAGCTCCGGCTCTACACCGGGGCACGGTATCCGATCAATACACATCTTGCGCTGGAGGGCGGTATTGGCGCGCGGTATATAGACCGAAAAGACCAGCGCCTGCGACGCAATGACCTTGAAAACGCCCGGGAGTATCTGGCAGGTGCCTATGTGACACTTACCTACCGCAACGTCAAACACACAGACGGATTCAGATATGCCGGTACGGAAGCCCGGGTCAATGTGTCTTCCCACTACTCACTCAGCCGGAGTATGCCAGCATTTCACCGTGCCAGTGCTGATATCCGGCATTATCAGCAGGTATACCAGCGGATAGTACTGGCGACCCGCCTCGGTGCTTCCGTCACCTTACCCCGCCAAAACACCCAGGTCTATATGGGGGGCGTGGACGCGCTGCTGCACCGGCCTATTATTTTCCAGAACAGCGAAGACAATTTTATCCGGCCCGTGATCACAGATACATCACTCTATGGGATTCACTTCCTGGAGTATGTAGCACCTGTACGAGGATTCCGGCAGGCAGCACGTGATGGCTCCCGGTATGTCGTAGCCAACCTTGAGTTGCGCATCCCGGTATCGCGGCTATCCACCCGGAGCCTGCCCGGTAAGGCTGTGTACGCGCTGGAGGTGGTACCATTTCTGGATGCGGGTACGGTGTGGGAGGAAGGAAATCCTTTCTCACAAAAAAAACCCACTGATACACAATTCATTACCAATGGGCCTATCACCGTCAAACTTCAGACGCTCAAGAGTCCGTTTCTGATCGGATTTGGGAGCGGGCTGCGGTTAAATATGCTCGGCTGGTCTCTGCGCACAGACCTGGCCTGGGGCATAGATGACTATACCGTACAGCGGCCTGTATTTACCACAGCTCTGGCCCGCAGCTTTTGAGTATGCATATTGGTGTATTGTCTGATCCCTCACACTTTCATACCCAGAAGTGGGTCAAGGGGTTGCGGGAAGCAGGTGCCCGGGTGACGGTTTTCAGTTTTTCACCCTACCGTTTGCCGGATGTACCATGCGTGCAGATTGTGCCGAGATATACGTGGCGCGGGCGTATTACCTACGCCAGTTACCTCTTCAGTGGAGACCGGCTGGCCCGCGCCCTGCGGGCCGCAGCCATAGACGTGCTGAACCCAATCAACGTCACCCCCTACGGAGTATGGGCCGCTGGCAGTGGCTTCCGTCCTGTGGCCAGCATCGCGATGGGTGCGGATATTCTGGAGTATCCCCCACCACGATACGCAGCCTCCAGGGTGACGCGTACCTGGGAGAGCCGTGGCGCCCGAGGCCCTATACAATACCTGCTTGATACTGGCAAGCGTGTGTGCTTCCGGCAGGCAGTCAAGTGGGCCTTGCACAAGGCTGACCTCGTCACAGGAGACAACCGTGTGCTGACGGAGGCCGTAACGGCGTGGTTTGGCATCCCGCCTGAGCGGGTGAAGCTCAACCGCTGGGGCGTAGAGCCTGAACTCTTTGTGCCGAGACCTGACCGGATTGCATGGCTGCGTGAAAAACTGCAACTACCAGAAGGGAGTTTGGTGGTCCTGAGTCCCCGGGGGCTCAAACCTGTCTACCAGGCCGACATCATCCTGGATGCCTTTGAGCGGCTGCTGCCGGATCTTCCGGCACATGTGATCCTGGTAGCCTTGACAGCTGGGTACACACCCGCACCTGCACTGGCAGCCCAAGCCCGCAGGATGGAGGCGACCTGGTCTAATTTCAGGGTGGTGTGGGAGGTGCTGGACCGGACAGACATGTGCCAACTCTGGAATCTCACCCAGGTCATGATCAATATTCCCGCCTATGACGGATACTCCAATGCGCTGAGCGAAGCCCGGTACCTGGGTGTCATACCGGTCGTAAACCGGATCCCGGCGCATGAGGAGATCGTCGTCCATGAGGAGACTGCCTGGATCACCGACCCGGCTGATGCGGACACCCTGGCGGAGGACCTGCATCGTATCATCCTGAACCCGACCCGGTTTCAGACACGGTATCACCCCGCCAATGAGGCGTGGATCAGACACGAAGCCCTCCTGCGTCAGAATGCCCACCGATTTGTCGAAGACTGTAAATCCTTGTAATACAGGCAAGGGCTAACGCATCTCCAAGTGCTGTAATATTTCCTTTCTGAAACTTGCATTCCGCGCAGCTTGTTTTCGCATGCGTTTCATGCTCATTTTCGGGTAGAAAGTTTTCATGGCCTTCAGGAGGTTCAGGGCGGCTTTTCGGAGCAGGGCAATGTTGTGGGCCGCATTTTCACTCCGCTTGCGGTCCATATCTTCTCTGAAAACCATGTCCAGACACCAATGGAGGTTGTTTTCAATGGCCCAGTGTCCCCGAACCCAGGCCTGCAGCTCCCCGGCAGTGCCGCCAGTCGAGCTGATGTAAAAACTTGTTTCGGTTTCCGTTTTTTGTTCTGTCAACAATTCTCTCGTCCGCTCGATCCGGACCAGTTGCTTTAGTCCCGGCCACTTTTCCGGTTCCGACAGCCAGCCCAAATCGTTGATCACACTCACCTTCCGGGTCTCAATCCGGCTCCTGTTTTTTTCGATTGTTTCATGGGTATCCGTCACCTCGGCCCGTTTGAAAGAGTCTTCAACCTCCTCAAGCAGGGTCTGCTGGTTGCCTTTGACTGGAAGAACGTAGTGTCCTTCTGCTTCTATAATTTGCTCAGCAATAGCCCTTTGTGTTCCCATCGCATCAATTGTGATGACTGCCCCTTTGATACTCAGCATCCTTAGCAACACCGGAATAGCAGTGATCTCGTTGGATTTTTCTGCCGTAGCCACCTGCCCCAACACCATCCCTCCGTTATGGCCATAGGCGCTGACAGCGTGCAGAGCCTTGATGTCGTTGTGCTTGTTGTGGCTTCGCCGGGAGGTTTTCCCATCAATATTGATCAGCGGCTGTTCTGACACTTGCAGCCAGGCAGATACCCACGCACTGAAATTCTGGCTAAACTCATGAGGATCAATCATTCCCATCACCCGATTAATCGTGTCATGCGAAGGAATCCCCCACTCATAAGGGTAATGGGTGCGCAGCCAGTCGAGCTGATCGTAGCCGAAATCTTCCACGTCTTCCCAATCTTCACAGTCGCAAACCAGCGCCGTGAGCACCAAAAACAGAATTTCAGGAAGAGGGTAGCGCACCTGAGAGGCGTTGCGGGGATCTGTCATCTGGCTAAAATAGATCGAAATCGACTCCAATGGGCTGTTCATCTTCTTTTTTCAGAAAGATATTTCATTTTTTTGGAGATGCGCTAGCCCTGTAATACAGGCAAAGTCTTCTTGTTTTTACCAAAATGTATCGTACATTCGGCCAACTTTTATTTTCACGATTTCATTCTGGTATATGTATTTACCCGAAAATCTTCTCTACACCAAAGAGCACGAGTGGGTCCGGCTGGACGGCGATATCGCTACCATCGGCATTACGGACTTTGCCCAGAGCGAACTGGGAGACATCGTGTACGTCGAAATTGAAACGCTGCACCAAAGTGTGGAACGAGGCGGAATCTTCGGAACGGTAGAAGCTGTCAAAACGGTCTCCGATCTTTTTATGCCCCTGCTCGGTACCGTAATCGCTGTCAACGAAAAACTCAACAAAAATCCTGAGCTGGTCAATAGCGATCCGTATGGTGAAGGCTGGATGATACGGGTACAGTTGGAGGAAGGCCCTGATGGAGCCGACCTGCTCACGTCATCTGAATACACCAAAATGGTAGGTGCCTGATCAGGCCCTTCTGACAAGTTGCTTTTGCAGTACAACGCAATGCCGAAGGGAATAACACCTGCAGGCATTGTTTTTTATTTTATGGCGATCCCCTTTTTGCAGACAGGTAAGAAAATATGCAGGAGCGGTGTACACCCTTCTGCTGTTCCTACGTAATATTAGGTGTTGCTGGGAGACCGGCCCCTTAACCTTCCTTACCTTATGACTCCGATACGCTACCAGCGCCTGGCGCTGATGCTGCTTCTGATGGCCTGTCCGGCTTTTCTGCCGGCACAGTCCGACGCTGAAGAGATGCTTGCTGAGCAATATTTCAGAGACGGCGAATATGCGCAGGCACTCCCCATCTATGAGCAGCTATACCGCAAGGCCGCTACTGTCCAGGTGACGCAGCGCATGGTGGTGTGTTATGAAAAACTCGACCAATACGAAGAAGCCACCAAGCTGCTGGAGCGTGCTATCCGGCGGGAGCCTGATGTGTTGATTTATCCGGCACTGATGGCTGATCTGTTGGAAAAAACAGGCGACTTTAAGGCTGCTGAAAAACTATATCAGGAAATAGTCTCCAAAAAACTGACCTCCCGGGAGGCCTGTATCCAGCTCGGGGCATATTTTTATCAGGAAAATAAGCTGGACCCGGCCCTGATGGTCTACCGCCAGGGGCGCAAGATCACCCGCAATGAATATGAGTTTTGTGAGGAGATCGGCAATCTGCTCCAGATCAAGGGCGACTATGAAGGCGCGACCACGGAGTTTCTGAATATCTATTACCAAAACTCCGAAGACCTATCCGCCGCCAGTATCTCCATCCTGAACCTGATCACCCCGGCATCTGAGGCTACCGTAGAGCGGGTACTGCTGCTGGCTGTGGATAAACACCAGACAGATGCCGGGCTGCGGATTATCCTGTACGAGTATTATGTGATGGCCAAAAACTTTGCCGAGGCATTTGTGCAGGTCAAGGCCATAGACAAGCTGTTTCAGGAAGATGGTGAGCGTATCTACCAGTTCTCCGAAACCATGCGCAATAACAAAGATTATACCCTCTCCAACCAAGCCCTCGACTACCTGATCGAGCGTAAAAAAGGATCTCCTTATTACCTGCAAGCCCATTTCGACAAAGCCCTGAACAACGAGTCACGGGCTTTTGACCAGATACCGACAGATATGGCAGCGGTACGGCAGGCGATAGTGGACTACGGAAAGCTGCTGGATGAGTTTGGCAGACGGGCACAGTACTTCAATGCGATCTACCGGCGGGCGTACCTGATGGTATTTTATGGAGATCAGATTGATCAGGCACTGGTGGAGTTGGAGGACATCACCCGCAGCAGCCAGGGCCTCCGTCAGGAAGACTGGGCGCGGGGACGGGTACTGGCTGGCGACATCCTCCTGATGAAAAAAGAATACAACAAAGCCAAACTCGTCTATACCGAAGTAAGCGATGCCCTGAAAGACCGGCCACAAGGAGCGGCCGCACGGTTCAAACTGGCCCAGATGGCCTACTACCGGGGCGAGTTCAGCCTGGCTCAGGCATTTCTCAATGGGATCAAGGACAATACTTCGAATGATATTTCCAACGACGCTATCCGCCTCAACCTGCTGATCATTGACAATACCGGGCTGGATACCACGACCAAACCGCTGGAACTTTTTGCGCAGGCACAGCTCCTGACATATCAGCGGAGTTATGAGGAGGCAATCATCCTGCTGGACTCACTGGCATTTACATATCCTACTCATGCCCTGGCAGATGAAATCCTCTGGGAAAAAACCAATATCAGCCTAAGTCAGCATGACGTGACAACAGCCCTGACATTTATTGACCAGATTCTCAACGAATTTATATACGACATCTACGGCGATGACGCGCTCTACACCAAGGCACGTATCTATGACCGCACCCTATCCAATCCGGAAGAGGCGATGAAACACTACCTGGACTTTCTGGTGAAGTTTCCGGGCAGTCTCTACGCCGTCGAGGTGCGCAAGCGTATCCGGGAGTTGCGTCAGGGATGATCCGGGCCTGCCGGGTACCAACAGACCCGGATATGCCTCAGTTTGCCTTTTCGATACGGGTAGGTGTGTCTTTGCCTGCAACAATAGAGCCTGCCCCCAGGGCAATGGCCTGGATCGTGGCTGTAATATTTTTGACATCCAGGGTTTTGTACTCGTCATCCACGGTGTGGTAGTAGGGATCTGTGTCAATCTGATCTGTGGAGATCGTATGCGCCGGGACCCCGAGCCGTGCCAGGGTGGCATTGTCGGAGCGGTAAAATAACTGCTGGTCGGGGTATGGATCGGGCATGAAGGTAAATCGGGAACCGAATACATTCTGCTGAAGAATACGCCCAAAATCTGAGCGCTCAAACCCCGTGATGAATGCATAGTTTTTACCCCATTTAGAAGGTTTGCCGATCATCTCAATGTTAAACATAGCCACCACCTGATCGGGCACTATCTGGGAGGCGAAATATTGTGAGCCGTATCCACCGACTTCCTCTGCTGTAAATGCCACAAATATAAGGGTCCGGGCAGGTGGCGCCCCGCCGGCAAAGTAGCGGGCAAGCTCGATCACTGCCGTCACGCCGGAGGCATCATCGTCTGCACCGTTGGCAATAGAGTCTCCACCGACTGCCGATATGATACCCAGATGATCATAGTGCCCCGAAAAAACCACATACTCGTCCGGGCGAGTCACGCCCTGCACCATCCCGACGATATTGGACAGGGGTAGGCGTACCAACGACTGGGCAAGGGATACCTGCACAGAAGCTCCGGCATACTCCCCCAGGACCAGTACAGCCGTGCGCTGGGTTCCACCGGGTGGGTGCTCTAACCCTATGTAAGACTGTATCTGCTGAAACTGTGCCTCATAGGCAGGCGCAACAATCAGCAGCCGGGACACCGTGTCGCGAATCATCTGAGATACCTGCGCAAAAAAAGTATTGTTGTCCAGCTTATTGCCTTCAAACCCGATGCGGGATACCACCAGCCCGTCAGTCATCGCCAGGCTGGTCTGATCAGAGATAACGACCAAGCGATCTTCAGGTACCAGGCTACCATCCAGGGTGAGTGACACCTGCTCCCGCCGGATACGGTCCTGAAAAAATGTCTGCCGGAATCCCTCTGCTCCCGGGAGTGGCCGGAGTCCGATCCGGACAAACTCCTGCTCGATAAACGCCGCAGCAGGCTCCATCAGCACAGGATTGAGTGCCGGACGGCCATTCATACTGTCCGCTGACAGGGTCTGAATGATACGTTTCACGCTGGCGGCCTTGATCTTGGTTAGGTCGCCCTGGGCAGGCAGGAGCATTGGGCAAAGTAGCAGCCCTAACAGCACTCGTTTCATGTGTTATTGAGGTTAGATGATCATTTTTCCGGAGATCCCGGTTGGCGCTGCCAATATAACCAGAAAGCTTATCCGGTATTGATACGCTATTATAAACCCTAAAACGATTGTCAATAGATGCCAAATGTTTATATTGTAACAGGCTGGACTGGCTCCTGTCTTACCACAGCTCCCGCCTGCAGTACCCGGACTTCTACTACTCAGTTTTGATGAAACTACCTAACAGATGGTGGCTGGCTACTGGCAGCGGCGCGGTGATGCTGCTGGCAGGAGGATTAGCTTTTTTTCCAGGCCGTAAGGTTGACTTTAATACAGAAGTCCGCCCGATCCTCAATACACGCTGCATAGCCTGCCACGGCGGCGTAAAACAAAGTGGCAACCTGAGTTTTATTACCCGTGAGGAGGCCCTTCGTCCAGCCGAGTCAGGTCTCCCGGCGATTGTGCCAGGTGACCCAGACCGCAGCGAGATGATCCGCCGGATTGTACATCATGACCCCGAAGAGCGTATGCCACTGGATCACTCCCCGCTGGCACCTGAGGAGGTCCGCCTGCTGCGGCGCTGGATTTCACAGGGCGCGCATTGGGCAGAACACTGGGCCTTCATCCCGCCGGATCCTGCCATTACCCCCCCCAAGGTCTCCCAGGCCACTGGTATAGATGCCTTTATCAATGACAGACTCCGACAGGAGGGACTCACACCCGCACCCGAAGCCGACAAAGTGACCCTCATGCGACGGGTGTCGCTTGACCTGACCGGCTTGCCTCCCACCCCTGCAGCCGTAGATTCCTTCCTGCGGGACTCCCTCCCGGGCAGCTATGAGCGCCTGGTGGACAGGCTCCTCGCCTCACCGCACTACGGCGAGCGATGGACAGCCCTGTGGATGGACCTGGCACGATACGCCGACTCCAAAGGATATGAAAAAGACCCCCATCGTGATATATGGCCCTACCGCGACTGGCTCATCCGTGCCTTTAATGCGGATATGCCCTTTGATCAATTCACGGTAGAACAACTGGCTGGCGACCTGCTGCCTGCCCCGACCCCAGACCAGCTCGTGGCGACGGCTTTTCACCGTAATACCCTCACCAATACAGAAGGCGGCACGGATGATGAGGAGTTCAGGCTTGCCTCCGTCATGGACCGGGTACGCACGACCTGGACGGTATGGCAGGGGATGACCATGGAGTGCGTGCAATGCCATAGCCACCCCTACGAGCCCCTGCGCCACCAGGAGTACTACCAGTTTATGGCCTTTTTTAACAATACCCAGGACAATGACCTGGATGGAGAGTTTCCGGTAGCAGAAATTTTTCACCCTAAAGATACCGCAGACTTTGCGGGGACACTCCGCTGGCTGCAATCGCTGGCACCCGGCACGGCTCTGTCTGCGACTCCGCATGCAAGCCAACGCATCCGGGAAGTTATGTATCCGCGGCTGATACCCAGAGATTGTGACGATTTCCGGGAAGTGACCCTCTACGGTGATGGTGCCGCAGCCAACTGGGTCCACAACCTTCAGTCCGGGAGCAAGCGATTGTTTTATCTCCGGTATAATGGCCTATCCTTTGATCAGATTTCTCATATCAGCGTGACGTATGGAGCACAGGGCCGTGAGGGGCTGATAGAGCTGCGCACGGATGCGCCCGACGGCCCGCTGCTGGCGGCCATACAGCCCGGCTCGACAGGGCAATATGTCCGGGACAATGAAGGCTGGTGGGATGACCCGGACAAAACAGTAACCGTCCCCATCAACCGCACGACAGGTACACACGACCTGTTTGTATTACTCCACAATACCACCGGCAAGGTCCGGGATGGCATCGTAGTCCTGAAAGAACTGGAACTGACGGGGCCGGGTATCCGGCGGCTGACCCCACAGGCGCAGGCGGCCCAGGATTCGTTGCTCAGATTTCGCTACAAAGCCGCCAATGTACCTGTGATGCGGGAGCGGATCGGAGTCAATGCCCGCCCTACCCGGATATTTGAGCGGGGCAACTGGATGACACCCGGAGAGGTGGTTATGCCGGGTGTGCCGGCCATTATGCCACAGCTGCCACAGGGACAGCCTGCTGACCGCCTTGCCATGGCCCGCTGGCTGGTCAGCCCGGACAATCCGCTGACGGCCCGCGTCACCGTCAACCGGTTTTGGGAGCAGCTTTTCGGGGTCGGACTGGTCGAGACCCTGGAGGATTTTGGCTCACAGGGGGCGCCTCCGTCACACCCGGCCCTGCTGGACTGGCTGGCAACCCGCTTTGTCCTCCACCATCACTGGCAGGTCAAGCCTCTCCTGCGAGAGATGGTACTATCAGCCACCTACCGGCAGGCGGCCCTCGTCACCCCTGAAAAACGCGAAAAAGACCCCTACAACCGGCTACTCTCCCGGGGCCCCCGTTTCCGGCTGACAGCGGAGCAGGTACGGGATCAACTGCTGGTGGTAAGCGGGTTGTGGACCCCCAGATTGTATGGGCCGAGTGTTATGCCCTACCAGCCGGACGGTATCTGGACGATCGTGTACAGCGGTGACCGGTGGATCGTCAGCGACAAGGGAGATGCCTATCGGAGGGCCTTGTACACGTACTGGCGGCGATCCAATCCCTACCCCTCCATGCTGACTTTTGATGCGGCTGCCAGAGATGTATGTCAGGCACGCCGCATTCGCACCAATACCCCCCTGCAAGCGCTGACCACACTCAATGATCCGGTTTGTCATGAGGCTGCGGTGGCACTGGCGGAGGCAATGCATACTCAAGGGGGCATTGCCTATGGATACCAGCGTGCGCTCCTCGCGCCGCCATCGCCCGAGACCCTGATCCGTCTTCAGCAGTTATATGAAGATGCCAGAGCCTACTTTGACCAGCACCCCCGCGAGGCAGTCAGCATGGCCTGTAATGAACGGGAGGACAGTACGGAGATTGCGGCGCTGGCCGTCGTTGCCAATGCCATCATGAACCTGGATGCCTTTCTCACTAAATAAGTCTTTAACCCGACCCTGCCGCTTATGGCTACACACCCGGAAAAAATAGCCCTGGAAGCCCTGTTTCAGGATACAGCCTTCCGCACCCGCCGACATTTCCTGCGGCAGTGTGCAATGGGGCTGGGAGGATTGGCCCTGGGTACCCTGCTGGATGCCTGTTCGCGGGCACCTGCTCCCGCGCATTCACAGCTTGAGGATCCATTCGCCCCGCGTCCTCCCAGGTTTGTGCCCAAGGCACAGCGGGTAATCTACCTGCACATGGCTGGCTCTCCCTCCCAGTTGGAACTATTTGACTATAAACCTGACCTTCAAAAGCTGGATGGGCTGGACTGTCCTCCCTCACTCCTGGAAGGTAAGCGGTTTGCCTTCATACAAGGTGTACCCAAAATGCTGGGACCGCAGGCACAATTTGCCCGGTATGGCGAGTCACAGGCCTGGGTGTCGGAGCGCCTCCCGCACTTTCAGACGGTGGTGGATGAGGTAGCTTTTCTCAAAGCCATGCATACGGATGAGTTTAATCACGCCCCGGCCCAACTCCTGGTTCATACAGGCAGCTCCCGGCCAGGGCGGCCGGGTATAGGTGCCTGGGCTACCTATGGGCTGGGCTCTGAAAATGCGGACCTTCCGGGATATGTTGTATTGGTCTCAGGGGGTAACAATCCCGACGGAGGCAAAAACCTCTGGGGAAGTGGATTTTTACCTTCCGTATATCAGGGGGTGCAATGCCGCTCCGAAGGTGAGCCTGTTTTGTTTCTGGACAATCCTGACGGCATGAGCCGGAGCCTGCGGCTGCGGAGTATTGAGGCGATTAATCAGATCAACCAGGCACAGCACGAGACATTTCAGGATCCGGAAATGCTGACCCGTATTGAGCAGTATGAGCTGGCCTTCCGCATGCAGATGTCCGTCCCGGACGTGATGGATATATCCCGAGAGCCGGAGCATGTGCTGAAGCAGTATGGAGCGGACCCGTCTAAGGCCTCTTTTGCGAACAACTGCGTTCTGGCCCGGCGACTGGCAGAAAAAGGGGTACGTTTCATCCAGTTGTTTCATTGGGGCTGGGACTCACACGGCAACGGACTGAAAGAATCCCTGCATCATGGGTTTGTGGGCCAATGTCAGGACGTAGATCAGCCCATGACGGCGCTGATCCGGGACCTGAAGCAGCGGGGCATGCTGGAGGACACCCTGATCGTCTGGGGAGGAGAGTTCGGGCGAACACCCATGTGGGAAAACCGGGGCGGTTATATTGCTCCCTACAAAGGCCGTGACCATCATAGCGAGGCATTTACGGTATGGTTGGCAGGTGGTGGGATCAAGGGAGGTGTTTCGCATGGGGAAACGGACGAAATCGGATATTACGGCGTCAAGGATCGTACCCATGTGCATGATCTTCAGGCCACGATCCTTCAATGCCTGGGGTTTGACCATGAGCAGCTTACGTATCCGTTTCAGGGCCGTAATTTTCGCCTGACAGATGTGCACGGGAAAGTGATCCGGGAAATACTGGCCTGACACCCTCAGACCGGAGGCGAAGGAATCGGTCATTTGTTGCAAAGGCGAGATTTTCCTGTTTTTTTTACCATCTGTATTTTTTGAGCTTAACCTCCTAATCCTCGCCTATGCGATGGGTCAAATTTTTTGTCTCGCTGTGCTGTACCGGTGCGCTGATGTATATCCTGCTGGTGCCTGCTCCCGGTGTGGGGATTCCCTTCGCTATCGGTCGTTTTCTGAGTCCATCTGAGGGATTCTGGCAAAACGCAGAGCCCCAGGGCGTCCGCGAGACGCCTCCGGCTCAGATACCCGGTCTGATCAGCGAGGTCGAGATTGTATATGACGAGCGGGGCGTACCCCATATTTTTGCCCAGAAACTAACCGATCTGTTTCGGGCACAGGGATATGTCACTGCCCGCGACCGGCTCTGGCAGATGGAGTTTCAGACCCTGGCTGCAGCCGGACGGCTTACGGAGGTACTGGGTCGGGGTCCCGAAAACGCCATCCTGGAGCTGGACCGTAAGGCGCGGCGCATGGGCATGACGTACGGGGCTGAGCGTAGCCTGGCAGCAGCAATGGCAGATCCGGAGATGGCGGCTATTCTGCAAGCCTATACGGATGGCGTGAATGCATATATCCACTCCCTCACCCCGGACCAGTTGCCGCTGGAGTATAAACTGCTGCACTACCAGCCGGAGGACTGGACCCCGCTGAAAGGTTTCCTGCTCCTGAAGTACATCGGCAATACGCTGGCGGGCGGCTCCAATGACGTCCAGTTTACCCATGCGCTCCAGATCTGGGGGCCGGAAAAAGTCAGACTTCTGTATCCGGACTTCGGTCCGGATGACTCGCCGATTGTACCGGCAGATACCCGTTATGACAAACGTACTGCCTTACCGATTCCTCCGGTACCACCTGGTTACCGGCCAGACAGCCTGCTGAAGCCCGATGCCCGCCTGGCACTCCAGGCACCTATGGAAACCGCAGACCCGGTCTTAGGCTCCAACAACTGGGCTATTGCTGCCAGCCGGTCCAGCACCGGGTATCCCATCCTGGCCAATGACCCACACCTGAACCTGACCCTGCCTTCTATCTGGTATGAAATGCAACTCAAGGGGCCCGGCATGAATGTGTACGGCGTGACTGTGCCCGGCGCACCCGGTATCCAGATTGGGTTTAATGACTCTATTGCCTGGGGGGCTACCAGTGGTGCCATGGATGTCATGGATTTTTTTACCGTTACCTTCCGGGACGCCAGCCGTCGTGAGGCGCTGCTCGATAGCCAATGGGTACCCGTATCCCGCCGGGTTGAGGCTTTTGTTATCAAAGGTGAGCCAGCCTTTTATGATACCGTGTTATATACCCATGCGGGTCCGGTCATGTACGATGAGACCTTTGGCAATACCCAGCAGCCACTGGCAGTGAGCTGGATGGGACATGAGGCGTCCAGCGAGATGACGACCTATATCCGGCTCAATCAGGCACATAACTATCAGGATTACCTGAAGGCCATGTCATATTATTATGGCTGCCCCTCGCTGGCCTTTGTTTTCGCGAGTGCTCAGGGTGATATCGCGATCCGGCAGCAGGGCAAATATGTGCTCCGGTGGCCTGAGCAGGGCAAATATGTCCTGGACGGCTCTCGCAGTGATCACCTCTGGCAACAGTTTATTCCCTGGGATCAGGTACCTGCTGTACTTAATCCGGTCAGGGGATTTGTGAGTTCTGCCAATCAGCACCCGACGGGAGCAGCGTATCCTTATTATTATCTGCCCGTGGGGGCATTTGAGGCATACCGGGGCCGGCGTCTCAATGCGCTCCTGGCGGAGCGGGACACTTTCACCCCCGAGGATATGCAGGCGATGCAGCTCGATCATACAGGCCTGCTGGCTGCTGATATTCTCCCGCTGATGCTGCGCGAGCTGGATACCTTGTCACTCACCCAGCCCCAGCGACGTGCCTGGGAGGAGCTCCGGCGGTGGGACTATGCGTATGCCCGGGATAAGGCAGCGCCTACTGTATTTACCCGCTGGTGGGCTGAGATTATGACAACTATCTGGGGAGATGAGATCAAAGCTGCCGGGATGACCCTCAGGATGCCGTCTTCTGCTGTGACGACCCGCATCCTGCAGGACAGCGTCCGGTTTTCATTTTACCGGACGGTAGGAGACACTACCAGGACAGACCGGACAGCCCTTATCAACCGGACATTTGCACAAATGGTCAGCAAACTCCACCAGGAGTATCCTGACTCACGGGACTGGGCATGGGCTCGCCGCAAAACCACTGATATCCTGCACCTGACCCGGATCCTCCGTCCCCTGGGACGCACCGGCCTGGAAACAGACGGAGCTGGCGGAGTGCTGAATGCTACCGAGCGCACTTCGGGCCCATCATGGCGTATGATTGTGGCACTGGGCCCCGAGCCCCGTGCCTGGGCCGCCTACCCGGGCGGACAAACCGGCAATCCTGGCAGCCCCGCGTATGAAAAATTTATTGAAACATGGCGCGCCGGTCAATACTATGAACTCTGGTTCATGAAAAACAGCGCAGACCCCCGGCACCCTGTCACCAGCCGTCTGCAACTTCACCCCTGACCTTCACTGATAGCCAAGATACGATATGCGTTTTTTACTCCGCCTGCTGCTGATTACCGGACTCGGATATGTGGCAGCCCTGTATCTTCCGTTCTGGTCTGCTGCCGTAGTGGCATTTGTGGTCTGTCTGCTGATGAGCCGCCGCCGCCGTGCCAGGCTTTTCGGACGACCTAAGCCCCCGGCATTTGCCTTCTGGGCTGGCTTCTTCGCATTGGCGGGGCTCTGGGGCGGACTGGCCTGGCAGATCAATCAGCAGAATGCCTCATTGCTCAGCGAAAAAATAGCCGGAATCCTGCTCTCCGCCATACCTGATGTACAATTGCCGGTAAGTGCCGCCAGTTTTATGATCCTGCTCACGGCCCTGATCGGCGGACTGATGGGAGGATTCAGCGCCATGACGGGCAACCTCCTCGGCGAGGCAATCAAAAATTGATTCTTTTTTGCTACCTTTCTGCCGTATCGCTCATTCTCTGAAGTTATCCGCCTACTCCCATGCTCGTCAAAACGTACGGAAGTGCTGTCGAAGGTATTCACGCCACGATCATTACAGTTGAGGTAAATGTAGCCCGGGGCCGCTTTGGGTACGCTATGGTAGGCCTGCCTGACAATGCCGTGCGGGAAGGGCGGCAGCGCATCCATACTGCCTTTATGAACAACGGACTGGAGTTTCCCCGCTCAGAGGTCACCGTTAATATGGCGCCAGCAGATATTCTCAAAGTAGGGTCCGCTTATGACCTGACGCTGGCTATGGGCATCCTCGCAGCAGCAGAGGAGATACGTGCTGATCGCCTGGATCAGTACCTTATCATGGGTGAGCTTTCGCTCGACGGCACCCTCCGCCCCATCAAAGGCGCACTCCCTATCGCTATCGAGGCCCGCAAGCAAGGCTATAAAGGGATCCTGATCCCACACCAAAATGCCGCAGAAGCAGCCATCGTAAACCAGCTAGACGTCATCCCGATCGTTAATATCCTGGAGGCCAAGGACTTTCTGGACGGAAGCCGCGAAATTCCCCCCCTGGTGCGGGATACCCGCGAGATTTTTTTTGATGCTCAGCGCGATTTTTCCTTTGACTTCTCCGATGTCAAGGGACAGGAAAACGTAAAACGCGCCATGGAGGTAGCGGCTGCCGGAGGACACAATGTGATCCTGATCGGACCGCCCGGCGCCGGCAAAACCATGCTGGCGAGGCGCATGCCGTCTATCCTGCCGCCGCTTACCCTGCATGAGGCACTGGAAACCACTAAAATCCACTCCGTAGCAGGCATTCTGGAGGAAAATGCCTCGCTGGTAGCCCAGCGCCCTTTCCGCTCACCTCACCATACGGCCAGTGATGTCGCCCTGGTGGGTGGTGGGGGTAATCCCCAGCCTGGCGAGATAAGCCTGGCACATAACGGTATCCTATTTCTGGATGAACTCCCGGAGTTTAAGCGTACCGTCCTGGAGGTGCTGCGCCAGCCGATCGAGGAGCGCCGTATCATCGTATCCCGCGCCAAACTCACGGTCGAGTACCCGGCTAACTTTATGCTGATCGCCAGCATGAACCCCTGCCCCTGCGGCTACTATAACCACCCGGAGAAGGAGTGTGTATGTGCACCCCCTCAGGTACAGCGGTATCTCTCGCGTATCTCCGGTCCGCTGCTGGATCGCATAGACCTGCACATAGAGGTGACGCCTGTCAACTTTGATGAGCTTACCTCCCGCGAGGCTGGCGAAAAAAGTGCTGACATCCGCGAGCGGGTCATGACCGCCCGGCGTATCCAGACAGAGCGGTTCAAGGACCAGCCCGGTATCTACTCCAATGCCATGATGCCTCCGCAGATGGTGCGCAGCGTGTGCAAGATAGACCGCCAGGGCGAAATGCTGCTCAAGATCGCCATGAAAAAACTCGACCTCAGCGCACGGGCCTTCGACCGGATCCTGAAAGTCGCCCGCACCATCGCTGACCTCTCTGACAAACCCGAGATTCTCCCCGAGCACCTGGCAGAAGCCATCCAATATCGCAGCCTCGACCGGGAGAGCTGGGCCGGGTAATCCCGGCGAATGATTTTTCGGAGGGTGCAACGTCCTGCCTCACATTCACGTTTCAGAACTAGGTTGATACCGGTTATTCTTGTATCTTTCTGTAACCACATGAAACGTAATCTTATGAATATTTTCTCCAAACCCCTGCTGGTAATGACGCTAGGGCTGGCGGGACTGATGGTCTTGCCGGGGTCTGTCCGGGCTCAGGGCGACCGCTCTGTGGCCCGTGAATGGAACGAAGTCCAGCTCAGTGCCATCCGTCGAGATTTTGCGCGGCCTACTGTCCAGGCTCGCAACCTGTTTCATACTTCGCTCGCGATGTATGATGCCTGGGCTGCGTACGATGCGGTATCCACCCCTTTTCTGTTGGGTCGGGTAGTTGGCGGTTTTTATTGTCCTTTTGAGGGGGTGACACCTCCCGCCGATATAGAAGCTGCCCGCCGCGAGGCGATCAGCTACGCAGCGTATCGTTTGATTTTTCACCGATACAGCAGCTCTCCGGGTGCGTTTCAGACCCAGACTGAGTGTAATGCCCTGCTCCGCTCATTGGGATATGATCCTAATTTTGAATCCACAGACTACCAGACCGGATCGCCCGCAGCCCTGGGTAACTATATAGCGGCACAGATTATTGAGCTGGGAATGAATGATGGAGCTAATGAGGCCAACAAATATGCAAACCGATACTATGAGCCTGTCAACGATCCGCTCAACCCCTTTTATGCTGGAAATGCCAATGTACATGATCCCAGCCGCTGGCAGCCGATCGGCCTGGAGGTATTTATTGATCAGAATGGCAATGTGATACCGGGGAGTATGCCCCCTTTTCTCTCTGCTGAGTGGGGACAGGTCATTCCATTTGCCCTGAAGCCGGAAGACCGTACGGTATATGAGCGGGAGGGGTTTGAGTACTGGGTATATCATGATCCCGGACTCCCGCCGATGCTTGAGTTGGATGGCAGCGGTACCTCTGCAGACTATATCTGGGGCCACTCCATGGTCTCCATCTGGTCATCTCATCTGGACCCTACAGACGGGGTCATGTGGGATATCTCGCCTGCCTCCCTCGGCAATACACCAGCCCTGCCTACTACCTGGGTCGGCGTGCGCGACTTCTATCAGTATGAGGAAGGCGGAGACAACGGCACGGGCCACACGATCAATCCCTATACCGGCCAGCCCTATGCGCCGCAGATCGTCCCACGTGGAGACTATACACGGGTATTGGCAGAGTTTTGGGCTGATGGTCCGAGCTCCGAAACCCCGCCGGGTCACTGGTTTACGATCCTGAACTATGTGTGTGATCATCCTGCCTTCCAGAAGCGCTATCGGGGTACAGGCCCGGCACTGGGGGCGCTGGAGTGGGACGTCAAAGCCTATTTTGCCCTGGGGGGAGCCATGCATGATGCAGCTATCACGGCGTGGGGGATCAAGGGATGGTACGATACAGCACGCCCGATCACAGCGATCCGATATATGGCTGCCAAAGGCCAGTCGAGCGACCCTTCATTGCCTAACTACTCTCCTGTCGGACTTCCGCTGGTTCCGGGCCTGATAGAGGTCGTGCAGCCGGGAGACCCGCTCGCCATCGCCAATCCGGCACGAATCGGCAAGATCAAAATATACGCCTGGCTGGGCCATGTGAATGTCCCTGACCCTGAGACTACCTACGCTGGTGCAGGCTGGATGATGGGGGAGGACTGGTGGCCCTATCAGCGTCAGAGTTTTGTGACACCTCCATTTGCCGGATACGTATCAGGACACTCCACCTACTCCCGGGCAGCGGCAGAACTGATGACAGAGATCACCGGAGACCCGTTTTTTCCGGGTGGTATGGCTGAGTTTCACGCTTCCAAGAATGAATTTTTGGTCTTTGAGGATGGCCCCAGCGTAGATGTCACCCTGCAATGGGCTACCTACCGGGATGCATCGGATCAGACAAGCCTCTCCCGTATCTGGGGCAGTATTCACCCGCCGGCAGACGATATCCCGGGGAGGATTGCGGGTCGTGAAGTAGGTCTGGATGCATTTGCGCTGGCAGATCAGTATTTTACGGGGCGCATCCCGGACCTGAATCCCGAAACCCTCCCCCTGGCTACACCCAATCCGGTATCACAGACAGAGCGGCTGGCCATCGCCTACAAAGCCCCCCCCACAGCGGGCCGGATAGAGATCATAGACACGGGGGGCCGGACTGTGCTCAGACAAAATTTTGCAGCAGTCCCATTTTTATACCAGGAAGTCCCCGTCTCAGACCTGGCACCGGGGCTGTATATGGTACGTATCTCCGGAAACAACTGGCAGCAGACCGATAAAATCATCATTCAGCCCTGATAAAGGCATCCTTTGGAGATCCGGCGGCGACAAGCTGCCGGATTCTCTTTTTATATTTGGTGGGAAACTGACCCGGATACCTGTATATTTGTGTAAAGGCTATCATTTTCATCGTTTTGAAGTTCAGGGACATTATAGGACAATCCGAGGTCATCGGGCAGGTACGGGATGCTATCACCCACGGCAGGCTCCCACATGCCCTGATGATTACAGGCCCGGAGGGTACAGGCAAACTGGCACTGGCGCAGGCGATCACCCAATATGTCAACTGCCTGCAGCCTGCTGAAGGGGATAGCTGTGGGCGATGCTCAAATTGCCTCAAGATCCAGAAAGGTATCCACCCTGATATACGGTATGTATTACCGATCGTATCCAAGACAGAAGGGGGACGCAGGTTCCTGACGGAAGACTACTTCCAAGGTTTTCGGGAACAATTTTTTGAAAACCCTTACTTCTCCTTCTCACAATGGCAGCAACTGCTTGATGGAGACAACAAGCAGCTTTTTATCAGCGTCCACGAGATCCGTGAGCTCAAGCGCAACCTGAACCTCAAGGCTTTTGAAGCACCGTACAAGGTGGTGATTGTCTGGCACGCTGATAAAATTAATGTAGAAGGGGCCAATGCATTCCTGAAGCTCCTGGAGGAACCGCCGGACAAGACCCTGATCATCATGACCTGCAGCGACGTGTCACAACTCCTGCCCACGATCAACTCCCGCTGTCAGCGTCTCCGCCTCCACCGGGTAATACCAGACGCTATTCGCGATTACCTGATCACCCGCCATCAGCTCATCCCTGAGATGGCTGCCAGCATGGCTGCTATTGCTGAAGGGAGTCCCGGACAAGCCTCACTCTATCTGTCTGAAAACACCCAGTCGCTCAGTGCCCAATACATGGAATGGATGCGGGCTGCTTACTCTGGCAACTACCAAAAAATCAGTGCAGAGGTAGAAAAACTTCAAACAGAGAGCAAAGAATATCAAAAACTCTTTTTGCAAACTGCGATCCGCAAGCTCAGGGATGCCTTTCTGTATCACGTAGGCCTGCCCCAACTGGCGTTAGCGACTGAAGAAGAGCGCGGATTTCAGGAAAAATTTTCAGCTTTTGTGTCGCAGGACAAAGTGGACAAGGCCGTAGCAGAACTGGAAGACTGTATCCGTCAGCTCTCAGGAAACGCCAATTCACAAATGGTGTTTACAGCCCTTTCGCTGCGGCTATATGGGATCATGCGTGCGTCGTAAGCAAATTGTTGCTATTTTACCTTTAGATCTGGCTGTAGCTCCGGGGCATGGAAAATCGTGTCATACCTATTCTGATCCTGCTGATGATCAGCGTATATGTGTTTGGGCTTGAGTACCGGGCCCAGCATCAGGTACCGCCAGAACCTACGTATCAGTTTTACGACACGACCATCGTACGCATCCGGATACAAGGGCCTGATACTATGCACAATGCCTATGGCCGCCTGATTGATATCCTGGAAGAAGGCAGCCGCCTGATTGAAGCTGTGGCTGAGGGCCCTAATCAATTCAGACTGGTATTTCCCCTCAATGGTCCCAGACCCGCCACCTTGTATGTAGATGACTTACCGTTCCAGGTGATGCTGGTACCGGGTGACACATCGCTGATCGCAAATCTCAGATGGCAGGCAGACAGCCAGCAGATAGACTCTATCTGGTTTGAGGGGCATCTCCAGAATATATGTACGTATTACCTGACCAAATCCAGCCGGATCAATACCCAGCACATACGACGGTCCTTTAATACGATCCAGGCTAGCAACTATCCGGCTTATGCCGCCAAGCTGGACTCTGCAGCTGCACGTGAACTTGCCTTTTTGGCAGAACAGGAAGTGTTTTCAGTTTTGCCTCAGTGGTTTACTGATTTTGAAAAAAACGAAATCCTCTATCAGAAGGCCTATCTGAAACGCTCGGCAGCCAGTATGGCAGGATACTCACCCACACGTCATGACCCCGTAAAGCTGGACAACTCGGCGGCTGTATTCTGCTATTATTATTATCTGTATCTCAAAACGTATATCGGCGAGCTGGACAGCCTGGCTGTATTGCCGCCAGAGTCTGACACGACCCGCCAGCTCCCGATGATAGCGGGCAGGCATCTGGCCGTCGCATCTGAATTGCTGACGGGAGAACCCTGGGATATTTATATCACCCAGATATTGTATCGGATGGTCAAAAATGGATTTACGGCAGAAGCAACTTCTATGCTTCAGCAATATGAGCCGACTTTCAGTAGTGCCCGCTACAGCCGTTTTCTCTGGAAGGAAATCAATAACCAGAAGAAAAAAACTGATTAAGGCTCCATCAACCTGCAGACGATAATTCCTGACTGGGATTTATGGGCCGCCAGATAGTCTGCCAGGGGTACCTGGGTGATCTCTACCTGCTTGCTGACAGAGGAAGCATGTAACATATGAAGCCGCCCCGCCTGATGAATGGCGATCCCTACATGGGAGACATCCAGTCCGTCCACCGTAGTGGTAATGGCCAGGAGATCCCCGTCCTGTATCTGGTGCTCTATGGCATGGATCCGGGCCTTGGGGATAAAAAACCGGCGCTGCGTATTCAGCGTGTCTTCGGTCCGGATGATCTCCCTGACCAGAGCCGGATCCGCGAGCTGGCGGTAACTGGTCGTATGGGTGGACATGAAGTCCAGTTTTTTGAGGTAGGGCTCCCCGCCTATGCTCGCAGTAATGTCGCGGATGATCCCCTTGCGGGTATTCTCACCGATCCAGTCCGTGAAATAATGCAGGCGGGAAGTATATCCGGCGATCTCGCCACCACGGTACCGTACCCAGGTCAGTTCGCGAAGATACGCTTGAAAAGACGACTCTTGCTGCTGCGCCAGCCGTGCCATTACCACAGCATTCTCCAGAAATGTCGTACAGTCAAGCTCACGCAGGTTGACCACCAGTGTTTCCTCCGGGGTGACCTCCAGCGTCCCGCCCACGTAGGGCGTACCCATCATGCGGGTACCCGCCATGACCACAGCACTGCCTGCATGCGCCGGACGCGGCGTAGCCATCAGGGCTTCCAGGCTCACCCTGACCGCTGCTGAGTCCGCAGGGCTGCCCACATATGGCTGCCGGGATGCAGCGGGTGGCTGCTGCGCCGTAGCAGGTGGCGCCTGGCATGAGAGGAGGCTGAACATAATCAACCCTCCGGCCAGTACGGGTGAAAGGTGTAAGTCCATACGCAATTATTTCTGGAGCATAAGGATGTCCTTACTTTTTGACAGCGGCTACCTGACAGCTGTCTGAGGCACCTGTGCCATAACGCACCCCGTATTTCAGGGTGAGGGCCGTCCCGGCCATCGTACCGCTGCCGGTGGCTGTGAGGCTGACTCCGGCAGGGGTACCGGAGACCACTGCATCTTTGAAGCTGACAGCGGCACCTTTGACCGTTGCCTCCACACTCCAGCCCGTGTTGTAGAGATTCCGGATGATGATCAGGTTGACTGCCGTCGCGGAAGTATCTATGATGATGGGATTGTTGAAGGTCACCCCGGGGGCACCCAGGCATGTTTCACTCACCGTAAAAGACCCGACAAAACGGGTTCTTGACTTGGTTTCGCACTCGGTGCCTTCATATCCCGTCACACACTGACAAGTGCCATCCACGCAAGATCCGCCATTCTGGCAATCTACCTTGCTACAGGGGTCACATGCACTAAAGGCTGCTGCTGCCACAAACATGAGTACTCGCCAGAAAATTTTCATACTGTATAATGGAAAAGAAATCTGAATAATCCGGGCCAAATTATGGGCTTTCGGGGGAAAATCCAACATTTGTACCAAGCCTGAACATATTACCCTGACCTATGACACCTGCAGAGAAAGTTTCCTGGATCATGACCACCCTGGATCAGCTCTATCCTGAGACCCCGGTGCCCCTCTCCCATGAGGATGCCTATACCCTGCTGATTGCCGTACTCTTATCAGCCCAATGTACCGATGTCCGGGTAAACCAGGTCACCCCCCTGCTGTTTGAGAAAGCACGCACCCCTGCCGAGATGATCCGCCTGGAGGTAGCTGAGATACGGGACATTATCCGTCCCTGCGGGCTATCTCCTCGTAAGTCCCAGGCGATTCATACCCTCTCACACATGTTGCTCGAGGAGCACGGGGGCCAGGTGCCTGCTTCGTTTGAAGCCTTAGAGCGCCTGCCAGGTGTCGGCCACAAGACCGCCTCCGTGGTGATGTCTCAGGCATTCGGGGTACCGGCTTTTCCGGTAGATACGCATATCCACCGGCTGATGTATCGCTGGGGCTTGTCTTCCGGTAAGAACGTAGAAGAAACCGAAAAGGATGCCAAGGCATTGTTTCCGGAGGAGCGATGGAACAAACTTCACCTGCAGATTATATTTTTTGGACGGGAATACTGCCCTGCCAGGGGCCATCAGCCACTCCAGTGTCCCATCTGCAAGGTCGCGGGGCGGGCAGAACTTTTTTAGGTAGTAACACTCAAAAAATAAATTCCAGATGTTGCGATGGGATTTTGTGCGAAGACAAGGAAAAAAATCGAGTTTGGCGAGCCCAATGAGCGTTTTTCTGACGCAGTACTCGTGCAGAAGACCGAGTCAACAGCCGAATTTATTTTTTTGAGTATTACTTAGTACCGCCGGATAACTTTTGACTCAACACCCAGCTCCGCAGGGCCAGCGCCAGCATCAGGGGCAGATACACCACGGGCAATGCCTGAGGTAACCAGATCCAGCTTAGTACCAGTGCGACGATCACCCCCGCAGCCCCGAGGAAATAATACTGTAACCAGGCAGGACGCTTGCGGCGCAGAAGCCAAATGCCTGCCAGCAGGTGTGTGGGCAGGAGCCAGGCGATATTCAGGTTATAAGCCGTTGGTTTGTGTGAGGTAGCGACCCACAGCAGGAGCAGAATCAGTCCGGACAGGCCTGCCAGCACAAACAATATCCCGTCTCCGATATAACGCGGGCGGGCTTTGGAGAAATGAATCAGGGAAAAAAAGACCGCCACGACAGCGATAGCACTCCATATCCACAGAGGATGCGGGAGTTTATCAGGTTGCGCCGGTACCCCGCGGTATAGTTCACGCTGCTCTTTCACCAGCGGGCGATAAGTTCCGTTCCGAAGAATTTGTGCCTTACCCAGTTGCTGAGCCAGATAGTCCGGGTGAAACATCTGCTCTGCATGGGTCACCGGATGATCTACCCGCATGCCCAGTGCCAGGTTGATCCCCGCACCCGCCCAGTGACGATCTGTCAGGTAGAGATTGAGCATCTCCCGGAAGGAATATGACCCTTTGGCCGTAGGCTGATCCAGGCGTAAGGTATCACCCAGCACATATACCAGCAGATCCCGGATCCGTGTGGCGCAGTTGTCATAAAAAAAATCGTATGCATACACCCGGTTCTCTGGCAGGTTGTTATGCACCAAAAAATCATACACCCGCTGACATTGGGCCGGGGTGAGATCCAGTTGCTGCATCGTGTAGGTCCTCCGGTAATAATGATACACGCGCTCAAATCTCCGGAAGCTCTCATTGTCAAGGCGATAGTTGAGTTTTCCCTTGACGAAATTCAGATAAAAAACCCACTCACTGACATCCCCGAAGTCAAATGTCCCATAATTGTACACTGTATCAAGTCCCTGCTCAGGATCAAATACCCGCAAACCGCTGTGGCCAAAAGCAGAGTACAGCTCATCTCCCGGCGCGATCGTCAGGAGGCTGATCTCTGCCCGGTCAGAGAGCTTGATATATCCCTGGGATGTGTAGGGGAGATGCAGCAGGAGCAGGAGACAGGGTATCCGGACAATTGTTTTCAGGCAAGGAGACATACGCATATCAGGTAAAAAACTGGACCTATCGTACACAGGGCAATATACAGGGATTAGCGGAATCTCTCAGGCGAAACCTCCCGTGGGATTGTGACGGCTTCACCCAATAGCTGACTTGTGAGCAGTCGCGACAAGTATGGGGTCTGGAGCAGGCCTTTGGTCCCGAGTCCTGTCAGGATATAAACAAAAGGATAGGCAGGATGGACGCCACAGATAGGTCGCCGGTCACGGGTAGTAGGCCGGATACCCGCCCGGTGTGCGCGTACGGACACTGGCACCCTAACCAAGTCGCCTAACCCTGCGAGCAGCTCTGCACGTGCAGCAGCGCTCGGATGAGCGTCTGTAAAGTGATTTTCATACGTAGCCCCCACGACCCAGGAGCCATCTGGCTGCGGCACGACGTATACAGGACCAGACAACGTACAAGGCAAGTCAACAGGCTCCAGGGGCTGCACGACCAGGAGTTCACCCTTATTCGGGATCAGCGGCCACCCATGCAGGAGTGGCTGAGCGGCGCCCCGGTATCCCTCTGTCAGCACCAGCGCATCAAACCGGCATTCACCCTGCGAGGTCAGGGCTACCCGGCGGCTTATATCCAGCTGATCCGCACCCAGGGTCTCCCGCAGCACGGTGAGGCCGTATCGGGTTGCTGCTGTTTGGATCACCCTTGTGACCAATGCATGAATGTCTGCCCAGCCACACGGCAATATGGTGATCCCCCCGACTGGGTTGTGAATCAATTCTGGTGCAATAGGTGTCTCTTCTAGTTGTACAAGACCTTCATAGACAGGATCTGCCGTCCGGGCTGTCCATTTATTGTAAGACACGGTATCAGGAAAGGGCCGGTAGATAGGCCCCGGATACAGATACTGCTGCACTGCATCAAAGGGGGGCTGAGCCAGACAAGCCTGCAACTCCTCCAGCAAACGCCTGGCCTGCCAGGTCAGCGCAGCAAACCGGCCTGTAATCACATTGTAGAGGCCAGCGGCTACGCGGGAGGCCCCGGCCGGGTCGGCATCATCTGCCAGGATCACCTCCTGACCCGCAGCAGCCAGCCGGGCAGCCATAAAACTACCCGCCAGGCCGCCGCCTATGATCAGGATACGACGGGCGGTGGCCATGACAAGGTGGTTAATACTGCCTGAGCTGCACGGCCTGATGCACCGGTATCTCCCAGTTTCGCACGGAGGGCTGTATATTGCGCTGCAAGAGACGATCTTATCGCAGGCTCCATCAGCCTGCGCAGGGACTGCTCCAACCTGTCAGGATTGAGATCGTACTGGATCAACTCATCTACTACCGCCTGCCCCATAATCAGGTTTACCAGGCTAATGAATGGCACTTGTACCAACCGGCGCCCGATTTCATACGAGAGGGCTGATCCCCGGTAGCATACTACCTCCGGTACGCCAAACAAGGCTGTCTCCAGGGTGGCTGTACCGGAGGTAACTGCGGCCAGGTCTGCGGTGCGGAGCACCTCATAGGTCTGTCCCATTACCAGCCGGGCGCGGGTATTGCCCATGAGCTGGTGATACAGGGCCGGAGACTGACTGGGGGCTCCTGCAATCACAAACTCCGCCTCCGGAAACCGGTCCGTCATGGCCAGCATTACCGGCAACATACGCCGGATCTCCTGCCGCCGGCTCCCCGGCAGCAACGCAATCGTCCGAATCTCACCTGCTGTACGTGGCGGCGGGTCACCTATATAGTCCAGCAAGGGATGCCCCACAAAGTCTACTTCCAGCCCCTCCTGCTGATAAAATTCTTTTTCAAACGGCAGGATCACCAGCAACCGGTTTACGTAACGGCGGATGATCTCAATCCTGCCTTTTTTCCAGGCCCAAAGCTGAGGGGAGATATAATAGATGACCGGGATACCAAGACGACGAATGAACGGAGCCATCCGGAGGTTAAATCCCGGATAGTCTACCAGTATGACCACATCAGGGTGCCAGGTGCTGATATCTGCCTGCACAGCCCGAAACAGCCGCCGGATCACAGGCAGGTGGGTGATCACCTCCCAAAATCCCATAAAATTTATATCCCGGACATGTGCCGTGAGTACAGCTCCCGCCTGTTCCAGCTTTTCACCTCCCACACCCCGTACCTCCAGCTCCGGCAGTTGACCGCGCAGCGACCGGATCAGCCCGGCGGCATGCATATCTCCCGAATCTTCGCCAGCGATCACATACAGTTTCATAACATTCAGGCTTCAAACCAGGATTTTACGTTCGCCTGATGCTGGTACGCCGTCAGGTCATGGGTCATGGGAGTGACAGACACATACCCCTGCGCCAATGCATACTCATCTGTGTCCTCTCCGTCATCCATGAGTGCAAACTTACCCACCAGCCAATAATAAGGACGCCCAAAGGGGTCTTTCCGTTCGTCAAACTCCTCCACCCAGCGTCCGACTGCCTGCCGGGTCACCTTGATGCCCTTCAGTTGATCAAGGGATAGATTGGGGATATTGACATTCAGCAAGGTAGAAGGTGGAAGCCCCTTGGTCAGGGCCTGGCTGATGATCTGCCGGGCTACCTCTCTGGAGGCTGTCAGGTCTGCTTCATGCTGATAGTTACAAAACGAAAAACCAATAGAGGGAATACCCTGTATGGCGCCTTCGCGTGCTGCCGAGAGTGTGCCGGAGTATACACTGCTCACAGAGGAGTTGGCTCCATGATTGATCCCTGACAAGATCAAGTCGGGCTGCTGCTTCATCAGGACCCCCGTAGCAATCTTGACACAATCAGCAGGCGTGCCATTGACCGCATATCCCTTGAGGCCCATCGGCAGGTCTTCTTTATAGATACGCATAGGTTTGCCGATGCTGATGGCGTGTCCCATGCCACTCTGGGCGCTATCGGGTGCGACTACGGTTACTTCACCGAAGGCCATCGCCACCTCAATGAGGCTGGCAATACCTGGTGCATGGATTCCGTCGTCATTGCTGACCAATATCCGGGGGGGATGATTCATGGATTTTTATTCGGATAAAATACTACAACGCGCAAAGATAGCCGCTTTCCAGATGTTACCACAGATGATGGACATACTGCCGGACGTACTTGTCATAGACTTGCCGGACGTCGTCCATTGCCATGGCAGGCAGTGCCGGTGTATAACTGGCTTGCGCATTCCACTTGACCTGATCAGGATGACTGGCACCCGGGATCACACAGGAGACGGCCTCGTGCATCAATATCCAGCGGAGGGCACTCTGCGTAAGATAGGCCTCTCCAAACAAGCGCTTGAACTCGCGGACGACCTCCATTCCGGTCTGATATGAGATCCCCGAAAAAGTTTCTCCCTTGTCAAAGGCCTCCCCGTTTTGGTTGAAAAAACGATGATCTCCTTCCTCAAAACGGGTATCAGGCGCGAACTTACCTGTCAGGAGCCCACTGGCGAGGGGTACCCGGACAATAATACCCACCTGCCGGTCCTGGGCTGCCGCAAACAGCGTTTCAGCCGGCTTGTGACGGACCATATTAAAAATGATCTGAACAGTAGCCAGATCCGGATATGCCAGGGCCCTGTGTGCCTCTGCTACTTTCTCGACGCTGACACCATAGTGCAGGATCTTGCCGGCCTCCCGCAGCCGGTCCAGGGCCTCAAAGACATCCGCGCGCTCGTACACCTCTGTCGGCGGACAGTGAAGCTGGAGCAAGTCAATCACCTCCAGTCCCGTGTTTTGGAGGCTTTCATCCACAAACCGGTTGATATTGGCTGCTGTATAACCCGCAGCTGTGTGGGGATCCAGCCGGCGGCCACATTTGGTAGCTACATAGATACGTTCTGATCGGCTTCTGACAAACTTGCCCACAGCCCGCTCACTGAGGCCCGCGCTATATACATCTGCCGTATCTATAAAATTGATACCATTGTCAAGGGCTTCCAGCAGGGTGCGCTCCGCCAGTTGTTCATCAAAGGAATTACCCCATTTGCCGCCCAGTTGCCAGGCGCCCAGGGAGATGTCCGATACTTTCCAGCCAGTTTTGCCCAGCGTTCTGTAGTGCATGTCGTATGAGATTGGGGGTGGGAGGATAATTTCCGGACTAATATACTGGCTATATACGGCAGCCCAATATTTTTTCTGAAAAATCCGGTTTTCAGGCCATGCCCCGGGACTTGATCTCGATGTACTTATTTAATACCTTGACCGTCAGCTCCTCGGGCGGGGTCAGCACGGCCATGATATGATGCTGCTCCAGGGTGCGGACAATTTGTTTTTTGTCCAGTACAAACTGCTCTGCGATGGCCTGTACATATATATCCTCCACAAACTCAGGATGGGCCTGGGTACGGGCTGTAAGTTCGGTATTTTCAAAAAAAATGACCAGCAGCAGGTGTGCCTGGGCTATTTTCTGCAGAAATGGTAACTGCCGTTCCAGTGCTGCTACCGTCGTGAAGTCTGTAAACAGCAGGAGCAGGCTGCGCTGAGGTATCTTGCGCTTGACAAAGGCATACAGCCGCCCAAAATCCGCCTCCGGAAAGGTCGTCTCCTGATGATACAAAAGCTCCAGTATCTGGCTCATCTGTGAGGCATTGGCGGTAGCCGGGAGACTGTCGTGGATTTTTTCGGCAAATGTCACCAGGCCCGCCCGATCCTGGCGGTAGAGGGCAATATTAGAAACTACCAGGGCTGTATTGATCGCATAGTCCAGCAAGCTCATCCCCTCAAAGGGCATTTTCATGGCCCGGCTTTTATCCAGGAGACAATATACATGCTGCGCCCGCTCGTCTGTGTACTGATTGACCATCAGGCTTCCAGACCTCGCGGTGGCTTTCCAGTTGATGGTGCGGACGTCATCCCCCCCTACGTAGGACTTGATCTGATCAAACTCCGAGGTGTGTCCGATCCGGCGTACTTTTTTCACCCCGACGTCAGATAGCCTGTCCGATATGGCCAGCAGCTGATACTTGCGCATCTGGATATAGGAGGGATATACCGGGACTTCACGTGATGCTTCCTGCACCAGCCTCCGCTGTACCAGCCCCAGTTGTCCGGTCACATAGATCAGCAGCCGCCCAAACGCATACACACCCCGGGTGACAGGTCGCAACTCGTATCGGAGGGTGATCTGCTCGCCAGGGCGCAGTGTCTGGACTACCTGACTCTCCCGCACCTGAAACTGCACCGGAAGCTCATCCAGTATGGTCGTCCGTACAGCAAATCGGTACCGGCTCTCCAGCGTGATGGTCACCGGATTGAAATCTCCGATCGAAAACCTGTCACTCATGGTGCGGGTAGCCACGACCGTCTGTCCCCCTGTGTACAGGGTCAGGAGTTCTATCAGCACGCCGATACCCAGCGCGACACACCCTATCTGTACCGCAGGTAACAGCGGCGGCAAGAGATGCGCCAGGACCAGGAGGCACACGCCCGCGGCCATCAGCAGGTAGAATCGGGTGGTAAAAAAAAGACTCCGCAGAAAAGGAAACATGCCGTGTGCCTGAAAAAAGTATTCAAATCTACATCCAACACATTAGCGGGGCACTGATACCTGACCAGCCAGGTGACGGATGATTTCATCCGGGGTTACCCCTTCCATCTCCCGCTCGGGTGTGAGCAAGATGCGGTGGCGCAGGACTGGACCAGCTACACTCCGGATGTCCTCTGGCGTCACAAAGTCTCTGCCTTGCATGGCCGCCCAGGCCTGTGCCGCACGCATAAGATATACCGAGGCGCGGGGAGAGGCACCCAGATACACATCCTTGCTGCTACGGGTTTTGGCGGTGATCTGTACGATATATCGCACCAGATCTGGCTCGATATGTACCTTCCGCACCAGTGATTGGGCTTCTATAAGTTCTGCGCTTGTCACCACAGGAGGCCCCGGATCCCGCGCCAGTCCCGGTGTCAGGCTGGCAAGATGTGCCGCCAGCATCGCATACTCCGCCTGTTCGTCAGGATAGCCCATCTCAATCTTAAATAAAAACCGATCCAGCTGTGCCTCTGGCAGGCGATAGGTTCCCTCCTGCTCAATGGGGTTTTGGGAGGCCAGGACTATAAACGGGGGTTCCATCTGGTAGGTCTGGCCATCCAGCGTCACCTGCCGCTCCTCCATCACCTCAAACAATGCCGCCTGGGTCTTGGCCGGGGCCCGGTTGATCTCATCTATAAACACAATCTGGCCAAAAACAGGGCCGGGCCTGAACTCAAACGTAGCCGTTCGGGCATTAAATATAGAGGTACCCAATACATCTGAAGGCATCAGGTCCGGCGTAAACTGTATCCGCGAAAACAAGGCATCAAGTGAGCGGGCCAGCAGCCGGGCAGTCAGGGTCTTGGCTACGCCCGGCACCCCCTCAATCAGGATATGACCATCAGCCAGCAAGGCCGCTATCATAAGGTCTACCGGCTCGTCCTGACCCATGATCAGGCGGGTGACATATTGCCGGATCCGGTCGGAGACCGCAGCTACCGGGGTCAGATCAGCACGGGGTGAAAAAACAGCATCAGCAGACATCAGACGGATTGTTCTGGTGAAAAATAAGGGTGTGAGGTACGGTTACGGGCACTTCTGTAATAAAACATCTCAATATGCCGGTTGAGCTCTATAAGCTCACTCTCTGTGATCAGGCCTGAGCGGCGGGTGAGTTCTATTTGTCGGAACAATAATGTGATGTCCTCCAGCGGGACCTCAGACTTGGCAGCCAATGCCTGAAAAAAAGCTGCATGAAATGTATCTGCCCTGAGGTAATACTGGGTCCTGATAAAATCCAGCAGGGTTTTGATCCGCTTGTCTGCTATGCTGCGGTGTTCTTTACGCACCAGGTACAGCCGGGCGATGGTCTCTGCAAACGCCAGAGAGGTATTGGACACGGGCGGAATGACGGGGATCACCCGCTGCCGCCGCCGGTGCTCGGACAGCACATATACAGCCATCAGGAGGATACATAGCCAGAAAGCCCACCTGAGCGCCGGACGCGCCCATACATAGGCAAAAAAACCACTCCGGCGGCTTTCTTGCTGAACCTCTTGTATCATCCGGCGATTAATCGCCCGGACTTTATAATACTCGTCCCAGTAGATATGCGTAACAGCAGTATCCGGCATCAGCGCAGATAACAGGTGCTCATAACGAGGTTGCAGGATATAATAATTGGAAAACAACTCTGGCAGGCTGCTCAGGGTTATGGTACCAGCCCCCAGCTGAAACCGCACCGCTACCGGTACATGATCACCTGCAGTCATTAGCACCGTACCCGTGTCCGCATCCATAAAAAGACGCTCCTGATCCAAAACCACCTGGATGTCCGGGTCTATATCTGGCAGGTGGAGCATGAGGGTATCCCGCAATTCAACGGTAAAGGTATCCTCAGCGTCCCCAGGCTGGAAAAACTCACTTGCTACAGAATTGATCACCGGAAACTGGTCTTCGTCCAGGGTACGGGCCGCGAGCAGCACATGATTGCCCATATAAGCAAACTCCCTGAGCTCCCGTAAGTCCATATCCGTCAGCATACTGAGGTCTGTATTCACCAGGATATACAGGTTGTTTTCGTACACCTCATAGACCAGCCTGTCAAATGGACTGGTGGTCACCTGCTCCGATGTCGCCCCTGTGTACCAGTGCTCCACAAGGTCCCGGACAATATACCCCCCATACGGCTCACGGTCCTCTGCCTCATAGGTCTCTGTCCAGCTATGGGTCTGCCTGTCAGGCTGGAGCACCCACCACAAGAGGGCGATCGCCAGCAAGCTCGCAGCAGCAATCCATATGATAGGGCTGTTTATTTTCATGCCTTACCCCCTAACGATTGATACAGACGGGTGTGTGCAGCTGATACTTCACTATACTGATCCTGATTCGCAGGGAAGTTGCCATACCAGGTATAGTCATAAAAATGCATCAGCTGCCGGAAGTGTGGATAGACAGGTGTACCCCGCAACTCCTGCAGGTACTGTGTATTGGTTTTATCCTGCTGCCATTGAATATAGTTATGGGCCCTGAGACCTGCGAGAGCGTCCAGAAACAACAGCCGGGTTGCCTCCCGAAAATCAGATGCACCCAGCGCAGCCGTTATCTGGGTCGCCAGATCTGCCTGCTGGGCCTGAGGGGTGGCAGCGGCATCGTCTCCATGCGTAAAAAGGCGTACAGGCCGGTACCAGTTTTTGTACCACCAGGCCACGCTTAATCCTCCGAGGATCAATACCGTAAGGGCCACCAGCAGGTTGCTGAGGATATTAGCGTCGCCCGGGCGGGTCATCCGGGGGGCTCGTTCGCCTTTTTTTTCAGGACGGGGACCGTATTGAAAAGACTCATCTGCCCGATATACAGCCAGGAGACTATCGCGCTCAGCCATTGCCGGGCGCTGGGCCAGGACAGGTGACCACGTCAGGACTGTACAGGCCAGGCCTATTATTACCCGGCGCACCGTGTACTTGAGTGGGATATGAAACCTCCGAAGACGCATTTATGAAATGTCAGCAGATACAGGCACAGGAGGCCGCCACAGTGAGGTACCCGCAGGCATAGCGGTGCGCAGCATTTCTTGCCGGAATACCCGCACCGGGTAGATCACATAATATCCTATGATCCATCCCAGGGATAAGAAGATAATCAGGAGTTTCAGGAGGAGCGGCATATCTGTCAGCCGGGTGATATATGACTCCAGCCAGGCAGCCATGATAAAAACCGGTAGCAGCGAAATCAGGATTTTCACCCCATCCAGCGCACCTTGCTGAAAAGCCAGCCGCCTGGGCAGGGTACCCGGAAACAGGATGCTGTTGCCCAGGCTAAATCCAGCCCCCCCGGCTATCGCAATCGCGGAGAGCTCCAGCGTACCATGAATATATATCACGGGCACAGCCTCCCATATCAATCCATACCGCTGAAAAAACGCCATAAAAGCCCCTACCATGACACCATTAAAAAACAAACCCGACTGTAAGTTAAACGGAGGGAACGGGATACCAAAAATTGTCCCAAACGTCACAATCACACCCATCGCAAATACCAGAAAGGATACCATAATATTATTTATGGCGATCCGCAGAAACATCCCCAGTGGATCCTCCCCCTTGTACACGCCCATAGGATCACCCTGCCGGATATTCTCCAGGGTCATCTCCACATACCCGTCTCCCATGATCAGGCGGACAAAAGACTCATCGGTAAGCGCAGAGACCGCTCCCAGCAAGGCTGAGAGAACAAATATCAGCGTGGCATATCCTATCTGCCGCCTGGTCTGGTACAAGATCAGGGGGAGTTCTCGTGTCCAAAACAAGGTCAACCGGTCAGTCCGAGCCCGCTGTCTGCGATAGAGCAACAGATGGGTACGGGCTGCCAGCCCATTGAGGTATGGGATTACCTTGCTGCGGGGATAGAAGGTGCGGGCATAAGCAAGGTCATCCACCAGCAGGGTATATAAAGAAGCAAGCCGGTCTGCGTCCAGGTGGCCTGAGCCTGTATTGAGCAGGTTTTCGTACTCCAGCCACTGGTCTTTATGTGAACGTAAAAAAGCAGGCTCCCGCATCTGGGTTATTGTATATTTGTATGATCGGCGTTTTGTTGGAAATATAATACATTTCGACCAATGCACACTATACGCATACCTACTTCTCATTATATAGACCTTGAATATACTGTCGCCAGCCTCGGGGGACGAACCATGGCTGGTTTTATTGACCTCCTTTTCATGGGAGGATACTTTTTGCTCTGCTCGTACCTGCTATCCTGGACGGAGGCTAGTTTGCTGCAGGATACAGAAGCAGGAGAAGCACCCTTCAGGCTGACACATATCGGGATGCTTCTGACAGTGCCCATGATGTTTTACAGCCTCTTGTGTGAGCAACTCCTGAACGGCCAGACCCTGGGCAAAAAAATCATGCGTATCCGCACCATTACACTGGCCGGGACAGCACCCGACCTGGCACAGGCCTGCCTGAGATGGGCACTCCGGATGGTGGACGTCTGGCTCCTGCTGATCGTACCCGTCTCCTTAGGCGCGTTTCCGATCCCCCTGCCCGGCCTGGTTGCTTTTATCTCAGTAGCCCTGAGCAAACAAGGACAACGGCTGGGAGACATAGCTGCCGGCACGACCGTGATCCGGCTCCGGCAGCATACCGCTTTTCAGGAGACCATGTTTACGGAAGTGGACACAACTTATCAAATGGTATTCCCAGAGATACGCCACCTGTCAGACAAAGATGTGTCCATCCTGAAGAACGTCCTGGATAATGCCCTCCAGCGCAAAGATCCGGAACTGATGAGGCGGCTGGCTGAACGGATCAAACAGGTTACCGGTATCGAAAGTACCCTGCCACCAGACAAGTTTCTGGATACAGTCCTGAAAGATTACAATCACTACTACACCACATAATGCCACCAGAAAGACAAATTGTATTTTTTATGCATTCAAATTTAGCTTAAAATACCCCCTTTTTTATTATTTTGAACTTTACATTAGCAAACATACCTGCGGAGTATTCTGCCTGCATTTTTTCAAAAAATTTAACATCTATAATTTGATTTTAGTGCAGTTTCCGCTGTAACTTCATGCTCATAATCAGCCTTTTCCGTTTTCTGTTCTGACGCTATTTACTGAAATCTTACCTGCACATCAGGCTGGATTTCAGCAGATCAACCAGATGCCGTGACAGGCTGATACACCGCCCATATGTACCTGTACAGTTTCCGACATAAGTGTGATACTCTTTTACCCTCTTGCTCTATGAAGCATCTCTACTTCCATCTTGTGTTTGTTCTGGGTGTTGTATCTGTCTATGGACAACATTTGACGCTGCCAGAGCCGCAGCTATTCTCAGGCGATTACAAATTTACGCCGCGTGCCATCGCGCAGCACCGGATCCGGACGGTCAAAATTGATGCCTACATGCCCAACTCACGACACGCGGACCAGCCTGTATCAGGCCAGGTACTCCAGTATGACAAGAGTGGCAGGCTCAGCAAGGAAATCAGCCTCCGGGCCCACGACACGACTCAGATCCGCTCACTGAGTTATACTGACAACGGTAAACTGAGCTGGGAAAAAACGGAGGACCGCGCACAGCGCAAAACAACAGGATCTGGCTACCGGCTGAACAGCAACCAAAGTGTCTATCAGGTCAAGTCGTATGAGATCCTGGAGTCTGACCAGAAGATGCTGCTCGATACCCGCCAATATATTTATAATCCGGAAGACAGCAGCCTGGCTGCTATCAAGGTACTGGAAAACCAGCGTGTCGTATCTGTCACACGTTATGAGTACGAAAACCGGCGTGTAAGCGTAGAAAAACTTGAAAACAGCCGGGGCGAAACCCTCAAAACCATTCGCTATACCTACGATGCACGGGGTAATGTGGTGCGGGTGCTCCAGTCAAGCAATGGGATTACCCAGGAGTACCGCTACACCTATGACCAGCGCAACCTCGTGAACAAGGTAGAATGGCTGGAAAACAATACGCCTAAGGGCCTGATTACCTACACCTACGACAGCCGGGGGCTGGTCACTCAGCTCTCCCGCAGCCAGATGACTGCCAAGGGCGAGGAGGTTATTGTCAAAAATTTTTCATACGATGTCTTTTAAGGGCCGCATGATCCGTCAAACTTCCTTTTATAAGCTCCGGTGTCTGCCGGAGCTTTTTTGTATCTGCTGGAGTATCATACCAGGCCTATTGTCTGCCCAGGACTCTTTGCATACGGGTATTGTACTTTCTGCTCCTAGGGAGTATATCCTGGGCGGGGCTGGCACCCTGAGTACAATGACTGGTTATTGGCTTCAGCGTCAGGTGGTTCCGCTCACGCCGGCACAGGTGAATAATCTTCAGCTGGAGGATATCCCGGCGTTTGACAGGTCTGCTGTAACTGCCTGGCGTCCACAGGTGGCCGATGTCAGTGACTACTGGGTGCTGGGCTCCATGCTGTTGCCGGCGACCCTCATGCTTCACCCCCGCATGCGGCAGGATGCTGGCGCTATCGCACTGGTATATGCTGAGACGTTTTCCCTCAATACGGGCCTGACCTTCCTCACCAAAGTTGCTGCGGGCCGCACACGCCCCTATGCCTATCTGGACTCAGGTACAGATATTGATCTGGCGGCCCTGCAGCTTGAGCCTGATGCGAGGCTTTCATTTTATTCCGGGCATACGTCCTCAGCAGCAGCTATTTCTTTTATGACGGCGCGGCTCTACAGCCTGTATTTCCCAAACAGCCGCGCCAAACCCTATGTATGGGTGGCCGCGGCTGTGGTTCCGGGTGTGGCAGGGTGGATGCGTGTACGGGCGGGAAAACATTTTCCGTCAGATGTCGTGGCAGGCTATCTGACCGGGATGGCTATCGGCATCACGGTGCCGTCTTTGCATCAATCCCGCGTAGCAAAACGACTCAGGTAGTACACAACCGATATCGCAGTGAAAAAATAACCGTCGTTTGCATTAGGATTGCCCCGTATCTCTCCTGGCTTGAACCGATTATCTGGTGAGCGCTCCGACAGCTCTGTAGCGAGTGAACCATTCACCTCCGCCAGCTGCTCAAAATCAGGATATACCGTGCTTACATCGTCGAGATAGTCCGTCATGGTCGTACGGTAACCGACTTCCATGTTGAGGCCTGTATAGCTGGCCAGGCGAATATTCACGCCTATCCCGAAGGGTACCGCAGCCTGTGTCAGGGCATATGGGCCCGGTGTATGGCCGGGAATAAACTGCCCCTCTGTACCCAGATCACGCAGGTCATACCATACGCCATTGTAGCGAGCCTTGGGATTGAACCGAAAAAAGGCAACGCCGGCAAACACATAAGGAGATATGTGAGGTTTCCCTACATAGGTTCCAAAATCCTTGTCTTGCAGGATCTCGTACACAAGGCAACCGCTGGCTTCATAAATAGGGCTTCTGAAGTGAAGGTTGCGTACCTGCCGGGTATACTCGATGGCCATCCCATCAGAGGCTCCTATCTCACCACCTGAAAGTCCTACCCGGAAGCTGACACCCGGAATAATATAACGGCTGTAGCTCACATTAAATGCCGGACGAAGCAGCGAGTTGTTGAACCGGTCTGTCAGGTCACCATAATAGTATATCGTACCTATGCCGGCCGAAAAAGAGTGGGTACGCTGCGCGATGGCAGACGGGAAAATCAGCACATAGAGCAGGAGAACGGTAAAGGGAATTTTCATTAATTTTGTACTGGGTTAGTTCTGTGATACAATCACTACTGGCTTATACCAAAAGTAGTGCTAAAGTATTAATATGTGTATCCCGCTGTGATCGGAACTGCTATTAGCGGTACCTGAACCGACAAAATCGCCTGGTATATTACCCGATTTTTTAGTACATTATCTGGATTTAATTTTTCCAATGTTATCCTTATGGCGCTCTCCGACAATATCCTGGGCCTGTTTTTGATCATGCTGAGCTTGGCCTGCACCCCCCCGGCAGAACGACAAGTTCCCGATCAGCCTGTTTCTGCGGCATTTCCTTACACGATCTCCTCACCGGCACGTGTGATGTCACTGGCACCAGAGCTGACAGAAATATCAGGCATCACCTGGCTCAAAGAGCAGACACTCGCAGCCGTACAGGATGAGCTGGGTACCGTATTTGTGCTGTCAGCCGCAACCGGTGAGATACAAGGGCGGTACAGTGTGGGGGGACCAGGTGACTATGAAGATATTGCGGCCCTGTCTGAGCATCGTGTCCTGGTCTTGCGGAGTGATGGTGCCTTGCTGGAAGCAGAACTGCGAGACCCCTCCCAGCCTGCACGGGAGTACCCATCTGCTTTTCCCGGCAAGTATGATATGGAAGGCTTACATTGGGATGCTGCCACCAAGACCCTGCTGATTGCCTGCAAGGATGATCCGGTGGCACCTGCCGACCAGCGCCGGGTGTACTCTCTGGCCGACTATACCAGTGCTCAGGTACCTGCCTATCAATATGTATCTCTGACTGAAATACAGCATATGCTCCAGGACTCCGCGCGTACTCCCAAGGAACAAGAACGCGCCAGCAAGTTTTTTGATGATCCTGAAGATGCTTTTCAGCCCTCCGGCATCGCGCGGCACCCGATCAGCGGAGACCTGTACCTGATAGCTGCACGGGGCAGCCTGCTGGTGGTAGTCTCGCCAGACTACCGGCTGCTGGCAGTACGCCACTTGGCCGGAAAAACCTTTCCGCAACCAGAGGGTATCTGCTTTGACCCCAAAGGCAATCTTTATATCTCCAGCGAGGGCAAAGATGGTCCCGGTTTGTTGTTGTTTTTTCCCTACACCCCGCCTCAATGACCCTATGCATGACTCCCTTCGGTACCTGCTGACTGAGGTGTGGACGCAGGACATCCAGGATGCCTACCTGCAAGGAGACATCATCAACGCTGATACATTGCGGGCGCGGCTTTATCATAAACTCCACAACCTGGGCGAGCTGGAAGTATGGCTCAGGCCCCGGATGGTTTTTCAGCAGCCCGCAGGCCCTGTCGCTGATCAGCTTATGGTTTTTGAACTGCAACAGTGGTTAGTGGCACACCCGCCTGATGTCCTCATCACCCGGGGACAGGCTGTAGCCGCGGTACTGGATGTCAACTTCAGTCCGGATGATTATCCTGACTTCCGCCGCTCTGCCCGTAAGCTTTCATTTGCAGCCAGGCTCCGTGGTAGTACAGGGCTCTATCTGGCGCTTGAACCCGGCACCGGTCAGCCAGACCAGCGATACCTGTTTATGCTGGATCCAGATATGCTGTGTGTATATGCGGTTATTGCCAGACACAGCAGCCTGGGGCTGGATCCTGCTGCCTTTACCCAGACCCTTCCCGAGTCTGTATTCCCCGGAAGTTTCCTCCACCTGACAGGATCTATACGACCAGAAAATATCACATTTGGACATTTTTATCAGTGATCCGGTATAAATTATTGCGACAAATGAATTATATTCCGGGTAAATCGTAAAGGGGTATGTTTTTCCGTGTACTGTTGACAGGCCTGATATGGGTGGCCTCTGTTGTTCTTGTGCCTGCTCAGTCAGGCACTCCGCTGCCCGACCGCAAACAGGCAGCACTCAACCGATATACGGACTTCACGAATGAGTGTATCCATGTCCTCTACGATATACGGCTGCGCCTGGAGACCCTCAACCGGGACGCCAACCGGATGGCCGTAGATGAGCGGGTACGCCTCCAGTTTACGCCTCACGCTGTCATCAGTGACTTCACCTATAAAGGCGACATGACGGCTGTATGTACACCCGCTCCGGGATCACCCACCCAGGTCATCAACCTGAAGCGGCTGTACGAAGCGACTGCCACGGACTATGCCCTGATTCCGACGACGACCCGCAGTGCCCTGAACCGCCACCGGGACGAGATGATGTATGTAATGATAGAGGTCCTGGGACTCTGTGACTCACTGGCTGTATATGTGGCCCGGGGACACTACCTGAGTGAACCCAACCTGCAAAGTTTGTACATCCGGTTGCAGCGTATATCGCTGTTGTACACAGACTTCCAGCAGCTGCATGACAAACTGGAGTACGCTATGCGACCGGTAGCACGGATACTCCCGCCTGCGCTGAATGATCTGGCCATCCTGATGGAGCGCTCCCGTGACCTGGTGCGGAGCATCCGATACTCACCAGAGGCTACTACGGTACACATAGCACGGCTGCGGCAGGCCATCCATGCAGCACAAGTGGCAGCCCCCCTGCACAAAAACAGCCTTGAGGTCATGGGGTTGCGATATGATACTGAAAACACCGGTTACCTCCACCTGATCGGATATGCCTCCCAGCTAGCCGACCGGGCTGAGGAGTTTCTGAAAAGTAAGGGTCCTCCGGGACTATACGCGGACTACCCGCTGACCTACTACTACTACAATGAGCGGATGATTTCGCTCTACAACCACCATAAGTACGGTATCAACGCGTATTACAACCAGTTTATCGGCTTTACCAGGACCGTTTATCCACACAAAATGGATGAAACGCCTATATTTCTTGTCGCAGAGCGTACCCAGCCGGCTCCTCCTGATGTGGCGCAGGCCCTCCCCCCTGCAGCTGAGGCACCCGAAGACATAATGGTACAGCCAGCCCCTAAGACCCTGGAGGGGGCGGCGACGACACATCTCATTTTTCTCCTGGATGTATCAGCCTCCATGAATAAGCCTGAGCGCCTGCCCTTGCTGAAGGCTTCACTGGCTGAGTTGCTGGACCTCATGCGACCGGAGGACCGGGTCTCCATTATAGCCTACTCTGGCAAAGTACAGGTACTCGTCAGCAACCTGGGTGCTCAGGACAAGGAGGATATCCTCTCCACGATCCGAACACTTCAGGCCTCTGGCGAGACCCAACTCCGGCAGGGTCTGCAAGAAGCCTATAAACTGGCACGCACACATTATATACGCGGTGGCAATAACCGGATCGTCCTGGCATCTGATGGCGCATTTGATATCAGCCCCGGCTTAAAAAACACCCTCACGGAACTGAATAACAGCCTGATACCCGTCTCTATCCTGGTAGTGGGCCGGGTGATCCCAGCCCAGACGGCTTCCAGCCTGTCAGAGCTGGCCCGTGTCGGCGGTGGGACTTACTATCACATGACCCAGGCCAATGCCCATGAGATCCTGATCCGCGAGGCCCGGGGCGGAACAGACTAAAGATTTCTGCCAACATTTATCCGGGTCAAGCCGTTGTGAGGTTGTGTTTTTTCACTAACTTTCTGCGCCCTTTTGATGTATGGGCTGCATTAATGATCCGGCATATGGAAAATTGGCGTAACTACCAGAAAAACCTGCTCCCTGACATTCCAGACTTCCACAAGATCGAGGTATATGAGGAGAAAGGCGGAGGCTATCAAGCCCTTCGGAAGGTACTCACCGCAGAGGAGTGGAGCCGCAAAGCTGTCGTAGATGAGGTGAAAAAAGCCAACATCAGGGGCAGAGGAGGAGCCGGGTTTAATGCCGGACTCAAGTGGTCATTTATGCCCCCTAAAAAGGAGGGTGTGCCCCGATACCTTGCCTGCAACGGTGATGAGTCAGAGCCCGGCACCTGTAAGGACCGCCGCTTATTTGAGTATAACCCTCATACGATTGTAGAGGGTGCCCTCATCGGCTGTTATGCCATGGAGATGGATGCTGCCTATATTTATGTCCGCGGTGAATATGCCGACTGGATAGATATGCTCCAGCAGGCTGTAGATGAGGCCTATGCCAAAGGATATGCCGGCAAAAATATCATGGGTACTGCCCATTCGATAGATGTATTTGTACACAAGGGTGCCGGAGCCTATATCTGTGGCGAGGAGACCTCGCTTATGGAGTCTCTTGAGGGCAAGCGTCCCTATCCGCGCTCTAAGCCACCTTTTCCGGCCCAGTTTGGCCTGTGGGGAAAACCCACGACCATCAACAATGTGGAGACCCTGGCTCACGTACCCTATGTCATCCGCAATGGAGCCGACTGGTATCTCTCGCTCGGTGCCGCCACCAATCCGGGTCCGATCCTGTACGGAATCTCCGGTCATGTCAACCGCCCGGGGGTATATGAGTTCCCGTCAGGGATGCTGATCACGGACCTGATCTATGAGGTGGCGGGTGGTATCCGAAACGGTAAAAAACTCAAAGCGGTCGTACCCGGTGGATCCTCTGTGCCGATTCTGACAGCTGCCATGATAGACGGTGTCCGCATGGATGCCGACTCCCTCCGTGCTGCAGGCAGCATGCTGGGAACTGGTGGGATGTGTGTGCTGGATGAAGATACCGACATGGTACGGTTCCTCCTCAGGGTATCTAAATTTTATGATCACGAGTCCTGTGGACAGTGTACACCGTGCCGTGAGGGTACAGGCTGGTTTGTAAAAATCCTGAAAAAAATAGACAGCGGTCACGGGACGATGCGGGACCTGGATATGCTCCTGGAGCTCTGTGATACGATGGAAGGCCGCACGGTGTGTGCCCTCGCTGATGCTGCTGCATGGCCCGTCCGCAATACCATCAAACGATTCCGGGCTGAGTTTGAGGCTAAGGTCGCCAAGACACCCCTGGTCACTGTAGCCTGACCAGTACTGATTTTTTACATTGTTTGCCGCTTCACGTTTTTTTATTTTACTACCATGAAACACCTTATTATTTCTTTCCTGCTGCTAGCAGCCGTAACCCAGTACGGCCGGGGGCAGGACCTGCTCGTAGCGATGGACAGTACCCGCCAGTCAGTACGCGTCCTGGAAATCCGGCCCAAGTCACTTTTGATTCAGTATGTCGAGGGACAGGACACGGTGGTAGCTGAGATAGACAAAGCCAACATCGCTTTTGTCCTGTATGAGGATAGCATGCAGCAGTTTTTTTCGCTGGAAGCTAGCCAGGCCTATGTGCCTGAAGCCAACTCAGACAGTGCCTCACAAGCTGCTACAGATATGCTGTACCTGAAGGGGCAGATAGATGCTGAAAACAACTATCGGCCCACCGGCCCATTCTGGGGAACTCTCGGTACCACGCTGTTTTACCCAATAGGAGGTATAGCGACCGGACTTATCACAGGCTCTATTATTCTAGCAGTACCGGTCAAACCTCCCTACAAATACCTGCCCGATCCTGACCTGTACGCTACCAACCGGGTATATGCCGCCGGGTACGATAAACAGGCACAGAAAAAAAAGACTCAGTCCGTCATAAAAGCTTTTCTGATCGGTGCAGCTACCCAGACAGCCCTTTTGGTGCTGATTGTTTCGTCTTTTTAGGCCCGGCGTTGGCGTACGGCCTCTGAGAGGATCATCCCGGCTGCTACTGAGACATTGAGGGACTCAATATTACCCACCATCGGGATCGCCACAAGACGCCCTGCCCGCTTGAGCAGACTGGGGCTGATACCTTTATCCTCTGCTCCCACAATAATACACAGGGGTCCGGAGAGATCTGTGTCATAGATGATATCCCGTGCTTTTTCGGTACAGGCTACGACAGCAATATCATAGGCCTGCAACATCAGGATGGCATCCGTCAGGTGCTCTTCCCGGCATACAGGCAGGTGCATCAGCGCCCCTGCAGAGGTTTTGACAGCGTCAGCGCTGATAGGTGCAGCCCCTTGTCCCGGCACAATCATGGCTTGTACCCCCATACACTCCGCTGTACGTGCGATGGCACCGAAGTTTCGGACATCGGTGATACCATCCAGCATCAGCAGCAGCGGCACTTCGCCCCGGCCCTGTATCTCCAGGATGGTCTGCTCCAGGGAGCGGTATGCCACCGCTGCCATAATCGCTATCACCCCCTGGTGTACTCCATCGGGGCAGAGTTGTGTGATTTTTTCTTCCGGAACCGTCTGTACGGGTATCTGCCGGGTACGGGCCAGCTCCCGGATTTCTTTGATTCGCTCATGTGTGTTACCCTGACGAACCAGAATTTTTTCCAGGGGACGGCTATGGGTCAACGCCTCGGCTACCGGATGAAAGCCGTAGACAATATTATCCCGTTTTACGGGTTTGCGGGTGATTTTGGGAGCGGGTTTCTTCATGGAGCGGGTGTCACGGGGACACGTTGTTGGAGTTCTTGATCCAGGTATTGTTTTCCGATAGGCAGCCCTGTCGTGGTCATCAGTTGATCCGCCAGGGTACGGGCCTCTGTGTCATTTCCAGCGCGAAGATAGAACCTAATAAGGAGCAGTACAGCCCTGACCGAGATATTATCCGGATTAAGCTGAACTTTTTTGCCCCGGACCTGCTCCAGCTCCCTAAATGCGATCTCCCGTACCAGCCGCGCGTGGGATGTCTGCACATCTATCAGGCGTGCCTGCTCCAGCATTTGCATTTCGGCCAGCATATAGGAGAGGGGTTTAGGTGTCACCGAAACCGGAATCTTTGCTTCCGAAAACTGATACAAAGCACGTACCTTATCCTGGAGTGGCCGGGTCTCTGCGTCCTGATACCCTGTGATAGCGATTGTATCGCCCTGACGGATCGCAATCTGATCTATCTGGGCCGCGTAGGTAGCCCCCAGTCGCAGGATCGTGTTGCGATAGTTGCCGATGATGACACCCCGGATATGCTCATCCAGGTACACATGAGGGTCGTCAAGGCCGGTAAAAGCAAACCGGCTGGTAAGGTTGTCGTACATGCGGTCTTGTGCGACCCATCCATAATAGATGTCGTTGGGTGTGGCCTCGGAGCGTCTGACCGGTACAAGCCGATAAGCCATTCCTTCCAGACGGAGATAATCCTCAAGACCTGCAAAATTGTCTCCGGGCATGGTGTTGGCAAAATAAACAGGGCGCTTCCATCCGTCCCTGGCTACGTTTTTGACAAGATTGATCAGCACAGAGTCCTTCCGGAGGATATATGAATTCTGCCGGCTGCCACTCGCCTGAAAGTCCCACACCATGCTGTCAGCTGCCCAGGCAGCTTCCTGCGGGGTGAGTACACCCGCCTGCACCAGTGCCGTCTTGTCCGCTGGCAAAACAAACTGCTGAGAGGGATAATCATATATAACCAGGTTGGCCTCACCTGCGTAGTCTGCCTTGCGCATACTCAGCTGCAGGGGAGCCGCCTGGTTTTTAGGCTCCAGCATCTGATCAATATACCAGTCTGAAATCAGCAACTCCAGGTTCACGACCCGCACATCCGTCCGAAATCCTTCTACCTCCTGCACATACCAGAGGGGGAATGTATCATTGTCACCTCCCGTAAACAAGATCGCATCTGGCGCACAGGTATTGAGCAGGTTACGGGCAAACTCTACATCTATCAGCCGCCCCCGGCGGGTATGATCGTCCCAGTTCTGGCTGCCCATCAGCAGGGGCGCGGCTGCCGTCAGCGCGGCTGCCACCCATACCGACGGGCGGCTGCCAAGGTACCGCTTGAGCAACTCAGCCCAGAACACCACCCCCAGTCCTACCCAGATCGCAAAGGTCTGAAAAGACCCGGCAAAAGAATAGTCACGCTCACGTGGCTGGAGGGGGTACTGATTCAGGTAAATAATGATGGCAATCCCGGTGAAAAAAAACAAAAGCCCGACTACCGCAGCGTCATTCCGCCGGTAAGCGAGTTGCCACATCAACCCTAAGAGGCCAAAAAACAGCGGCAAAAAGTAATAGTGATTATTGGCTTTGTTATCAGCATAGATCGCCGATCGCAGGATCAAACCATCTTCCCAGCCTGCCTCCTGCACATCGCTGGTGCGCCCCACAAAGTTCCAGAGGAAGTACCGGAGGTACATATGATTGAGCTGATACTCCAGAAAAAAACTAATATCTTCTCCCCGGGTCGGCTTATCGTCGTAAGGACTGTCTTTGCTGGTGCCTTTTCGCTGGACATAATTAGCATAGGCAAATGGCCCGGAGCGATAATGGCCCGGCTCCCACATCCTGGGCAGGAGTACCTTGGCACCTTTGGGGTATAGGTACTCAATATCCTCTGCATCAGCCACATATCGGGTGCCATTTTCTGGCAGGATATATTTCATACCAGCAACCCGGGTCTTAGGATATCCCCGGCTATCTGTTTCAGGACGGCTATTGTACATGGGCCCCCAGAGCAGCGGGCGCTCTCCGTATTGCTCCCGCTTCATGTAGCTCAAAAACGTAAGGATATTCTCCGGATTGTTCATATCCACCGGAGGATTAATACGCGACCGGACAAATATGACGCTGTATGATGCAAATCCGAGGTAGATCATTACGACAGACAACATCACTGTATTAAGGGCTGCCCGGCCGGTCCGGTGGCTCCACCAGATCATGGTGGCCAGGATGCCGATGAGCAGCAGCGCAAACACACCTGCACCTGTCCCGATCGGCAGTCCCAGACCTGTATCTGCGCCTTCCAGGGTACGGGTACCCGTCATCCACTTCTCAAACTCCCATGCCAGGCTGAAGGTGTACTGGATGATACCATATTGAATCACGGCCAGGATCGCTACGGAAATCCCCATTGTGAGCAGAAACCCAGGCCAGCTGAATGAGAATTTGCGGAAATAATAAATACAGGCCAATGCCGGGATCGCCAGCAGGTTTAGCAGGTGTACCCCCATAGAGAGGCCCATCACATACGCGATCAGGACAATCCATCTGAAATGATCTGGCTCATCCGCACGGGCATCCCACTTGAGCATCAGCCACACGACTGCCGCTGTGAAGGTAGAGCTAAGGGCATATACCTCTGCCTCTACGGCATTAAACCAGATTGAGTCCGCAAATGTACAGGTCAGGCCTGCGACTACACCTGCGGCAGCTCCGAGTATCCGCTGGCTGGATGCATCCCAGTCTGCATGCCGGAGACCCTTCTCCGCCAGATACATCGTGATCCAGCAGGTAAACATCGCCGTGGCCGCACTGGCAATCACACTCAGCATGTTGACCAGAGAAGCTACACGGTACACGTCTCCCCAAGCAAGCATCGAGAACAACCTGCCCAGGAGCAAAAACAACGGGGCACCCGGCGGGTGTGTGACTTCCAGCTCGTTAGAGCAGGCGATAAACTCTCCACAGTCCCAAAAGCTGGCCGTAGGCGCAGCTGTGAAGCTATAGACCACAAGAGCCGTTGCAAATACTGCCCAGCCTGTCAGATTGGTAAACGTTTTATTATTCATGGAAACTAATACCCGTGTTTAGCACAGGACAAAAACCACATGAGCGATGACCTGCAATATCACCCCAAGTAACAAAAATACCCGCAAGAACCCAACGAAGGGCCAGAACTACCCCACTAAACAAAATGCCCCCGTTCGAAAACGGGGGCAATCCAATAGGAGGATAAGATGTTTGTTACATCGGTACAACCGGCTCAGCAGGTGCTGCGGGTGCAGGCAGAGATTCACAGCGATCTTTTAAGGTCGCAAGGCCCTTTTCAAAATCCTTGCCGATCATCTCGTCCATATTCATCAGCAGGCTCATAACGTTCATCGGAACGGGCATGTGACTGGTCATGGCCCAGGTTACTTTTGTTTGATCTCCGTCGGCCGCCAGCTCGTAATACGTCTTGTCATTTGTCTCAAACGGTGCGATAAAATGCAGGTCAATATCAATCCGCTCAGGTGTGATACTGGTCATGGTCATTTCACCTTTTCCTACCTGGTCGTTTCCCTCCCACGCGTACCTGGCGCCGACAGCACCATCTGTACCAGAGATAGAAAACTTCATGTCAGGATCTAGTGCTGACCAGGGGCTCCATTGCTGAAAGTGAGCAAAGTGGCGCATCTGATCAAACACAGCTGCATGGGGAGCATCAATCAATGTCGAACGCTCGACCATCACTTCTTTAGGGGCTATAAGTACTAATACAGCCAGAATGGCAACAAGTGACAGCACAACAAACAGGGTGATGCGTAAGGCTTTCATAGAGAGTATGTTTTGAGCAGGAAAGTTAGGAAGTGCTGGTATTTTCTGCAAATTTTTATACTTAAAATAGTAAAAAAATTAGCAAAATACACAACCCAACCACTCCTCACCCGGGACTTACAACCGGACCAGCTTGATCGCATCTGCGATACCATCACGGGTATACAGCAGCAGAAAATACACACCTGGCGTCAGCGCAGCTACGTCCAGCAGCACCTCCTGCTCTCCGACATTTGCTGCCAACTCCTGCACATGCACCAGGCGCCCGGCAGCATCCGTCAGGCGCAGGCTGATCTGAGTTGCCTGCGTACTTTTGATCCAGGCTGTGAGTACCTCCTCCATGGGATTGGGGGTAGCCGACGAGATATAAACAGGTCCATCACCACCCGATGAAGGCGTAAAAAGCTGACTGCGCGGGATGACCATCCGGGGGAGTTGCTCACTGCTCCAAAGCAACTTGGCTACGGCGTCTCCTCCTTCCTCATAAAACTCCATCTTGAGGTCATACCGGCGGCCCTCCTCCAGCGAGATGGTGCCTGCGTGTACAGTTTCACCCTGCGGATACCAGGCATCCACGAGGAGCTGGCCATTGACCCAAAGCCTGACCCCATCGTCCGTAGAGGTATAAAAGGTGTACACCCCTGACAGCGGTGGCTGGACTTTGCCAGTCCAGCGGACCAGAAACTGGTCATTGCCCAGACGGTTTTCATCCGGAGAGCCCTGTCCCCAATTGAAGTTGACGACAGTGTCCACCCGGGTGAGTGCCGGCAAGCCGGGGAATACCGGATTATTTTCCTCCCCATCAAAATACTCTCCCTTCAAGCCCCGGCCTTTACCAGGAATAACCTTTTCATATACCGCCGTGAAGGTGCCTCCAGCATCAGTAAGCTGGAAAACACGTTCGGGTTGTGTATTGCCATCAGACCAGGCTGAAAACACATACAGCGTGTCGCCTATCAGCTGAGCACGGGGCGCTGTCAGGGACCGGGTCATGCCTTGCACCCCCGTGATGGTAGCCGGCGTGACCTGCTGATTCCCTTCTACCCCGATACGCAGACCTGAGGGCGCTGTCTGCAGGACAAAGTCAGCCTTGCGGGGAAAAACATCCCGATACACCGTCTTCGACAGCCCCTGAGGGTCTGTGGCAGTCAGCAGGATGCGGTACCATACGTTGGGAGACATCTCCCCAAAATCCGGCACCAGAAAAACACCTCCGGATATGCCGCTCACCGGCTCCAGTGCCGGGTGGGTATGGGTATCATGATGAAACAGGATACGCCAGGTGAGGTCATTGTCGCCCAGGATACCAGCCTCAGGGTCGGTAGCCCCGCCTGCAAACCGGATCGTATCGCCCCCGCTGTACAACGCCCCTGGCATCGGACTCAGGATGACGGGTACCGGGCGCTGGTCAGCTGTGACCCGCAGGTAGGCGATCTGGCTGGTTGTAGCACCTTGTGTGTTTTGTATCAGGCAGCGAAAAGCCGCTCCGCTGTCTGCCAGGAACGTCTGGGAGAGCTCATAACGAGCCGATGTTGCACCGGGGATATCAGCTCCGCCGCGCTGCCACTGAAACTGGAAGGGTGCTACTCCTGTCACCTGTACCTCAAAAGCTGCCGGCTCTCCTGCTGACACCAGCACATCAGCAGGCTGCCGGGACACCAGCGGTGCGCCATTACCGGTGTAGAATATCCGCCAGATAGAACCCTCGTCCGAGCTGGTATTGTCAAGCTCGGACCCGCCTCCGATACCACCCCGAGCCATATAATACAGGCTGCCGTCCCGGGCCGTCAGCAAGGCTACCGGTCTGTCAACACCTGTAGCAAACAACTCCACCTGTCCGCTGCCCAAGTCCAGGGTTTTGAGATACCCCTGGCAGTAGTCTCCGAAAAAATATTTTCCGGTATAGGATGCCGGAAACCGGATGCTGTCCGGATTGTAAAATGCAGCTGCGATCACTGAGCAGCCGACGGTGTGATCATAGGCATAAGCAGGATCCTCATACCCCTCTGGCACCACCTGATTGGTGCGGTTCCCTTCGAGAGCCGGCCATCCATAGTTGCCGCCCCGGTGTACTTCGTTGACCTCCTCATACTCACTGGAGCCCACATCATTGGCGAGGATGCGCCCGCTGCCGGGCTGTATCGCGAAGGTAAATGAGTTTCGGAAGCCCCTGGCCCAGATGGCCCGGTACTTGCCGGTAGCCTGGGTATAAAAAGGATTATCCTCCGGGATGGTCCCGTCAGGATTGATCCGGAGGACTTTGCCCAGGAGACTGGTGAGGGGTTGGGCAGCATCGGCATTGGCACCATCTCCTACACTGATGTACAACTTACCGTCCGGCCCGAAGGCCATAGCCCCTCCGTTGTGGATGGTGCCCGTCATAGGATCCAGGTCCAGCAGGACACGCTCGCTGCCAGGTACGGCATAGTTGCCGCTGGCAGTAAACCGGGACACACGGTTGTGATTGGCATTTTTGACGGTATAAAACAGGTAGATAAATTTGTTCTGCTGAAAACCCGGGTCAATGGCAATCCCCCCGAGGCCCCGCTCATTGTAGTTGTCCAGGTCGAGGCTCAAAAATGGATCGGGGAGCAGAATGCCATTTTCAATGACACGCACCAAGCCTTTTTTTTCGGTAAACAATATCCTTCCGTCCGGCAACTCTGCCATCGCAGTAGGATCAAGACCATCTGCAACCTGGACCTCAGCAAAGCCCGGAGGCAGGTTGGCGGCAGAGAGTCTGGAGATCATCAACAGACAGACCCAGAGGGTAAGCAGTTTTTTCATACAAGGCAGTTTATTAGTAGTAGTAAAACTACCTATATATATTGACATGGGTGCGATCACCCTAAAGTCTGATGTGAATTTCAATTGATTCCAGATTTTTTGTATATTTGCCAACAAAATTAGCCAAACAGAATGGACACCCAGGCTCACAACCTCCCTACTCCCGGCGACAGCGGTCAGGCGGCTGTCACAGGTATGTATGAAACGTATTTTTTGGACTATGCTTCCTATGTGATTCTGGAGCGGGCAGTGCCTTTGCTCTATGACGGGCTGAAACCTGTCCAGCGCCGTATCCTCCACGCGATGAATGAGATGGAGGATGGACGGTTTCACAAGGTAGCCAACATTATAGGCCAGACCATGCAGTACCACCCCCACGGAGATGCTGCTATCGGGGAGGCGCTGGTCAATCTCGGCCAAAAAGACTTGCTCATAGATACCCAGGGCAACTGGGGCGATATACGCACCGGCGACAATGCAGCCGCTGCCCGTTATATTGAGGCACGCTTGTCTAAGTTTGCCCTGGAGGTTTCATTTTTTCCCAAAATCACGGACTGGCAGCTTTCCTATGACGGCCGCAAAAAGGAACCGCTGGCCTTACCGGTAAAGTTCCCGCTGGTACTGGCCCAGGGTGTCGAGGGGATCGCCGTGGGGCTGGCCACCAAAATCCTCCCGCACAACTTCTGTGAGCTGATCCTGGCCTCTATCGCAGTCCTCCGCGGCGAAACCACCCAACTGATCCCTGACTTCCCGACAGGGGGGTTCATTGACCCGGTAGCCTATAACGGCGGGATGCGTGGCGGCAAAATACGGTGCCGGGCACGAATCGAGGTCATAGATAAGTCCACCCTCATCATACGGGATATTCCCTACGGCACCACGACCGGGTCACTCATTGACTCGATCATTAAAGCCAATGAAAAGGGGAAAATTAAGATCAAAAAAATCACGGACAATACCGCCAGCGAGGTCGAACTCCTGATCGAACTGGTACCCGGTGTCTCACCAGACGTCACCATAGACGGTCTGTATGCCTTCTCGGACTGTGAGGTCAGTCTCTCGCCCAATACCTGTGTCATCATTGACAACAAACCGCACTTCATGACGGTGGATGAGATCCTCCGTATCTCTACCCTCAATACCCGTGAGCTCCTCCGCAAAGAGCTGGAAATCCACCTGTCTGAACTGCTGGAAAAACTGCTCTATGCTTCGCTGGAGAAAATTTTTATCGAAAACCGGATCTACCGCAATATCGAGGAGTGTGAAACCTGGGAAGATGTCCTCCAGACCATAGACGATGGCCTGACACCCTACAAACCGCAGTTCTACCGCGAGATCACGCGGGAGGATATCCTCCGGCTGACAGAGATCCGCATCAAACGTATCTCCCGGTACAATACCTTCCAGGCCGATGAGCTGATGCGCGGACTCGAAGAGGACATCAAGACCACCCGCTGGAACCTGGATCATATCACAGACTATACGATCTCGTACTTTGAGGAACTACTCAAAAAATACGGCAAAGGCCGTGAACGGCGTACGGTCATCACCACCTTTGACCAGATAGAAGCCCGGCAGGTCGCCGTCGCCAATGAAAAACTGTACGTCAATCGCCAGGAGGGTTTCATCGGGTATGGCCTCAAAAAAAATGAGTACGTCTGCGACTGCTCTGATATAGACGACATCATCGTATTCAGGGCAGACGGCAAGTACATCATCACCCAGATACAGGAAAAAACATTTGTCGGCAAAGACATCATCTATACCGACGTGTGGAAAAAAGGCGATGAGCGCAAGATCTACCACGCGATCTACCGGGATCCTAAGTCTGGCAACAACTTTGTGAAGCGGTTTGCGGTACCCGCCATCACCCGTGACCGGGAGTATGACATCACCAATGGAGAAGAAGGGGCACGCCTGCTGTATTTTTCTGTCCATCCTAACAGTGAGGCCGAAATCATCACCGTATACCTCACGCCGACTTGCCGGGCCAAGATCAAGGTGTTTGATTATAACTTTGGCGAGCTCGCCATCAAGGGCCGCAACTCTCAGGGGAATGTCCTGAGCAAGTACCCGATCAAAAAAATAAGCCAGAAGAGTATCGGCTCCTCTACCCTCGGCGGGCGCAAAATCTGGCTTGATGAGATGGTCGGCAAGCTCAACCTGGACGGGCGGGGACGCTACCTCGGCTCATTTGACACGGAGGACAAACTCCTGCTCCTCTACAAGGATGGCTCTTACGAACTTGTAGCGATAGAGCTGACAGCCAGGTTTGACCTGAACAAAATCCAGATACTGGAAAAATTTGATCCTGAGACTGTTATCTCTGCAGTCCACTACGACGGCAAGCAGAAAGACTATTACATAAAACGTTTCCGGATCGAAACAACCACCCTCGGCAAACCCTTCACCTACATTAGCGAGGAGGCTGGTTCTAAACTCCTGCTGGTTTCTACCCTGGAGGCACCCCATATACGGTATCAGGTGGCGGTCCGGGGCAAACAGGAAGAAGTCACTGCCAATGCAGCAGAGCTGATAGAGGTCAAAGGCTGGAGAGCCCTGGGCAATAAACTGGACCGTCGTACCGTAACCAGTGTAGCCCTGGCACCGGAACTGGACGCACCACAACCCCTGAAAACAGGAGACGAAATCGAGTGGAAAGGTGATGCGCTCAATACCTCCGGCCAGCAGGGTGAACTCTTTAAGTAAGCGAATGTCCGATCGGTGACATATCCTCCGACCGGGTTGATGCGTAGGTATACACACACCTTAACCTCCTCTGCAATGGCACGATTTGTCTTATGCTTTTTCCTGCTGATTCCCGTATTTGTCCGGGCTGATATCGCTGCAGATACTGTTTCGCATGCGGCATTTGATGCCCTGCTGAAAAAATACGTTACGCCGGCAGGTGTGGTCAACTACAAGGGGTTTATCCAGGATAAAGTTGCCTTTCAGGCCTATCTGGACCTCCTCAGCCAACACGCCCCCCAGGCTGACTGGTCGTATGAGCATCGGCTGTCCTACTGGATCAATGCCTACAATGCCTTCACGATCAAGCTGATCATGGACAACTATCCTGTCAAAAGTATCCGCGACCTGCATCAGGGCAAGCCCTGGGACCACAAATTTATTAAGATCGGAACCCAGACCTATAGCCTCAACGACATCGAGCACAATATCCTCCGGAAGCAGTTCTCAGAGCCTCGCATACACTTTGCGATCAACTGTGCCTCTAAATCATGCCCTCCCCTGCTCAACCAGGCCTATACGGCTGCCAGTGTGGGGCGCCAGCTCGACCGCGTGGCCCGGACCTTCATCCGCAATACCCGCCTCAATACCTTCACAGCCCAGGCGGCCGAGGTATCTTCCATCTTTGACTGGTACAAGGATGACTTTACCAAAAAAGGTACCCTCATCGCCTACCTGAACAAATATGCCTCCGTACAACTCTCCGCTGATGCGGTGATTACGTATAAGTCTTACGATTGGAGTCTGAACGAATAAAACATTTGCCACTCCGCTGAAACATGACCGCTGTCCTGTCCGTTGAGATAAGACAGCGGATTTTTTTATATGGATTTTATGCGACTTGGATGGTTATGGGTGGGGATTGGCCTCAGTCTCTCTGCCTCAGCACAACAAAACGACAGTGTTTATTGGCACCGGTACATACAGCCCGTGACTGTATCCGAAGATTCTATTGTAGTATCTTTTCCGCTGCTGGATACACTCGTCACCGAGTATGAGTTTTTTTTCTCGGCAGAAGAACACTGGAAAACCATCAACACACGCATACAGCTAGCCCTCCTCCTGCACCTGCACCAAAAAGCCGGGGTTCGCAACCTGATTCTGGAAGGCGGATATAGTTATGGATTTCTGATCAACCGGTTTCTGGAGACAGGAGATGACCGCCTCCTCCGGCGGGCCCTGACAGACCTGCCTGTATGTCCGGATGACCTGGAGGAAATGTTTGAGTCAATCTATGTATTTAACCAGCAGTTGCCGCCAGAAGACCGGATCAAGGTCACCGGTATAGACCTGGAGTACTCACCAGAGTTATCACTTCAGACGATCCATACCCTCCTGCCTGACAGTGAGCCTCCGGCAATCATCGGATCATATATATCGGAGGTCGTCTCCCTGCACCGCTCCAAATATACCGACCCTAAAGCCACCCGGCGTTTTTTCCGGCGTTTTGCTACGCACTTGTCTGTACACCAGCGTACGTATGCCACGTGGTGGGGAGCGGACTACGAGATCGTCAAGATGATCGTGGACAATACCCTCATGGGGTATCGGTTTAATATTTTACGAGCCTCCCTGTTTCAGCAGAGCTGGCAGGAGCGCGAGGCCCAGATGTACCAGAATTTTTTGCAGCTCCAGAGCCGTATGCAGCCTGGGAGATACTTCGCGCAGTTTGGGGCCCTCCACACAGACATACACCGCTCCCCGAGTTGGGAATTCCCGACCCTGGCCAACCGGCTTAACAATACCCCCTCCTCACCGGTGGCAGATAAGGTATTTACCATCTCCCGGTATATCCGCAAGATGCCTGCCCGCTATGAGGCTTCACGGGACTACGAGTCCCTCCGGCAGATGATCAGCCATGTGGACGACCAGTTTCCGCGCAAGGTGGTACTGTGCAACCTCATAGGGGAGTCATCTCCCTTTCAGGAGCTAAGCCGCAATTTTCAGTGCCTGATCCTGATAGATCCGATGCTGGAGTCGGCCTCTTGTGAATGATCAGCATGGCTCAGGGGCGAAATACTGTGAAGTCTTCATCTGCCAGGTACCCCAGGAGCCTCGGTCCCTCCGGATCAAATACCGCTGCGTACCCTTGTGCCAGCTCTGGGAAGTCAGACCCCGGTCCAAAGGAGTGAGCGACGATCAGGATATTTTGCCGGCCGGGCCGGAGTCCGGTGATCAGGCTCAGGGTACGGGCATGCCGCAGGGTTTCGTCATAGACATAAAACGTCAGGTCTGGTGCTGCCTGCCAGGTTGTCCCCGGATGGATCAGCGCAGCGCTTTGTTTACACCGGCAAAATTCACTCACATACCCTATAGACGCTATAGGTAATGCCAGCTCAGCCAGCCCCGCCCCAATCTCTGTTGCCTGATTCACGCCTTCCGGCGAGAGTTGCCGGGCCGTATCTGATTGACAGGACAGATGCCAGCCGGCCGGATAGGTAAACTGATCCTTTCCTGTCTGCGCTATGGCATGCCTGAAGTAAATTACGTATCCGCCTGTATCCAGGGCATTCAGCAGGGTTGCCTGACGGGATATATACAAGGTCAGGGTGTCAGTCATTGCCTTTCGCCGGAGTCCTGTCGCCACTACCCGGACCCGTCCTGTACTGTCCCGTATTGTTAACTGACTGGCATTCATCATTTCACCACCAGACAACACTTCCCAGGTTACGGGTATATTGGTACTGAGCCGGACTGTATCACCAGGAGACCAGAATCGGTGTACCGGTTTATGGATGATCACCTGGCCGATCTGCTCCTGCTCACATCCACCCCCACCAAGAAAGGGAAGGGCCAGCATCAAAAAAATGATGGGTAACTTCATCTTCATCCTGATTTTGTCTTACTTGAAGACATAAGTAACACATTTGTATGAAAAAATCAGTTGTCATCGTGCTCCTGCTGGGATGCATGGCCCGTGCAGACGCACAGGCTCCCTGGGCAGTCCAGATAGATCGGGAATATGCTCGTCTGGAGGCCATGTATTATTATCTGCACCAGCACCCGGAGTTATCCTTTAAAGAAAAAGAAACCAGCCGCTACATGGCAGACGAGCTGCGGCGTCTGGGTTTTGAAGTCACCGAGCAGGTCGGCGGTTATGGTGTTGTAGGAGTGTTACGCAACGGTACCGGCCCTACGCTGCTGATCCGTACAGACCTTGATGCGCTCCCGGTCACAGAAGAAACCGGCAAAGCCTACGCCAGCAAGGTCACGACGGTGGACGATCAAGGCCGGACGGTGGGGGTCATGCATGCCTGCGGGCATGACGTACACATGACCGTCTGGGCAGGCACAGCCCAGTTGCTGATGGATCTCCGCAAGCAGTGGAAGGGGACCCTGGTCATGATCGGCCAGCCGGCAGAGGAGCGGGGCGGGGGGGCTAAGGCTATGCTGGCGGATGGATTGTATGAGAAATTTCCTAAGCCTGATTTTGCGCTGGCCCTGCACACCAATGCACTCCTGCCTGCCGGTACGGTGGGCGTATGCAGCGGATATGCCATGGCCAATGTGGACATGGTGGACATCACTGTATATGGGGAGGGAGGGCACGGAGCCTATCCACACACTACACGCGATCCTGTTGTCTTGGCCTCTGAGCTCGTGCTCGCCATGCAGACCCTCGTCAGCCGCGAAAAATCACCCCTCGAACCAGCCGTCCTGACCGTAGGCTCTATCCACGGAGGCAGCAAGGGGAACATTATCCCCAATGAGGTACGACTGGAGTTGACCCTGCGCTCCTATACAGATGAAGTCCGAAACGATCTGATCGCAGGTATACGCCGTATCGCGCAGGGACTTGCTATAGCTGCGGGTCTTCCGGAAGATAAATATCCCGTGGTGACGGTCCGGGACGAGTATGTTCCCTCTCTGTACAATGATCCTGCCCTGACAGACCGTCTGACGGGGGTGTACCGGCAGGTACTGGGGTCAGGACAGGTACGCACTGTATCACCCGTGATGGGAGGAGAAGACTTCAGCCGATATGGCAAGACGGACCCTGCGGTGCCGGTTCACCTGGTATGGCTGGGGGTAGTGGCCCCGGACCGGGCAGCCGCAGCCGAGCGGGGCGAGCTCAGCCTTCCGTCGCTGCACTCGTCCCAGTTTGCGCCCGTCATTGACCCCGCCATCAAAACGGGGATCATTGCCCTGACGGCAGCAGCCCTGGACTTACTCCAGAAGTGAGTTACTTGCCAAATGAAAGCAGGTAAATGATCAGAAACGCCAGAAGGCACACGCCCATCCCGTACATAAATACATTGTACGCCAGGCGCAGCAGGCGGAATTTTTTGTCCAGCACCCGGCCCAGGAAATAAATATCCTTGGTCATACTTCCGTACAGGTACTCGGCATCGTTCATCATCTGGCTTACCCCCCAGAGATAGTCGTCCAGGCTCATCTTGTAGAAGTTGCCGAAAAACAGGAGGTTGGTCTTTTTGTTCAGGATGTCTTCCCGTGTGAAGGTACCTGAACTGATCTTGGGCCGGGTCGCGAGGATCGCAAAGATAATGGTGAGCATACATACGCCCAGTATTCCGAATACAGGATACACTGCATTGGGGAACAACTCCTTGCCGGTGAGGGCATTGGAGAAAATAATAGAAATGACAATGGCATTGATCGAAAGCAGGGTGTTGGCCTTGCTGTCTGCCAGGTCGCTGAGGCTGATATGGGTGCGGTATGTCGTCCGAAACATTGTTTCTACTCCCCGCTCAGGTCGCTCGTTACGGATTTTTTTGAGCTTCCGCTGAAGTTTTTCTATCTGCTCTTCCTGAGACTCTACCACACCCTCCAGGGTGGAGCGGTCGGCAACAACAGCTACCTTACGCCGCTTTTTGATATTTTTTTTGATTTTCCGCTGATTCTCCTGCTTCAGAGGCTCCAGGTTTTCGCGGGCATACTGGGTATAATATTCAAAATTCTTAAAAAAATTGTAGTTAAACTCATCCCATTCCTGGTCTGTGTATTCGCGATTAAAGAACACCTTCCATTCCTGGCGGATTTTCTGTGAGTTTTCGAGGGCTTCAGTGGTAGCCAGGTTATAGAGGTCAGCATCCTTAAGTACCTCTTCGAGGGCATTTCGCGGTTCGCAATCCAGCTTGGTGGCTGAAATAAGATCATCTACGTACTGCAGGATCACAGGGCTCGCGTCATGACTCTCCAGAAACCCCTTGGCCATGATCCGGCTCTGGTCTTCATGCTGTATATACTGACGGATATAACCCAAGTCGTGAAACCAGGCCGCCAGTTGTACCAGCCTGATTTCATTTTCTGTAAGACCCGTGTGGGTGCCGATGAGGCCGGCAGCCATGACAACCTGTCGGGTATGGTCTATGGTATGATATGAGTAATCGCCCGGCAGTTCTGTTGTCAACTGCTCCGTGGCATATTGCTCCGCCGCAGTCAGCAGGGCTGGTGATACGTCCATTGTCATGCGCCAAAAATTGCCTGTGCTAGTTTGGTAGATAGTAGCACAAGTTACACGAATATCCCAGTTTCAAAAACCTAAATTCCCAATTACTTCCCCCTGAACAAACACTTTCTTAACTTGCAGCCATATCTTGACTCATTGTACAATGAAAAACGCAGGAATTATAGGTCTGGTCACACTGGGTATGGTCATGTGGATGCCTTATGGCTGCCAACAAAGCACGCAGCACACACCTGATGGGGAGATGAATACCCTGCTTGACAGTGCCTCCTATGCCATCGGGATGGATATAGCCCGGTTTTATGCCAAACAACAAGTCACCCTCAATCCCGAGCTGCTCTACCGGGGCGTACGGGAGACGCTGGACAGCCAGCAGGTCCTGACAGACAGCCAGGCGATCCAGGTTATCACCGTATTTGGACGTGACTTGCAGGGAAAAATGCAACAGACCTTCCAGCTCAAAATGGTGGAAAATGAGATCCGGGAGCGTGAATTTTTGGAACAAAACCGGAAAAATGCGGGTATGTTAGAGCTTCCCTCCGGGATTCAGTATACGGTACTGAGCGCAGGCGACCCCAATGGCGCCTCTCCACGTATGGAGGACTCCGTACAGCTCTCGTATGTCGCTACCTTTTTAGACGGGACTGTTATGGACCGCTCTGACCGCTACCCTCAGCCACTGGTTATTGACGTAGCCGGGATAGAGATCAGGGGACTTGTCAGTACACTCACCATGATGCGTCCAGGAGATCACTGGAAAATATTTATTCCGTCCAGTATGGCCTATGGTAAAGCCGGCAAGCCCAATGTAGCCCCCCCCAATGCCATGCTCATTTTTGATCTTACCCTGGAGAAGGTGACCAAACCCCGCCCATAATCTGCTCACTTGCCCTGTACGATCCTGACCATCAGGGTTTCCATCAGACTGGCGACATAACGGGAGGTGCAAGAAAAGTGCTGAGCGGTCATAGAAAATGCCAGTACGCGTCCGTCTGGCAACTCTGCGTATCCTGCATAAGCCCGTACACCCTCAATCGTACCACTTTTGGCCCGGATACGACCTTCGGCCAGGGTCCCGGCCCCAATACCCTTGAGGGTACCTGTTTGCCCTGCCACGGGGAGTGAGTTGCGGAAGTCTTCATAATACCCCGCCTGCCTGATACGGCAGAGGATTGAAGCCATCTGCAGGGTTGTGACAGCATTGGATGGCGTGAGGCCACTCCCGTCCTGGATGCTCATTCCCTCGGTATCTACTCCCTGCGTTTTCCAATAGGCTTCTATCGCTGCCGCTCCCTGCGCAGTAGAAGCTGTTTTACCCTGGTGGGCTGCGATCTGTAAAGCCAGGGCCTCCGCATAGAGATTGATACTCCGGAGGTTGGTGTGATATACCAGGTCGCGCAGCGGAGGCGAGTAATACCGGTCTATGGTTTTTCTGAATCCCGGGGTGAGGCTCCGCCCCATCATCTGCTCGGTACGGCCGGATACCGGTGCAGCAGACACCTTTATGCCGCAGAGTATCAACTCCTCTGTGAGCCTGCGTGCTGCATAAAGCGCCGGATCGGCCATGGAGCCCTTGATCGAAAACGAAGAAACACCCGCCGGAATGGTTCCCCTCAGGTATCGCACGGCTGTATACGGTGCTCCATATATATAGGCATTGTCTCCTGAGCCGGGGGCACCTGTGGTGAGTTCGTTGACAAATACCATATCCTCCATCACAGGATCTGTCCGCAGTACTTCTGTCGCACTACCCACCCGGGCACCGGGCCTCAGGTCCAGCCGGTAGGCATTTTCGTTTACATTGATCGCGCCGGCACCAGCCCCATAATAATTGCCGATATCCTCCCAGTTCCAGCCATCCGGCACGAGCTGGGTAGAACAAGCCCGGTCATCTGCGACGACCCGACCGCGTACCTCCAGGATCCCTGCTGCTTTTACGGCTTTGGTCCATCTGATCATGAGATTATCAAGCGAATATGCTTCTCCCAGCCGTTCACTGCCCAGGGATGGATCCCCCCCGCCCCTGATATAAAGATTGCCTGAAAGTATGCCATTGGTTAGCTCGCCGTCATATTCGAGCCGGGTCTCAAATGTAAAGTCAGGTCCCAGCAGTGCCAGGGCAGTGGCAGTAGTCAGGACTTTCATCGTTGAGGCTGTAGCCAGGCTGCGGGTACTGTTGTGCTGCGTGATGATCCGCCCCGTCGCGGCATCCATGACCGTAATACTCCAGCCTGCTGAGCGCATACCTGCATCCTGATCTACCTGCCGGATGGCAGCCTCTAACTGAGGCATAGACTGCCCCACACTCAGACAAGGAATTACCCCGGCCAGCACCAGGAGATAATAACGCAGACGTATCATTGTGTTGAAGGTTTATTGTCCCACTTTGAGCTCCATCATCCGTCGGGTCAGATCTGACTGCACAGCATTCTGTACCTGGGTGATAATCTGATCTTCGTCTGAAGGCTGGAGGAAAGGTGTCTGTTTTTTATGCTCAGAAGACATAAATTTCTCCATCAGCGAGACAAGATTATGAAAATAGCGGGAATCGTAATGTACCCGCACACCTAGCAGGGTATCGAGTGAGTTTACGTGTGCGATAAGTGCATCTATATCCACCTGCAGCAGGGTCATGCAGGCGGCTGTCACTTGGGTATAGTCCAGGCTGTCGAGCTGGTCCTCCAGGGTGGCGAGGGTCATCGTTTGGTGGATGTAGGTCTCATACTTATCATCCATCCCCTGCACGATGTGTTTGATCCGCTGCCCCGCACGCCTAAGCTCGCGGGTGTACCAGATTACTACCAGCGCCAGCAGACCTGCTACGATCCCCAGCAATATCCGTACGAGAGCCATGTTTTGGTTTTAGAGGAAATGTACACAAAATCCAGACCTGCGCAGTATGTTTCCGGTAATTTTCGGCAGGTATGCTGCCCCACCCCCATAAAAAATCCGGCTGCATGGCAGCCGGATGCTAACGGATGAGGCAACCGGGTCAGATTTTTTCAAACTGTCTCAGAAACCGCATATCATTCTGGGAGTACATACGCAGGTCAGGTACCCGGTACAGGATCTGGGCGATACGCTCGACGCCCATCCCAAAAGCAAAACCTGAATACACGTCAGGGTCGATCCCGCAGTTTTTCAAGACATTAGGATCGATCATCCCGCAGCCCATGATCTCCAGCCAGCCAGAGTACTTGCACAGGCTACAACCTTTGCCTTCACAAACCCGGCAGGTGACATCCATCTCCGCGCTGATCTCCGTGAAAGGAAAATAAGATGGACGCAGTTTGATGCGGGTTTTGTCGCCAAATATCTCTGTCGTGAAATACTGCAATACCTGACGCATATCCGCAAAACTTACCCCTTTGTCCACCACCAGTCCTTCTACCTGATGAAAAAAACAGTGGGCCCGTGAAGAGATCGCCTCATTGCGGTACACACGTCCCGGCATCAGCAACCGAAAAGGCGGAGTGCCCGACTCCATTGCGCGTACCTGTACGGATGAGGTGTGGGTACGCAGGAGAAAATCCGGCGACCGCCCCACAAAAAACGTATCCTGCATATCCCGGGCCGGATGGTTGTCCGGGAAGTTGAGTGCCGTAAAGTTGTGCCAGTCATCCTCTATCTCCGGGCCCTCGGCGACGGTAAACCCGATACGCTCAAAGGCGCTCACGATCTTATTGGTGACGACGGAGAGCGGATGGCGGCTTCCGGGCAGGTACGGATCACCCGGTAAAAAAAGATCATGAGGTCGGTCGGCCCGGGTGTCCTGAGCCAGGGCTGCCTCAAAAGCAGCCAGACGAGACGCTGCTGCCTGCTTCAGCTCATTGAGCAGGCGTCCCGTCTCTTTTTTTTCTTCCGCAGGTACCTCCCTAAAGTCTGTAATCAACTGGTTGATTATACCTTTTTTATTGGTGTACATCCGGCGAAAGTTCTCTACGGCCTCCTCTGTATCGCCAGTATAGGCTGTGATATCTGCCAGTAGTTGCTGGATTTTCTCCTGCATATTACAATGATTGAAAACTAAACAGCCTAAAGTTAATGGGTGATCTCACACCGGGGCAGGCGAGCCTGCAGAAGCTCGACCTCATACAAGGTCAGCTGGTTATACGAAATATCGAGTGTCCGGAGTTTGCCGAGTCCACCGACCCAGGCTGGTACGGCCACCAGCTTATTTCGCCCCAAATATAGCTGCTGCAAATTGGGCAGATCCTTCATCCCCTCTGGCAATCGCCGGATACGGTTATTGGTAAGGATCAGTACTTCCAGGTTCTGAAGTCGGGTGATATCATCAGGCAAGGTCTTAAGTGCATTACCACTGAGGTTCAGCACCTGGAGATTGGTACATTTGAGGATTTCATCTCCCACGGTCTTCAAATCCCTGTCCTTGAGTGATAATTTATAAACCCCGGCAGGATTTCGCATGAGCTCGTCTATGCTGTAGCACCAGGGCATACGCTCCAGCTGGGCGCTGTTCAGCAGCGGCCCCGGCGTGACAGGCAGTTCAGGATTAGGCGAAACGCCTGTGGGGTTGGTACCTGTCTGTGCCCATCCGGCCAGGCATAGCAGACACAGGGCTAGGGCGGTAATAACTCTGGACATAAGATAAAATAAAAGATACAGTCCAAATTTAGGCAAACCCCGCCGAAATACCCAAACCTGAGTGCAGGACAAACAAGATCGTGTATCAAAGGTTTAGGTGATATGGAGACAGATCGCCTGAATACCCTGACAGACGAAGACAAGGACCGTATCATCGAGATGGCCTGGGAAGACAGAACCCCGTTTGAGGCTATACGGCTCCAGTTTGCCCTGACTGAAGCCGAAGTCATCCGGCTGATGCGGATATCTCTCAAACCTTCAAGTTGGCGCCTATGGCGGGCCCGGGTGACAGGACGGGCAACTAAACACGCCAAGCGGCGAGATAATACAACAGGCAGATTCCGGTCTGGCCAGCAACGGGACATTACGCACAACAAAATTTCTAAACGATGAGGTGCGGTCTGCTCATGGATCGTATTTTCGGGAAAAAACCGGCGTATCATGCAATATACACCCCAGCATCCTGACATCATAACCCTATGGGAGCGCATCCAGGATAGCCTGAGACGGGTACGCGGGAGGGCCGCCTTCAGGGGTAATACCACTATGCTCCTCCCGCAAGGAGAGCTCCGCATCGCCTACGAACCCCGCGGAGGTATCCTGGATCCCAGATATATATCTCTATGGGTACGCAGGCCAGATATGATTGAGGTTGTCATACCCGGACACCCCCGCACACAGCACGGCACAGATCTGCCTGAAATTTATGCCCTCATCACGCAACTCTTGCTGGTAGCCAGACAAGCACCTTACGTGCATACACAAGCCGATCAGGCCGCATACCGTGCCTGATTTTTGAGCAAAATCTACCACAAGAGTTACATTTATTTGTGCAACATCTAATAAAATTAGATATTGCACAAATAAATAGCTCATATGCTTCCATTCCAAACTGCTGCTATTTTTGAACATTTGAGCAAGGGGCTGTTCTTGTCAGCCAACAGCCACTACCCGGACCATGCGGCTCTCTACCGCCAGGCATGCACACATTTTGAGGCCTTGCGAAATCATTTTTTGCCACTCGGGCTTATCCTGTGTCAGGAGCGTGACTTTATCTATCTCGCGCGGGAAGAGAGTAAATCCTCCCAGGAAGAAAAACTCACCCGCCTGCTCCGTGTCGCACAGATGGTGGCCTTTTGCCGAGAAGCCATGCCTGACTTTTATGCCGGGTATTCTTTTGGGCTGGCCGCCCTGCAGCGTATATGCGAGAGCCGGCCAGCCCTGCGCAGGCAACTGGACCAGCTTATGCCTAAAAGTCAACAGGATACGCTTGACAATAAACTCAGGGCGTTGATGCGGGCTCTGGAGCGGGACAGCCTGCTCGAAAGTGATACCACAACCCCGGACGCCTTTACTGTACGATCTGCTATCGGGTACCTGGACCAAGTCATCAATCAGTTATATGCTGTCACAGAAAAAGCCTGATGCTATGCACCTCAAGCGACTGATTGTACACCGGTATGCGGGAACAGCACAGATCATTCTCCCGCTGGACTGCCTCCTGTTCATCCCGGATACCATGGCGGCGGCGCCAGGGCAGGTATTGGCTGAGGTGATAACCGGATTTTATACAGGTACGCTCTCACCCGGCGGACTATCTTCTCCCGGCAGCTGCGTGATCTATGAGTACCAGACACGCCAGGGGCTTGCATCGGTATGGCACTACCGCACCAAAGGTGCGGAGGTATTTAGGTTTTTTCAGACAGGGGTACCTCCTCAGCAGCTCACCCAGCTGGCCTCAACCCATGTCTCATGGGACCAATTCTGGAAAAAAAATAAGGCTCCTGCTTATATCGTCCATACCTCCGCTGAGTATAAAGCCGTACTCACCGGTACTGCTTCCGAGCCAGAGGCTGCTCCCTTTAAAGCCTACGCCCTTGATCCAGGAAAACACGCAGCGATGCTGGCGCTTTTCCGACCCGCCTGGCAATACCCACCTCATACTGATCTACGGGCTATCAGGCGGTACATCGGACTGAGTATCGGCCTTGGGGGACCTGACCTGCGGATAGTCCGCCGATATCTGGAAGCCTTCAGAGTGGGGTATCAAAACTTACAGACCCTGCACACTGCTGTGCCTGCCATACGGGACCTGCAACAGTTGCAGGAGCAGCAGAACCATCTCACCCGCCAGCAAGGCCGGGCTATCCGGGCCCTAAGGCTCAGGGCAGCACACTTGCAGCAGGAAGTATCCGTTTATGGTCAGCGGATCCGGACACTCCGCATTTCACAAGCACACCTGACACAACAGCTTAGCCAGACAGATCAGGCTTTTGAGGCCATCACGCAGACAACCCTGGCCCAGATACACTGTCTTGAGACGCTGATCACTGCGCAAGCTTCTGCTGCCCAATCACAGACCGAGATCCCGCAGGCAGTTGTGTCATTTGACCCGGCCCGTATCGCTGCAGCGATAGCTGACTGGCAGCATAGCCTGGATCAGTTGCTGAGCGCCTACACACGCCATACACCCACCCAGCGTGACCATACGCCGGATAATACCTGGAACCTTCTCATGCAGGTATGGGATGAAAAGGCCACCGTGATGGCAGAGCGAAAATTGACGCACTATCGGCTGACACGTGCCGAAGCCGAAGAAAAGCTGGCGCGCGAGCAGGTAATGATGCAGGCAGAACATGAAGAGAAAAAACTCCGGGAGCAAATAGAGCAGCTAAGCCGCCAGGTAGAGGAGACTGATCGCCGGCTAAAAAATGCTCAGCAAGCTCTTGCAAGATGGCTTGATGATAAGTACCCAGACTGGCAGGAAACCATCGGCAAGGTGGTCCGCCCTGAGGTATTGGAGCACCCCTACCTGTCTCCTCAGATTGACCGGCTGAATGATCTCCTTTTTGGGGTCAGACTAGACCTGAGTGAGCTGGAAGTAGAAATCCAAACACCTGCATGGCTCCTGCAATCAAAAAAAGAACTGGAAACATCCCTGACCACTGCCAGACAGGCACTGGCGCAGGCACAGGCTGGCCGTGAAAAGCAGCTTACAGCCCTCGACCGAAAGTTCCGGCAAAGAAGCATAGAAGACCAAAAAATACTCCAGCAGCTTGATACTGAAACCGTAAGACTGGAGCATTCGCTCCGGCTGCTAGGCCAGCAGATGGCCCGATCTCAATATGAGTTTCAGGCGCGGGAGGAGATGCAGCGTGTTCAGTACCACACTGAGCTACATCAGCTGCGTGAGCAGGAGGCCTTGCGCCGGGCTGCTGTTAATGATGCCCTCTCAGGAACGGGCCTGGATACACCCCTGACGATCGCTACGCCGGATCTGGATACAGTACTCCTGCCATTAATCCAGCATGCAGACACCCGGCAACTCCACCTTTGGAAAAACCTGCGGGACACCCTAGCACACCAGCGCGTCAAAGACCAGGAAACGTGGCAGCGGGAACGTACATCACAGGTAGCGCAGCTTACAGCTATTGAGTCTGAACTGGAGCAGCTACAGGCCCGGATACAGGAAGCTGAAGCACTGCTCGCATCGGCAGATTCAGTATTGCTGGCTACCGATCGCCCTGATACTTTCAGCCACGAACCAGAAGATGAAACCGAAACACCCGCAGCCCTGGAGCTACTGATATCGCAGATACAGGTCTGGCACACAGAGCTACAAATCTCTGCCCAGGCAATAACGATACAGGTGCGCCAGCTTATCTCCAGCCTGCATCAGGATCATCTTCCAGACTGGCAGCGTGATATGTCATTGTCTGATCAGCTGAGCTGGCTGATGACATGGGGGACAGAGGCGGGTATCCTGATGTTTCAGCAGCGGCTGGCTGAGCGGTATGCCACGCTGATCGGTAAAATTACAGAGGAAACACGTGCCCTTCACGGGATCGAGCAGCATACAGGACTTGTGTCACGTATAGCAGCCTGGCAGGAAGCTTGTGATAGCGTATTTAATCATGCCGATATACGTATATCTGTTCAGCTTACCCCCTCTGACCATCCGGTGGTAAAAACCTTACTGGCCATCGGCAGATTTTTTGAGCAGCATCCCCTGACCCTCGGAGAGCGATCACTGTTCAATCAGCAAGTCCCGGATCAGGCTAATGAAGAAAGCCTCAGGCTCCTGGCTGCATTGGCTGGTTGGCTGGATACCTGTGAGGGAAACCAGCTGGAGCCGGAAGACCTATGGGGGATAGATATCCAGTGGCGTATGGCCCAGTCAGTCATTGAGCCTGCTGCACTTCAGGCACTTCTGCCCGTCTTGTTGCATTACAGCAGTGCTGATAGCTGGAGCTGGCCCTGCCGGTTATCAGCAGATGTCCCACCCCGGGTCATTCTGCAGCTGCGTGAGTGGCTGGTGCGTGTACACGCCACATCCCTGCTGACTGGCCCTGCTCTTTTGGCCCCATTGTTGGCGGCGGAGACCCGCTTTGTTGCAGGATCATCTGAGGGCATGTCTGTACCCAGGCCACTTATCCGTGATGCGGCTGTGTTGCATGCCGGTTAGGCAAGATTCAAGTATTAACATTGGCCTGAATCGTTTATCTTAGACCTTCATTTAGGTACACTTCGTATGAACGTCATTCGGCCACTTCTGATCTTGGGACTATATGGGTTATTATTCCCTGTACACCTCCTGGGTCAAACACCTGCTTTTCCTGCTTCATGGGCAGGTAACTGGGCGGGAGACCTGTTGATTTATACCCATACCGGCATTGTGCAGACGGTCCCCATGGAGCTGCGTATCCAGCCGCTGGACTCGGCAGGCTGCTGGACCTGGACGCTGGTCTATCAGGTTGACTCCCCGGACATACGCCAGTATCTGCTGGTACCTAAAGATACAGCACGCGGAATCTACGCCATAGACGAGCGCGACTCCATCGTGCTGGATGCCTATGTATTTGGCGATTTCCTGCTCTCAACTTTTTCGGTAGAAAAAACCCTGCTCCAGGTTTCTTATCAGCTTGATCGCAAGCGGATTATATTTGAGATAACCTCAGGGCCCATAGATCAGGGAGTGGTGACCGGCCAAGCTGTAGCTGCCGAAAACGGCCTTATCATGACCTATCCCGTACGGGGATATCAGCGGGCTATACTGAAACGTCGCTGAGTCCGCGCCTGATCCTGGGATTGTGCTGCCCATGAAAATCATGTAGCCGCCACAGCAGCGTGATCAACTGCTGCTGTTCCGGCCCGCTGAGGTCGCCCGTCATCCGCATAGCGGCCTGGTCCATTCTTTTCATAGCCTCCTCCAGCACCTCACGCCCCAGGCTGGTCATACTCACCCGGCGCGACCGTTTATCTTCAATATCCGGGCTGGATACTACAAGGCCACTCCGCTCCAGTCGTTTGATGACTTCTATTCCGGAGGTGATCTCCAGCAGGTGCATTTGGATCAATTCGGTTTTGGAGAGATGTGAATCATACTGGAGCGAGGCCAAAAACATAAACTCATCAAGCGTCGTCAGGGGCGTAGCCTCCAGCGCCTTTTTTACATAGGCCTTGGTATGACGGTACACATAGGTAATGAGCATGGTCAGGGCACTGGCCTCATCGTGTGCTGCCCCTGCCTGCTCAGAGACCTCTGCCTGCGAATGATAGCGACGAAATAACCAGTCTGAAAACTGCTCCAGACCTGGCTGGGGTGCCATATCCTCCGGATAACTATCCAAATGCGCCACAAGCTCCCGTAGCAATAAAAAGGTTTGTTCGGTTTTATATGACGAATGCATAATAAAATAAAAAATAATACTACCAAATCAAACAAATTAAGACGCGTGCAGGTTTATCTACCGACACTCAATCCTCCTATTCATTATGGCCCTTCGACTCCTTCCCATTCTCCTTGGGATATTCCTGATCTGCATCAAGCCCCTGAGCGCCCAAAATGGTATCATCACGGGCCGTGTCTTCAATGAAATCACCAACACGCCGCTGGAGTATGCTGCGGTACGTCTACAGAATACAACACTGGGTACCTATACCGACTCGGCCGGACGCTTTTCGCTGACCAGGATTCCTGCCGGCCTATACAATCTCGAAATCCGTTCTGGCGGGTACAAAACAGAACTGATCTATGAGATACAGGTCACCAACTCAAAACCTTATGTGCTGGACATCCCGATGAAAGAGGACAATGTCACAGCAGACTCTGTGGTGATCGTTGCTTCTCCGTTCAAGCAGGTCGAAGAAGCCCCGCTATCCCTCCGCACGATTGGCACCAATGAGATCCAGCGTAATCCCGGAGGAAACCGGGATATATCCAAGGTCATTCAATCGCTGCCAGGTGTCACCAGCCTCGTCAGCTTCCGAAACGATATTCTCATCCGGGGAGGTGGCCCTAATGAAAACCGCTTTTATATTGACGGGATCGAAACGCCCAATATCAACCACTTTGCTACGCAGGGTGCCTCTGGTGGGCCCGTCGGCCTGATTAATGTAGATTTTATCGGGGAAGTAGACTTTTATTCTGGTGCTTTTCCTGCCAACCGCGGCAATGCCCTCAGCTCGGTATTTGAGTTCCGGCAGCGGCAGGCCCGCAACGACAGGCTCGGATTCACGGCTACCCTCGGCGCCTCCGACCTCGCCATGACCCTGGAAGGTCCCACCGGAAAAAATGCTTCCTTTTTGCTGTCCGTGCGCAGGTCATACCTTCAGTTTTTGTTCAGGATTCTGGCATTGCCTTTCCTCCCAAACTACAACGACTACCAGTACAAACACAATTTCAAGATAGGGGACCGGCATGAAATCACCCTCGTGAGCCTCGGAGCACTCGATGAGTTTGCCCTTAACCTGGAAGCTGACTCTACTCCTTTCCAAAAGTACGTACTCGGATATTTGCCCGTACAGACACAATGGAACTACACAATCGGTGCCAACTACAAGTATTATGCTGACAAAAGTTTTGTCACGGTCGTGGCCAGCCGCAATATGCTCAACAACAGGGCTTACAAGTATCAAAACAATGATGAGTCTCAAACCTTGACGCAAGACTATGTCTCTCAGGAGATCGAAAACAAACTCAGGGTGGAACACACGGGCCGCAGGGGTGGTTTTAAGTGGACCTACGGTGCCAACTACGAATACGTAAAGTACAACAATGACACCTACGGGATATTCAGGTTCGGGACGATTGATTTTGAGTCTGAGCTAAATCTGTCTAAATACGGGGCTTTTGCCCAGCTGAGCCAAAAACTGCTGGAAGAACGTCTGACCTTATCCGGCGGTATCCGCATGGACGGCAATAGTTTTTCTGATCAGATGTCCAATCCCCTGAAGCAGCTCTCTCCCCGGGTCTCTGCCTCCTTTGCGATCACCCCTGAGTTGTCCTTTAATGTAAACGCGGGGATATTCTACCAGCTCCCTCCGTACACCACCCTGGGATACCGGGACAGTCTCAGCCAGCTGGTGAATACGGACCTCCTTTATATCCGCAACCGCCAGATCGTAGGGGGCCTGGCCTATACAACGGCCACCAACTCGCGTATCTCGGTAGAGGCCTATTACAAACGTTATGATCAGTATCCTTTTTTGACCCGTGACTCTATCTCACTTGCGAATGTAGGAGCGGACTTCGGGGTAGTGGGCAATGAACCTGCGGTATCTATCTCCGAAGGACGGACCTATGGCCTCGAAGTCCTGCTGCAACAGCGTCTTTTTAAGGGTTTTTATGGTATTCTGGCCTACACCCTGGGCTGGAGTGAGTTTGCCGATAAAAACGGTACTTTTATTCCCTCTTCCTGGGATAGCCGTCATATCGTAGCCCTGACGATGGGAAAAAAATTCAAAGGAAACTGGGAGGTTGGTGTCAAGTGGCGGCTTACCTCTGGCAATCCCTACACCCCTGCCAATGAGGCACTCTCAAGCCTGCGCGCCGTGTGGGACGTGACGGGTGTCCAGATCCCTGACTACAGCCGGCTGAATACCGGACGGCTCAGCCCCTACCACCAGTTAGATCTCCGGGTGGATAAAAAGTGGTTTTTTGATGACTGGAGCCTGAACCTCTACTTCGACATGCAGAACGCCTACCTGTATTCCATCGCAGGCCCTCCTACGCTGGATGTAGTCAAGGACGAAAACGACACGCCTGTCGTCAATCCTGCCGACCCCTCCCGCTACCTCATCAACTACCTGACCAATGACCTGGGCATATTTCAGCCGACCCTAGGCATTGTGATTACGTACTGATCCGCTGGTTGTCGTATAAAAAAACGCCGACTGAGTCCGGCGTTTTTTGGTAGATTATGGGATGAATCCTGTTGTTTCTCTTGAATGGCATCTGCCCTTTGTCACCCCTGACGACCCGGTACTGACGGGACATCTCGTGATTACCAGTGAGGTGCCGGTGACGTGTGAGGTACACCGGATATGGATCAGTCAGGCCATACCACGTACCCAACACACAACCCATACCCGGATCATCGCCAGCATCCGCCTGGATATGATGCTTACCCTGCTTCCTGCCCAACCCACCAGCGTACCTTTTGCGCTACACATCCGTCGGCCGGTCACACAAGATCCTATATCCAACAAAATGAAGCGGTATGCGGGTCCATGGTCTATCGCTTGCGAGATCGGGATAGCCGGAGAGCTACTGTGCTACTCACAGGCACTGACAGGACACCTATAATCACGATGCCTGCCGCAACTCTCTGATATGCGCCAGGTACCGGGCCAGCTCATCCCGTACCTTAGGTGCCAGGACTACCAGGCCTATGATATTGGGGATGGCCATCGCAAAAATCATCGCATCCGAAAAGTCTGTCACAGAACCCAGGTTGGCAGAGGCACCTACGACGATAAAACTACAGAAGAGTACTTTATAGGTAATATCTGCAGCACGGGTATTCCCAAACAGGTACGTCCAGGCTTTAAGTCCATAATAGGACCAGGAGATCATCGTGGAGAGCGCAAAAAGAAATACCGCCAAGGTCAGCACATACTTAAAAAACGGGATCTGGGATGAGAAGGCTTTGGAGGCCAGCTCTACTCCGTTGCTGGCGCCCGGATCCAGGTGATTATCTGTGATGACGATCACCAGCGCCGTCATGGTACAAATAACGACCGTATCAATAAACGGCTCCAGCAGAGATACCACCCCTTCACTGGCAGGATGATTGGTCCTGACGGCTGAGTGGGCGATGGACGCAGACCCGACCCCGGCTTCATTTGAAAATGATGCCCGCCTGAATCCCTGTATCAATACCCCCAGGGCCCCGCCAGTAATCGCTGTAGGCGCAAAAGCACCCGTGATAATCTCAGAAAAGGCCCGCGGCACCTCACCGATATTAATAAAAATGATAAAAAGACCTGCGACCACATAGATAAGACACATGATCGGTACCATCTTATCGGTCACACTGGCGATACTTTTGATCCCGCCGATGATGATCACCCCGACAAGTACGGCCAAGGTCAGTCCAAAAAACCAGGCATTGTCCGCCAGCCAGGTATTACGAACGAGGTCCATGTTGGCAACCTGCTTAAAGGCCTGATTCACCTGAAACATATTGCCGCCTCCCAGCGATCCACCAATACACATCACTGCAAAAAAACCGGCGAGAAACTTGCCCAGACCTGCCATGTTTTTTTCTGCAAATCCATGCCGCAGATAATACATAGGCCCCCCGGATACCACGCCATGCTGATCTATCTGCCGATATTTCACCCCCAGCGTACACTCGACAAATTTAGAAGACATCCCCAGGAGCCCTGCCAGAATCATCCAAAAAGTCGCACCCGCGCCCCCGACCGTAATCGCAATCGCTACCCCGGCAATATTACCAAGGCCTACCGTCCCGGAGAGGGCCGTCGCCAGGGCCTGGAAATGTGATACCTCCCCAGCTTCTCCTTTTTTAGAATATTTCCCACTTACGATCTCTATTGCAAGCTTGAATTGTCTCAGGTTGACAAATCGAAAGTACAGGGTGAAAAAAAGCGCACCCGACATAAGCATCAGTACCACCAGCGGCATAAACATCACCTTCGTGACCCGAAACGAGTATGATGCCCCAGGCACCAGAGCATATTGGGTAGCTGTCTCATCAGGGGTGACGACAAACTGGTAGCCATCTGCGCTGATCTGGCCATTGGCTCCGACGATCTGTTGCTGGCGATAGGTAAGAACCAGTTGTTGGAGCGTATTGAGGTCCTCCGGCTTCTCCACCCGAGGTGTTTTGAACTGAAACGATCGTACGAAAGCCGTATCGCCTGTGTACTGCACCAGCAGGCGGAGTGAGTCCAAGCGGGGGGTACTGTTCCCCTCCGGATGATAATCCACCTTAAAAGTAGTCCCCTGCATGGTCACGGAGGATCCTATTGTCACGACGGTATCTGTCAGGTAGTCCAGCACAAGCTGGTTTTGCATAGTGCGGGAGACCGTATATACCTTGCCGAATACCGGTACATGGTCCGAATCCCGGGTGTATGTCACCTGCATGGGAGGCTGGCTAAAAAACGCAGGACCCGGACGGGGGTTGCCGGGCACCGCATACAGTACCTCCTCCCCGATCGCCGGTGCATAAAAAATAGCAGCGCTGATCGGGTCACCGTACCGTGCAAATCCTTCATTGATCCGGGCATCAGTCCGATACCAGTCAATAACGGCATGCATCGCCAGCCCTTGGTGGGATGCCGGACTTACACGCAGGGTATCCTGTGCGCAGATTCCGAGGTATAGCAGGAGTCCGAGACTCGACAGAAAAATTTTTTTCATACAGGTAGCAGAGATAACCGACATGTTAGCTTCCAATATACCTATCCCTGCCGGATGCTCAAGTTTCGCGCCCAGAAAATTTTATGTTTAAGCCAAATTACTTCATACCTTTGTACGGGAGAGTGATACTGAGCCCTGTACCCAAGACGGCCCCCGCATGAAGCGCCTGTTTTATCTGGTCATCATCGTGTTCCTGCCGATATTGGCATTTTTTCAGTATGATGCTTATGTACGCCAGCACCCCCCCGGTGACTATGTATATCCTATAGCTGCTGGCATAGACACTGCCTACCATGACCCTGAGGTCATTTTTCAGTATTATACAGCCGCCTATCAGGCCCGGAGTATTGCACGCCATTGCTGGAAGCACTACAAAGTTGACGTGATGGCGACCTCCCCACTCGATCCTGATGAAAAACCCTGCTTTGATTTATACCATGCTGCTTTGGCCCGTGCCAAAACTTGTGAGTTTCGGCTGCTGCGATCGGCCACGCTCAAGCAGGAAGGACTCTCAAACGAAGATATCCGACAGATAGAACTATCTGGCCTTACTCCAGCAGCGTACCGGCTTCAGCTATTAGCTCAGAATACTATACTTGCGCAGGAGGGTGACGTCAATACACTGGTACTGGAAATCCAGCGCTTGCTCAACCAGCAGGGGTTTCAGATCAAAACAGACGGCACCTTTCGGGACGAAACACGGGAAGCACTCAAATCATTTCAATTGCAGCGGGGACTGATTCCTAGTGGTAAACTCGATTCTCAAACCCTCCGCTACATCACCCATTGATCCACTTCTGATTTATACCCTATGGATAATCCGGGAGAACATACATCACCTGTACCCAGCTCAGCTCCAGTAGATCCGCTCAGCCAGCTCTCTGCGATCCAGCATATCATCATGGGTCCTACTGTGTCCGAGATACACCAGCGGATCAATGATCTGCAGCGTGTGGTGGCACATGAAGATCAACAGACCCTGGCCCAGCTCCAGTCGCTGGCCGCCGACCTACAGGCACGTATCTCTCAAGAAGTCTCCTCCCTGCATGCACGCCTGGATGCTATACACGCCGATATCCAGGCTGAACTCGCCCAGCTCCGGTCCGCCTCCGTGGACAGACAACACCTGAGCAGGTTACTGGCCGGACTGGCCGACCAGCTCAGCGATAACGCTAATCCCTGATACCTTTTTATTTTACTGACAGTCCATACCAGCATGCAAGGTTGGATATTATACAAAGACTCTCTTCAGGCGCTCAAACCTGAAGCATTTGCCGTCAAGCGACTTGTCGAGACAGCAGAACTCATGGGCATAGATCTTCAGGTTTACCGGCCTGAAGAAATAGATATCATTGTCAACCGGGAGGACCGCAAGAGTATCCGGGTGAATGGCAAGATATCCCAGCTCCCGGATTTTGTGATACCCCGTATGGGGGCTGCCGGGATCACCTATTTTACGATGGCAGTACTCCGGCACCTGGAGCGTATGGGGGTCCGATCCTTCAACCCCTCCGGCAGTGTGGATATCGTCAAAGACAAGCTGTACCAACTCCAGATACTGGCGGCCCACAATCTCCCGATCCCCCGCACGATGCTTGCCAAGTTTCCGGTGGATGCCGATCTGGTAGAGCAGCAGATCGGATTTCCGGCTGTCGTCAAGGCGCTGTCCGGATCAAGAGGACGGGCTGTTTTTCTTACGCCTGACAAAACCTCCTTTTCTGATATTATGCAGTTTCAGGAGGCTACTAACAAGGGCGCCAATATCATCATCCAGGAGTTTATCGAAAACAGTTTCGGTCGTGATCTCCGGGTTTTTGTCGTCGGTGGCAAGGTAAAAGCTGTCATGATGCGGCAGGCCGCTAATGGCAACTTTAAGGCCAACTACTCACTCGGGGGAGAAGTCTACCAGTTTGCCTCGTCCGGAGAGATCGAGTCGCTGGCGTATGATATTACCCGTATCCTCAACCTTGATATTACGGGGATAGATCTGCTTTTTGACAAGGACGGGAGTTACAAAATCTGTGAGGTCAATGCCTCTCCAGGATTTAAGGGGATCGAAAAATGCTGTGATGTGGACATCGCACGCGAGATACTCTCCTATATCCTGGAGGAAGTCATACAGACCTCGCCGGTACAATAACCATGCTGTCAGGCAGCTGCTGATCTCTATCAGCAGCTGCCTGTTATTGTTGATTATCCTTGATCAGTTGTCTACCCGCTCCACCCGGTAGATAAAGTATTTTGTCTCGCCCCACCAGTCAAACTGAAACAGTTTTTCCTTGTAGTATAACTTCACGTTGTAGTTGCTGGTCGTGGCATCTTCAATAGCCTTGACTACCTCGTCATCGCCCTGATACACAGAAAATGGCCAGATACTGGAGGAAACTCCGCTGGCATCCTGGGTGATCGCCCCAAGATTGAGCTGACCTTCATACGTTTTGAAGATCAGGCCCTTTTTGCTGAACTTCACGATACGGCCCACCCGAAAACCATCACTGATCGTACCAAACATGGCGAGGGCACCGGCTGCGACACCGATCAGGACGATAGATATGCCAGCGATCAGAAGAATGCGCTTAAATGTAGCCATTTTGCTAAGGTTTGGAGGGATGATTACACAAGGCAAAAATAACAGAGTTTGTGAGATTATAAGCAGAAATCATCCCTAGCTCATTTCGTTAGGGTAAAATAGCTAAATTTGCCCCAAATTGGGTCTTTATGAAGCACACGCTCGGGATACGCCGGGAAGACATCAGCAAAACTGCCGAAAAAAGGGTAGCCATCACACCTGACATCGCTGCCACCCTGGTTCAGGCCGGGCACCGGGTGATCCTGCAACCCGGTATCCATCCCCAGACGGGAGAGATCAAACGCACATTTCCGGACGCGGACTATATAGCCGCCCAAGCAGAAATATCTGAGTCCCTTGAGGACGCCCGGATCATCTTTGGGCTTAAAGAAATTGAACCAGACCACCTGCTTCCTGACAGGACTTATTTATTTTTTTCGCATACCCATAAGGGCCAACTCAAAAATCGCACGTTACTCCGGCGCCTGATCGCTCAACGGGCTACCCTGATAGACTATGAGCTGATCGTCAAGTCAGATGGACGCCGCATGCTCACTGCGTTTACCTATTTTGCGGGGTATGCCGGTATGACCGATACCCTCTGGACACTCGGACAAAAGTGGGCCGCGCAGGGGATACGCTCGCCATTTGAGCTCATTCCCCAGGCCATTGAAAAAGAAGACCTCGGGCATATACGCGCTTTGTATCAGCAGGCGGGGGCACTGATCCAGACAGAAGGCACTCCTGCCGGGTGTCCGCCTGTCATTATTGGGTTTATGGGCAATGGCAAAACCAGTGCCGGTGCACAAGAGATGCTTGACTACCTGCCTGTCACCCCCATCACACCGGCAGAGCTGCCGTATATTTATGCCCAGGGATCACGCCACACGCTGTACAAACTTGTACTGGAAATCCCTCAGCTATATAAACCCATACCCGGAAGCCCGCTGGATGGGGATCCCCTGCCGGGAAGTAGCTTTAATCAAGCTTATCTTCAAACGCCGCAGTACTTCGAGTCTAATCTTGAGCACATATTCCCATACTGCACCATCCTCATGAACTGTGTCCTGTGGTCTGACCGCTTCCCGCGGCTCCTTACCCGGACAGCTACTCGCAGGTGGTACGCCTCACACAAGACCCTCCAGGTGATTGGTGATATTACCTGCGACCCGGAGGGTGCGATCCAGTTTTCACGAGAGACCTGGATAGATAATCCAGTCTTCACGTATTATCCTGCCGATGATCATACCTTGGATGGGATTTTGCCGGATGGTATCTCCGTCATGGCAGTGACCAACCTCCCGTGTGAATTTTCTGCGGATGCTTCGGTACATTTTGGGCGTGAGATAGAGCCGCTGCTGATGTCTATCGCCGCTGCGGACTACGATGCCCCGTCGCCTGCCGATGCCGGACTGCCGATGCCGGCCATACAAGCGACTATTCTTTGGCAGGGGGCTTTTACGCCACCTTATACATATATGCAGGCATTTGTACAGGACGCCTAAGCCTACTGAACGGCATCAGTCGCAGCCCGATGAGGGCTGAGGCCCTAATCCTAACAAATATTCACCACAGGGTGTGAAGGATACAGGCTGGTGATCCATTGAAATACTGCCCCACACCCCCACTGCACGGGCGCTACCCGTAATATTGGTGATCTCGGCCCGGATCGTGGTCAGGTCTTGTCCACGAGGGTTATTGGCGAGCAGGTAGCGGGCGAGGGCGGTATCTATTGCCGTTACATCTAGCGTAACTACCCGAGCCAGATCACCCGCCAGCACCGCGCAGCGGGGCTCCGGAAAATAATCACCTGGCAAACTATCAGGCAGGACTGCCCGTAGCCCCCGGATGACCACCCCATCCCGAAACAAATAACACAGGGCCCCCCCGCTGGCCTGGCTACAGTTGACACTGGACTGAAACACCTGCCGGGTTCCGTATCGGTACGATCTCGGGACACCGTTTACGGACTCGGTTAGTGATACGCCGATCTCAAACCCATAAGCCTGTCCAGGCAATCCGGCTGGATTAGGGTCAAAAAACACATATACGCTGTCTTCAAATGCTACGCTCTCCAAACACCGCTCCCCGTTTATAGAAAGATATCGGGGGAATTTAATGACTGGCCGGGGAGGAATACGGGTGATCGCCTGCAAAAACAAACTGTCTCCGGGCCGTCTGATCTCCAGGACATACTGCTCACCAGGCTCCAGGCGCATACTATCCTGGCGTGTGTCAAATACGTACACCCCGCTATACAGGCTAAAATCACCCGACATAGTATCCCGCCGGATACTGTCCTGATAGGTCCCGTACCAGATACGACTCGCCGTCCTGATGCGTACCTCTAAATCCGGTACTGTGAACGTACCGGCACGAGCGACAACGTACGCATCCGTATCTGGCAGAAACCCCAGCGATATACGCACGACTTGGGTATCAGCATCTGGATTGAGAATGCCATATACTACCCATATGTCCTGATATGGTGCATTAAGCGGGATACGCTCATCACAACCTGGGCCCGTCAGGCAGGCACACAAGATGATCAGCAGCAATCCCTTCTGTTTCATAGCTGATCAGATGATGTTCTGTACTTGCTCTTTGATTTTTTCCAGTTCATCCTTCATGACCACTACAAACCGCTGTATCTCGGCATCATTGGCTTTGGAACCGATGGTATTAATCTCCCGTCCCATTTCTTGTCCCAAAAACTGAAGCTGCTTTCCGTTGCTTTCTTTTGCGTGCTGCAGCGTCTTGAAGTAATTGATGTGCTGGCTCAGACGTACAATTTCCTCATTGATGTCCAGGCGCTCTATGTAAAAAATCAGCTCCTGCTCAAATCGGTTATTGTCCACCTCACCGACCTTGTGGCGTATGTCCTCGACGGCCTGCTCCAGCCGGCTACGTACTGTATCCAATCGGCGCGGGGCCAGTTCCCGCACCTTATCGAGGTTGGCGACCATGATACTCAGGCGCTCATCAAGATCCTGTGCCAGCGCATTTCCCTCTTCTATCCGGCTATTGATCAGGCCTTCACAAGCCAGCATGGTAGCTTTGTCTATCAGTTGCCACTCCTCAGGGTCTTCCTGCTCCAGCTCAGTAGGCACGACGTCCGGCAGATTGAGCAGCATCGGGAGATCCACATTGTGAGGGATATTCAGAAATTGAGCCAGGTCGGCCAGCTCATTCATATATTGCTGTACCAGCGTCCGGTTGATGTTTAGCGTGCGTTTTTCCAGGTTCAGGACCTCGACATTCATCAGCATGATCACCTTGCCTCGCTCCAGCTTGCGGGTAAGATCCAGCCGTAGTTTGTTCTCATACTTCATATATACCCGGGGAAGCTTCATATTTACCTCCAGGTATTTGCTGTTGAGAGACTTCAGCTCTACGGTTACTTTATAATTTTCGGAAGAGCAGGTAGCCGAGCCGTAGCCGGTCATTGATTGAATCATAAGAAATGAGGGTTGGCGAACAGTTTACGACCAATTTTCAAGTAAATTAGGCAAAAGCTGAACTTCATGCAGCACGTTAGCAGAATTTATACTATCTAGTCGTAACTTTCTGTGATAAATACAAGTATGACCAGTGTCAGGAGGTTGTAAACCGTCCGGGTATATATGCAAGTCCAATTTTTAGGTACAGGCGGAGCATTCGATTACGAATATGGCAACTCCGCAGTCTGGATACGGTTCAGGGGATACAACGTCCTGCTGGACTGTGGATACAGCGTGTACGACCGGTTACGCAAGGACAATCTCGCTGATGGAGTGGACTATATCCTGATCACCCACTGCCATGATGATCATGTAGGGAGCCTCAGCAGCCTGATCCTGCATCAGACATTTCTGAGCTCGCCGGCCCGCAGGGCTACTATCCTGGTACCAGACGAGACTTTTCATCAGCACTTGTACCAGTTTATCCAGTTTTCGCTCCTCAGTCCTGACAAATACATCAATTTCCAGCCCCTGAGCGCGCTGCCTGGTATCTCGGCAATCAATACCTCCGGGCGGCATGTAGAGGGTATGCCCAGTTATGGATATATACTGGAAGATGAAGATGAGATTATGGTGTACTCGGGAGATATAGGTGATCCCAACTTTATCTTTGATCAGATCCGTCATCTCAACCACAAGCCTATGCGGGTCTTCCATGAGATGAGTATTGAAGAGTCTGACGGGATTCATACCAACTATCAGGCCCTAGCCCGCCACTTAGCCGATTTTACTATCTATGCCTACCACTTGGATCCCCGCACGATCCCCGCAGATAATGAGGTTCCGCTGGTAATCAATTTTCCTGATTTCCTGCGCTGAAACTTGTATCCGCCCCAAACAATCTGGTGATGTGACAGTACCCTATTCACAACACCTATTATACATATATTCTCAATGGAGTCTTCCCGCCCCCTTTCGCTGCACTTCAGCAGTTGCCCCAATGATACTTTTATCTTTGATGCCCTGGTACACAACCGTCTCCGGGAGCATAGGTATCAGTTTGACGTGCAGCTGGCTGACATTATGCACCTTAATGAGCAGGCGCAGCACCACCAGCCGGACATCATCAAAGTATCTTATGCTACCCTTCCATACCTGAAAGATACCTATACCCTGCTGGATGCCGGGAGCGCGCTAGGCCATAACTGTGGACCCATGCTGATCTCCAAGCGTGTCATCCGCCAGGCAGATCTGCTCGATCCGACACTCCGGGTAGGTGTGCCGGGGTTCAAGACTACAGCCAATCTCCTGCTCAGCTATTTTGCGCCACAACTTCAAAACCGGCAGGAGATCATTTTTCATGACATTATCCCCGCACTGCAGGATGAGCGGATAGATGTCGGTGTCATCATTCACGAGAACAGGTTCACGTACGCACAGCAGGGTATGCGCCTGATCCAGGATCTGGGACGCTACTGGGAAGAACAAACCAATAAACCTATACCCCTGGGGGCTATTGTGGGTCGTACTGACCTGGGAGATGACGTACTCAGAGAAATCAGTAACCTTATACATGACAGTATCCGGTTTGCATTTTTGGACCCCTCAGTATCTGCCCCTTACGTCCAGCTACACGCCCAGGAGATGGACCCTGAGGTATCTGCTGCACATATTGGCCTTTATGTAAACACCTACAGCCTATCACTCGGAGCAGAAGGCGTGGCAGCCATCAATACCCTGATCAAAACAGGCGAACAGATGGGACTATACCCTGCAGGTGCGGCAAATATGATTACAGACCGGCATGCACAATTGTTTTTCCAAAAAATTTGATCCCCCCGTAACGTCTCATTACGAATGCTTACAAACGATACATAAAGTCAGGGGTGGGTTCGCGGCTGAGGCAAATCTTAACAGTTGAGAAATAATTTGTTAACTTTGCGATAATATTAAGAATTCATCATATGCCTTATCAACTCCACTCTTCTGAAAACCTCTCAGCTGGTCTTCACAGAATATTTCTTGAAGAACTCGACGCTGTGATGGAAACACTGACTTCCGGAGATGCGGATGTACACAAACAAATACATGAAACCCGGAAAAGTATCAAGCGGCTACGTGCTGTACTCCGCCTTGGTCGTCGGGGGATCGGAGGCAAGGTCTTCAGACGGGAAGACGCTTTCCTCAGCGGTGTAGCCAAAACACTCTCTGACACCCGTGACATGGCAGCCATGCTGAGCTGTATCGAGAAACTTGCTCCACAAGTATCTGATGATCAGCAAGCGCTGCTGCGCCAACTCTCTACGGAAGTAACCAAACAAGCTGAAAGTGCTGCTGCTGAGGCAACCGCTGCCAGCGGGGTGCTCATTGCTGTTACTACTCAGTTTCAGGAAGCGCGGGAACGACTGGGTGCGATTCAATTTCATGCAGATACCTTTAAGGCGCTCGAAAAAAGCCTCAAAGAAATATACCGGGATGGACGCTCACTCATGGGCCATATCAGCCAGGAGGGTGATGCCAATATGATCCACCAATGGCGCAAAAAAGCAAAACACCTCTGGTATGATATGCTGATCCTCTCCGATATCTGGCCAGCTGTCACGATCCCGCTGGCATCAGAGATACATGCCCTGGCCGAGACCCTTGGGTTTCACCATGACCTGGAAGTACTGCTTATCGCACTGGATGGACAGACCCTCCTCAAAGGCAAAACCAAAGGTAAAACCAAACTTATCAAAACCGTGCGGGACCTTCAGGAGACCATGCTCAGACAAGCCATGCCACTCGGGGGTAAAATTTACTCCCTTAAAACAGGAAGTTTTGTGGACTGTCTCAATGCCTGGTGGAACATTTGGCGTCTTACCCATACCTCACTGACACCAGCACTCTAATACGCAGGTATGCTGACAATCTCCCCGGATCAAGCCCGCCGCATGGTACTCCACGCACAGGGTCTGACCCGGGGAGTCGTGTTTCCTGACGGTAAGGCCGGGGTAGAAGCTGTCATCCGACATCTCGGCTATGTCCAGATTGATACGATCTCGGTCGCGATGCGTGCTCACGACCACGTCCTCTGGACACGGGTACCTGACTATAAGCCACAAGACCTGGCAGCAGCACAGGCACAAAAAACTATTTTTGAATACTGGGCACATGCGGCGGCCTATTTGCCCATAGAACATTTTCAGTACTCACTCGCCCGGAAACATGCTATCTCTCAGAAGCACAAACACTGGTTTGAGCGTGAGCATGATGTCATAACTTTTGTATTAGACCGCATCCGCCACGAAGGTCCCCTGCAGAGCAGAGATTTTGACGCGGGGGGTCATAGCGGAGGGACCTGGTACTCCTGGAAACCCGCCAAGCGGGCGCTGGAACAATTGTTTATGGAGGGCGGGCTCGTGGTAACGGGCCGGAAGGGTTTTCAGAAAATTTTTGACCTGCCGGAGCGCTTTTTACCAGAAATATCCCGGCTCACCCTGCCTGACCCGGAAGCATCTGCCCGACACCTGATCTTGACCGGGCTCCGGGCACAGGGCCTCGCCACCCCGAATGAACTTGGGTATCTGCGCCCCTACGAAAATCGTGTCCTAAAAAAGATTGTCCTGCAAATGGCCGAGGCAGGTGAGATCATTCCACTGCAGATCGAAGGCTCGGCCAGGCAGGTATATTATCACCTGGCACATACAGATATCCCAGATCAGCCAGCTCCGCCTGATGTCTGGTTGTTATCACCGTTTGATAACTTCGTTATACAGCGAGAGCGCCTCCGGCAATTATTCAACTTTGACTACCAGATCGAGTGTTATGTACCCGCGCCTAAGCGGAAGTACGGATATTATACCCTGCCAATACTCTGGGGCGAAACCTGCTGGGGGCGTCTTGATCCCAAAGCTGACCGGAAATCTAACACCTTATATATACAAGGTATATGGCCGGAGCAATCTCATGTCCCGGATGAGGCGTTTATACATGCACTGGTACATACGCTCCGGCGGTTTGCCTCCGCATGCGGATGTGAGGCAGTGGTAGTACCTCAGCATGAGCCTTGGCTTGAAAAATTGGCCGTGCTCTTACGCTGACGTTTTTTTCAGCACATATAATACTGAGCTACACCGATCCGGGCCGGCCTGAGCAGCCCAGCTCGAGCGTATCCCGCTGATCATGCTTTGTATCGGGCGAAAACGTCCATGCTGATACTTTTCGCTGAGCAGACTCACATAATACGCATCAAGCGGAAGCGGAAGCATCTGGCTCAGGGTAAAACCTGCTGACGCCATCAGTGATGTCAGCCCTGCCGGACTAAAGTGATACAAATGCCGGGGTACGTCATACGCAGCCCAATATCCTTGATAGTGCTCCCCATCCCAGGAAGTATAGTTGGGTACGGCGATCAGCAATACACCATCAGTCTTTAGGATACGATGCAGGGCAGCCAGATAAGCATCCAACTGATGTACATGTTCTAATACATGCCACAGGGTGATCACATCTGCACTATGGGCCGGGTGTGTCATGATCCCTTCCGGGGCCGAGACCGAAACCTTGTTTTGCTCCAGTGCATAGGTCCGGGCACCTGGATCGGGTTCATACCCGCTCACCGTCCAGCCTCCTGCCTGCATCGCTGCCAGAAATTCACCGGTACCACATCCTACGTCCAGCAGTGTGCCAGCCTGGCGACCAGAGAGTGAGATGACTTGCTGTCGCTTCCGACCCAAGGTATATCTCCGGGCTATCTGATAGGTGCGGGCCAGTAGCCCCTTGCGGGTATTGCTGTGAGAGATGTATGACTCCGCCTGATAATATGCCCCGATCTCTGACTCGTCAGGAACGGACTGGGTGAACCGGCAAGCACAGGTGGCGCAGTGCCAGATAGAAAATGTTTCCTGCGATACTGTATGGTCCCTTGCCGTAAGCGCCGGAGCGATTGATTGACTTTTGCATACCGGACATTCTGTACGGTTCACCACTGAGGTAGCGGGCATAACAACTGAATTTATCCGAAAGTTACATTCTTTTTTGTCAACCCCACGAACCGGAGGCAAACTTGCATTTCCTGACACGAGAATCAGTATTTTTTTATGTGAAATATTCTAACACAAACATATTGACTATCAACCTATTACAATTCATTTTTTATAAAAAAAGCCCCCTACAGGGGCTTTATATTTTACTGTATGGATCAGAGGACAGATCCTTGATTTTTATGCAATTGGCAGGGAGATTTTACCGCCCCATGTACACCAGCAACACAGAAATATCTGCCGGAGACACCCCACTGATCCGCGAGGCTTGTCCAAGATTTCCTGGCTTAAAACGACCCAGCTTCTCCCGACTCTCAGCAGAGAGTGAGGTCAGGTTTTTGTAGTCAAAACTTTCAGGAATTGTAATATCGTCCAGCCGCATCATCTTCTCCGCCAGCTCCTGCTCCTTGCGGATGTATCCGGCATACTTCACCTGAATCTCGGCTTGTTCCACGTAGAGCGTTGGCTGCTGGCTGACTACAGACTGGAGCGCGGTGCTCACATGTGTCAGGCCTTCAAGCGTCACGTCCGGACGTGTCAGCAATTGGAGTGCTTTGGTCTTCTGGCGCAGCGGCGCGCTGCCGACTGACTCCAGGTATCTGTTTACTTCCTCAGGAGCCAGGGATATCTCCGCGAGTGCGTCACAGATGGTCTGCACAGATTGTTTTTTTTCCAGCATCCGATCATACCGTGCCTGTGAAGCCAGCCCAATCCGGTACCCGGTCTCTGTAAGACGGGTATCTGCATTGTCTTGCCGCAGCAGGGTACGAAACTCCGCCCGGGAGGTGAACATACGATAGGGCTCTTCTGTGCCTTTGTTGACCAGATCGTCTATCAGCACGCCGATATACGCCTCGTCCCGACGCAGGATGAGTGGGTCTTGTTCCTTGAGTTTTAGCGCTGCATTGATCCCGGCCATCAGGCCCTGACAAGCAGCCTCCTCGTAGCCAGTAGTCCCATTGATCTGTCCGGCAAAATACAGGTGCTCGACGAGGTGAGTCTCCAGCGTAAGCTTGAGCTGTGTCGGCGGGAAATAATCGTACTCGACCGCATAGCCAGGCCTGAACATACGCGCCTGCTCCAACCCCGGAATCGTCTGGAGGGCTTTGAACTGGACATCCTCCGGAAGTGAAGAAGAAAAACCATTTACATATACTTCTACCGTATTTCGCCCCTCTGGCTCCAGAAAAATCTGATGCCGGTCTTTATCTGCAAACCGGTTGATCTTATCCTCTATCGAAGGGCAATACCTTGGTCCCAGTCCCTGAATACGACCATTAAACATCGGGGAGCGATCAAATCCCTCCTTGAGGTATTCATGCGTGCGCTCATGGGTATAGGTGATATAACAGGGCAGCTGATTGACCAGGTCAGGTGTATCCGTAAATGAAAATTTGCCGGGAGCTTCGTCTCCGGGTTGTTCTTCCAGGATGGCCCAGTTGATCGTGCGGCCATCCAGCCGGGGAGGCGTACCGGTTTTCATTCGCCCACTCTGGAAACCCAAGTCAACGAGCTGGGCTGTAATACCTGTTGCGGCTCGCTCACCACTCCGTCCACCGCCAAAGTTTTTTTCGCCGATATGGATCAGGCCATTCAGAAAAGTGCCATTGGTGAGTACCACAGCCCGGGCAGGTATCTCAACCCCCAACTGGGTCTTGACTCCAGCGACCCGGCCATCCTGCACGATCAGGCCCGTGACCATGTCCTGCCAGAAGTCTACGTTAGGGGTCCGCTCCAGCATCACGCGCCACGCCTCTGCAAATCGCATCCGATCACTCTGGGCACGGGGGCTCCACATAGCGGGTCCCTTAGAGCGATTGAGCATCCTAAACTGGATCATCGTTTCATCCGTGATGATACCAGAGTATCCACCCAGTGCATCTACCTCCCGGACCAATTGTCCTTTCGCGACACCTCCCATGGCAGGGTTGCAGGACATCTGCCCGATCACCCCCATGTTCATGGTGATCAGGAGGGTTTTCATTCCCATGTTGGCAGCAGATGCCGCAGCCTCACAGCCCGCATGCCCGGCACCTACTACTATCACATCGTATGAGGGAAACATATATTCTCTACTATTGAGGGGTCTGCAATGACCTATTGACTACAAAGATACACCTTATGTAAGGATCGTCCTTATGTAACGGCCGACACGGCTTTGTGTTCGGGCGGATCCATGAGTTTTCGTTTTACATAATATACCCAGATAGCCAGCGACAGGAAGGTATTGACGTAAAACAAGTACTCTACGGGTACTACGATGAGGTTATAAAAAACAACCAGTGTAGCCTTTAAGGAACCTAACGCAAAAAAATCAGGATCAAACCAGTTTTTTTTCCGGGCCCATGCAAACAAGCCCAGCAGCAGCACGGGGGTCAGCAGGCTACCATATAGTTGAAGATCAAACAAGAGGTCAATCTGACTATCCGCAAAAAACTTGGACAAGCCCAGATTGATATGCGCATATGCCGGGTCAATCATACGATTGCGGCGGGCAAAATCCGGATACTCACCAGGGATGGAAAGGAAAAAGTCCAGGTTTTCAAACCCCCAGGGGATCAGAAAACATACCAACATCAGCACAGTGATCCCGCCAGCCAGCCAATAACTTTGCTTCCGGGATTGAAACAAAAACATATATATCACATATACCGGCACCCAAAACAGTAACGAGTACCGACTCAGCAAACATCCTGTGATAGCGACTGCCTGCAGGAGGGGATTTTTTCGGGTGAGTGCATACCCCAGGAACATGTACCATCCCACCACTACCCCTTCTTCAGAAAAGCGAATAAACCGCGCTACAATTTCTGCGAAAATGGACTCTGAGAGATTAAACGCAGGGATAAAAACCAGGAGCAGCCACCAGGTGTGTGAGCCTTTGATACTGGGTACAATCCTAACCACAGCCAACATCCCCAACACAACACCCGCGACAGTCCCCCAGCGTATGTCTAATCCAGCCAATTCAAACGGGACAAACGGCACCCACATAGCGGGCAGGTAGATGGGCATAATTCCGCCCCAGACCTCTGGTATGGGCTCATAGATCGTGACACCCTGAATAAACCGCTGACACATCGCGCGGATAATGGGCATCATATCTGCCTGATGGAAATCAAGCGGATGTGCCGCAATAATACGCCCACCAGCCTGAATCCACCACCAGGTCCCGGCGGCAAACAGTCCCCACTTCAGGGCCACTACAATGGTGTTATACCAGCTACCAAACGAATCACTCCAGCGATACTGAACGGCAGGAAGTCGAAACATGGGCAGAATAGCAATCACCAACCCGGCAATCACATATATGATTGAGGTGCGCGGGGTGACAGCCTTATTGAGCAACCAGAAAGAATTGCAGAGTGCTTCATAATGAACAGACAGGTACAATACCACAAGTAGCACCCAGGCCTTCCAGTCCTGCATCAAGCGAGAAACGTACGACATACATTTTGTTTATGTTCCACGTGGAACATTCAGATAGTATTCACCCTTCAAAAACACCAAACGATTCATTCCAGATACCCATGTTCCACGTGGAACATTAGAAAGAACGAAGCGACAATGCCTCATCCTCCGCCTTTCGCATCAACATTTCTGCCTCTCCATGATCATCTAACCCGAGCAGGTGTAAGACGCCATGAATCATCACCCTGTGTAATTCGTCCTCAAATGACACCCTGTACTCGGCAGCATTGTCACGGACTCTGTCTACACTGATATATATGTCAGCAGCTACGCCCTCTATCCCAGGCTCTTCTGTAGGGAAAGTCAGAATATCTGTATAGTAGTCATGGTTCAGATAGGCTCGATTTAGCCCCAATAAAAACTCATCAGAGCAGAAGATATAGGCAATCGAGCCTGCGGAGGATTGGTATCGGGCCATAACAGCGAGGACCCAGTCTTTGACTGAGTCCTCTTGGGTAAGTGAAAAGTCGGTATCCTCTGAAAAAAAGGTGATACGAGAATCCATCAGATGTTAAAAATTAACTGAGCAATACGCCCACTGTCCAAAAAGGAAAGCTCATCGGAGAGTTGCTGCATCAAAAAAACGCCCCGCCCCCCTATGTTAATCAGGTTTTCCGGAGCAGTCGGATCAGAAAGATTATTGGGATCAAACCCAGGTCCTTCATCCCGTACCCTGACGGTAAGGCGATAAGACCCCAGGGTTTCAAACTCGACCCAGACCAGCTTGTCTGGATCTGATTTGTTGCCGTGTATGATGGAGTTATTGACCGCTTCTGTCACAGCGACAATTACATTTCCATACACGTCATCCTTGAAATCAAGCTCGTGGCTGATTTCATCTATCGCCGACTCCACTAGGTGAATGGCGTCAGGTGTACTATTGAGTACCAAGTGTCTGGTAAACATCACCTTTTGCGCTTCAGACTGGTTACTCATCAGAACCTTCTAACATTTTAAAGTATTGCTCGATCAAGATGATGAAATCGCTGGAATATTCCAACTTGTTCGTCTTAAGGAGTTCCTGGCGTATCCGGTTTTTATAGGACTCAATGTCCAACTCCTCCGGAGAGGTTCTCTCGCCGAGGGTGGCTGTACGGGACTCGCGTTTCTCATCCAGCTCCCGCTCCCGTACGCTGCGCTCAGCCTGAAGCAGACGGCTCAATATCTGCTGCTGACGCATCAGCGTCTCTGCCGTCAGTTGTTTGTTGACCATCTCTTGCTCACTCTGCTTCATGTCTTCCATGATCTTCTCGGCATCCCCCAGGCTCTGGCCACCTTCTTGTTTGATCTTTTCGTGTGCCTCCTGAAGTTGCTTCCGAATCGCCTCCTGCTGAGCTGCCATTTCTGAGAGTTTCTGACCATCCATCTGGCCGGACTGCATCATCTCCCGCATCATGCGATTGAGTTCCTGCTGCTTCTGCGACATACCCTGCATCTGTGGTTTCTGACCACCGGGTTTCTGACACATGCCGTTTCCGGACTTGGCATTCATCATTTGCTGCTGCACCTGCTGCATTACTTCAGAGAGCATGTTCGCAAGATTGTTGATGCTGGTCATTGCAGACTGCTGGTGAAAATTCACGCGCTGCACTTGTTTGTTGCGGAAGTATGTCTGTGACTCCGCCATATGGCGATTGATGGCCTTGCTCTCGTCCAGCACAAACTTCTGTATTTGGAATACTTTGTTCGCAAGTGACTCCAGGCTATCCTGAACCAGACGCATATCATCCTGAAGTTTTTTCTGCTGCTGCCCTTTTTCGACCAGGACGGGATCGCCCTGCTTCAGGCTCTGAACTTCATTTCGCAGGTCTTCCTGATCAAAGGAAAGCTTCAGCAGGTTTTCAAGCAGCTCGCGGAGATGTTCCAGGTTTTGGGAGTCCTGGGACTGCATAGACTCCATTTGCATGTTGCTGAGCTGATCGGACATTTCCTGGAGTTTTTGCTGCGCTTGTTTTTGAGACTCTCCAGCTTGCTGCTTGGATTGCTGTCCGGCTTTTTTACTTCCTTTAGCTTCAGAGGCACTAGACTCAGCTGACTTTTCCAGTTCTTCTGATGCTTCATCCATGCTGCTTTCAGCCTGCTCCGCATCTTGTTTTAAGTCAGACATCGCATCTGCGTCTGGCGTCTCTGTTTTTTCTTTCATCTCAGCGAGTTCATCCAGGTCTTTTTGCAACTCTTCAGCTTGCTTGCTGAGGTCTTCCTGGCGGTCGGACAGATTTTGAAGTTCTTCTGGCTTGTCTGCTTTCTGGAGTTTTTCGTTCAGCATGTTCTGCTTATTCTCCAGGTTGTCCACCTTATTGATGAGTTCGTCTACTTTCTGCTGTACCTCCAGTTGTTTCATCAGTTCAAGGGTACGCTCCAGGCTTTTGCGCAGGTCTTCGTCATTCATCCTGAGCTGATCGAGTTTCTGTCGCATATCCTCAGGTGTGATGGACTCCATCTTTTCCTGGAGCTCTTCGAGCATTTTTTTGATTTCTTCATTCTGAAGGTCTTCCATGAACTTATTGAGCTCCTCATACTTTTCCAGGGTCTGCTCAGAGATCATCTGATTTTCCTGGAGTTTTTCTTTGTTTTGCTCAAACTGCTCCTGGGTCCGCTGCATGTCTTCCATCATCTGCTGATGCTCCTTCAGCATACGCTCGACTTCCCGCCGGTCATCAAAAGAAAGCTTGCGCTGCTCAAGCAGTTTTTCCTGCATTTTCCGATAGGCTTCTTCCAGCTCATCAGATTTATCCTTGAGTGCTTCGACATCTTTTTTGACCTCTCGCTGGGCTTGTTCGGCCTCCTCGTAGCGAGCATCCAGGGTCGGATAGATGACCTTAAAGACTGAGCTGGTCGTGGCTTTGGGGCTGGCAATACCGTCATTGTCCCAGACCTTAATGAAGTATTCCATTTCGTCTCCCTCCCGCAGCCCTAACAATGTCAGGTCTATCAGGTAACTCTGGGGCTGTAGCAGAATCGCAGGGTCAAGGCTCAGGTCATACGCTTTATAATCTTGTGTCACCGCAGTAGCTCCCCCGGATCGGGTAAACCGGTAGAAGAGGGTCATACGCGTAAACCCATAATCATCTCCGATCTCCAGGTCCAGCGGCATTTGAGTATCAAGATTGATCTTAAACTCATTGCTGGGAGAGAGTACGTAGATTGAGGGATAACGATCCGGCATTACACTCACCCGATAGGTTACGGTGTCTTGATTGAGTATTTGATCCGGCGACTGGAGCGACATATAGTAGGTCATGTCCTCCATCATGCGCTGCGACAGCAAAAAGGGTTTGTCGTCAGCATTCCGTACAAAGGGTAAGCGGCGGGTTTTGTGTGCCATCAGCCAGACATCCGTCACTGCACCCTGAGGGGTCAGTTCCCAGGTCAGTACTGATCCCCGGAGCAGCTTGATGTCACCTATGTTTTCGTTTAGCACCTGCTCCGGCAATCGGGTATAAGCAGGCGGCTGTACACGAAGTTTGAAATTTTTAATAAATGGACGTTTCAGCACTTTGATGTTTTGTGTAGCTGTCCTTGCATCAGGATTTCCTACATAAAACTGTATATCGTCCCGCACCTCGGGAAATACGTACGTGAAAGTCGTCGGAGACTCCCGGACCAGGGTGTAGTCCATGAATGCAGCATCCGGCCGGGAGGTGTCATGTATATACACAAACAACTCTCCGGGAAGCTGGTCTCCGGTAGCCGTAACGGTCATTTCTAACCGGTCTCCTGCGACCACCTGCTCAGGTACCCCACTGATGGTAAGCTGAAATGGCGGAGGGGGAATAAATTGTTTGTTGTAATGAATCAGACGATGTCCTGAGGCCGCCATCCAGTCCGGATTGATGACATAACTCAGCATAAACATCACGACGGGGACTAGCAGGTACCAAAGGTATTTACGGTTCAGGCTCAGGTTGATCCCCGTACTGATTTTGACAGGCACGATCTCGGCAGCTTTCCGATCCATCGCAGCCCATGCCAGGATATTTTCCTGATCAGCCAATGCCCGGAGCTGTAAGAGATTGAGGAGTTTGTCACTGATCTGGGGAAAAAGTTTTTGTACCAGATTAGCGACCTGCACATCATTGATACCTGGTGCGATCATCATCAACTGTGACACAGGCCACAGGACCATGTATCCCCCCACTCCTATCAAGACCGTTCCGAGACCAAATACAATCGCGGTACGCACCCCGGACGAAAACCCGAAAATGCCTTCCCCCCACAGGGCCACCAACACCATCGAGCTGGCCAGCAAGGCCAGTATCAGGGTCCCTCTGATGATCTTGTCCACGTAGTACTTACGCCGGAACTCTCGCATCTGCTGATCCAGCGCTACCTGATGCTGCGTCATACTGCTTTGGTTGGGTATAAACGGAGTAACTCAGTCTCAATATACATATTTAATTTTATATGTGTCCCCTACCAATACGTCAGAATAGGTCGGGGGTTGGGCTCAAACAATCAGACATCCAGTGTCATCATGACAGGGCAGTGGTCAGAGTGCTCAACATCGTTCAAAATATCAGCTGAGGTGCATTTGGCAGCGAGTGCGTCAGTGACCATATGGTAGTCTATCCGCCAGCCTTTGTTTTTGAGACGAGCCTGAAACCGGAAGCTCCACCAGGAGTATTTTTTCACGCTTGGGTTGAGTTTTCTATACACATCAGTAAATCCAGCGGCAATCAACTCCGACATCCAGGCACGCTCGTGCGGCAGGAAACCAGAGCTTTTTTTATTCCCGACCGGATCATGAATGTCTATTGCTTCATGACATATATTAAAATCTCCACACACGACGAGGTTGGGGATCTCTGTTTTGAGCTGCTGAAGGTACGGCAGAAAGTCCGCCAGAAACTCTTCCTTCACGCCTTGCCGGTCTTCACCGCTGGAGCCAGAAGGCAGGTACACACTCATCACGGAGTAGCCGTCAAAGTCAGCCCGCAGGACACGTCCCTCAAGGTCGTATTTTTCGATGCCGCAGCCATAGGCGAGCTGGCGGGGCTCTTCTTTGCAGAGGATCGCCACACCGCTATAGCCTTTTTTTTGGGCTGAGTGCCAATACGTATAGTAGCCGGGCGGATTGAGAATATCGGGCGTGAGCTGGTCTGGCTGAGCCTTAGTCTCCTGCAAGCACAGGACATCAGGCTGCGCGGTGGCGAGCCAGTTCAGAAATCCCTTGCTCATTGCGGATCGGATTCCGTTTACATTGTAGGAGATCAGGGTCTTCATTTTGAAAAAGGTGGGGTTGAAAAGTGCTGCCAGCCCTGGGCCTCAATCGGGACAACCTGGTTTGACTCCAGGACAATCTCCACAGATCCGGGATGTGCGGTCATATGGCCGATGATGGTTATGTCCTGCTGGTCTTTGATCTTGTCAAAATCAGCTACCGGTATCGTAAAGATGAGCTCATAGTCCTCACCGCCATTGAGGGCCAGCATGGAAGGATTCATTTTAAAATCCTCAGCGACAGAGATCGTCTGAAAATCTATGGGCAGCTTAGCCGAGTATATCAAGGCTCCGCATCTGCTCTGGCGGCAGAGGTGATGCAGCTCAGATGCGACCCCATCACTCACATCCATCATGGAGGTGGGTTTTATGCCCAGTTTTTGCAGGAGCTGAATCATGTCCAGGCGAGCTTCAGGTTTGAGCTGACGACCGATGACATAGTCCAGGGTTTCCAGGTCCGGCTGGATATTCGGATTGTGGATATAGACATTTTTTTCACGCTCCAGCACCAGCAGACCCGCATAGGCAGCCCCCAGGTCTCCGGTCACACAGATCAGGTCGTCCGGACGGGCTCCGGACCGATACACAATATCCTGCTCATCTGCTGTACCAAATGCGGTCACAGACAATACCAATCCCTGCCGCGAACTGGACGTATCTCCACCCAACAAATCCACCTGATACTGATCACAGGCGAGCTGTATTCCGGCATATAACTCCTCCATGGCCTCGACGGGAAACCGGCTGCTCACCCCTACTGAGACTGTAATGCCATACGGTATGGCATTCATCGCTACGACATCACTCAGATTGACCGCCACGGCTTTGTAACCCAGGTGCTTGAGTGGCACATATGCGAGATCAAAATGCACCCCCTCCAGCAGCAGGTCTGTGGTGAATACCTGCACACTCCCGTCTCCCATCCGGACGACAGCAGCATCATCCCCGACCGCCTTGATCACATGCGCATGGCGTGGGGGAAAAAACTGAGTCAGGTGCTCAATCAGCCCAAACTCACCAAACTGAGAAATTGGTGTACGGATGGGCTCTTGTTCGTCCAGCATAATATTGTTCTTATTGGGTTGCCTTTCAACGTAAGACGGGAGATAAAACTACAGATAAAATTGCGTATCACCCTCTGTTGAGGATCGCCGTATGTTTTACACAGAGCTTATCCACAAATTTATCCACATTTATCGTAATCTCATATTCCCTAACTCACTTGCTATCAAATATGTCTGGCATAAACTCAAAAGTTTTCCATTTTTCCACATGACCCCTGATGGGGAAAAATCTGTAGCCTCCCTCCTATCCCGGCCTGGACTCCGGAGCTGCCTTTTCATAACACGTCTTACGTGGCAGCGGGTGACCGCTTTTCCCTGACCGACTCTTATTCTTATTCTTTTATTTAAATTTTAAAGGAAATACTAGTGGTAATATATGTGTGGAAACAGGGGATAACTTTCTGCGGATATACTTGACATGGAGGTTATGCACCAGAATAGGAAACAACATCCACATTGCATATAGGTATTTTTTCATGTAAGATTTGTACCAGAATGATATTTATATCCGTAAAACAACTGAACCGGCAGAAGTATGCAGCGCAGTCTTTATCAGATACTTGAGTTCGTATTATTCAAAACGTGATATACAATCCAATAGCTAGCTGGTAAATACAACTGATGAAGGGTCGGCACGATACACACATATCCACATCTATGTGGATAACGTGATGCGGTATAAAATTTCGCATTAGGCCTGTGTACTTCCGGGTGGATATCTGAACCCATGTCCACGGCCCTGGGGGATAACCTTGCGGATTTCCACCGAATGTGGATAAACAGCAGGACGTGTGGATAGCTCATTCACAGGGATGCGAGACTATCCACAGCCTGGGAGGATGCTATCCACGAGGTGTGTGGATAACTGTGTGCTGATAATCAATTGCTTATGGATAACTTCCGTGCTGTGTCCAACTATCCCCCAATAAGGACAGGCTCAGCAAGGGGGTAGATGCCCGTTATTTACCTTTATACACCGGCTTCCGCTTTTGGATAAATGCCATCACGCCCTCCATAAAGTCATGGGTAGCCATAGACGTTCCCTGCGAAACCGCTTCCTGGTCCAGAGCTTCGGCCAGTGTACCTGTGATACCAGTCCTGATATTGGCCTTGGTGCGTTGTATCGCGATGTACGGACCTTGTGCCAGGGCCATCGCCTGACGTTGTACGGCCTCATCGAGCTGATCATCGGCCAGTACATGATTGACAAGACCCAGGCGCAGGGCCTCCGCAGCAGGGAGGGTGGTATTGTTGACCATGAGTTCGTAGGCTTTGTGATATCCCAGGCGCTCTGGCATAAAATAGGCTCCTCCCCCATCACTGGACAGCCCGATCCGGGTGAAAATCTGGCTAAAAGTAGCTGTCTCCGATGCCAGTATCAGGTCACATGCCAGCGCAAAATTAAAGCCTACTCCGACACATGAGCCGCGTACCTGTGCGATAAAGGGCTTGTCAGAGGCACGCATTGCCAGGACGGCAGGGTTGTAGTGGGTGCGGAGGAAGTGTGTCACATCAAATCCGCCCTGTAGCGTACCCGGATCCAGATCTGCCCCGGCGCAGAAGTCTGCTCCCGCGCCGGTCAGGATGACAACCCGGCTGTCGTCTTCGGTCACCTGCTGGATAGCCTGTAAAAAAGCTCGGGCCATCGTGGTGTTTATCGCATTTTTGCGGCGGGGATTATCCAGGATCAGGGTTGTGATATCTCCCTCACGCAGGATCCGGATGCCTGGGGTATCTGTTGATTGGCTCATGAATGACTAGGAAGAATGAAGAGGTGGAACTATATTTACAAGGTAAGAGAAAATATAGACATGCATATATTTTCCTTATTTTTTCATCTCACCCCTCATAAAAACCTGACCTTCCATGGCCCGCAAGTATGTGAGTATTCGTAACCTGGAGTTTTTGCTCAATGAGGTACACCATCTGCGCGAAGTGCTGGAGCATCCGCATTTTTCGCACCACGATCCAGAGACCGTGGGCATGATGCTGGATGCTGCCCGCCAATTGGCTGATGTGTATCTCCTGCCGTTTTATGGAGACATGGACCAGCACGAGCCCTATCTTGAAGATGGGCAGATCAAGGTGCATAGCAGTGTGCGTCCATATCTGGATGCCCTGGGCGAGGGTGGCTGGCTGGGCGCTGTAGCTACCCTGGAAGATGGAGGTATGCAGATGCCGCAGATGATGGCCACTGCCGCTGCCTTTATCCTGACAGCAGCCAATAATGGCGCGACCTCTTTTTCAGGCCTGACGACAGGTGCCGCCAACCTGCTGGCGACCTTCGGGACACCAGCGCAGAAGGCTGCTTACCTTCCGGGGATGTTTAGCGGAAAATGGCAAGGCACGATGGCCCTGACGGAGCCGCAGGCGGGAAGCTCACTGTCTGATATTGTGTCGACGGCTACCCCGATGCCGGATGGTACATACCTTATTAAGGGGCACAAGATTTATATATCAGCCGGAGACTATACTGATGCTGAAAATGTCGTGCATATGCTCCTGGCCCGGATTGACGGAGCCCCTGCAGGAACTAAAGGGATATCACTTTTTATTGTACCCAAGTACCGGATAGGTGCCGGGGGAGAGATGATTTTTAATGATATCACACCTGCCGGTGTCTATCACAAGATGGGCCAGCGAGGTACGCCGGCAACGCACCTGATATTTGGGGAGCGGGATGCCTGCTATGGAGATCTGCTCGGCGAACCCCACAAGGGATTGTCCCAGATGTTTCAGATGATGAATGAAGCCCGGATTATGGTCGGCTTGGGAGCAGCCTCGTTAGCCTCGGCGGCATACTACGCATCCCTACAGTATGCGATGGAGCGTCCGCAGGGCCGCAGGCTCAATGACCGCGATCTCTCCAAACCTCAAACCCCGATTATCAACCACCCAGATGTGCGCCGGATGCTCTATCTGCAGAAAGCACTGACGGAGGGTGCCCTGAGCATTGTGATGGAGGCCTCCCGCTATGCAGACCTGGCCAAAACAAGTACGGGAGAAGAAAAGGAAAAATACGAGATGCTGCTGGATCTCATGACTCCGATTGTAAAATCTTTTCCGTCAGAGATGGCCATTGTATCCATTAGCAATGGCTTACAGATACTGGGAGGCGGTGGATTTTGCCGGGACTTTCCGCTGGAAAACTACTATCGGGATATCCGCATCTACCCGATATATGAAGGCACCACTGGTATACAGGCCCAGGATCTGCTCGGGCGTAAGGTGACGCTGCACAATGGCAAAGCCCTCATGTTACTGGCAGCAGAAATTCAGAAAACCCTGGATGCGGCTGATACATATGAAGACCTGCGCCGGTATGTACAGACACTAAAACAAGAGCTACAGCGGCTACAGCAGGTAACGATGCACCTGGTACAGTTTGCGATGAAAGGTGACATCGAGCGATTTCTCTCTGATGCTACGCTCTATCTGGAGCTAGCCGGGATCGTGATTGCTGCCTGGCAATGGCTGAAGCAGGCTGCTGCGGCTCAACAAACACTCATAACCCAACTTCCAGCGGGGGATGAACGGGACTTTTATGAAAATAAGGTTCACTCGATGAAGTTTTATTTTGCCTATGAAGTGCCTAAAACCCACGCGCTGGTGACGCGGCTCATGGATACAGAGGTGCTGACAATCGTACGGACAGCATCCGAAATGGCGATTGTGTGAGGCAACTTTTATGCTGATAATTTATAATAGGTGTTGCCCCCCATTTTTTTGGGGGGTAACACTATTGATAGAAGCTCCGGCAGTTTTACAAGGAGGAAGTTACGCCCTGAAAGGCTGGGAAGCCGGTATATGGTACCGTACATCCCACGGGCGATGACTTACGGGCGGTTAGTCTTCAGAATGACGCCGTTTACCGGGCTTGACGGGCTGGGCAGGATTGCCTGCCACGGTCACACCGTCCGGCACATCCTGAAATACCACAGCCCCTGCCCCTACCATAGCACCTTCTCCGATTTTGACGCCGGGATAGATCACAGCGCCCATTCCGATCAGGGCCTCATCCTCGATCTCTACCCCCCGGCCTATATGGGCACCATCCTGAATCGTGCAGTAATTGCCGATCAGGCAATCCTGTCCGATAGACACATGGCTGCCGACGAGGTTGAAGTTACCCAGATAAGTCCCAGCTTGCAGGACAATCCCAGGTCCGAGCAGATTGCCTCTACCCAGGCGGGCGTAGGTGGAAATGGCCTGAAGACTATGAATGAGGTTGATGACGTCCGCATTATACTCATCAAGTTGCAGCGACAAAGTCCGGCGGCGGTCTGGATCCCCCTCAGCCAGCGCTACCTTCACCTGGTCATCAGCCAGAAGGGTACTAGCGTCTTTGCTATCCAGGGCTGCAATCACGACAATATCTCCTACTTCGGTTTGGATCAGTTCTTCATTGTCTGTCAGAAACCCATAGACCAGGATGTCTGCAGAGAGCGCAATATCTAAAGCCAGCCTACCCTCTGTCCCGGCTCCTACGATTACCAGTGGGATTCTGTTGTCGGCGTTTTCTTCCATTGTGAGAATAATTGATCTCAAAATTACATCAATACCCACTCAAAACCCAATCCTCAGCTGTATCTCCTGCGGGCACTTGTTTTTTTGCCATTCGTGCCGGAACTTTTGCGCATGAAGTCTTCTCATCCTGTCTCGCGTGCCGTCCTGGTAGGGCTGACCGCCTTCATTATTATTGTAGCTCATATCCAGCCGAAGTGGAAGCAGACACAGACAGAGGCTACCCTGAGCTGGGATGTGTATGGATACTATTTATATCTGCCGGCTGTTTTCATTTATGACGACTTGTATGAACTGAAGTTTGCAGACAGCCTGTTTCAGCAGTATCGTCCTGCCGGTGATATGCATGCTGCCGTCACGCTGCCTGATGGCAGGTACGTCATGAAATATCCGGTAGGTATGGCCCTGATGTATAGCCCGTTTTTTGGGGTAGGACACCTGGTGGCGGGCGGGCTTGGGTATCCGCAGGATGGATTTTCGCGGCCCTATCAGCAGGCGATTGGCTGGGGGATGCTGCTGTATGCAGCATTGGGCCTTATACTGCTCCGGAGGTTGCTGCTCCTGTATGTAGATGACCGTATCGCGGCCCTGGTCATGACAATTTTGGTTCTGGCAACCAACTACCTCAACTACACCGCCATAGATGGGGCGATGACCCATAATGTACTGTTTACCCTCACCACAGCCCTGCTGCTGCTTACCCATCGCTGGCATATCCGACCCGACCTCCGCACGGCCCTGGCAATGGGAGGCCTGATCGGGCTGGCTACCATTATCCGCCCCACCGAAATCCTGACCCTGATGATTCCGGCGCTCTGGGGCATCTGGAACCGCGAGACATTTTTTTCCAAACTTCAGCAACTCTGGAAACACTATACCCATGTCCTTATACTGGGTGCAGGATTGGTAGCAGTAGGCTGTCTGCAACTCCTGTACTGGAAGCAGGCGACCGGGCAGTGGTTATATTATTCGTATGAGGAGTATGGATTTTACTGGACTCGACCCCATATCTATGAGGGGTTGTTCAGCTATCGTAAGGGGTGGCTGGTATATACCCCTGTGATGATTCTTGCCCTGATCGGATTTGTCCCCCTTTACCGGCAGATGAAGGGTGTTTTTTTACCCGCTTTGGTATTTATGACTACCATGATCTATGTGGTATATGCCTGGGATGTGTGGTGGTACGGCGGTAGTTTTGGTTCGCGTCCGCTGATTCAGTATTATGCCTTGCTGGCATTGCCGATGGGTGCCCTGCTGCAGGTAATGCTGCGGAGACGCTGGGCATCTGGGCTTGCTGGTGGTTTTGTCCTGTTTTGTATCTGGATGAACCTGATCATGACCTGGCAGGCACACGCCCCGGACGGAAACTGGTCAGCAGAAAGTATGACCCGAGCGTATTTCTGGCGGATATTCGGAAAAATTGAGGCCGATCGGGCCGATAAAAAGTTTCTGGACGTGCGGCACGAGCTCAGATCACTGGCAGGCATGTCCTCCCGCACCCTCTACACCCAGGACTTTGAGACAGATACGACGCTGTATCGCACGGATCAGCAGGCTGCCGGAGGTACATACGCAGGTGTCCTGGATCAGGATCATCAGTTCTCGCCGGGATATACCACCACGATAGGCGAGTTGCGCGCTAAACCTAAAAGTTGGATCAGGGCCCGGGTGGATGCCCGCTATGAGCAACCGGAGTGGAATGAGTGGAAGTTCACTCAGCTGTCAATCATTTTTTTCAGAGGCGATAAGGTATTAAAGGAGACCAATGGCCGTTTGCAGCGGATTGCCGGACCTGGCAACTGGTTTGAGTACCGCTACGAGATGAAAATCCCCTCAAACCTTCAGCCTGATGATGTGATGAAGGTCTATCTCTGGCATGCCACATCTGCTACGGTCGTGTGGGTGGACAATCTCGCTGTGACCCTGATAGAACCCCAATGAACCATCTCATAACCCGCCTGCGTACTCATCTCCAGACATCCCCGCTGTCCTGGGTCATGGGGGGTATTACTATTTTGTGGTGTTTGTGGGCCATATGGGCAACCCGCGGTATCAGCGCTGATCCGGCTACCAGCTGGATGCGTATCTACTCCTACCGGGATATACCGGACCTCACCAGTCTGCTGTATTATATCCGCGACCTCCGGACCGGCATCACACCGGTCTACTCTGTCATGGAGATAGTGTCCTGGTTATGGCTGGAGGATATCGGCTGGATCACAGGGCCGCTGTTTCGGCTGGGTATGGCTATTGTGCTGATATTACCGTTTGCATTCACCACAGGATTTCCCTGGTGGGTGCGGATGATCCACCTGACCCTGGCCACGATCTGTGTACAGGCGTTTGGACTGATTTATGCCCTCGGCAATGCCCAGCCGTATGATGTTATGACGCCCCTTTTTTTACTGGGGCACATGCTGCTGCTGCGCCTGGCCTCTGCGCACAAGCAGGCACGGGTTGGGGCCTGGTTTAGTATCATATCTGGCATATTGCTCAGCCTTAGTGAGTTGTCGCGCCCCTTTATGCTGGCGATCATGCCGGTACTCCTGGGTTGGGCCCTCTTGCAGTATTGGCGCAACAATACCCTGCGCCGGCTGGGGTGGTTTCTTCTTCCTGTTGTGCTGCTCTCCGGGGGCTGGCATCTGAAACTCCTCCTGTACAATGATGGGCAGATCATCTGGTCCAATCATGGCGGATGTAATCTCCTCAATGCATGGGCACCACTGGTAGATATACCCTCATTGGAGGCAACCCTGGAGCCAGAGGCGCCCCCACTGAATAACTATGGCTGGGCCTGGCAAAACCTGAATACAGATGTCCACTCCCGGAATTGTAAGCGCTGCAGCCAGGCCGTCACGGCAGCTATTGTAGCCCATCCCGGACGTGCAGCTGCCCATTTCTTCGGCAAACTGTTGATTTTTCTCAATCCCCGGACGCAGATGTATGACAATGATCCTACAGGAGGCTGGATCATCGCTTACCGGTGGGTCGTGCGGGGAGGATACGCGGCAGCCCTCTTGCTGGGGGGCTGGTTATTGATACAAATGATGGGGAGGCGACGCTCTTTTGATCAAGTGTGGATGCTCCTGTATATCCTGCTGGGTTTTCTGACTTTGATGCCCGTCATCGGTGAGTCCGGCGAGGAGGCCCGGTTTATGGTATCAGTTGTTCCTGTGCTGCTGGCATGCTGCTGGCGCAGCCTGAGTCTTATCTTCAGCCCGGACCACGGATATCATTGACAACTTGCTCTCTGCTTACAGCCCCTAAGGTTCGGATAGCGGCGTTTGATACAAAAAACCTGTTTTGCGCTTGTTTCTCCTTCAGAACAAATACAAATTTGAACCGTTGTTTGCTGCATGGAAGTATTAAAAAAAATCTGGGGATACATGACCTTCAAAAAGGCAGACCCCAACGCACCTGTTTCTTTTAATCTGAAGATGATGCACGGAATCAACAAGATTTCGATCCTGATGTTTCTCGCTGCGGTACTCTTTCTGATTATACGGTCTTTGCTGCGGTAGTTTTAAGACAGATATAGCCTGATGGCATGTGTCTGTTTATGGTAATACCCCAAGATAACCTCATGGAAGGTGCCGAAGGAAGTAACAGACATTCGCCAGATGCGCGTGGAGCGGGTACGACGCCTGCTGAAGTATCCCAATGCGCGGGTACGTGCCTTATTGAGCGTACTGCATCCTACTGAGATCGCCTTGCTGCTGGAGGACTCCCCCCCGGAGCTCCAGATGCGTATTGTCAGCTCATTATCTACCCAGGTCTTGTCCGAGGCTATCTCGGAGATGGACTTTGACAGTCACCCAAGCCGGATTCTGACCCTGCTGCACCCTCAGGTAGCGTCCAAGCTCATCGAGGAACTTCCCTGGGACGACGCGGCTGACTTGCTGGCTGAGCTGACGGAGGAACAAAAGGACAAAATTCTCAACTTCGTCTCTCAAGACGAAGTGCCCGTCCTCAATCGCCTCATGAACTATGAGGAAGACTCGGCCGGGGGCCTGATGAACCCGGATGTAGTCGTGGTACGGGAGTCTATGACCAAGCTGGAGGCACTGCGGGAGGTCGTGAAGCAGTCGCAGGACATGGAGGAGTTTTATACCATCTATGTGGTGGACGACGACGAGCGCCTGACAGGGTACCTTACCTTTCGTTCATTATTTCTGGCCAAAAACACAGAGCTGGTCCGCCAGGTCATGGGGCGAGATATTGTCTCGGTCTCTGTCAACATGGACCAGGAGGCTGTGGCCAAGGTCGTACAGCAGTACAACTTCCCGACCCTGCCTGTCGTGGACAGCGACGGGCGTCTCCTGGGCCGGATCACATTTGATGACGTCATGGACGTCATCGAGGAGGAGACTACTGAGGATATTCTGAACTTTGCGGGGGTCTCAGAAGCCGAGAACCTACGCGGCGGCTGGGCCAATGCCGTCAGGAGCCGGATGCCCTGGTTATTGGTCAATCTTATAACTGCTTCTGTATCAGCTTTTACGGTATCACGATTTGGGGCTACCATTGAGCGGATCGTCATCCTCACCTCGCTGATGCCTGTTATTGCCGGCGTAGCTGGAAATGGGGCTACCCAGGCCCTGGCTGTAACCATCCGCCGTATCTCTACAACGGGTATTCCTGCCCGAAAAGCACTCAGGGTCATCCTCAAAGAGCTTCAGGTAGGAGCCATTAATGGATTGATGCTGGGAGCTATTGTGTCAATCGTAGTTGCGCTGCTCAATCCCTTTTCTAGTGCCCAGCTGGTAGCCATGATGGGGGTCGTTGTATTTATGGCGATGCTTGGTAATCTGATGCTGGCGGGGCTGGCGGGATCATTTATTCCGATCTTTCTGGAGCGGCTGGGGGTAGATCCAGCCATAGCTTCTTCTATTCTGATCACAGCCTTTACAGACGCTATCGGGTTTTTGCTGCTGTTGGGGCTGGCTACACGTATCCTGCTGCCCCTGGTGAGTACCCTGGGCGAAATCGGAACACACCTGATCAATCCACTCTTGTAGCCGATCAGGCTACGGTAGGCTGGCGCCGGTTAGGGTTGGTTTCGATCCGCTCGACAAGTCCATCCCTAAGCCGTATGATACTCTCCGCATACTGGGCTATATCCTCTTCATGCGTCACCAGGATGATCGTGTTGCCTGCGCGGTGCAACTCATCAAATAGCCCCATGATTTCATAGGAGGTTTTGCTATCCAGGTTTCCGGTAGGTTCATCTGCCAGAATAATCGAAGGCCGGTTGATCAGCGCACGGGCTACGGCTACCCGCTGGCGCTGGCCACCGGAGAGTTCGTTGGGTTTGTGGTGTACCCTGTCTGCAAGACCGACACTGGCGAGGGCTTCCTGGGCACGTATCATTCGGTCCCGCTTGCTCATACCTGCATATACGAGGGGGAGGGCTACATTCTCCAGAGCAGAAGACCGGGCCATGAGGTTAAAACTCTGAAATACAAAACCGATCTCCTTATTCCGGGTATAGGCCAGGTCTTTGTCAGACATATTGCTGACATTGGTACCATTGAGAAAATATTTACCCCGCGAAGGTGAGTCCAGGCAGCCGATAATATTCATCAGGGTAGACTTACCCGATCCAGAGGGCCCCATAAAAGCCACATACTGATTGCGAAATATCTGGAGCGTGACATCCTGCAGGGCCTGAATAGACACACTACCCATCTGATACGTTTTGCGGATATGCTCCAGCGAGATCAATACATCCATGTGAGTCCGGGGCTAGATTGGTGGCTAAGTTACAATATTAATCTGGTTTGTGCTGGCAGGTTTTCCTGAGGAATGATACGGTATCAGCCACAGGAAGTTAGTGAATGACAGGAACCGCTGCCGGGTCGCTGGCTACATCAAACCAAGCCGTCTGGTATCTGGTCAACACATGAAAACGCCAGGTAAGGGCGATCGCAGCCAGTCCCAGCCCCGCCACAAAGGAATACCAGACACCGGCTACTTCCATCTCAAAAGTAAACCCCAGCAGAGCACCGACCGGTAGTGCCACGACCCAGTATGCGACAAAGGTGATCACCGTAGGGATCCGCACATCCCGGATGCCCCGCAAGATGCCAGCCGCTACGGCCTGCACGCCATCAAACAACTGGAAAAAAGCTGCGATAATCAGCAGGCGGGCACTGAGGTCGAGCACATAGGTATCATTAGTAAAGAGTGCCGGCAGAAATCCTCGTCCCAGGATCAATGCCAATGCACAAATTAACATCAGTGCCCCTCCCATCACAATACCGGTCATCCCGGCGTCCCGCACCTGCCGCAGATCCCGCATCCCCATCGCATTACCGACCCGGATGGTCGCGCCAGCCGACACACCCATCACAAGCATATAGGTGAGGGCACAGAGTTGAAGTGCTATCTGGTGAGCAGCCCGGTTCGCAGAGGCAATATCTCCCTCGCCCATCCAGCCGACCATAATAGCAGCCCCGCTGAAGGCACCTACCTCAAAAAAATACTGCAAACCTGCCGGTATGCCTAAGCTCAGGATACGCCGCATCAGCGGCAAATTCCAGCGCCAGTCTCCATACAAGACCTGATACACAGCCAGTGACTTGTGCCACAAAATATACCCCAGCATCAAAACCATCATGATTGTACGTGCTGCGACAGTGCCCCAGGCTGCGCCATCAAGTCCCAGTGCCGGAAATCCCCAATTGCCCTCGATCAGGAGCCAGTTTAAAAAAACATTACTCCCCAACCCCACAAACGTGATAAACATGGCGGGTATCGTCTGGGAGTTGCCGTCCGTAAACTGCTTGGACATCAGAAACACCATCAGCGGGACCGCACTCAGGCTGACGATCTGCATATATCCATGTGCGAGGTCTGTATCCTGTGATGGCTGGCGCATGAGGTATAAAAGCTGCGCTGCTGCCAGCGTCAGAACCATGATGATCAGGGCGGCACCAGTACCTACCCAGATACCCTGCCGGAGATATCCGGCACCCTGCTCTGTCGCCCCTTTGGCAGCAGCCTCCGCCACTAAGGGGGTAATCGCAAAAGTAATCCCGATACCCAGCACAGAAATCAGGAAAAAAATGCTGTTGGCTAATGATCCTGCGGAAACATATACATAGCCCAGCCGCCCTACCATCAGGGTATCCGTGATACCCATCAGCATCGTACCCAGCTGCCCGACTACGACCGGAAAAGACAGGATCAGGGTTTCACGAATATGCCTTGCGTAGCGGATGCGCCATCCTCTGAAAATGTATTGCATGTATTTCTCAAAATAAACAAACGTAACCTAATACATCCCGCCTACGTTATAAGAAATCGGGATGCCAAAATGCCGGTTGGCAGCACAGATTATACCCTGCAATACCTCATCTGGCCGTCTGGCGACCGCCCTGCGTTGTACGAAAACCCTTTCACAAGGGTTTTGTACCAGAACTTTGATTTTGAGCAGAAAAGTATTACTTTTGCAACTGGATTGAGCGTTTTTCTTTGGCGGGGGGACGATGATCTCCCTTATTTTTTTACTGGATGATTCCTGTACCTGTCGAACAGACGATTGTTTCCGTGCTTGGGGAGTTGTTTCCGGAGGTGTTTGTAGTGGACATTACCCTTACCCTCGGTCAGCGCAATGCCCTGGTCATTAAACTCGATACCGATCAGGGGATAACGCTTGATACCTGTGCCCACATCAGCCGCAAGCTGGGAAAGGCACTTGAGACACTACCAGAGTTGGATATGACGTATACCCTTGAGGTTTCATCACCCGGGGTGGGCTATCCACTCAAGCTGCGTAGGCAATACGTACAGAACCTAGGCCGCAACCTCAAGGTCACCCTGCTGGACCACACGAAGATCAGCGGAAAGATCACTGAGGTGCTGGACGAAGGAGTTATGCTGGAGATGCTACCAGTGGCGACCGTCAAAAACAAGCCTCAGAAAGCCTCCGGTGATCCATCTCCCACCCGCCTGGTGCGATGGGAGGATTTGAAGGAAGCTAAAATATTTATATAGGACGTAAGTTACATGGCAAGAAAAAAAGTGGCAGAACCCAGGGTAAATCTGGTAGATGCTTTCTCGGAGTTCTCGCGCTTCAAAAACATTGACCGGGCTACGCTCATGGGCGTACTGGAAGAGGTATTTCGTACCATGATCCGGAAGGAGTATGGTTCTGACGAAAACTTTGAGATCATCGTAAACGTGGACAAAGGTGATATCCAGGGGTTCCGGGAGCGAATTGTCGTAGAGGACTTTGAGCTCGAAGACGAAACCAAACAAATACCCCTCAGCGAAGCCCTGGCGCAGGATCCTGACTACTCAGTCGCTGACGTACTGGCTGAGGAGATTGACTTTTTTACCTTCGGCCGCAAAATCGTACAGACAGCCAAGCAGACCCTGACACAAAAAATCAGGGACCTCGAAAAAACCTCTACCGTCGAGCAATACCAGGAGATGGTAGGTACGATTATCGCAGGTGAGGTCTACCAGGTCTGGCGAAATGAGATTCTTGTCCTGCACGAAAACGCCGAACTGATCCTCCCCAAAAGTGAGCAGATCAGCAAAGATAAATTTCGCAAGGGAGACACCGTCCGGGCGGTAGTGCTGGAAGTGTCTATGCGCAACAGCAACCCCCGCATCATTATCTCACGTGCTTCGCCCCTGTTTCTGGAAAAACTTTTCGAGCAGGAAGTACCGGAGATTTTTGACGGTCTCATCAATATCCGGGGCATCGTGCGTGAACCCGGCGAGCGGGCCAAGGTCGCCGTCGAGAGTTATGATGACCGGATAGATCCGGTGGGCGCTTGTGTCGGTATGAAGGGCAGCCGTATCCACGGGATCGTGCGCGAGCTGCGAAATGAAAACATAGACGTCATCAACTATACCTCAAACGACTCACTCTATATCCAGCGAGCCCTGAGTCCCGCCAAAATATCCTCCATCAAACTTATTGAGGATATTAAATCTGCCCATGTATATCTGAATCCAGATCAGATACACCTGGCTATTGGCAAAAATGGCCTTAATATCAAGCTGGCCAGCAAGCTCACAGGCTACAATATAGACGTGTATCGCGAGCTTGACCCGGATGAGGAAGATGTGGACCTCGATGAGTTTACGGACGAAATCGAAGTATGGATCATTGATGAGCTCAAGCGCATCGGCTGCGACACAGCCATGAGTGTGCTCGCGCTCTCTGTGGAGGAACTGGTGCGCCGGACGGACTTGGACGAAGAAACCATCGAGCATGTAGTGAGCGTTCTGCAAGCTGAATTTGACGATGATGACCAGGATTAAGTCCGAGTAGGTGGACCCTGTTTTGGCGGTAGCTGTAGGCAGGGTCACGTTGCGTTACGCATTACAGAATATTTTGCCTATATTCACCGCAAAAAGCAGATAAGTCCACTTACGCGAAGCTGCATTTAATTTTTCGCATGTCAGACAACAAAGGTCAAGTATACCGGCTATTTCAGGTCGCCAAAGAGCTCAACGTGAGCACTTCACAACTCGTGGACTTCCTCAAGGGTAAGGGCCACGATGTCGTGAGTTCGCCCAATACGAAGCTCACCGGAGACCAATATCATATCCTGGTCAGACAGTACGCCTCCGAAAAAGATATGAAGGCCAAAGCTGACCAGATGACCGAAAAACGCAAAGAGGAGGTGCGCCTTGTCAACAACAATCGCCCCGTCTCTCAGCCAGGCACCCCTACTTCTGAAGAAGAACCTGATTCGGTAGCGATCTCGGCGGATGACCTGCGAAACAACCGTATTGTACGCAGGCCTGTCACCAACAAACCTCCTGTAGGGCGTGTCGAGCCTGTAAGTGAAAAAAACGATCCTCCGGCTCCTAAAGAACCGCCTGTCGCTGATCCGGCCAGTAATATGGGTATTAAAATCCTGGGGAGGATTGACCTCAGTGCCTTTAATACCACTAATAAAAAGTCGCAGCAAAAACCTGCCACGCCACCAGTCAAGCAGGTAGAAGAGCCTGCCAAACCGGTCGTGCTACCGCCGCCCGTTGTACAGCAGGAAGCCCCGCTTCCGGAGGTTTCACTCCCTCAACCACCGGTTGTACCTACCCCTGTGGCAGAAGTGCCTGTAGCACCTCCCGTATCACCGGCACCACCGCCAGTCGTACTTAAAGAAGAACCTGCCGTACCGCCGGTAGTGGTGACACCGCCTCCGGTAGCTGAGGTACCACCGCCCGCACCGGAAATGCCGGAAGTCGTTGCACCCCCTCAAGAACGGGTTCCAGCTCCTGAGCCTGTGATAGAGCCCACTGTTGAAGATCCTTCAAAAGTGATGCGCGCAGAGGACAATACCCCCAGGCTGGCTGGACTCAAAATTCTTGACAAGATCAATCTCGAATACGAGCGCGGCAAAAAAAGGTCTGGCAATAACCCAAACACGCCTGCTAACCGAGATGCTGCTGCCAACAAGAGCAAGGAAGCGCCTAAAACGCCAGCTGCTCCGGGTGTAGTACCGCCTGCCACTACTTCTGCAGAAGAAGAGGAGAAAAAACGCAAGCGCCGCCGCCGCAAACGCAAACGTAAAGGAGAGGGAGAGGTCAAACCAGGAGACCCAACCGCTCAAAAAACAACACAAGGGACTGCTGCTGCTCCTAAGCCGGGAGATAAAAAAACAACAGCTGCTCCGAAAAAAGATAAACCCACCGCCAAAGAGGTGGACAACACCATCCGGAATACCATGACCCAGATGGGCAAGGGGGCGTCCCGTGTACGGCAGCGACTGCGTCGCGCCAAGCGGGACTCCGATGCCCAGCGCCGGGACTACATGGACCAGATGATGGAGGAGGAAAGCCGGATTCTTGAGGTGACGGAGTTTATCACCGCCAATGAATTTGCTAACCTCATGTCTGTGCCGGTCAATGAGATCATCACCAAGTGTTTTCAGCTCGGTATGATGGTCTCTATCAACCAGCGCCTGGATGCGGAGGTGATGACCCTGATCGCCGAAGAGTATGACTACGAGATTCGATTCGTAGACGTAACGGAGGGCGAAATGGAAGAGCTGGAGGAGGAGGACAAAGCCGAAGACCTTCTCACCCGCAACCCGATCATCACGGTCATGGGTCACGTTGACCACGGTAAAACCACCCTGCTTGACTACCTGCGCAAAGCCAATGTGGCCGCAGGAGAAGCCGGTGGGATCACCCAGCACATCGGTGCATACGAGGTCAAACTGCGCACCGGCCGGATGGTAACCTTCCTGGATACACCGGGTCACGAGGCATTTACGGCCATGCGTGCACGGGGGGCCAAGATCACAGACGTAGCGATTATCGTGATCGCTGCCGATGATGCTGTCATGCCCCAGACCCGTGAGGCGATCAACCACGCACAGGCCGCCAGTGTGCCCATGGTTTTTGCCATCAACAAGATAGATAAGCCGGGAGCCGACCCTGAGCGGATCAAGGCTCAGCTTGCGGAGATGAACCTCCTGGTCGAGGACTGGGGTGGAAACTACCAGTGCCAGGCAATATCTGCCCTCAAAGGGCTGAATGTAGATGACCTGCTGGAAAAGGTAACCATAGAGTCAGATCTGCTTGAGCTAAAAGCAAATCCGGATCGTACGGCCTCTGGGACAGTCATCGAAGCCCGCCTCGACAAAGGCCGGGGTAATGTGGCTACCGTACTCGTCCAAAACGGTACCTTATCTGTCGGAGACGAGGTGGTGGCCGGTATCCACTATGGCAAAGTCAGGGCGCTCATCAACCAAAATGGAGAGCGCGTACAGCAAGCCGGACCTGCCATGCCTGTACAGGTGCTGGGTATCTCCGGACAGCCGAATGCCGGTGACAAGTTTTATGTCTTCGAAGAAGATGGTAAAGCCAAGTCTATCGCCCAAAAGCGTACAGAGCTATACCGTGAGCAACAGATGCGTCGCCAAAGCCGCCTGACACTCGAAGAAATCGGACGCCGCCGTGCCCTGGGCAACTTCAAAGAGCTCAATATCATCATCCGTGGTGACGTGGATGGCTCTGTAGAAGCACTTTCCGGCTCACTCCTCAAGCTCTCTACAGAAGAGGTACAGGTAAACATTATCATGAAAGCTGTCGGGGCTATCACCGAGGCTGACGTAAACCTGGCGCTCGCTTCTGATGCTGTGATCATCGCATTTAACGTGCGCCCCAACGTACAAGCCCGTAACCTGGCTGACCGCGAAGAGGTGGATATCCGTACCTACTCCGTTATTTACGATGCGATCAATGAAGTACGTGATGCACTGGAAGGCATGTTGGCACCTGAGGTGCGGGAGGAGATAACAGGTACCCTTGAGGTGCTGGAGGTCTTCAAAATCACCCGCGTCGGCAACGTAGCAGGGGGCCGTGTAGCTAGCGGCAAGGTGACCCGCAGCGATCTGGCACGTGTCATACGGGATAGTGTCGTGATCTTTGACAGCAAGTTTGCCTCTCTGCGCCGATTCAAAGATGACGTCAAGGAAGTCCTGGCCGGACAAGATTGCGGATTTATGATTGAGAACTATCCGGATCTCCACCCTGGAGACGTAGTAGAAGCCTACCGCAAGAGCGAGGTACGGAGAAAACTCAACTAACCGATCCTTTTATAACGCATATACTCCACAGCACCGCCACTCCCACAGAGTGGCGGTATTTACATCCCCCTATGGCTGTATACATCCAGGACATAGCAGACGCACTGGAAGCCTGGGCTCCTATCCCCCTGGCAGAAACCTATGACAATGTCGGGTTATTGGTCGGGTCTCCAACCCGTGAGGTGAGCCGAGTTTTGCTTACACTGGATGTCACTGAGGCAGTCGTGGCAGAAGCTGCCGACATGGGCTGTAACCTGATCATTGCGCATCATCCCATTTGGTTTACGCCGCGCAAGCGGCTGACGGATGACTCATACGTGAGCCGCACCATCATGGCAGCCATACGGGCAGATATCGCACTCTATGCTGCCCATACCAATCTGGATAATGTCCACACAGGCGTAAATGCACGTATTGCCACAAGACTAGGCCTTACATCTCCCTCGATACTCAGGTCAGCCCCCGGGTCCGACGGTACCACAGGGGCCGGTATGATCGGCTGGCTCCCGGAGTCCCTGCCAGCTGATACCTTCCTCAACCTGGTAAAAACAACCTTTGGGTGCCAGGGAATACGATATGCGCCGGGTACCTCCGGGATGATTCACCAGGTAGCCGTATGCGGGGGGGCAGGCAGTTTTTTGATTCCCGATGCCCTGCGGAGAGGTGCGGATGCATTCGTTACCGCAGACATCACCTATCACAAGTTTTTTGATGCAGAGGGACAAATGTTACTCATGGACATCGGCCATTATGAGTCCGAACAATTTACCGGAGAATTGATTTTATCATATTTATCCGAAAAATTTCCTAACTTTGCCCTCCATTTATCGTCCATATATACCAACCCTGTCAGGTATTGGGCCTGAGGGGGTGTTTTCGTATCGTACCATCGCTAAGGCTGTATCACATGGAGAATCCTATTGCGGAAAGATTGCTCTCACTAGCTCAACTTCAGGTGCTTAACACCAAACTCGATGAGATCTACCGCCTGCGGGGCAGTCTCCCAGAGGAGGTAAATGACCTGGAAGACGAAATGGTGGGGCTGGAAGGAAGAAAAACCCGGTTTGAGGAAGAGATAGCCAAGCTCCGGGAGGAAATTCTCGTCCGCCGCGCCAAAATTGATGAGATGGGTCATCAGATCAAAAAATATGAGGACCAGCAGAACAATGTAAAAAACAACCGGGAATTCGAAGCCCTGAAAAAGGAAATAGAATACGCCAACCTGGAAATTCTTACATCCGAAAAACGGATCCGTCAGTTTGGAGAGTCTATTATGGAAAAAGAGGAGCAGATCGCCCTCACCGATGCCCAGATAGACAATAAAAAACGGGAGCTGGATGAAAAACGCCAGGAGCTCGAGCAGATCATCCAGGAGACTATCCAGGAAGAAGGCCGGCTGAAGTCCGAGATTGACCGGGCTTCTTCACACGTGGAAGGCCGATATCTGAACGGTTACAACAAGATTCGCCTCAATATGCGCAATGGACTTGCAGTTGTACCCATTGACCGTAATGCCTGTGGCGGATGTTTTTCTATCGTTCCTCCCCAGATTCAGATAGACATAAAGCAGCGACGCAAGCTGATACATTGTGAAAACTGCGGACGTATCCTACTTGATGACTTCTTCCTGGAGGAAGCTCAAAAAATGCTGGTAGCCCCTTGATTTACAGCGACCCAGCTTACAGCCTGCCTCAGGCAGGACATATGTGCTCAAACTCAAAGCGGAAAAATAAAATCATTTTTCCGCTTTTTTTTGTGTATTCTTACATACAACCCGCTACCGTACGATCCTCCTGTGCAACTAGCCTTTACTTTTTTGAGTATGTTCGTTATAACCGCAGTGGGACTTACTGCGTACACTCTGTTTGGTTGTTTTACTTCATCTACCTAACGTCACAGTGGCTATGTACCGGCTTATATGTGTGTACCTGATCCTCGCAGGAGCAATGGCTTGGAAGCCGGTTGTACTTACTGCGCATAATGAAACCCGCTCGCTGATAGAGCAGCGCACGGAAATAGAAACAAGCCTGTCCCTGCTTCACCTGGCAGATGCTGAGCGCCAGATTACTGCCATGAGCAGCAAACCCTGGCAGGCATACTACCGCGCGCACCTGCCGATCTATAAATATTTTGCAACACAGGATCCCGCATACGCCCAGACATTACGCACTAACTGGGATGCCACCATTGCCAGTGTATCTGCCTTACCGGCTACAGACCCGCTCAGAAATGTTCTCCTCGCGGAGCTGAACTGCAAGCGATCCTTTATAGAGTTTCTGGACGAAAACTATCTCGCCGCTACCCGCTATGGCCGGGCGGGCCGCAGCCTCATCATGCAGAACCAGCAAAAGTTTCCCGATAATATTGACCAGAAAAAAACCCTGGGCCTCATGAATGTTTTGCTGGGGTCTATTCCTGCCAAATATCAGTGGGTTACGGGTTCGCTTGGATTTACCGGAGATCTGGATGCGGGTGTCCAGCAACTCCAGGAGTTTGCCGCAAAGGGCAGCCTGCTTCGGATGGAAGCACAGGTAATCCTATTTGTGGTCGAAAAAAATATGCTCAACCGCACGGACCTTGCCATCAAGCGCATCGAAACCGAACGCAAAAGATATACCAGCCCCAACATCATGCTGGACTTCCTGCAAGCCTCCGCGCACCTGAGTATCAAACAAAATGACGCAGGCCTCGGTGTACTGGCCCGCAAGTCACAATATATCAATGCCGGCAAAGCCTTTTTTATCCCGTACTGGGACTACCTCCTCGGCAAAGGCCATTACTACAAAGACGATCTGCCCAATGCGCAGATGTATCTGGCGCAATTCCTGCGGGGATACAAAGGGAAACTGTTCCGGGCGGATGCAAACTTCCGGCTGGGGATGGCCCTGACGATGAGTGGTGCCTACACCGTCGGCAAGACTTTTTTTAAGTCTGTGATTTCCTCCGCAGGAGGATTTGATGAGGACGAGTACGCCAAGCATATGGCCAACAAGTTTCTTACAATCCCCCCCAGCACCCAGGCTATTTCGCTGTTTAAGGCCCGGAATCTGTTTGACGGAGGATACTTTGAAAAAGCCATTACAGTACTCCGCGACCTGGAAGCAGCTGGTCTCAGCAAACTTTCTGTGGATGACCGTGCAGAGTTGTACTATCGCTATGGTCGTATTTATCACTCCCAGGGTAAGTTGGCCATTGCTTCCAGTTACTACCGTCGCTGTGTGAATGAACCCTCCAGCAGTGAGTCCCAGTGGCTGCAAGCCTATTCTTACTCCTACATGGGAGATATCGCCCGCCAGTCTGGTAATTCACCCACTGCGAAGGTAAACTATGAAAAAGCCCTCTCCTATAATGGGTATTTCTATCAGTCGGGCCTGCAAAACCGGTGTAAAGTAGCGCTGAGCGAACTGAAAAAAATCTAACCGGGAGGTTTGGTTCCTGTAAAGGCCCGCTGATGCGGGCTTTTTTTATTCAGCAGCTGCCAGGAGCTGGGTGACCAGACGCGGCACTCCGACAGAGGCATTCTCCTGGATATAGGTGACATCCCGTTTACTGGGGAGTTTCGGGATATTAGGGTCTATCACATACAGCGGGCAGTCGGCAGATGCGTAGGTATACAGGTTGGAGGCAGGATAGACCGCCAGCGAGGTGCCGATGATGATCACGATATCAGCCGCCTCAAACATATCAGCTGCCTTAAAAATAAGCGGAACATCCTCCCCAAACCACACAATATGTGGACGCAACTGATGACCATCGGGTGCTTTGTCGCCTATTGAGATATCTCCTTCTATGTCGTAGATAATTTTTTTGTTGGCAATACTTCTGCTTTTATTGAGCATCCCATGCAGGTGCAGGACATGAGTGGAGCCTGCCTTTTCGTGCAGGTCGTCTACGTTTTGGGTGACAATATTTACATGATACTTCTCCTCCAGGGCAACAAGGGCGAGATGGCCCGGGTTAGGCTGGCACGCACGCGCCTGCCGCCGCCGTTCGTTGTAGAAACGCAGCACTAACTCAGGGTTTTTCAGAAACCCCTCGACGGAAGCAACCTCCATGACATCGTGATTTTCCCAGAGCCCGTCGGAGTCCCTGAAGGTCTTGATCCCACTCTCAGCGCTAATCCCTGCCCCCGTCAGTACAGCAATGTTTTTCATGATACTTGTCAGCCGTTTTCTGAGGCAAATATACAATAGCAACAGCAAAATCCCGGGTAGGGTCCGGCATCGGAGTCAATAAATTTGGAAAATTTGGAAAAAGATTAATTTTCCATATCTAACATCGGGTATTTTTTTTACTTTCGTTTCAAAATAAACTCCAACCCCATGAGCCTCGAATCCCTTACCTCTGCTTTTGTATCACGCGCACAAGCCGCTGACGCCCTGGGATCTACTATTAAGTTTGTGTTTACGGACACAGAAGGTGTTATCTATCTTGATGGTACTGCCAATAATGCCGTGTCCAATGAAGATCGTGATGCTGAGTGTACGGTTCATGTAGCATCTGCTGACCTGGCCGAAATGATGGCGGGCAACCTCAACCCCATGATGGCTTTTATGACGGGCAAGCTCCGGATCGAAGGTGATATGGGGGTAGCCATGAAACTGGGCAATGTCGTAGGATAATCCCGCCGTATGTACCTGGCTGATATGCCAACACCCGGTCGCACACAGCAGCCGGGTTTTTTATGGACACAAAATCAGGTTTTTCAGAATACCCAAGACTGATATTTCCGGTCAAAATCTGGATCCATTTTCAGAATCAGACCCGTGATCAGCATCACACCCCACATCACGGCAAGGCTGTGCTGGGTACTCGCCAGGGGGTGATCAGACCAGATGAACAGGCTGGGAATCAGGAGCAGTGGCTCCAAAACGGCAATAAACGTAGCAGGAGCGTGTACACTCCGGGCCTTGAAGGCCAGCCAGGCCATTGGAAAAGAAATACTGAGATAAAAACCGAAGGTTGTCAGGAGTGTCCAGTAGGTTAGCTCCCCCTGCATCCACATCAGCAGCGCCATCCAGCCTCCCCAAAGTAAACCGATAACGGTATTGCTACCCAAAAATCCGAGCGATTGGGTCTCTCTGAGCAAAAAACCCCTAAAACCTCCCTCTACCCCCAAACTTGTCAGCAAGCCAAGTGTCATGCCCCAAACCAGGACAGCTACTGCAAATATACCCAGCAGTACCCATATCTCATTGGGGAGATTAAACACTTCCCACAATGGGTATTTTCCCAGCACCGGATGGTGGATAACCTTTTGGATAGCTGGTAATGATGTGCTGTACACCTCTCCAAACCCAGGTACATGCAGGAGGTTGCCCATACAAAAACTGACCCCCAATGTCAGCCCGACAATCAGAAACGGAGCCAGCGCAGAAAGCCCGATCCATGAAAAACTAAAATGTTTGCGGGTCCAGCCATATCGGGCAGTAGATTCCCGGTATATAAGCGACTGTACGATCCAGGCAGCCAGAAACGGACTCCAGAGATAGACCAGTACCCCTACGATCCCACTGAGATCGTCGGCCAGCAGCCACCTGCTCAAACCAAACCCTCCAGCGCCGATCAGCAGCGCCAGGGTCAGAAACAGGCCTATTTTTCGGATGTCCATGTCTGCAGTAGTTTTTGTCTGATGATACGCAAATGAACGCAGGAGGTTAGTCATGTTCACTTTGCCGATCCACAAAAGCCCGGGCACGCCGGGAGCGTACCTCCTCCAGGCCCAGGGCACGCAGGTACGCAACATTGCGCTCAGGCACCCGGTCAATATCCGGATGGGTATCTACTGCCAGCGATACACTGTCTTCGCGGAGGAGGTGTATCATCGGGTAGGGTGATCTGTTAGAGAAATGTGCCGGGTCGTCTTCTGCCTCATCAGCAAATACATAGTCCGGATGAAACCCCGCAAGCTGAATGATACCCTCCAGATCAGCTTCTGCCACCATATCCTCGCCCGCGTCCAGGAAGTCCAGATAGGCATCAAAATCCGTGAGAGCCTCCGGATGAATGAGCAGCGTAGTCTCTAGCTCTTCCGGAGGTGTGGACATCAGCAGCTCTAGTTCATCATAGAGGTCTTCAATCAGATCCTCGGGAGTGGTAGCGGTACTGACGATGTACCGGATACGGTTTTCGCGGGCTGGCACTGCGGCAAAAGGACAAAGCTGAAGCCCTATCACAAACTGCTCTACCCAGGTGCGGGTTTGTCGGATGATCATCTCTTGCATGCAGCAAGATACTTTTTTTGGATCAGGGTACAGACAGTTTTTGGACAAAAGTACTTCCATCGGTATACCTTGCCCGCACCAGATAGACGCCGGTCTCCCATGTGTGTGTGTCAAGCAGGTATGTCCAGCTTCCTGCCGGTACAGACACCTTTGTTTGGAGCAGCCGGCTGCCGGATACGCTGATGATCTCCAGGGACACCTCTTGTGCCCGCGCAGAGGTGCCTGCCAGGGTTACGGGCCCGGCAGCGGGATTGGGATACATACTCAAACCTGCTTGTGCAGGGGACATCGGATGTGCTTCCAGGATTTCGCTATAGGACACCTCTCCCGATGCATCATGCCATACAATCCTATACCACCGCGGCTGTATGGACTGCTGCTGAAGGTCATCAAGCCATGTATAGGTATGCTCACCTGCTGATCCTGGCATCCGGGCAATAGCCGTCCATGATTCGTCCAGGCTGCGTCTTTCGACTACAGAGACGCCGGGAGCATCGGGCGATACCAGCCAGGTGAGTTTGATCTGTCGGGTCTGGGCCTCTGTCACCAGCGAAAACGCTACAGGCTGAACTGCCAGGACGGTACTCATTTCCAGCCCCACAATCCATGGAGCGTCTGCAGTACCATTGGTTTTGGTGGTCTGGTATGATCCTGCGGTTACGGGTATGTTGGCACTGTGGGTGGTCACCCCAGCCGTAATCCGGCTGTCTCGCATAAACAAAGCTCCGTTGGTACGGGGGTAATCATTATAGGTGCCACCATAGAGCTGGCTGTACTTCAGGGCATAACCATTAGCCTCCAGTACGGCTACAAACCCATCATACATAGCTGCATAACTGGCAGAGCCACTCGTGACCGGAAAATTAACTGAGCTGGTAGCCCCCAGGATGACCGCCTCACCAGCCGCATTTACCCGCACTGACTTGGCGTAGTCTGCCTGGGTGCCGCCCAGGCAAGTGCTATACACCATACTACCCGCAGGATCAAACTTTGTCACAAATGCATCTCCTCCGCCGGCTGCGTTAGCACCCGTCTGTATCGTCAGCGCACTCACCGGGAAATTGGTAGAGTAGGTCGTACCCGTCAGGTATACACCACCCGCAGCATCAAGGCAGATGCCATAACACCCGTCGCTGTCTGAGCCTCCGAGATAAGTAGCGTACAGCAAGGCATTACCGGTAGCGCTAAACCGGGCATAAAATGCATCTTCCTGTGTAAGAAGGGGGGTGAATCCGGCAGCAGACTGCCAGGCCCCGGTAGTAACCGGGAGATTGGCGGATCCTGAGCTACCCCCTATATGGGCGATGCCGGCAGCATCTACCGTGATGGCATTGCCGATGTCAAAACTATTGCCGCCATAGAGGGTGCTGTACAGCAGTGAGCCCCCGTCAGCTGCAATTTTTGACACAAATACATCCCCGTTTCCGCCCGCTACCGTACTATAGGCTCCTGCTGTCAGCGGAAAATCCGGCGAGAGGGTATTGCCGGTCAGATAAGCTTCACCAGAAGATGCCACCCATAGATCATAGATATAGTCCCGGTTGTTTCCGCCGAGATAGGTAGCGTACACCAGCCCGGTACCATCTGCTGTGAGCCGGGCCAAAAAACCCTCCGAAAGTCCCCCGCCGCTGACCGGCTGAAGGCTGCCTTGCGTCGCCGGAAAATCGGAAGACCTGCAAAATCCCGCTACGTACGGCTCATCCCAGGCATTTAAGCCCAGGCCATAGGCGAGCTCCCAGTCTGTACCGCCTAGGTAGGTAACAAAAACCGGGGTACTGCCTCCTGGCATAAGTTTCGAAACAAAGGCATCTATATTACCTCCATAAGCAGGCTGGTACACCCCTGGTGTAACAGGAAACGTCAGGGACTGGGTATAACCCGCTATATACACATGCTCATCCTTGTCGCGGGCCACAGCCATCACATAATCATCAGAGAGGCTGCTGTGAAAAAAACTGGCCCAGGTAAAGGTGAGCGGGTCAATGATCAGCGCTCGGGTTTTGTCATACCCCCCGCGGATGCTGATACCAAACGAAAGGCTGTCGTGCTGGACGTAGTCCGCAGCTACCGGGTGCTCAGCACCATTGATTAGCTGATATACATAGGGCTGAGCCTCTGTTACGGTGCCATAGGCCGTGTGGATATGAAGGCTGCCGTCCGGCGCAGGTGCCAGGCTGATGATACCTGCCGCCCTAAACCGTACCTGCGACGGATCTGCGCCCGGAGATACGATCAGGTCATATTTTACAGATTGCTCTGCTGCGCCATAGTACCGCAGGTCAATACCGGACCACAGGTTGGGGTACCATACCTCCCGAAACCGGTTGACATGAGTAGCCCAGCGATCAGGATCATTGCCCGTGAGATAATTGACATATCCGGATACCGGTTCCCGGCCTTCCGGGATGATATGCTCATTCGCTCCGGCAAAGTACAGGTTCCAAACCAGGGCCTCAAATGCGGGATCAGGTTCATTCATCCAGGAGACATTCCGGAATCGCTCCTGACGGGGGCCTGTCTGGGGTTGTGGTGTCTCCCGGATCAGGGCTATGCTGGCCCCTGTGTCCATCAGCCGTACCTGCTGAAGCAGCAAAGGCACCTGAAACCGGACCTCCGGTGCGTACTGGCCTTTGTTTTCTTCAAAATATACCTGAGACTCCGGGTAACGGTGCAGCCCTTCAGGGCTAGCCGGAGAGGAAGCCTGCTCTACAGGGGACTGGAGCGGGATAAAGCCCATGACCGAGATCAGGAGCAGGCAGTGGGACCAGCGTACATTCATAAGCCAGGGAATACTTTGGAGCCATTGGGATGGCATTACAAAGATTGACCTGGCAAAACTTTATTGCTGGTGAATACATGGTTGCTTATTACCTAATTTTAAAATAAACAATAACGAAAATACTTAACTAATGTATGAAATATTTCGCCAGGCTTATCCCTGGAATATTTACACTAAGTCGCACAGAGAGACATTTTTTATCTGCTTAATACTTCTGCGGGCTTCAGACCAGCATGTGTGAGTCTAATTTATTTTTATAAATAGTACATTTTCAAACACAAAATACATTGTTTGAAAAATGAAAATTATAACACCGCCAGCCCATTGGGCTGGTGGTGTGTCCTGTATCAGGGGATTACCAGCGGGAGAGTTTGGTATAGCTCATCCGAAACAATACGGAGGAAATATACCCCCGGGGCAAGGCCTGTGACCGGGATTTCTACCGATCCGTTGAGTGCTGCATAAGGCCTGGACCAGCACAGGCGGCCATCCGGGCCGATGAGTTGCAGGTCCGTCCGGGAAAGTTGTATCTCCCGGAGCCGAAGTAGTACCGGTCCTGTAGCAGGGTTGGGGTATAACTCCAGGCGACCTGCCAGATCAGGCTGGCCGATGCTGACCTGCGTCATCCTGAACCCGGCGTAACTAGTGTCTCTCCCGCAAGGTCCTATGGCGATCAGGCGGACCGTGAATGAATCGTTTTGGGCATATAAAAACACGGGATCAGCAGCTGTGCTGGTGTTGACCCCATCTCCAAAGTCCCACTCATATTGTGTGGCATGTCGCGATGTATTTGTAAAGGCTACCCGGCCTCCATTCAACTCATAGCTAAAGGCTGCTACGGGCAGGCTGTCCTGAAACGCGATCTCATATGTTTCGGTAGTAAATGAACATCCATTCCCGTCCATGACCGTCGCAAAGTATGTGCCTGGTGCCAGCCCGTCCACCACCAATCCTGTACTGCCCTGACTCCAAGCGGCAGTATAAGGTCCTGTGCCGCCCGCAGGACTCAGGGATATACGTCCATCCTGGGAGGCCTCACAGGCAGCAGGTATGAGTTGAGCAGTTGCCTGCAGGCTGTCTGGTTGCTCGATTCTGAAGGTCTCTGCCCGCGTGCAATTATTGGCATCTGTTACAATCAGGGTATAGGTTCCGGCTGCTACGGAGTCAAGGGTAGCCTGGGTGCTCCCGACAGACCACTGATAGGTATAGGCGCCAGTCCCTCCATCTGTCTGTACCGCGATAGAACCTGTGTAGTCTCCGTGGCATCGCACATGGGAGACCTGTGCCGTAATCCCGATCGGAGGTGGCTCCTGAATGGTAAATACAGGCAGCGCCTTCTGACATCCTAATCCGTCGGTGACAATACCGCTGTAGGTGCCCACAGCCAGACCGCTCGGATCCTGCGTCATATTTCCATTGCTCCAGGCATAACTGTACGGCGGGAGACCACCCGTGACAGTAATGTTGGCTGTGCCGGTAGCTGTACCCGCACACAGGGCAGGCGAAGTACTGACGAGTGAGCTGGCAATAGGCACCGTCATTGAAAAACGTAAGGTATCCCGGCGGAAGAGTCCATTGACCTGCACAGCCAGTACCGTCAGCATACTATCAAATATCGTAGCACCTGTCTGGTTTACCAGGGTGATCGTATGACCTGTAGTCCCGGTGGACCAGGTGTAGAGATAACCCTGCGCTCCCGCTGTGAGTACTGTGCTGTCGCAGTAATACCCGTCTTGTCCGAGGGTAAGTACCGGTGGTGTGCCGATCGTGATATCGTCAAAAGCAAATCCATCATACTGCTGGGATGCATCTGATGCAAAAATGATCCGAAACCGTACAGCTCCCTGCCCAATCAGCGATGCCGGTAGCTTGCAGGTAAGCGGCACCCAGGTTCCCGGAGATGCGCCCCCGCCCGTAAGTCCGCTCCAGCCATTACTTTGATTGCCGGGCAGGGCTATGATAGCATTGCTGTTATACCAGTCTGGCAATGCCGGACTGCCGAGGGTGATCCAGGTGACCCCGCCATCAGCACTGCCCTGTATGGCGGCGCCATCACGCTGCCCCTCAGACTCCCACCAGGCTTTAAGGGTGATCCACGTATCGGGAGAGACAGATGCCAGGTTAAAACAAGGGCTGATGACCCAGGATTTTTCCAGCGGATTATATGGGGTGGTACGTCCGGTCACCCAGGCTTTCTGTCCGGAGGCTGCTCCCTGGATCCGGATTTTGGCAGGAATGCCTAGTTCCCATGAAGAGCTGATACCACCCGACTCCCATCCGCCGCCACCATTTTCAAAATTTTCTGAGTAGGGAAACGATGTTATCAGCGGGATATTTTTGACTTGTGTAGCGATCGTGTCATTGGCTGTATTGCCATCTCCTGCCAGGGCTGCCCATACCGTGAGGGTATGGGTGCCGGGAAGCGAAAGATCAGCAGTAGCCGCAAAAGTGTACTCAACAGACGCACCAGGTGCCAGGGTACCCGGGAGGGTTTCTGTGGTTACAGCTGGTCCGCCGTCTACAGAGAAGGATACCGTGACGCCCGTAGCCGCCTGCTGGCCAATATTGCTGAAAGTAGCTTTGACAACCTCAAGCCCCATACCACAGTCCTCTCCGGCAGGTGCTGTGACCGCCGTGGGTACCAGGTCGTAGGGGGGAATCACATAGGGGGTGAAGGTATAATAACTGTTGTCTGCCACGCCAGACCCTGCGCCTGATAGAGCGTTAGCGGCATTGCCGACCTGGACGGCAAAAGTAGCATCCTTCTGGAGGCCAATGGTGGCCGTCACCCAATTGCTGGTCAGGCTTCCGTACTGGTCCACCAGATAAACCTTATGGCTGGTTTCCTCCAATACAACAGCTACGTATGAAAAACTACTGGCTCCCCACTCAAATGAATACCACCTGATCCAAAACTGGCGGTTGGGTGCGGTTCCAAAAACCTTGGTTTGCACCTGATCATTAGAACCTGTAGGCGGGGCCGTACTAAATTCTTCCCAAAAACAGGCAATACTGAGGGCAGGCATGGCTGCTGCGGGTAGTGCCGTGTTGGCACCGGGGGAGGTACCAGGGCTGGCCTGGAACGTCACAACACCATTGGCACTGGCCCGTAAACTTGATACCGTCTGTCCGAAAAACTGAAAGCTGAATGGGAGGCTGGTAGAGTTAGACCATTGGTTGGCCATAATGCCCCCTGGCATGAGTACTGTCCACCCATCCTGCAAAAAATCTGCTTCGGTGTTCAGGCCACCGGGATTACCAGCATTGGCCTGATATGTATAGGTGTACGATATCTGTCCCAATGCCTGTCTGGGCTGGAACAACATATACAACAGGCTGATAAGCAAGAGAATCCTGGTCATACTCTTTATTGTATTTTACAAATATTGTTTAATTCAAATTTTGGTATAAATCGGTATAATAAAAAGCCTCTTTCCTCCAACCTCTTGCATGAAAAAAGCAGGCGGGTCACCCCGCCTACTTGTATCGTGCTTCAAAAGGCGCTTCTCAGAAGTTGCCTTCCAGATCAATACCTGTCGCCAGGCGCTCCATTGCCTGGATATATGCTGCTATGCGCATGGTACACTCATACTCCACATGGGTCTGATACACCCGTTCAAATGCATCTGACAAAATAGGAGCTGTTTTTTGCTGGATTTCGTCTTCGGAATAATAGTGTCCCCGCCGGTTTTGTACCCACTCAAAATAAGAGACGGTCACCCCGCCGGCATTGGCGAGAATGTCGGGCACGATCAGGATACCTTTTGACTCCAGGATAGTGTCGGCCCCGGCAGAGGTAGGACCATTGGCACCCTCTACGATCAGGCGGGCCTTGATCTGTCCGGCATTGGCCTCCGTGATGACGTTTTCGACAGCCGCAGGCACCAGTACATCTACCTGCATCGTCAGCAGTTCGTCATTGGTGATGCGGGCCCCGCCTGGAAACCCTTCCAGCGAACCATGGCTGCGGCTGAATTTTACGGCTTCCCGTACATCTATGCCCTCAGCCCGGTAGTATCCGCCAGTGTGATCGCTGATGGCTACGACGGTGAGTCCTTTGTCACCCAGAAACTTGGCGGCCCAGCTCCCTACATTGCCGAAGCCCTGTACTGCGCAGGTGAGCTGATGAGGGTCAAGCTGCATTTTTTTGAGCGCCAGCATCGTCGCGTACATCACCCCCCAGCCCGTAGCCGGTACCCGTCCCCGTGAGCCGCCGAGATGGAGGGGTTTGCCCGTGACTACACCTGGGGTGTAGCCATAGATGCGGGAGTACTCATGAAAGATCCAGGCCATCTCCCGCTGGCTGGTACCCATGTCCGGCGCCGGTATATCTGAGTCTTCCCCAAATACGTCTTTCAGGGCACGGGTATAGGCACGGGTGATCCGCTCCAGTTCGTCCACGCTCCGGATTTTAGGATTGAGGGTGATCCCACCTTTGGCACCGCCATAAGGCAGGCCTACCAGGGCACACTTGAGGGTCATCCAGCCCGCCAGGGCCTTGACCTCATCCAGATCCACCGACGGCGCAAACCGGATACCCCCCTTGGCAGGTCCCATCACGGTGGAGTGAATGACACGGTATCCCTCAAATACCCGCGTGGTTCCATCATCCAGCTTGACCGGGAGATTGACGATGACTACCCGCTCCGGTACGCTGATAATGTCACGGAATCGCTGGTCGAGGTTTACCAGATCGGCCGCCTCATTGAGGCGGGTGAGCATAGACTCGAGAGGGGAGATTTTTTCTGAGAGCTTTATGGATGCCATAATCAGTTTGGAAAAATAGGGCTTACGCAATGTGTACCATCATCCGGACGTATCTTCAACGGATAAAGCTACCTATTCTTCCAGGCCTTTTCAAGGCTTGATTATCAATATGTTAAACATTCAAAAACTGACCTTGTCCATTAAAAATTTCCCAATCTCCATTGCCTGAAAATATAAATATATAAAGACAGAAGACAGCAGCAGCCCATCAAAACGATCCAGCATGCCGCCATGTCCGGGGAGAATATTGCCGAGGTCCTTGATCTGTATACTGCGCTTGAACATAGACTCCACGAGGTCGCCGATCTGGCTGAAAAAACCGATCAGCAGGCTGATTACTACCCATGAGTACGCAGCAGGCTGTAGAAAATACTGAAAAATCATCCCGCCGATGAAACAAGACACGGCCCCTCCGATGGCACCTTCCCAGGTTTTTTTTGGGCTGATACGAGGATAAAGCCAGTGACGACCGATCGCCCCGCCAATAAAATAAGACATTACATCCAGTGTCCAGGTCAGAAACAGGATGCCAAACGGAAGCCAGAAGTCATACTCACTCACCACATCCGGGATTCCCAGATCGACAAAAAGATATAACGGCAAGTAACAATATATAATCCCCAGCGCCAGAATCCCCAGAGAGACTGCGGGTTGTTTTTCGTCAGGATAAAACAAGGCTACTATCTCCAATGCAGGCAAAAAAAGAATAGCTGGAAGCAGGTACATCGCCTGTGGGAGTTGCACCTCTGGTGCCAGCCAGATATCCAGCCCCACTACCCCCCATAACAAAGCACCCACTGCGATACCTGTCACATAGTACCGGGTGGGACCGATCCCAAACCCCCGATAAAACTCCCGGAGTGAAATCAGGGATACCACTACTCCAAACGTCCATAGACCAAACGGAGACCAAACCAGGGCTGGTATGAGTATAGACACGGCAATCACAGCCGTGACAACCCGACGGGGGAGATCACTCGACATGGGTGGCATCAGCAGTAGGTGGTAAAAAACGTATATGTAACCGGAGGCAGAGTAACACAGCAGCAGTCAGGGCTACAAGCTGGATCCATACAGGTACCTGACCCGCATCTGCTGCAACGATGGCTTCCAGTGCCGGGTTGCGGGCTGCCATCCAGGCCATTACCACCGAGAATCCATTGAAGACAGCATGTGCGGCTATGCCTGGCAGCAAACTGCCTGTGCGCCAGGCGATCCAGCCCAGGAGCGCTCCCAGGATGGCCCTGGCGATCAGACCATATACCTGAAAGTGTAAAAAACTGAAAATCAAACTCGTGATCAAAATAGCAGCCCAGACCGGAACGAGCCGGCTCATCTGGTGCTGCAAAAAGCCCCTGAAAAAAATCTCCTCGCAGCAGGCCGGTATCAGCGAAAAGGTCACCAGATTGGCTAGCATAGGCACCAGATCTGGCTGTATCATCAGCCCCTCAAATATCCGGGAGGTCAGCAGTTCCTGCTCACGCAGGGCCTGCTCCAGTGCTTGCCAGCGCGCCGGCAGGTGAAACATCTCAGGCGTGAATGTCACCAGGATGGTCAGCGGAATCGCGCTGAGCAAGATGCCGGCAGCCAGCGGATACGCCTCTCCTCTTACCCGTGAAGGTTCCAGCAGCGCCCCCGGCATGGCACCCAGCCACAGCATGAGCATACCCGCCAGGCCATAACTCATGAGCTGGTACATAGCCTGGGCCATCTTAAAGAGGTGTGGAGCAGCCAGCGCACTTGCCGGGTCACCCAGCACAGATATATACCCTGCTGATTCCAGAATCAGCAGGCTCAGCATGATGCCATTAATCAGAAAAAAAAATCCCATCAGCAGTCCAAACCAGGGCCTGCGCTGTATCACCTGCCGCAATACGTCTGTCATATCCTCATCCATTCGCAGTTTCCAAATCCCCGATCCGCTATTTGCCTTATTCAGCTAACGAATTACGGAATTTTTTATGGTGAAATACCGTCGCTTGTGAAATTTTAGCCCTGTGGTACTCTATTGGGGTAGTGCAGGTGAGAAATTAATTCGTAATTTTGTTTACGAAGAAATACTGTATCATATATCATAGCTACCACCGATTTTGGCACATATAGCGCATATCAACCTGGGTGAATACCCGCTCCTGCTGGCACCGATGGAGGACGTAAGTGATCCGCCATTCCGGGTACTCTGCAAGGAGATGGGAGCAGATATGGTTTACACGGAGTTTATCAGCGCCGATGGCCTGATCCGCCTGGCTGATAAAAGTGTACAAAAGCTCGATGTGTACGACGAGGAGCGCCCGGTAGGTATCCAGATATTTGGTGCAGACCTGGAGAGTATGCGGATCAGTGCCCAGATTGTGGAGCAGGCACAACCTGAGATATTGGACATCAACTATGGGTGCCCCGTCAATAAAGTAGCCTGCAAAGGTGCCGGAGCCGGTATCCTGCGGGATATACCCAAGATGGAGGCGCTGACCCGGGAGATCGTCCGTGCTACCAGCCTCCCCGTCACGGTCAAGACCCGGCTCGGCTGGGACCCTGGCTCGATTCAGATCAGAGAGGTAGCCCTGCGTCTGCAGGATGCAGGGATCAGTGCCCTGTCTATCCACGGACGCACCCGCGTACAGATGTACCAGGGCAGCGCTGACTGGGCGCCGATCCAGGCAGTCGCATCTGATCCGGACATTACGATCCCGATCTTTGGAAATGGTGATGTGGATTCTCCCGAGAAAGCGCTTGACATGCGTACCCGTTACCCGGACGTGAAAGGAATCATGATCGGGCGGGCCGCCATTGGCAATCCCTGGATTTTTGGGCAGATCAAGCATTATCTCGCTACCGGTACGCATCTACCCCTGCCGACCCTTGCAGAGCGGGCCTCCGTATGCCGCCGCCACCTCCTGATGTCCGTAGCCTGGAAAACAGAGCTACCCGCTATCCGGGAGATGCGCCGGCACTATGCACCGTACTTCAAAGGTATTGACGGCTTCAAGGAGTTACGGGTGCGGCTGGTGACCTCGGAAGATCTGCCGGAGATTCTTGATGTACTGGCGTATATAGAGACAGAGTTTGAACCCGGCGCACGTGTTCCGGCGTCCCTGGCGCGGGCAGGCGAGCGCAGCATACATGCCATGGCGGGTCCTGTCAAATCATCAGGTACGGCACGGCTCAAGCTGAAACTGCGCGTACCCGCCACACCTGATCCTGTAGTGTCCACAACCATTACCGGTACTTCGATTTTCTGAAATACGGGCTTATGCCTGTTGCAGAATCCGGCTGAAATGCCGTAACTTACACCCAAGTTTTGGAACCTGAATGCCTCTAATCTCTAATCATATGAACCTTCGATCATGGCTTTTCGGTATCAGCATCGGGTTTTGCGCCCCCCTGCTGGCCCAGCCGGAAGTAGATGTTACGAAACTGGTTGCGGACACCAAGACATTTATATTCGATGACCAGAAGCATACGGTCAAGTCGTATATATATGCCGAGCTGGAAGCAAAAACCAGTTGCTGCGGGACAGATCGTATCTACCTGGAGGTGAAGATTGATCCTTCGGGCCACGTACTGCTGGTAAAGCCTCTTACAGGCAAAAATGAATGCCTCAAAAACGCTGCGGCAGACATTGTCCAGAATATCAAGTGGGATACACGCGAGTTTAAAGGAGCAAAATCAGTTTACTTCGAGATCAAGCCGGAGATCAACTGTGAAGGCCGGGAAAACGTGTATGCCAAGCTGCCGGTGTTCAACAACCCCCTGATCAATGCAGAGGGTGTGGCAGTACCCACTACCGTAGCAGCCACCCCACCTGCCCAGCCCACGCCTACTCCTACTCAACCTGCGCCTACCCAGCCTGTGGTTGTGACACCAGCGCAGCCGCAGACGGCACCCGCTGTAGTTCCACCGACTACGCCTGCCCCATCTAAATCCACGCCTGCAACCCAACCAGCGCAGGACCCAGCCAAAACAGCTGCTGTGACACCGATGACTGCCACTGCGCCTGCCAATCCTACGGCAGTACAGCCCAGTGCCGAGCAGGAAGAGCAGCGCCGCCGTGAAGAAGCCCAGCGTCTGGCAGACGAGCAGGAGCTGCAACGCCTGAAAGAGCAGATGCAAAAAATGCGGGAAGCAGAAGAGAAAAAACGTCTCGAAGCTCCCAAAGCGGCCCCTCAGCCATCAGAAGCTCAGGTAGCCCGCGGTAATACTACCCGCAAGCCGGCAGCCGCCGAAGGACGGGGTGGTTTGTTCCTGGATGGAGGCGATGATGACCAGGACGACCCCAAAAATAAAAAACCTGCCCAGACGACTCCTCCTGCACCTGTGAACGAGGAGGACCGTATCCGCCAGGAGATACAGCAGCTCGAAGAGCAAAAGCGCAAAATCGAAGAGGCTAAACGTACCCGGATGGAAGACCTGCGCCGCCGTCAACAGGAGGAGCAAAAGGACAATACAGACCTGGTTCGGATCGAAGAAGAAATCCTGCGCAAACAAGAAGAGGCTGCCCAGCGCCGTGAGCAGCAAGAACTCGACCGCCTTGCGCAGGAGCAGCGCAAAGCTGAAGACGACCGCCGCCGCAGCGAAGAAGAGTATCAGCGTATGCAGGATGAAATCCGCCGCCTGCAGGACGAGGCCCAGCGCAAAATAGACCAACTGGAGCGCCAAAAAATGGACCTTGACCGTATCGCACAGCTCTCACGGGCCCGCGAGCAGGAAATCCAGCTGGAGCGTACCCTCCGTGACCAGGAGTCTCAGCGCCGTATTGAAGAGATCAGGCTCTCCCTCATGGGTTCAGGTGCGAGCATCGCACTCGTAAGCGATGATAACTCCAATGGCACCATGCTCAGCTCTTCTCTCCCAGCCCTGACCACCCGCGAGGATAGCAATAAACTGCTGGCCCTGTACCGTACCATTGACCAGATGCGTGGCGAGATGCAGCGCCTCCAGGAGCAAATTGTAGCCCTGGGTGGTACGCCTGCTACCCCGATCATCAAGTCACAGACAACACCTGCCAAAACCCGGACCCCTTCACAGACCTCTGCTTCGACAGACCGGAGCTGGGAAAAACTGGAGTATCGTGATCCAAAGGCTGATCCGAGCATCTATACGCCACAGGTGACTACGCCGGTACGACCTTATCCTCAGCCATCTGCGACCAATCCGACTACGCCGGCCCGCCCGGCTACAACGCCCGGCCAGCAGCCAGCACCTGCCCAGGATGACACCCATGCCAACCTGGAAGGACCTAAATTTGAGCAGCGTACCTATGTGGGTGGAAATGAAAAACTCAAAGAAGCTTTCCAATCCCGTATGAAAGCTGCCGGTGTCTGCGGCCTGGCACAGTGTGTGTTTTCTGTGACGCTGGACCCTGCCGGAAACGTAGTCCGCCATACAGTGCTGGCCGCTAATAGCCCGGTCGTCGAAATGCAAATGGCAGGTTTCCTCCCGACGCTGAAGTTTAATCCGATCAACTCCCGCTACAACCAGACGGTATACCTGGAGTTCAAAACCGAGGTATTCTGCGAGGGTACTTCTGGCAAATAACCTGATCTGCAGTCAGCTCAATACAAGGCGCTCTACCCGGAGCGCCTTTTTTATTGGGGAGAACATGATGCTTATTGCTAATTTTCGTCAAAAATCTATATATTGGGAATGCCTGTTAATATTCAGCTAATCCTGCCTCCGTAACTTATCAGGCATCATGTAATACTTGTTTGGAGCCGCCTCATTTATACATCGCCCGGGAGTCAGTCGTGCCGATGCGCCGCACCCCCCAAGAGTCCGCCGAAATGGTCTCTCAGCTCATCTTCGGTGAGCGATGTACCCGCCTCGACCAGCAAGGCAACTGGACCCAGGTCAGACTGGAGGCAGATGGCTATACCGGCTGGGCAGATACCCAGATGCTGGAGGCTGTCTCTCCGGCAGAATATCAGCAGATAGACAAAAGCCTGTTTGTCCTCGAAGGAAGTCTCCGGATGGAAGATGGCAGCACCCTGGTTTTACCGGTGGGTGCCCGGATACCTGCGGGATCACCCCATACCATCCGCCTGGGCGATCTTGTATATGAGATCAAACCAGATGCACGACTGATTGGGATTCAGTCCAGGGTACACCTGACAGATCTGGCCCGCCACTTTCTCAATACACCGTATCTCTGGGGGGGACGCTCCGGATTTGGGATAGACTGCTCTGGTCTGATGCAGGTAGTCTTCTCAATGTGTGGGGTCAGCCTGCCCCGTGACTCCGGCCCTCAGAGTGAGGTAGGCAAGGCTGTGGTCTGGGGCGAACATCAGAGCGGAGACCTTGCTTTTTTTGGAAAAGATAACCCCAGCCGTGTTTCTCACGTAGGACTGCTTGTCAGTGAGACAGAAATCATACATGCATCCGGGCGTGTGCGCATAGACCGTTTTACCCCTGACGGGATCGTACAGCTCCGGAGCGGAAAGCTTACTCATCACCTGATACGTATTCGAAGATGTTGATCAAAGAAAACGTACTCGTTCTTAATCAGGATTATCAGGCGATCGGCATCTGTACGGCCGAGCGAGCTTTTATTCTGGTATTGCTCCGGAAAGCTGAAATGCTGGCGTACAACCGACACCTGCATATCAGGTCTGTGCGCAGTGATTATCGGCTTCCGACGATTATCCGCCTGAATCGCTACGTAAACCTGCCTTTTAAGCGGGTCAACCTCTCCCGTCACAATGTATTCAAGCGGGACCGCAACCGCTGCGTGTATTGTGGCAGCCGGGAGGCACTGACCATAGACCACGTCATCCCCCGATCTATGGGCGGAACAGACTCCTGGGAAAATCTCGTCACGGCCTGCCAGCGCTGTAATGCCCGCAAAGGTAATATGACGCCGGAAGAGGCTGGCATGACGCTGCGTCAGACGCCTTTCCGCCCCAGCTTCGTGATGTTTCTCAGTGCTTTTGGCGGAGAAATACATGAGGACTGGAAGCCTTATCTCTACATGTCCTGAGGGTTCCTGACTCCGGGCGCTCAGACTCCACCGGCAGGTGCGTGTCCCTGTATTGATCGCTTCACGCCTGGGTGAGGCTATTTAATACCTCCGCCATTTGCCCTGTCTGATGCTTACGGCTATAGCTCGTGATATCTGCTGTCTCATTATACAAAGTCCCTGCGCGATACTGTTGATAATAGTGGCGCAGGGCTTTTTTGATTCCTTCGGCGTCTTCAAATCCACATACCAGGCCAGAGCTTGTCTCCCGTATCACACGTGCAAAATCAGCAGTCTCCGGCCCTATCGCCAATACGGGCCGCCGTGAGGCTATATACTCAAAGGTTTTGCCGGGAATATGGCCCATGACATTCGGGACATTGTTCACGAGGAGCAGTAGCACCTGGCTGCTACAGGTGTAGTCCAGTACTTCTGCATGTGGCATGTAAGGCATCACCTCTACCCGGTCCATCAGGCCCAACTGCTCCAGCTGCTGAAACGTGATATGGTCTGTTTTTCCGATAAAACGCAGGCGAAGCTCGGCCCTGAATCCCGGTATCTCTTCGCATAAAGCTGCAAATGCCTCCCAAAGCCGCACTGGATTGCGGTCGCTGTTGAGATAGCCGATATGGCTACATGTAAAGGCTGGCTCAGGGGCGGGAGGATGCTGCGGAATGTCCTCCTCATCAAATCCATTGTTGATCACAATCGGATCTTTCACGCCCATCTCTGCGAACTCACGGGCCCAGGTCCAGCTCACGGTCGTGAGGCGGTCTGCATCACGCAACACCTGGCGCTCCAGGTGGTGGTGTCGCCAGTCAGCCCACCGGGTGAGCATAAGCTGGTCATAAAAATCAATTTTGGTCCACGGATCCCGGAAGTCGGCTACCCACGGCAATCCGGTCGCTTGTTTTACCCCGCGTGCGATCATGTGCACGGTATGAGGCGGGCCGCTGGACACAATGGCATCAACCGGATGGGTGTGAAGCCAGCGCGTCAGATAGGTTATGGATGGACGGATCCAGAAGCAGCGGGCATCGGGTATAAAAAAATTGCCCCGCAGCCAGATGGCAGCTTTTGCGCTGAAAGACATGGAACCACCTTCAGCCAAAAAGCCAGAATACACCTGTTCCTGTTTTCCTTTACCCGTAAATCGTTTGTACCATTCATACGGTTCCCATATCGGCCCCTGCAGTACGACCTGCCCCTCAGGCACATCACGGGCCAGGCTGGGGTCCAGGATAGGATATGCAGCATCAGCAGCTGTATATACGATGGGCTCCCACCCAAATGATCGGAAGTACTTTACCAGCTTGAGGCAACGCTGCACACCAGCGCCACCACTGGGCGGCCAATAATAGGTAATGAGGAGGACTTTTTTCATCGTATCCGGTATTCCGCGACAATACTACGGAAAAACGCCGGTTTACTGTCCGCGATTGAGAGAGAAGGGTGCTTCTGCCTCAGGGAGGGGGGCTGGCTTAGCATGTGGGAGCCAATAACAAGAGCACAAAATACGTCTGGCCGTCAGCGCATCTGCTGGGGTGTCGCCACGCCTGATATACTCCCAGGGTTTATGCTCTATGGCCAGTATCCGGTGATGATCAATCTTGTACACATACACCAACTCCCGGAGTACCTGACGCACCCGGAGCCGGTTGAGTCGCTTCTGCTCACGGTCAAAACGCTCGTACAAGCCATCGGCTTCGATCCGAAGACGCATATCCGGATGTGCCCGCATCTGGGTGGCGATATAACGGATGTCTTCCAGGCAATCCAGTTCTATCAGGTTTTCTCCCGGCAGAAAATACAGTGGAGGCAGATTACAGCTATAGGGCGAATCCGTGTCCTGCACATAATAAAAATGGCCCATATCCTGGGCATATCCTACTCCCCCCGCCAGGAGCAGGAGCAGTCTCAAGGTGATTTTTAAGAATGTCATACCGCAGCGTTGATATAATCGTAGAATGGTCAGGGAAACCACACACTGCTGTTAGCTGAACGTTTTTCCGCCTGACAAAAGTATCGGGAAAAGAACATCAGACAGGATTATTCGCCTTAAATCTAGTTATTTTTCAGGCAGTTCAAGCACCTGAGGCGTCTTTCTTTCAGCTTTGCCCAAAGTTTATCAGGCGCCTCCCCGCTCTTTGAGCAGGGCCTGATACGCATACATTTCATCCCGGAGCCGGGCCGCCTCTACGAAGTCAAGTTCCTTAGCGGCAGTCTCCATCTCTTTCCGGATCGTGGTGATTTTTTTCTTGAGCTCATCACCGGACATATACTCAGAGGCAGCCTCTGCGGCCATGCCTACCTGCTCCGAAAACTCATCATAGGTTTTAGAGCGATTGCCGAGGGTGGACTGAAAAATATCCGTTGTAGGACGTACGACGCTCCGGGGCGTGATGCCGTGGGCTTCATTGTACGCAATCTGTCGTGTGCGGCGGTAAGCTGTTTCGTCGAGAAGTTTTTTCATCGAGTCTGTGATCCGGTCCGCATAAAGGATGACCCGCCCCTCGGAGTGTCGGGCAGCGCGGCCCGCTGTCTGGATCAGGGCCTGCCCTGACCGCAGGAAACCTTCTTTATCAGCATCCAGGATCGCCACAAGCGCGACCTCCGGCAGGTCCAGCCCCTCCCGGAGCAGGTTTACGCCGACGAGTACATCAAATTTTCCCTCTCGCAGCTCACGCAGGATATCCACCCGCTCCAGAGAATCTATATCAGAGTGGATATAGCGGGCTTTAATGTTGAGGTCTCCCAGGTAACGGGTAAGCTCTTCGGCCATACGTTTGGTAAGGGTGGTTACCAGTACCCGGTGGTTTTTTTTGACCTCATTGTCTACCTCATCCAGCAGGTCGTCCACCTGGGTGTGGCAGGGACGCACCTCACAGGGCGGATCCAGCAGTCCGGTAGGGCGCACGATCTGCTCCACTACGATACCGCCGCTCTGTGTCAGCTCATACTCTGCCGGCGTAGCACTCATATAAATCACCTGGCTGAGAAGGGAGTTAAATTCATCAAAGGTCTGGGGCCTGTTGTCAAGTGCGGACGGCAGGCGAAATCCATGCTCTACCAGGGTGAACTTACGTGAGCGGTCGCCGTGATACATCCCCCTGATCTGGGGCAGGGTCACATGGCTCTCGTCCAGCACCAGCAGAAAGTCATCCGGAAAATAATCCAGCAGACAGTAGGGCCGGCTTCCCGGCTGGCGGCGGGCCAGATACCGGGAGTAGTTTTCGATACCAGAACAGTACCCCAGCTCCTGCATCATTTCCAGGTCATACTCGGTGCGTTCTTTGAGGCGGTTAGCTTCCATAAACAGTCCCTGCTTCTCAAAATAACTCACCTGCCGGCCCAACTCCATGCGTATCTCATTCATGGCATCATTAAGTGCTTCCCGCCGGGTCACAAACAGATTGGCCGGGTACAGGGTATAGTCAAACAAGTCCTCCGTCTTGCGGCCACTTTCGATCTCAAATCGCTGTATCCGCTCAATTTCATCTCCAAAAAAAATAAATCGCACCCCATAGTCTTCATACATGGGATACACATCTACCGTATCGCCCTTTACCCGAAACTTACCAGCTTCAGGTGTGGCAGTCCGGCTATAAAACAGACGTACCAGCTTGTCCAGAAACTGATTTTGGGTGATGACCTGCCCCGTGAAGTTGTAGTGAATATTGGCCTCAAAATCTTCCGGGCTTCCTATACCATATATACAGGATACTGAAGAGACAATGATCACATCCCGTCTACCCATACAGAGAGCCGTCGTGGCCCGGATCCTGAGTTTTTCAAGGTCCTGGTTGATGGCCATATCCTTCTCGATATAGGTGTTGGTCGTTGGGATAAACGCCTCTGGCTGATAGTAGTCGTAGTAGGAGATGTAATACTCTACGAGGTTATTGGGAAAAAAAGCCTTAAACTCCCCATACAGTTGTGCCGCCAGGGTTTTGTTATGGCTGATGATCAACGTCGGACGCTGCGCCTGCGCGATGACATTGGCGACGGTGTAGGTCTTGCCAGATCCGGTGACGCCCAGTAATACCTGGTGTTTGTCGCCATTTTTGAGTCCCTCGGTGAGTTGGCGGATTGCCTCCGGCTGATCTCCGGCAGGCTGGTAGGGGGATTGGAGTTGGAAGAGGTGTTCAGCCATAGGTCTAGTGTACGTATCTATCCGGTCTGAGGTTAGTGACCGGCCCCTGATAAATTATCGTCAACTGCTGGTTTGAGACTTGTTAAATTTACATATATTTAACTACATATTTTGCCCAAGTGCACCGTAATCAACCTTTCGAGTATGGGAAATCTGAACGTGAAGATTGTACGCAGTCAACAGGAGCAGCAACAGTTTGTAAGGTATCTGCTGAAAGATCTCCATGCCCTGGAGCGCATGCTGCGGGAGGACTGGTTTGAGTCGGATGTATCCCGTATCGGGGCCGAACAGGAAATGTGTCTGGTAGACAACAGCCTGAAGCCATACTCCATCAACCTCAAGGCGCTGGAAATGATCAATGATCCAGCGTTTACGACAGAGTTGGCTTCCTTTAACCTGGAGACGAACCTCACCCCGCTGGAGTTTAAGGGTACCTGTATCAGTGATATGCACCTGGAGCTCAAGCGTATCCTCGACTCGGCACAAGACAAACTGCGAGACATGGGGGCTATTATTCTGCTCTCAGGTATTCTGCCTACGATCCGCAAGTCCGATGTTGACATCAGCAATATCACGCCGGTCCCCCGGTATCGTGCCCTGATGGACGGCCTTCGCGAGCTGCGGGGTGAGGCGTTTGAGCTGCGTATCACAGGCATGGATGAGCTCAACCTCAAGCAGGAGTCGGCCATGCTGGAAGCTTGTAATACCAGCTTTCAGGTCCACCTTCAGGTCTCCCCTGATGATTTTGTGCGGAAATACAACTATGCACAGGCCCTGGCAGGTCCTGCCATGTCAGTAGCGGTGAACTCACCTTTGCTGTTTGGCCGGCGTCTCTGGAAAGAAACACGGATCGCCCTCTTCGAGCAGTCCATAGACATACGCACCTTCACGGACCACCTGCGGGACAGAAGCCCCCGGGTGACCTTTGGCAACGACTGGCTGCGGCGCTCTATCATTGAGATTTACCGGGAAGACGTAGCCCGATTTAAGGTACTGCTGACCTCTGAGGTAGATGAAGATGTCATCGAAAAACTCAACAGCGGCCAGACCCCCCGGCTCCGGGCCCTTAATATGCACAACTCTACGGTGTATCGCTGGAACCGCCCCTGCTACGGTATCTCTGACAATGGCAAACCACACCTTCGGATTGAAAACCGCATCTTTCCGGCAGGTCCCAGCCTGCCAGATGCCTTTGCCAATGCGGCTTTCTGGCTGGGCATGATGAACGGCATGGAGGACCAGTATCCGGATATCACGCAGGTGCTGGATTTTGCAGATGTCAAAGCCAACTTTTTTAATGCTGCCCGGTTTGGACTGGAAACCCAGCTCACCTGGACCCGTGACCGCAAAATATCTCCGGCTCAGTTGATCCTCGAAGAACTTCTGCCGGTCTCCCGGCATGGGCTGGAAAAAGCAGGTATCCGCAAGCAGGACATTGACTACTATCTCGGCATCATCGAGGAGCGCACCCGTACCGGCAAGACCGGTGCCAAGTGGATGCTGACTTCTTTTGCGACGATTGCCCGAGACGGGGTACCGCGGGATGAGGTCATCGCTGCCATCACCGCCTCCATGCATACCCAGCAGCATGCTGGCAAACCTGTACATGAGTGGGAGTTGGCTTGCCGTGACAAAATGGACTACGAACCTTCTGCCCTTCTGGTCGAGGAGTTTATGTCCACTGACCTGATCACCGTCCAGGAGGACGATATCCTGGACCTGCCCGCGACCCTCATGGAGTGGCGCAAAATCCGGCACGTAGCTGTCGAAGACAAGCAGGGCAAACTCGTGGGACTCATTACCTCTCGGATGCTGCTCAGACATCTGGCCGCCAACGCCGATCGTGGTCCGGACGAGGTACAGACTGTGGCTGATGTCATGAAACGCAATCCTCACTTCGTGACCCCGGAGGACACCATCATTAAAGCCATTGAGATCATGCGTACCCGGCAGATCGGGTGCCTGCCCGTACAGAAAAACGATAAGCTGGTAGGCATGATCACGGAGGCTGAGTTTTTGAATATTACCTCTAACCTGATCAAGCGGCTCGCCCGGAAAAAGGAGGAGGAAAAAATGGATTTGTCTGCAGAAAAACACGATCTCCAGCGCAAACCAGAGCCCGTATCCAGCCCCCAGGCAGATCCCGCATGATCATTGCGTTTGATGCCAAACGGGCTTTTCAAAATCGCACAGGCCTCGGCGAGTACAGCCGGGGCCTGATATCGGGGCTTGTCCATCAATACCCGGAGCATCACTACCATTTGTTGGGTCCCGCCCTGAACCGGGACGTATGGGATCCTGCCAGGCTGCTTGCCGGACATGTCTACCTCCATCTGTCCCCTCCCGGCACCGGTGCACTATGGCGTACCTGGCTCTCAGGTATTCATGCCGGGCGTATCGGCGCCCAGGTGTTTCATGGACTTAGTCATGAGCTACCAACCGGATTACCTGCAAAGGTGCGAAAAGTGGTGACCATGCATGACCTGCTCTTCCGGCAGTTTCCTGAAGATTACCCGCTTGCAGACCGTATCATATATGATTATAAGTTCAGGTCAGCATGCAAACGAGCTGATACGATAATCGCGATCAGCGAAGCTACCCGTCTCTCGCTGATTGATACCTACCGGATAGACCCCAGCCGGATCAAAGTTATCTATCAAGGTTGCCGGGCAGTTTTTTATCAGCGGGAAGATACAATTGATCGCGATTTGCGATTGTCGAAAATGAACATTTCGACCCCTTACCTCTTGTCAGTCGGATCAGTCATCCGCCGCAAAAACCTGCATCAGGTTGTACAGGCACTGGCGATGCTGCCGCCGGACCTGAGAATCCCGCTGGTGGTCGTAGGCCGGGGCAAATCATATCTGCGGGAGGTGCTGACACTGGCAGCACAACTGGGCATAGAATCCCTTATCAGGCAGGTGCAGCCTGTAGATGACCAGGATCTGGCAGCCCTTTATCAGGCTTCATCCGCGCTGGTATATATGTCGCGTGCTGAAGGGTTTGGCATCCCCGTACTGGAGGCCCTGGCTTCCGGGACTCCGGTACTTACGTCCAGCCGGTCATCGCTGCCAGAAGCGGGGGGAGAAGGGGCGCTGTATGCGGACCCGGATGATCCCGCGCATATCCGGGACGGCCTGGCACGTTTGCTGACGGATACGGATTTCTGCGGGGCGCTGCGGATAGGAGCCCAGGCTCACCTGCATCGGTTCAGGCCTGAAAAACTATCTGCCCAACTGATGGAAGTATATGAGCAGGCCGGCACTTATTCATAAGCATAAAACCCCTTTCCGGTCTTACGGCCCAGGAGTCCGGCATCTACCATGTGCTGCTGGAGCCGGCTGGGCCTGAATCTGGGTTCCTGAAAAAAAGCCTCATATACAGACTGGCTTACAGCGTGGTTGGTATCCAGCCCGATCAGGTCCATCAGCTCAAAAGGACCCATTGAGAATCCTGTCGCTTTCATGAGGCGGTCAATGGTGTCAAAGCTGGCCCCTTGTTCCTCTGTGATCCGCAGGCTCTCCAGATAATACTGCCGGGCTACCCGGTTGACAATAAACCCCGGAGTATCTGCTACTTGTACAGGTGTTTTGCCCAGGCGGCGGGCCAGCTCCATGAGCAGCACAGGGACATCTGCATCCGTACGGATCCCTGCGATAACCTCTACCAGTTTCATGACCGGCGCCGGATTGAAAAAATGCAATCCACCCACTCGCGCAGGCCGCGTCAGGCCAGCAGCGATCCGGGTGACAGGCAGTGTGGAGGTATTGCTGGCAATAATGGCATCCGCAGGTAGCCGCTCCTCTACCAGCCGGAGTGCCTGGTGTTTTAATGAGAGGGACTCTGGCACGGCCTCGATCACCAGTTCTGCTGCTAGCAGATCAAGCGATCCGATATACTGCATCCTGTCGAGCGCAGCAGCAGCAGCTTCGGCAGTCATTTTTTGTTTTTCTACGGCTTGTCCCAGGAATTTTTCTGCATACGTCCGCGCCCGGTCGGCCATCCCCGGCGCGGGATCATATACCTGCACCTGATAGCCTGCGCGGGCAGCCGTTACAGCTATCCCACTACCCATCACCCCGGCACCCAAAACAGCAATCTGCTGTACATCTGTGATTTCCATCTGGCTTATGCTTGTTTTTCAAATACGCCTATCCAGCGAAGGTATGAACCGGGATATATCTCCCGAAAGTTACGGACGCGATACAAGGTGAGTCTGAGCGAGGGCGCCGCTGCCAGAACCCGCCGGTACAAAGCTGCCGGATCATAGTGCCGCGAAAAAAACTGCCGCCAGCCTGCATACCGAAGCCGGGCTTCCGGATCAAGCTGGGGGGTGTGCCGTTTCAGCAGGTTATAGGCTGGATCTACATGGATCGTATAGGTATGGGCGAGATAAAAAGGTAGAATGACCACCCTGCCGCCAGGCTTCAGTACGCGGCTTATTTCCTGAAAAAACAAGGTGTCACTATTCCCTTCGAAGTGCTCCAGTGAACAATGCAGGGTAACACCATCAACAGAGTTCCCCGGCAGATACAATTCATGCCCCCAGCCCCCAATCCGGTCCCCATGAATACCTTTAGGATAAATCAGGTCCTGCTGATATACTTTTTTGCAGCCGTACTGGTTTCGCATGATATCTGCAAAGGGCGAATTACAGGCGGCAATATCTATCAGCGTAACATCTGGCCCCGCCGGGATAAAAGCTGTAGATACGTAGTGTTCGAGTGACTTTTCTGTAAAATTAGCTGCCGGGTCAAGCCCGCCTCCATAGTATCCGTCCGGATATGGGGCGCGCTGGAGCCAGGCCGCATACCCGTCCGGGTCAATATCCCAGGGATATACAGACACACCCATTTGGGTGAAGGTGGCTTCGAGCTGGTCATCCAGATGCGGATCGGCCAGGTGCTCATCACCGATGTGCCCCTCTCCGACAGGAAAGCCACCCCAACGCCGGATAAAAAGTGGGTTTATCCCACGGGTAGCCAGGAGTATCCGGTGGGCAATCAGGTAAATGGGCCTGATAAAGGATAAAAACATGGCTCAAAGATACAAAACTCACGTGTCTCCGACCCACTCAGCGCGTATTTTCCCGTTACTGCGGTTTCACCCAGACCAGGGTACCTCCAGCCTGCTGATATTCCCATTGGAGGAGGTAACACCCCGGAGGCCAGGTTTCTGTACCGGGTAGCGGCACCATTTGCACGCCGGCAGATACCCTGATGGATTGATCTGCCAGCCATCTGCCGGTAATGTCCCGCCACACTACCGAAACCTCTCCTGAGGCCGGAAGCCGCAGGTGGAGGTGTACTCCGCCATCATCTGCCGAGAGCCAACTGCTTAGGGATCCCGGTATCTGCCAGATGGTAATGGGGGCTGACCTGGCAATATGACCCGCCTCATCCTTGATTTCCAGCAGATACTCCACGCGTCCGGTACGATCCGCCATGTCCCACCACTCAGAAACAACCATATCCAGGCTGACGGTATCTGTATGATGGCTGTCTGATATATACATGTTTCCTGCGGTCCAGGTTCCCTCCGGGAGTTCCCAGGAGAGCCGTGTTACGGATCCTTCCTGCGTAGCAGTGAGTTCTGGCTGGGCTGCTGCCAGGATCGAGGATGCCTGCAGCAGCAGCCGGTCCAGGTTGAGGTACATCCGGTTGCTGGCATAATTAGTACAGGTTGCGCCCTGATAGCCAGGGTTGTCAAATATCCCTATCAGTACCCGGTCGTACTCCTGGGCAGGCGTAAAAAACCAGGTGAAGGTCTGATAGTTCCCTTGCTGAAAGTCGCTGCAAGGGATACTCACCTGTGGCACCAGGGCCGGGCTGCAAGTACCTGAGAGGGTCGGTGGCTGACTGCTGTGATAAAAATAAAATCCAAGACGGGTACAGGCATTGGGAGAGGTGCTGCCGGTCCCCAGGCCATCTATCTGGACGTCTGCGCTCAGCTCATAAGGCATGCCTGCCTGGAGGGGGCTGACCAGCGCAGCGGTAATCATCTCGGCATATACACCGCCCGCACATGTCGTATATCCCCGTCCCCCCCATATCCCGACAGAACCCGTGCCTAAGGAAGGAACACTACGGGCCGTGACACCTGAGAAGGCACAATTAAAAAAATCAGGTGTGCCCATAGCCGGGGCCCAGTGCTGTAACCGGCTCACCTGGTTGTAGCTGCTGGGGCAGGTGGTGTATTGCTCAAAGCTGGGGTTAGGAAATAAATTCTGTGCCGGCAGATCACTACTGATAACCCCCAGCCAGGTAAGGATTAGTGCTTTAAAGTAAATAATTTTGTTTGATTGTTTGAAAAATATCATGTAATAATTTTTTAATAATTGTACATTATCAAAATCCGTGCCTATCTCTGAGATTATCTGTACCTCCGTGCAAGTACACCCAAAGCGGGAATATGCTACCTTTGTTTCAGATCCAGAGCGTCCCGGCACCTGTATATGCCGGTATAGCTATTGATGATCTTGCGGACAGGGGTTCAATAGCTGGATTTCCTGCCGGGATGTCGGATAGTGCTGATCCAGCACCGACAGCATACCTTATTCACAATGATATACCGATGAAAAAGCGCTTAGTTGTTTTATGCTTATGTCTTTGCCTGGCCGTTGCCAGCCATGGGCAGTACACCTACCGGCTCTCGTGGCAGCAGCCGCAGCACCACCTGTATGAAGTAGAGATGATTGTGAGGCCAGATACTGGCCTGACCACGACATTTGTGAGTGCCGTATGGCGGCCGGGGCGTTATATCAGGCAGGACTTTGCAGGGGCCGTCTCTCAGGTACATGCTACGGATGAGCAAGGCAACGCGCTGCATTGTCGCCTTCAGGGCCCCGGAGCCTGGCAGGTGAGACATGGGGCAGCCCGTGAGATTCATTTTCGGTACAAATTTTTTGCAAATAATGAAGACGCGGGCTCCAGCCTGCTCACAGAGCAGCAGGTGTACTTCAATCCGGTCAATATGTTTCTGTATGTGCCAGGCCGGCTGGAAGAGCCGGTTACCCTGGAGCTGCCTCAGTTGCTTCCCACCTGGAAGTCAGCTACGGCGCTGACCCCGGCTGGTCCTGGCAAATACACGGCACCTGACTGGCACACCTTCGCAGATGCCCCGAGTGTATTTGCACCGGCCATGCGGCAGCGCCACTTTGAATCGCATGGCACTACGTTCTGGATACACTTCCAGGGAGAGTTTACAGGTGATACCCTCACAGAGGCCGCTGCTGAGGATGCCATCCGCAAGATTTGTGAAGCGCAGTACGGCGTGTTTGGTTCGTATCCTTTTAAGGAGTTTCATTTTATCTACCGCTTTCTCGGCAGTGGTATGCGGCATGCCGTTGAGCACGCGTACTCCGTAAGTTTTGCGTTGCCGACGAGTATTACCGCTCAGCCTGAAACCATTGTCAACGGTCTCGCATCCATCACCAGCCACGAACTCTGGCACGCGTGGAATGTAAAGCGTATCCGACCGGCTGCCCTTTGGCCCTATAACTACGAAAATATTCAGGTCACATCGCTCCATTGGTTTACGGAGGGGATTACCGACTATTATGCTAATCTCATGGTGTATAAAGCGGGGATCAAACCGGCGTCTCACTTTCTGAATCAGGTAGCACAAAATATCCAGAAGCTCCAGAACAGCTACGCTGCCTCCGTCGTATCTCCTGCTGAGGCCAGTCTCAACAGCTGGCTGGACATCTCGCCCTATAAAGACCCTGCGCTCCGCATTTCCTACTACGACCTGGGCATGCGGGCTGGTATCTTGATAGACCTGGAGCTTATCCGCCGTACGGAAGGCCGCCTGACGCTGGACGATGTGTTCCGGCATCTCTACCAAACCTGGTATCTCAAGGGCAAAGGCGTACCAGAGGACGGCATCCAGGAGGCGCTGGAGCTGCTCTCCGGGTCGGACTGGGATTCTTTTTTTGAGGCTTATATCTGGGGAACAGCGCCTGCTCCATGGAAGGATTTATTTGAAGGTGCCGGGCTCACCTGGACAGAAACCACACCCGAAACCATATCCCTGCAAAGCCTGGGGATCCTCCGGACGGAAGAGGTACGTCAGGGGCTATATGTCACCAGCCTCCATCCTGCCGGAGCTGCGAGCCTGGCGGGCCTGGCTGCGCAGGACCTCATATTGGAGATAGACGGTCGGGCTGTGACGGGCATGAAGGCAGATACGTACCTGGCAGAGCTGAAAAAAAATGAAACGGTCACCCTCTCCGTATTTCGGAACAATTCGGTTTTTACCCTTGAAGTCTCCCCTGGTACCTACTGGAAACCTGTCGCCTGCACCCTGACACCCCGGCAAAACCCCAAACCCCGCCAGGAGAACCTCCTGCACGTATGGCTGCGCCAGGGACAATGATCGTGCAACACAGGACCTTACATTGCGTATAGGCAGGTATTAACCCACCTAAAACCGCTGCTTATGTGGACATTGATCAGAATCGTATGGGGCATATTTACCCTGGCTGTGTTACTCTATATCTGGACCAAAAGCGAGAAACCCAGCACCCACAAACTCATGTGGTCGCTGGCTGTCCTGCTACTTCCATTTTTGGGTCCGCTTGCCTGGATCTTTTTTGGTGACCGCCCTGCAAAATAAGCTTATAACATTCGCCCCATTTCGCCTATGGCAGAAATGGGGCAAGTTTTTAGAGCAGCTATGAAATTTCTCTACCTCTTCTACCTCGCAGCCCTCATATATGTGATCTATGAGATATGGGATCGTCCGGACTTTAACCAGACGACCCGCTTGTTATGGACCATCGGGGTGCTTATGTTGCCAGGGGCTGGCCTGCTGGCCTGGCTTATGCTCCGGCAGCGGGCGTAGATCAGGCTTTGGGTTCCGCTTCCTGGAGGCTGACCCGATACCAGCTGTTTTCCACCAGTGTATTAAACGTCAGGACTGGCAGCTCCAGGTGATTGACCAGCGACTCTGTGATCGTGCTGGTAAAGGCTTTTTTCTTATGCGTCAGGCCATGGTGTACAACCGCCACAAGATCGGCCAGGGTATCGGTAGCAAAATGTGTGATCCCCAGTTCCACATTGATATCCCCAAACTCATGTACCGTACAAGGTAATCTCCAGCACATGCGCTGGAAGGCGGCTATATCTGGCTGCACCTCTGCCTCCTGCTGATACTCATGCTCAATAGCCTTCACATGCAGCAGGTGCATATGTGAGTCAAACAGGGTGGCAAACTCGATCAGCTCCCGAAATGAGGGCATAGACGCTGGCCCAAAATCAGAGGCAAACACAATATGCTGGAGATGATCCGGGTGAAGCCTTTTTTTAAGTACCAGCACGGGACAAGGCATCCGGTTGACGACATGCTGTGCATTGGATCCTACCAGGTGCTCCCGCAGGCCAAAAGCACCTTTGGACCCCATCACCACCAGGTCTATACCCTCCCGGTCTACATACCGCAGCATCACATCCGTCAGGCTGCCGTAGGCAAATGAAGTGATAATTCCTTCTTCGTGGTTTTTATGGGTGGTCAGCAGTTGCCGGAGTTCTGCCTGGACCTCATAGGCCATGGTGGTCACCTCCGGAAATCCGCTTCGTTTTTCCTCCGGCATATTTTCCCATCCGGCTGGTGCAGCTATACAAGACAAAACGTGAACCTCAGCCTGCATACGGGCTGCTAATGCCAGCGCCGTCTCAAAAGCCTCTATGGCTACAGGGGAAAAATCGGTGGGCACGAGAATCTTTTTCATGTGTACCGGGGTTTGCGTGGATGAAAATGAATATGGACTAAAATTATCTCCCTGCACCCCCATGCAAGATGTCACAAGTCACGCAGTACCATGATTTTTGTGCCCGGCCCATAAAAAAAGCCTCGCTGCAGTACGCAGCGAGGCTGTATCATCTGGTGTGGTCAGATCAGGCTGCCTGAGCCTGCTGGCGGTACGCGAGAAAAGCAGCACCTGCTACCAGCAGCAGCAAGAGGATCGAGAAGATAAGGGACAGCGTCTCACCCTGATAGAAGGAAGCTGGCTCCATCTTAAATACGATCTCGTGGGTACCCGCAGGGATTTTCATGCCCCGCAGCACATAATCTGTACGGAAATGGGGTACCTTCTGCCCATCCAGATAGGCCTGCCAACCTTTTCCGCTGTTGTAGTAGATCTCTGAGAAAACAGCAACCCCTTCTGTGGTGCTGACGGACTGATAGGTGAGCACATTGGGGGTGAAGGCCGTCAGGCTGATCCGGGCGGTAGAGTCGCGGACGAGGGACAGCCCCTGCACCTGGGGTCCAAACATCCCATCCTCGCTGGATATATCTACGACAGCGGTCTGGCGCAGATTGACCTGACCAATGGCGGCAATTTCCTCATCTGCACTTGTGACGGTCTTGACCTCCCGCACAAACCATGCATTGCCCATGGCTGCCATGTTCTGAATCGGCATGCCTTGCGGGTTGATGATGATATACCGGGTATTGAGCATGTTGATGACCGGGAGCCGGTCCATCGTAGCCCGTATGCTGGAGTCAGTAGGTTGTGCCCTCAGTACTTCCAATAGCCGACCCATCTCCGGCTGGATATACCGAGAGATCAGGTCCTGGTAGCGGCGGAGTTTAGCAGCGTGATACCCCCCGATAGACTTGTGATAATAGGAGGTCAGCGCGTCGTCAAACGGTGCTCTGGTCAGGTTTAGTACCCGGTAATTGGGGTCTGTATCTTTGAGGATAAACTTATCAGCCTCCGTAAGCCGGAACGACTGCTCAAACTGCCGCTTGGTGATATAGGAGTCTTTGTTGAGGTAACGAAGGTTGACCGGTACCATGTCCACAAACACCAGCAGCGCCAGTCCGGCATATACCCATACGGCCTGGAGTGAATTGCGGAGATAGAGAACCAACAGGGCTGCGGCCAGTGCGATAAAAGCAAACGAGCGAAACGCATCCGCCTGGAGTGCCCCGGCACGATATTCATGGACAAAGTCTGCGAGTTGGCCAAGTTGTTCTTCTGTTTCGGGCGCTCCCTCAAACGAAAACAAAGCGGAGCCCCCTACTGCCAGGAGCAAAGCGATCCCACCCGTAATACCCGCAGCAACCAGGGTCGGACGCAAGAGGCGCAGCCGCTCCTCTGCACTGGCTTTGAACAACTGATGCAGGGCCAGAAAACCCAAGAGCGGCATCGTGAACTCCACAATGACCAGCATCATGGCTACTGCCCTGAACTTATTGTACAGCGGCATGTACGCAAAAAACAGATCGGTCGGCAGCGGGAAATTACGTCCCCACGAGAGGATCAGAAACAACCCCGTAGCCACCAGTGCCCAGAGGCGTACTGGTCCCTTGACGATGATACATCCCAGCACAAATAGAAAACATACGATCGCCCCGGCATACACGGGCCCGGAGGTAAACGGCTGGTCACCCCAGTAACCCGGGAAGTTATTCAGGAGGTTCTGCACCTGCTCCGATTTTCCAAACTGCTGCTGGATGTCTTTATAGACCGGATTGGACTTGTCCACCCGCACCTGGCTGGAGCCGCCAAAGGCATCCGGCACCAGGAGTGTCAGTGACTCGGCTATCCCATAACTCCATCGCAGGGCGTACTCTTTGTCAAGGCCAGAGGCAGGCTGATCTTCATCTGCCGTGAGCTCGGACTTACCTCGCAGGCTTTCTTCACTATACTCATTCAGGGTCCAGAGACGGCTGATATTGGGTCCCAGTCCCAGCACGGCTGCCAGCACCAGGATACCGGTCTCTTTTAGGAAAGAAGCTATTTTTTTATGAATGACCGCATCTGTCAGCATGACCACGCCCATGATGAGCAGCATGATGAGCAGGTAATAGGTGATCTGAGGGTGATTGGCATTCAGTTGAAGACTCACAGCCAATGCTGTCAGCGCCCCACCCAGGAGCCACTTGCCCCGATACGTCAGGAGAATACCCGCCACCACCGGCGCCATGAAAGAAATGGTATTGGCTTTGGAGGTGTGGCCGGCTTCCAGGATAATAAAAAAGTAAGACGAAAGCGCATAAGCTGCCGCCCCTATCCCGCTGATCCAGGGATTGACGCCCATGACTTGCAGCAATATATAAAACCCCAGGAATGTCAGGAAAACGTATCCGACCGGACGGGGTGTACCCAGCCACAGGGCTTTGTTGAGGGAGTTGACCAGGTTGCCGGGGTAGAGGGTACCAGCCTGATAGGCGGGCATCCCGCTGAAAAGCCGGCTGACCCAGAGTGCTTCCTCTCCGGTCTGGCTCCGGAAGTCGCGGGACTCCTTGGCCATGCCTTCAAACTGGATAATATCAGACTGATTCAGCACCTTACCGTCAAAAACGACCGGGCTGAAATAGATAAGCGTAAACACAAAAAAAGCCAGTATGATCCCGGCATGGGTCAGTACAGGGGTGAGCCAGGCAGGACGCCGGGCAGAAGAAGGAGCAGACGGTTTGGAAGCCATATAGAGCGGACTTACGGATAAGACGCTGACGCAGCGCCGGACATGGGTATTTTCAGCCCTAAGCTAATACCTCTTGACCTGCAATCAAAACTTATCCTGCCAGATTGGCTCAACTCTCGGCGAGGACCCGCATCAGGTACTCGCCATAGCCACTTTTCATGAGGGGTTCGGCGACCTGCCGGAGCTGGTCTGCATCCATAAATCCCATCCGGAAGGCAATCTCCTCGATACATCCGATTTTGAGTCCCTGCCGCTGCTCGATGATCTGCACAAAATTTCCTGCCTGCATGAGGGAGTCATGGGTGCCGGTATCAAGCCAGGCAGTACCCCGGCCCAGCATAGACACCCGCAGGTGTCCGGCATTCAGATAGGTCTGGTTTACATCCGTGATCTCCAGCTCGCCCCGTCGGCTTGGCTTGAGGTTTCGGGCTATGTCTACTACGGTATTGTCATAAAAATATATACCCGGGACAGCATAGGAGGACTTCGGTTTATCCGGTTTTTCTTCTATACTGATAGCCTTGCCGTTTTCATCAAATGCGACCACCCCATACGCGTTGGGGTTAGAGACGTGATAGGCAAATATCATCCCTCCCCCGGCTTCTGTGATCACCTCCCGTGCCTTGTAGAGGGTCGTGCCCAACTGTTCTCCATAAAAAATATTGTCTCCCAGCACCAGTGCCACCGGATCGTCCCCGACAAAATCAGCCCCGATAATAAACGCCTGCGCCAACCCCTCAGGACGAGGCTGTACGGCATACGAAAAACGGACCCCAATCCGGCTGCCATCTCCCAGCAACTCCTCAAAAAAAGGCAGGTCGCGAGGGGTAGAAATAATCAGGATGTCCCGGATCCCGGCGGAGAGCAGCGAGGACAGGGGATAATAGATCATGGGCTTGTCGTACACAGGCATCAGCTGCTTGCTGACGACAGGGGTGAGGGGGTACAGGCGTGTGCCGGAGCCGCCGGCCAGGATGATTCCTTTCATAAGTGTATCATGCGATCAAGGTACTTATGCCCGTCAGCAGGTCAGAAGGGGGAGTCAAAGTCTGCCAACACGGGGTGTAGCAGGTCTTTTTCTGACAATAAAGGTGATATGTCGCGCCACTCGATCCCGAGCGCAGGGTCGTCCCAGCGGATACCACTATCCGCAGCTTTATTATAAAACTGGGTACACTTATAAAAAAACAAACAACTCTCAGAGAGTACCTGAAACCCGTGGGCAAATCCTGGCGGCACATACAGCATACGGGGATCATCAGCATGTAGCTCCAGTCCATACCATTGGCCGTACGTCGGGGAGGTCCGCCGCAAGTCCACGACAGCATCATATACAGCCCCCTGGAGAGGCTTCACCAGCTTGCCCTGTGCATAGGGAGGCTTTTGGAAGTGCATGCCGCGCAGGGTGCCCTGTACGGAATAAGACAAATTATCCTGGACAAACCGGAGTTTGCCCAGGCCTATGTTTTCGAATCCTTGTTGATTAAACAACTCCAGAAAATACCCTCTTGGATCCCTGAATACATCATGCTCGATGATCAGCAGGTCCGGGAGGGGGGTCTCAATGCTGCGGAACGCCATTCAGTTGGGCTTTGAAATAAGCAAGCGTGCGGATCAGCCCTTCGCGGCGGGGGACTCTGGGTTCCCATCCGAGGACTTCCCGTGCGCGGGTGATGTCCGGTTTACGAATTTTGGGATCGTCCTCCGGGAGCGGCTTGTGTACAATCTTGCTGCTGCTGCCGATGAGTTCGATGACCTCCTTCGCGAAGTCAAAAATAGAGACTTCTTCTGGATTCCCAATATTAACCGGACGGGTTTCATCGCTCATGAGCAGGCGGAAGATACCCTCGATCAGGTCATCAATGTATCCGAAGCTGCGGGTCTGAGAACCGTCCCCAAAAACCGTGATATCCTCGCCCCGGAGCGCCTGCCCCATAAAAGCTGGCAATGCCCGGCCATCATCAAGCCGCATACGAGGGCCATAGGTGTTAAAAATCCGCAGGATACGGGTCTCAAGGCCGTGTGTACGGTGGTAGGCCATGGTCATGGCCTCCATAAAACGTTTGGCCTCATCATATACCCCCCGGTAGCCGATAGGATTGACATTACCCCAGTACTCTTCCTGCTGCGGGTGAATGAGCGGATCCCCATATACCTCAGAGGTACTGGCGATCAGGACACGGGCTTTTTTCTCACGCGCTAACCCCAATATCTTGTGGGTGCCCAGGGCACCTACCTTCAGGGTTTGGATCGGCAGTTTGAGGTAGTCTATCGGGCTGGCAGGAGAAGCAAAATGCAGGATATAATCCAGCGGCCCTTCCACGTGGGTGTAGTTGGTGACGTCGTGCTTCACAAACGTAAAGCCCTCCTGGCCAAACAGATGTGCAATGTTGGAAACATTGCCCGTGATCAGGTTATCCATAGCGATAACCTCGTAGCCCTCAGCAAGAAAGCGGTCACAGAGGTGCGAGCCGATAAAGCCCGCGCCCCCCGTGACCAGCACTTTTGGTTTTCTTGTCATGAAAAATATTAGTCAGCAACTTTTTCTTCGATCCCTACGCTGCGGCGGCCAATGGAGTAATAGGCATAGCCAGAGCTCTCCATTACCTCCAGGTCATACACGTTACGGCCATCAAATACCAGGGGTGCCTTCATGCTGGCCTTGATGCGGTCGAAGTCCGGGGTCCGGAACTCATTCCACTCAGTCACCACGATCAGGGCATCCACGCCGGCTACAGCAGCATACTGATTTTCGACCAGTTCAATGTCCAGGTTGGCATACCGGCGGACCTGCTCCATCGCTTCTGGATCGTATGCTTTTACTTTAGCGCCCGAATCTAAGAGTTTTTCGATAATAACCAGTGCAGGTGCTTCCCGGATATCATCGGTATTAGGCTTAAATGCCAGGCCCCACACCCCGAAAGTCTTGCCACTGAGGTCTTGCGTTCCGTAGTGGTCAAAGATTTTTTCGACAAGTACACTTTTCTGCCGCTCGTTTACTTCCATCACAGAGTCCAGAATTTTGAACTCGTATGCATTTTCTTCAGAGGTTTTGAAGAGGGCAGATACGTCCTTGGGGAAACATGATCCGCCATATCCCACACCCGGGAAGAGGAAACGCTTGCCGATACGGGAGTCTGTACCGATCCCGCGGCGTACGTTGTCCACATCAGCGCCTACCCGCTCGCAGAGGTTGGCGATTTCATTCATGAAGGAAATTTTGGTCGCCAGGAATGCATTGGCAGCATACTTGGTGATCTCGGAGCTGCGCTCATCCATGAAGAGGACCGGGTTGCCGGACATCACAAAGGGCTTGTACAGGCGGCGCATAACCTCGGCCGCACGCTCAGAGCGGGTGCCTACTACGATGCGCTCAGGCTTCAGGAAGTCCTCTACGGCAAATCCCTCGCGCAGGAATTCCGGGTTGGACACCACATCAAACGGGAGATCAGTATGGGCACTGATAGCGGCGCGTACCTTATCTGCCGTACCCACAGGCACGGTGCTCTTGGTTACCACTACCCGGTAGTCCTTCAGCAGGGTACCGATCTGGCCAGCTACTCCCAGTACATATTTCAGGTCAGCAGACCCATCCTCCATCGGGGGGGTAGGGAGTGCGAGAAAAATCACCTCTGCAAATTCAACAGCCTCAGCCAATGAGTCTGTAAAAGTCAGGCGTCCTTCTTTGGTATTACGCTCAAAAAGATTTTCCAGACCTGGCTCAAAAATTGGCACCTGACCTGCGCGGAGTTTGGACAGTTTTTCCTGGTTGTTGTCCACACACAATACGTCGTTGCCCACTTCAGCAAAACAAGTTCCCGTAACAAGGCCTACGTAACCCGTACCTACGACTGCAATCTTCATGTGAAAGTCTGTTTATTGAGTAATGATTAATGACTGAAACACTTCCTTAAATTGAGAAGAGATAAACACCTGCTGCTCCTCATCAAGCTCGGAGTGCATAGGCAGGCTGATCACTTCTTCGCAGAGCTGCTCGGACACCGGAAAGTCTCCGGTCTGGTAGCCATACTGGCTGTAAGCGGTTTGTAAATGAATGGGTACAGGGTAGTAGATCATAGTCGGGACTCCCCGGTTGGCGAGCTCCTGGCGGATAGCATCCCGTACAGACCGGCCCGCCTTGACGCGTACCGTGTACTGGTGGAATACATGTGAGCCATCTTCGTGCCAGACGGGCGTTTGTATACCTTCGATACCGCCCAGAAGCGCATCGTACTGCCGTGCGGCGGCGCGACGGGCCTCTGTATAGGCATCCAGGTGGCGAAGTTTGACATCGAGGATCGCAGCCTGCATAGAGTCGAGACGGCTGTTGACCCCGATGGTCTCATGATAGTATTTTTCTTTGGCGCCGTGATTACAGATCATCCACAGGGTATGGGCCAGCGCAGCATCCCGTGTGAAGATCGCACCTCCGTCTCCGTATGCCCCCAGATTTTTGCTGGGATAAAAAGACGTAGTACCAATGTCCCCAATCGTACCGACCCGGCGCACCGTGCCGTCTGCCAGCTGGTAGGTAGCTCCGATCGCCTGTGCCGTATCCTCTACAACAGGTATGCCATGCTTGCGGGCAATCTCCATGATAGGATTCATGTCAGCAGCCTGCCCATACAGATGGACGGGCATGATGGCCCGGGTGCGAGGGGTAATGGCAGCCTCCAGCGCGGCAGGATCCATGTTGAAGGTATCCGGGTTGACTTCTACAAATACCGGGCGCAGCCGCAGCAGGGCGATGACTTCTACAGTGGCGATGTACGTGAATGTAGGCGTGATCACCTCATCTCCAGGCTCCAGCCCCAGTGCCATCAGGGCTACCTGCAGCGCGTCTGTACCATTGGCGCAGGGGATGGTATGGGGTACATCCATCCAGGTCGAGAGATTTTGCTGAAAACGTTTTACGGCCGGTCCGTTGATGTAGGCCCCCAGGGCCATTACCTCCAGTACTGCGGCATCTACCTCTTGTTGTATCCGGCGATACTGTCCTACAGTATCCACCATCTGAATCGGCATGGGCATCTGATAACAAAATAAAATCCAGGTAAGTGATTTAGTCGGAAGGAACTGGCTGGCAGGAGATTGGCGTCCGACTTTTTGGTCGCTGGAACATACCGGCCGCTTTATAGTAAAGGCAAAAGTATGGCTTTAGCCGTATGCACGTACATCTTTTTCATCAACAGATATACTTGCGGGGTGATCGGTTGCTTTGTTTTCATAAAAGGGAGGGTGCATGTGGATTTGCCTGGAATGCTGTCCTGGATGGGCGTATATTGCCTGCTGAACTTACTTTTGTCTGTCCTTATGTTTCTGAGCCCGGATGCATATCCTGTAATGCCCATGCGTATGCGTATCAACTTGTCTCACTTATGTACGTTTCTGGTTGTTTTCTTACTTATCCAGTTGGCAATACCAGTCCGTGCCCAGGTCAGCGTGGGGGACTCTGCTATCCGGATGGGGTTTCTGGAAGTCTCTTATCGGGGTGGATTGCCGTGGGGAGACCTGCGGCAGCGCTCAGGATTTCTCTCGGCCATCGGACTTGAGGGAGGCTGGAAAACGAAGTCCGGCCTGTATCTGGCGACCGGGATTCACACACTTTTTGCAGACTCGGTAGCCCTGGAGGGTGCCTTGGATCCCATCCTGACTTCAGGCGGACTGATTGTGACCAATAACGGGATGGTGACCGACCCTAACCCCATCCTGACGGGTATTATGGCGCCGCTTAAGGCCGGATGGTTATTTCCGATAGGGCCTAATCCCAACTCTGGCCTGTATGCGGAGCTCGGCGGGCAGTTTTTTATGCACCGGATCACCTACCGTCTCCAGGGAGATGATGTCACGCAGCTCCAGCAGCCGTACCGCAAGGGATACGACCGGCTTACATTTGGGCCGGGCCTCGTAGGGGGAGCCGGATACCGTTTTTTTAGTGATGATGGCACAATCAATTTTTGTGTTGGCTTTGAGGTTAGCCAAAACGCCACCCGTATCAGGCGCTGGGTGGACTTCAGCACAGGTCAGACTAGTTTTCCTTTGCGGCAGGATATTTTTTCTGCCTTCCGGGTTTCCTGGACCTTTCCCCTGTATCGCCGATCTCCTAATAAAGTCTATTATTACTAAGCTCATACGCCATGCTGGCCCTCCGTGCACTGTATCATCTGCTGATCTGGCTCATGGGCGCCGGCCTGCGGATAGCTGCCGGCTTTCATGCCCGGGCGCGGTTACTGATAGCGGGCCGTGCGCAGACGTGGGATAGGCTGGCAACTGCTTTGGCGACAGACAAACGTCCCCGGATTTGGGTACACTGCGCCTCGCTCGGAGAGTTTGAGCAGGCCCGCAACCTGATAGATGCAATGGCAGGTCTGCCGTCGCCGCCAGCTATTGTGGTTACCTTTTTTTCGCCTTCGGGCTATACCATCCGCCATCAATATAAACACGCGGCCGTAGTCGCGTATCTCCCGCTAGATACCACTGCTCATGCCCACAGGCTGGTAGAGCTGATACAGCCCCGGGCAATGATGCTGATCCGGTATGAGCTGTGGCTCAACCTGCTCCGGGTTCTGCACCAGCGTCAGATTCCCCTCATCCTGGTAGCTGCCCGGATCCGGGCCGGGAGCCCGTTTTTGCGGGGGATGTTAGCTCCGCTGTACCGGGAAGCGCTGCGGCAGATGGCACATATTTTCACCCAGGATACAGATACTGCCCGTCTCCTGAGCGATGCAGGCTGTAGCCGGATCAGTGTCAGCGGAGATACCCGCTTTGATCGGGTCCTGGCCAATACCGCACTTGATACGGACTTGCCCGGCATCCGGACGTTTATCAGCGACCGCCTCTGCATCATCGGAGGAAGCGTCTGGAAACCCGAGACAGATCTCCTGCTCAGTGCCTGGGAACAACTGGGAGCCCAACTCCCCATATGCCTGATTCTGGCGCCCCATGAGATACACCCTGAAGACATAGACCGGCAAATCGCCCGGTTTCCGGATGTAGCGATTCGGTATACAGCGATCAGTCATCTGAGTCCGGCACATCGTATCCTCTGGATAGACAATATCGGGATGCTCTCCCGCCTGTACGCGCATGCAGATGTAGCCGTCGTGGGCGGGGGCTGGGGCAGCGGCCTGCATAATATTCTGGAGCCTGCCGTCTTCGGCAAACCTGTGATATGGGGTCCGAAATATGAGCGTTTTCCAGAAGCAGCCGAACTTATCAGGCTCGGGGGCGGATTTTCTGTGCGAAATACTGCCGAAGGCGTCCACTGCCTCCAACAAATCCTGACGAAGCCCGAACTCCGGGATCAAATAAATCGTACCAATAAAACGTGGATACAGAACGGTGCCGGTGCTACTGAGCATATTTTGAGCTGGTGCCGTACCCAACAATGGTTTTGACCTTAACCTTACACGGACATGAGCGCTGTTTCATCTGCTATTGTTGCCATAATAATCACCCTGAGCGGAGCCGGAGGTATCCCGATGGCCGATCTGCTGCACCGGGAGCCCCGGTTGTATATCAATAGCACTGTCAACTCTACAGATTTTGTAGAAATTATCTATGAGGTAAACAGCCCGGGATTTATTGAGCTCCACCTCTTTGATAAGGCTGGAAAAAAAATCTGGATCAAAGGCAAAGTGACCGACAAGGCGGGTGCTGACGCGATCAAAATCCCCCGGAAACCCCTCGTAAAAGACGACCGCTACACATTTGTCCTTAAATACAAAGGAAAAGATTACAACGGAAGCTTCTACGCTCCCTGAGGATGGGTTGCTTCCTGATTTGATTTCTGCCTGTTAGTAAGTTACTTGCGGGTGACTTGTACCTTTTTTAGCATACTTAATTGTACTCATTGCCAATGAATACCCTTTTGAAGAATAGCACCATCAACATTCGTCCCGTCCAGCATTCCCGGCTGAATGAGGTGGATATGTCGCATCTCCCCTTTGGCAAAATTTTCAGCGACCATATGCTGATTGCACGATATGAGGGAGGTAAATGGCAGACACCTGAGATCATGCCATACGGGCCGCTGGCACTTAGCCCGAGCCTTTCCGCACTAAACTATGGACAGGCGGTATTTGAAGGGATGAAAGCGATCAGGGGGATAGATGGTGAAGTAAAGCTGTTTCGGCCGATTGATAACCTCAACCGGATCAACCGATCTGCACACCGGATGTGTATGCCTGCGATCCCGGAGGGTATTTTTATGGGCGGCCTGACCGAGCTGCTGCGGCTTGACCAGAACTGGGTGCCGGATGCAGAAGTGGGCTCGCTGTACATACGTCCTGTGTACTTTGCGGCAGATGAATCAGTAGGTGTCAAAGCCTCTGAGTCGTACATTCTTGCCATCATTACCTCTCCCGTCGGGCCATATTATGCTGAGCCTGTCAACCTGCTGGTCAACCGGGACTTTGCCCGTGCAGGTGTGGGCGGAACCGGTGCTGCCAAGGCTGCCGGTAACTATGGCGGCGCCATGCTCCCCGACAAAATGGCCAAAGCGGCCGGATACCACAATATCCTCTGGCTGGATGGCCGTGAGCAGCGGTATATAGAGGAGTGTGGCACGATGAATATTTTTTTCGTCATTGACAACAAAGTAATCACACCGTCCCTCTCAGGCACTATCCTGGAGGGTATTACCCGCCTCAGCCTGATCCAGCTCCTCCTTGATATGGGATACACAGTAGAGGAGCGGCAGGTATCTATCTACGAGGTGCAGGCAGCGTATCATGAGGGCCGTCTGCAGGATGCTTTTGGGGCAGGCACAGCCGCTACGGTATCTCATATCAACCGGATCGCATTTGCCGGGGAGGATATGCAGTTACCCCCCGTCCTGGAGCGTACCGTCTCTAATAAGCTCAAAGATGCCCTGCAGCGTATCAAAACTGGAGAAGCTCCCGATCCTTACGGGTGGGTAGTGACGATCTGACGCACACGACGGATTTTTCCGCCACGCTGGACTTCAATCCGGCTCAGGCTTTCAGGAGATATTGTGGTGGCAGGCTCTATCAGGAGCCTGCCACCTTTTTTGATAACCAACCGGGCGCCCGCGTCTATGATAAGGCTGCCGCCGGTGTGCAGGTGGAGCGTACCGCCTGATCCGATCGTCAGCAGGGTGCTATCTGTCAGGTGCAGCCCTGCATGCATACCGATGTCCACACGGGCACGCTGCTGGATGATTATTTGAGTGCTGTCACGTGCCGTAAGGCGGGTCGGGTTGCTAAAGGTCCCTGTTTCAGGATGCCGGCTGCTCCTGTCTGCTGTGCCACTGAGGTCCAGGGTGAGTACGGTCCCAGGCCCGATGACCAGCGGAGGTTGACCGGGTGCTAAAGCCTGCAGGCTGATGGGGCCACACCAGCGCTGGGTGTGGCGGAGGGTCCAGTCATTCAGGTCAACCTGGAGCTCCAGTGTGCCGTCAGGCAACAGGGACAATACACGGATCGTAATGCCATTGAGGATATACGGCTGGAGAGACTCCGTTTGTACAAGGTATCGGGGGTAATTGAGCGTAGGAAAAATGCCAGAGAGACCTGTTTCATCACCCGGCAGCAGGGCATCCCCGGCATTTCCGGTATTGTGGTAGCCCATCCACAGGAGCGAGTCCCGCCGCTCGGCCCATACCTCTGCCCCTTCGGCCCGGCCGGCGTCCCGATTTCCATGGCGCAAGCCCAGTGTGATCTTGCCATCTCCATTAAAATCTGCCAAAATCGTCTGAAAGTCATTTTGCCCGCTGATCGGATTCGGGGCTGTCTTGCTAAATATCGGAAACCGCCCCGGCAATCCTTTCAGGCTATCTCCATCAAACCGATAATCAGCATTGCCCTCACCGTGATACATCCGGATGAGGTTCGCATGGCTTTTGTCGAAGGGGTTTAACTGAGGGTGTTCCCGGCTATAACCCGGCGCTGCTGTCACGTACATGTACAAGCCCGGAGACGAGAGTGGTTGTCCCTGAGCTGTATCTTTATAGTAGAGTTTTTCGTCCCAGAGGTCCCGTTTTTGGTGATTTTCCAGCCAGAGCCGGTCTTGTGTGCCGGGGATCACAATAGATATGGCATCCCGGCCCGTGACAAAGTCCCTCAATCGGTATGTCCCGGATCGGGTGATCTCCTGTGGCGCGATCCAGCCCATCCACCAGCATTCCCAGGCATTGGCAGTAAAAAACGGAGTATGCCAGCCAGCCATCATGCCCCAGCCTTTCTGGATGTACAGATGCTCGCCATCAGATCCATTGGCACCGAGGTAGTGTGGCGCGTCATACAGGTTGTGGGCAAACTCATGCTTAAAATATTCCCAATTATGCTCGGCATCCCCATAACACTGGATGCCTGTATGTCCGTCCTGAATCCGGTACGGCGTACCCGGCACGGCAAAGTTGCCGCTGGACCCCATGCCGGTAGCACCAAAGGCCCGGTACATAAAAACTACGTAGTCCAGCACATTGTCCGGCGGAGAGGTCTGGTTGTCCTGCCGGAAGGCTGGGTGATTCGTACGGCGGTCATAGACAGACCAGTCAAAGTCCGGATAGTGCTCTGTGATCCACTTGACCGCAGCCTGGTTCATCTGCCCCTGTCGGCTGAAAAAATTAGCTCCGGTCTCCGGAACAAAACTGACGGGTACCTGCTCCGGAAAAATATCTGCTGTCAGCCGGAACCGCCCCCCCGACATGGTGTAATAATAATCGCTGAGGTTAGCGGTACGGGCCTGGCTGTCAAAAAAAGCAGGCGTATTGTAAAATAGTTTATTGGCTGCTCCTGTAGCCATCTCTGGCAGGACACCGGGGGAGGTTTCGTCGGGCCAGGTGCGGGGGGCGTGCATTTTGACTGCATCTGTGAACCGGACAAAAATCACCAGTATATGCAGGTCACCGGCAGGGGTGTGTACAGCACCATGGGTGGAGTGCAGTTGTGCCAGACTTGGGTTGGTTATCCACAAAGATATCCACAGAAGCAGTAAACGCAGACGCATAAGAAGGGATGTCAATTGGTTCCGTCAAACTCAGGAGAGGTAGTGAGGTGATCGGCATATACCCCTTCCCGACGCCAAACTTTGCGAAGGGTCATCCAGAGGATTTTAATATCCAGCCACCAGGAGCGGTGGTCCACGTACCAGAGATCGTAGGTAAAACGGACTTTGAACGGCAGGGTATTACGGCCATGTACCTGTGCCCAGCCAGTGATGCCGGGTCTCACATCGTGGCGTCGCCGCTCCTCGGGTGTATAGCGTGGCAGGTACTGCATCAGGAGCGGGCGTGGCCCTACCAGGCTCATGTCGCCCCGCAAGACATTCAGGAGTTGTGGCAGTTCATCAAGCGAGTATTGTCGGAGCCAGCGACCTGCCGGTGTCAGCCGTTGTTGCTGATCTTTGGACTCATTTGCAGGATCTGCCGCCGGATAGAGGGTGCTGAATTTGATCAGTGTAAAAGGACGCTCGTGCCAGCCGGGGCGAACCTGACAGAAAAACACTTGTCGCTGGGTCATCCAGAGTATCAGTGCGATACCGATCATCAGCGGCAGCAACAAAAGCAGCAGGGTGGCTGCCAGTATAATATCCCGGAGGCGATACAGCAAGGGTAATTGTATATTGGCGAAACAGTATTACCGATTCCACTGACCCATACCCATGCTCAGCCGGAAGTACGGCCCGGCAGGGCTGACAGGAATGACCGGATTGTCGGCATCCAGCTTGTCCATATTCCAACTGTCCAGCAGCGGGTGCATATACCCGGCCGTGAAGCCCCACTCCAGCATTTTGCCGGAGCGGTCAGGCATATCCCGGTAGGCAAAATATGAAACCGAGAGATCTCCCAGCCCACCTAAAGACCGGTGCTGCTCTGCAAGTTGCCGGTTAGTATCCCGGAGTTTCAGTCCGGAGAGGCCTGCCCCCATCCCACCGGATATGAGTACCAGGGCCTCATTGTCTCGCCGATAGACCTGATAGCCTGCCCGGAGGGTGAGGTAGTTGTAGCCCAGTCTGACGTTCTGCCGGGTACTGGCGACTTGGGTGAGCATATAATTGTACAGGTTGCCGCCGAGGGTCCAGCGACCGGCATGTCGGGAACTGGCCAGCCCAAAGGCAAATATGCCGGAGGAGAGATCCCCGTACTGCTTCTGCTCCAGGGCTGTATTAAGTGCGCCCAGCTGTACCCAGGTTCCACCCATTTCGGCACGGGTAAACCATCCCCGTGCTGCTGTCCCCTCGGTCTGCGCCGTCAGGCTCAGACATATCACCCAGCAACCGGGTATCAGGATCAAAAAACGCTTCCAGGAAATTGCCATTGTTTCAGGATTATTCCAGTACCTCCCATCCGGCATAAGCCTCCCCGTCTGATTGGGTTAGATACAAGTTATACGTTTTTCCGGGAGAAAGCACCACGTTGACCGAGTCAATCAATGCGCCTGCAAGATCATTGATAAAATAAAAGGTTCTGTAGCCGGTTGTGTAGGTCTTGAACGACGAGAGGTTGAGGAATGCCATGCGGCTTATCTGCAGGGTATCGTCTTTTGACTCCAGTGTCACCGAGCGGTAGTAGCTGCACAGGTTCATAAACCGGACATTGCAGCGGCCAGCGGGGGGGACTTCAAAATTATCGACAGCCCAGATAAGGAGTGACTTCCCAAAACTATCAATCAAACAATAGGAGGCGTACTTCTCTGCCCGTAACTCCAACTGCCTGGGTGAGACTACCTCTTCACGGTCAGGATGAGATAACAACCGTAACTGGATATCTCCGGGCTTGATCACGGTATCGGAGGTCGCATCTACCAGGAGCGAGGCATACCCACCTGCAGGCCAGGACGTACCAAACTGAAGCCGGGAGGCTACGGTCCGTTTTTCGTCATAGGTCTCCAACTCAACATCCAGCGGACCTGCTCCTGCATGTGCGTGTAAAAAATGAAAGTACGTGCGCTGGCGAGGCTGTACAGGACTCACCGCAGGCTCACACCCGCCTAGTCCCAGGACACATGTCAGCAAGGCCATCAGGCCAGTCACTCGGATCATACTGTTTATTATCACTCGTCAACTCAGATATAACCATTGTCTCATCTGATCACTCAACTGTACCTACTTCTGCACTCAGGCTGGAAGAGTCATCCGGCGCCGTCATGTCCTGATCCAGATATTTAAGCTCTTGTTCTATATCACCCGCCCGCTCATGTTCCGGAAACTGGGTCATAAAGTGTTGAAACGTTACTTTTGCGCCATCCATATCTCCTGTCATGCTGAGGATAGAAGCTTTTTTGAGCAATACATCCGCCACAAGGATATGTGAAGGGTATTGTTCAAGCAGGTAGTTGAGCAGATCCAGGGATTTAGTGGTCATCGCACTATTGCCCTCATATATCGTTGCAGCCTTCAGGAGCAATTCAGGTGCCTGCGGATCAGATGGTACACGGCGGGCATACGCCTCATAGGCTTGTGCCAGCTCTTCTTCAAGCCTGGCGATCTCCTCTGTGTGCTGCTTAGGCTCGGTCAGCGTGAGCGCTTTGATACTGGCCTCCAGCTTCCGGATATCCCGGTCGGATGCCGTATCTATACAGCCATGCGCCAACATAAGGGCCATTACTGAAGCCGTAGTCAAACATAAAACGATCACCCGTTCCATAGCCAGACAAAAGGTTGTGTATGGGATTGTTAGCATGCAGGTTTCGCTGCTGGTCGTCAGCAGGTCTTCTGCCCTTCAGAAATCGTACAAAGTATATGCCGGGACAGACTTCTCCAGCTTATACAACTATAAGTGCTCCTTCCCTCAAAGGAAAGGAGCACTTGTTTTCAGATTAGCTTTTCACTCAAGGCTGAACCGCGATATGACTGATCTGCCGGATTGAACCGAGATTGCTGTAGTCATACTGGTAGATGCCGTTTTTGCCGGTCATGATCAGTATGCCATTATGAGGAATCACATCGTAGGCATCTGCACCGCTGATATGTGCGATAGCCTGACGACCTGCTTTAGCGGGATCCTTGGCATCAAATACCTTCACCCCATCACGGCCATCAGCAATAAACAGCGTCGTACCATCAAGACCCAGACCATGTGGATTGGTCATTGCCGTAGTGGAGACGAGGTATGGCGCATGCGGGTTGGAGATGTTCAGTACATCCAGCTGATTGGTGAAGCTCTGACCACACTGCTGATCTTGTCCATCACGCAGAGTGACATAAGCATAGTCGCCGTTGGCTATTACCGGGTCGCAGGAGGTCACGTGCTGGAAGGTTGAGGTGTACACAGGCGTTGCAGGCTGTGAGGCATCAAAAATAAACACGCCAGTGGTGGTCCCTACGAGCAGCAGATTTTCCTGAGAAGATACCATCTCAGCGGCTCCATTAAAGAGCAGGTACTGCATGTCAACGGTAGCCGTCTGGGTAGGCAGGCTACATCCGCTGATGTTGTAGGCATACAGTATACTGGGGCTGACAATGTAGAGGTAGTCGTCACTTGTCGTAAAGCGGGACATAGAACCAGCCTTGCCTGAAGAGGCGGGATTGACTGTACGGGTGCCGGGATCTGTAGCTGCTACCGTAGGATCTACCTGGTTTTGCTGCCAAAGCATCGGAATACCAGCCTCGCAGTCATATTTTTCGGTGACGATCTCGCGCTCCCATGATACCACGATTCCTTTGCTGGCATCTGCCGTATAGCCGCTGAAGGAGGTGATATGTGGCAGCGCATTGGGGTAGCGCTGGATCAGCGCAGGCTGTGCAGGGTTGCTGATGTCAAATACAAGCAGGTCCTTGCTGCTGTCCAGAATGAGCTTGTCGCAGGTGGCTGAGATGTCATAATTGCCGGGGACTTGCAGAAACGCAAGTTGCACCGGGTTAGCGGCATCTTTGTTGTCAAAGATATGAACCCCTTTTCCGGTCTCATTCACAAACAGGAAGTCATCCTGAACATAAATTTTGCCAGGAGATACAAGGGCTTGAGCCGGCAGTACCTTGACGGACTGCTCAAACTCCGTAGCAGACATGTACACAGGCGTGTACCGGGCGTAGGTGTAGGACATATCACACTTGTCGGTGACACATCCTGACATGGCACCAATCACAGCCAACACGGCCAGAGAAGTTGATGCACGGGAGAGGAGTTTTTTAGAATTCATGGTCTAAAACAAACTAAGCGTTAGAAAAAAGAAAAGGTAATTATCAGTACACCATGTACTGATATCGCTAAGGTATTATCCATTGGTGAAAAATGCAAACGCCAGCCCGGTGTCAAAATTATTTCCTTGTCAGATGTCTGCTTATGCGCTAACTTTCCTGCTCAATTGTGAAAACGATGAAACAAATACCCTCTTTTCTCCGCTTATTCACGGCACTTATCCTGATGTCATGGGCATCATGGGGAGAGCTTAGTGCCCAGACCGTCCCCGTCGAGGATGTAATCTACCTCAGAAACGGGGGCATAGCCCGTGGCAAAATCGTAGAACAGGTCCCGCATGCGTATGTAAAAATCGAGATACCCGGTGGGTCAAGCCTGATCTTCAACACGCACGAAATCCTGCGGATCACCCGCGAGACACCCCTCTATGCCTTGCACAACCTGAAAAAATACGCACCCCTCAAGCCGATCCAGTATCATGAACACGGGCTGTACGGTATCCTCTCGCTGCATTGGAACTTCTACGAAAATAACTGGGGTACTCAGGTGAGCATGGGACTCCAGGGAGGGGCGGGCTACAAAATCCGTCCGAATCTTGGAATCACGGCCGTTACAGGTATCGAAGGGTACCAGGGCGGAAATGTGATGCCGCTGCTGGCAGGTGTGCAGGGCCGTTTATTACACAAGCGGATCTCACCTATGTACTATGCCGCTGCCGGATATGGATTTCCGGTAAGCCAGCGCTGGAATGTTCAGGCATACCAGGGCGGCCTGAATGCACAGGCCGGGGTAGGCATCCTCATGTATACACGCTCCCGGCGCTCCTGGACGATGTCACTGGGGTATAAGATGCAGCATACCTATGAGGAGTTTCAGGAGTTTCCGCAGGGATTTTGGGATGGCTTCAACTGGATACAGCCGCCTCCCGTGACCGTGACCGGCACCCGCCTCAACCAGCGTATCGCATTCACGCTCGGGCTCAATCTCTGATCAAGTATTTGAGTATCAAATAAATACGACAGGAGCTTTCCGGATGAGAAAGTCCCTGTCGTATATGCAAGAAGTAAACAGATCGGCTATACCGTCATGATCTGCTCTTCCTTTTCCTTCAGGATAAGGTCTATTTTTTCCGTATAGGCATTGGTCAGGTCCTGAACCTTTTTTTCCGCAGCTTTTACGGCGTCTTCTGCAACCCCGTTTTTTTGCAGCTTTTTTAGCTCGTCATTGGTATCCTTGCGGATGGTCCTGACAGATACTTTGGCGTGCTCACCTTCTCCTTTGGCCTGTTTTACGAGCTGCTTGCGCCGGTCTTCTGTGAGTGGCGGTACGACCATGCGCACCATGTCACCATCACTGCTCGGGTTGATGCCCAGGTTGGCATCGCGGATTGCTTTCTCTATGACTGGGATCATTTTTTTCTCCCAGGGAGAGATCGCCAACGTTCTGCTGTCCACGACAGATACAGAGGCAACCTGGTTCACAGGGACTTCGCCTCCATAGTACATTACCGAGACACTGTCTATCATATCGGGGCTGGCCTTACCAGCCCTGATCTTGATCAGTTGGTTCTTTAAGTGCTGGATGGCCTTGTCCATCAGGTCTTCCATCTCTTTCAGCACCGGTCTGATACTATCGTCCATATATGAGGGGATTGAGGGAAAATATAGTTGTCAGCAGGTCGGGACAAAACTAATGCAAAGCAGCATACTATCCAACGGTGTATTATGCACGGAGTTTTTCGGTCACAATACGGGAAATTTCCTGGGGGTTGGCTTTTCCTTTGAAATGGCGCATCATTTGTCCGACAAAAAAACTTTCGACGCCTTTTTTGCCGGCCTTAAACCGTGCTAACTCCTCAGGGTGAAGGCGCATGATTTCGTCCATGACGACGCCCAGATCAGCTCCCTGGGTGCCACTCATCAGGTCGAGCTGCTGCGCCAGTGTCCGGGCCGTTGTATGGGGAGCAGCCATCATGGCAGGCAGGAGCTGGTCCTTGGCCGCCTGCGGGTTGACCTCTCCGTTACGCACCAGGTGTATGAGTTCCAGAAGGTGCTGGGGTGAGAAGGGTATATCCTCAATGGCGGTTCCGGAGGTGTGCAGATAATTGCGGAGCGGGCCGAGCATCCAGAGGGCAGCAGCCCGGGGGGCATCTGTATGGGGGCGCATACCCTCAAAAAAATCAGAGAATGCCGGGTCCTCCGCCAGGGTCAGGGCTTCATTGACAGGTAACCCCAGGGTCTGGTGATAGTCCTGAAACCGTGCTGCCGGGAGCCGGGGTAGTCCGGCTGATACCGTTTCCAGATAAGAAGTCTCAATATGCAGCGGCAGCAGGTCGGGCTCCGGAAAGTAGCGATAGTCGTCTGCGCTCTCCTTGTCCCGCATCGGCAGGGTGACCTCCCGTGCCGCATCCCAGGTACGGGTCTCCCGCTGGAGGGTTTCGCCCCTGCGGAGGGCTGCTGTCTGGCGGGCGATTTCGTATTGCAGGGCTTTCACCACAAAGGAAATCGAGTTGATATTTTTGACCTCCGTGCGCACGCCCAGCCGGGTCTCACCCACAGGCCGCAGAGAGATATTGGCATCACATCGCAGGCTTCCCTCTTCCATGTTGCCATCACTCACGCCCAGGTACCGCACCAGCCTGCGTACCTCCGCCAGCAGTGCACCGGCAGCTTCCGGGCTGTGTATATCAGGATGGGTGACCATCTCGACCAATCCCACACCGGCCCGGTTCAGGTCCACCAGGGAGTGGTGATCGGACAAGTCGTGGACCAGCTTGCCAGCATCTTCTTCTATATGAATACGCTGTATCCGGAAGTCCTGGAGCGTCCCATCCTGCAGAGGGGCCTGTACCAGACCTTCGCGGCAGATCGGAGCGTAGTCCTGGGTGAGTTGGTACCCCTTGGGCAGGTCCGGGTAGAAGTAGTTTTTCCGGTCAAAAAAACACCGGGTATTAATCTCACAGCCGATCGCCAGCCCGAGCCGTATCGCCTGCTGTACACAGGCCAGGTTGGTGAGGGGGAGGGCACCCGGGTGTGCAAGGGTCACGGCTGACACATAACTATTAGGCTGTGCACCAAATGCGAAGCCTTCTGGTGCGAAAACCTTACGTCTTGTCAGGAGATGAATATGTATCTCAAGGCCTATGACTGGCTCCAATAATAACTCACCGGTGGATTCCTTCATAATCAAGCAACAACTGCGGCCTAAATTACGCATATTTTTGCTCCCGGCCACTCGATAGTATATCCGTTACAAAAGCTTGTGCTCACCCCTGGGAGCAGACGTGAGCACAAACATCAACATCAGGCTGTCTCAGGCCAGGTGCAGCCAGGCTTTTTTGTCTTCAAGCTCGTCCTTGGTCTCCACATAGTCCGGGTCTGGGACGCAGCAGTCCACCGGACAAACAGCCGCACACTGAGGCTCCTCATGAAACCCTATACACTCTGTACACTTATAAGGTGTGATATAGTACACATCATCCGAGATCGGATCCTGCTCATCATTTGCGTCGAGGGTGCTGCCGTCTCCCAGCTCTATGAGGCCTTTCAGATCAGTGCCATCGGAAAACTTCCAGGACACACCGGGCTCATATATAGCATTATTGGGGCACTCAGGTTCACACGCACCGCAGTTGATGCATTCGTCCGTGATCATGATAGCCATAGTGATTCTGCGTTAAGTCTGTGATAATGGGGGCAAAAATAACCCGATCGCCATGAGTAACCAAACACAATATGCTTTGTTTTGCTTCATACTTACATGGCCTGTTGGGATAGGCGCAGAATAGATTGAATAACTGTTTAATTTATTTTTTACATTTGGGCATCATGCAAAATCGGCGTGAGTTCATTGAAAAGCTGAGCGCACTGGGAGACCTGCTGCGGACAGCGGGTGTGCCTGATGAGATCAAGTCGGCTGCGGTCAATGCCAATCCTTGGTTTACGCCTTATTTTATAGACCGGGCTGTAGCTGCTATCAGCACATGGCTGACGCCTACGCAGCTGGACAGATTTCTGGATCACTACCCCCCGCGTACAGCCAGCCCGGCTGACATCGGGATCATCTGCCCCGGCAATTTCCCGCTCGCCGGGTGGTACGATGTCCTGATGGGACTCATGAGTGGCAACCGGGTACAGGCCCGCTATTCACATCAGGATCAGGTACTCATGCGGTGGATGATGGAAAACTGGTTCCGGATAGATACAAAAACAGCCAAGTTCTTTCGTGAGGTCACAGCACTTGATCACCCGGATTTTTTACTGGCCACCGGCAGCAACAATACAGCCCGCTACCTTCATGCCCGCTACCCGGATACCCCTCGCCTGATCCGCCACAACAGATTTTCGGCGGCGATTCTGGACCCGGGACAACCACCGGATATAACCCGTCTCCAGGACGATATCTTTCTGTACAATGGGCTAGGCTGCCGGAATGTAAGCAACATCATCTTGCTGCCGGGAGGAGATAAGGAGTTTTTCATGAAAAAATTAACAGAAATACCCCCTTATCCCCTCAATCCGTTGTATTTGGAACGGGTTTTGATCGAATCCGTAAAGTCAACCATGATCCGGGAAGATGAGTACTGCACTGATGTCCTCATCATCACACCGTCGGATACCCTGAGATACGCTTCTATGGGTTATCTCTATCTGATAGAGGTCCAGGACAAAGCTGAGGCAGATTTTTTGTTGGCCTCTTGTCAGGATCATCTCCAGTGTGTTGTCGGAAGGGAGATACAGCCAGGACAGACACAGTATCCGTCGCTCGGTGACTTCCCTGATAATCAGGATATCTTTCAGATTATGCTGCATATCTGATTTGCATTTTCCTGGTTAACAAATCTTACATTTTGTGTTTAATTTAATAATTAAAAAGTATATGTTTGTGCATGTTCTTCCGGATTGAAGACATACACACGATGATTAGAATTGGCCTTGACAAGTGAGCTTTACAACTTTTCCCCCTGGTTATGAAAAAAATTGGTATCACTCACTCGATTACAAGCAGCTTGCTCGCCTTGCTACTGCTGAGTGCAGTCCCGGGATTTTCTCAGGACAACCGTGATGCGCGCATGTACGGAAGTATCACCTCCCGTGAATTGCAGCATATATTTCTGGACGAATTTGAGGACAACCGCCATAAATGGTCCTTTGGGACAAGTTATCTGAATGAACGGATCCTTGACGGAGACTACTACATAGCCTCCCTGGCGGACTATCCTTATGATAAGCGCCGCAACATCCCGCTGAACTACGCGCAGGATTACGAGGTAGAGCTACGCATCCGGATGGTCAAGACACTTGATGACTACCAGTCAGCGGGGATGATCCTCGGCCGGGATATTCAGGGTAGCGGGCTATATTTTCAGTTTAATGGTGCCGGACAATTTCGCATTGGGCGCACAGACCGGGGCAAGTCTGTGGACATGGTCACCTGGAAGTACAGCAACCTCCTCTCCAGCATTGACTACAATACCCTTACCCTGCGCCGCGTCGGTACCCAGTGGTACTTTTTTATCAACAAACAACTGGTACACCAGTGCCCGACGGCCACCCTTCCGGGTACTGAATTTGGATTTTCACTGGATGGACAGATGGCCATTGAGGCAGACTACCTGCGTGTCTCCCAGATCCGGTCTGCGGATGTGTCAGCTCCCGTCATCACGCTCTCCGAGCCTATCCTCAGCAGCAGAGATACGCTCTATCTTACAGATCGCCGCCAGGTGATCCGGGGCCGGGTGACCGATGCCACAGAAGGAGTCCGCCTGACCATCAACAGCCAGCCCATCACCCTCTCCGCAGAAGGAAATTTTTCGGCCTCGCTGAGCATTCAGGACATAGACGCGATCACCATGATCCGGATTGATGCGATTGACCGGTATGACAACAGCAGTCAGAAAATATTTTACCTCAAATATGCACCTGCCCCTGCACCGGCTCCAGCCTATGTCACAAAACCTCAGCCACGCCCGATATCTTCACAGGTAGCGCAGCCTGCCACCAGTGGCAAAAGTTATCTCCTCCTGATCGGTATCAATAACTATCAAAACTGGAGCCCCCTTCACAATGCAGTGAAGGACTGCCAGGACCTGGCTGCCACCCTGACGGCCCAGTACCAGTTTGAGCAGGAGAATGTAATTTCGCTCTTTAATACCCAGGCTACCCGCGAGAATATCCTCGAAACCCTGGAGTCTCTGCAGGAGCGTGTCGGGCCGGATGATAACCTCCTGATATACTATGCTGGCCACGGCTTTTATGACGATGTATCCAGCCTGGGGTATTGGGTGCCAGTAGATGCACGGCTGAATAAAATCCCGGACTTTATCCACAACTCCACCGTGCACGATTATCTCCGTACGATCAATAGCAAACATACTTTCCTGATCGCTGATGCCTGTTATGCAGGGTCACTGTTTACGACCTACCGCAGCGGCACCCTGAGCGAAGATGCCCGTTCCCGCTGGGCATTCACCTCCGGCGACATCGAAAAAGTATGGGATGGACAACCTGGCCAAAACAGTCCCTTTGCCAAACAACTCATCCGCTATCTCCGCAACAACTCCAAAGATCGCCTCCCTGCCAATGAGCTGATTCAGGATGTAGGCTACCTGGTACACCAGAGTACGGCCCAGTCTCCTCAGGGCAATCCCCTCAAGCTGGCCGGTGACGACGGGGGGGTATTTGTATTCGTACGCCGTGCCGCTAACTAAGACAGCACACCGTATCGTATAGCATTCATAGCCGGACCCGGAGTCCGGCTATTTTTTTCAGCAGGATTGTCGTATTTTTCCCTCGTGGAATGAACAGTCCGTATGTTTTTCCGAAAAAAACCAGACATATCCCCGGATACTGACGAGACCCTGGCCCAGCGATATCGTGAAAAAAACGATACCGCAGCCGCTGGTGTCCTGTTTGAGCGCTACACAGGTATGGTGTATCTGGTCTGTATGAAGTATCTCCGGGAGGCTGAGGAGAGCGAAGATATGGCGATGCAGATTTTCGAAAAACTACTCACCGACCTTCAGAAGTACGAAGTACGCAACTTCCGGTACTGGCTGCATGCTGTCATCAAAAGCCAGTGCCTGGCACACCTGGAAAAACAGAAACGTATCCAGCACGAGCGCCTCGATCAGAACGGTCGTGTGCGGCCGGATATGGAATCAGCCGAGTCTGACGCTCATACATGGGAGGGGGAGACTACCCGCGAGTCCCAGCTGGTGATGCTGGAGCAGGCTATATCCACCCTCAATGAGGAGCAGCGACGCTGCCTGCAACTGTTTTACCTGGAACAAAAAAGTTATCAGGAGGTATCTGACAGTACAGGCTACACCATGAAACAAGTGAAAAGTTATATCCAAAACGGTAAGCGCAACCTTCAGAACCACCTCGGTAAAATGGGGATTTTTGAATAAAATATGGACCAGCACCCTCCGACATATCACGGTACCCCCCCCTCGCTGGACCTCCTGTCCCGCTACCTGCAGGACAGGGTCTCCGAGGCCGAAAAAGCAGATCTCGATCGGCAGCTTCAGGAGGATCCCTTCCTGGCTGACGCCCTGGAGGGAATGCGGCAGTCCCAGCCCGATACGGCCCAACAAGCCGTACAGCGGCTGACCCTGTATACCCAGCGGCAGCTCAACCGGCACGCCAAACGCCGGGAAGCAATGGTACGGAGGCGATTCAGGGCCATCCCCAAGGATTTTACGCAGATCACCCTCTCGCTGGCTGCCGGGCTGGCCCTCCTGCTGGGGATCACCTGGGTGCTGCGCCAAAACAGCCAGCGCGTACAGGCCGAACCGCAGGCCATTACCTCTATAGAATCCAGCCCCCGCCAACAGGATATGGGGCTGCCAGATACGCAGGCGATCACCTCCCGTGAGGTACTCACGCATACACCTGACGCACGTGCCCCGCAGGCAGCGCCGGGTGCCATGTCCGGGGCACCTATGGCCACAGCTGCACCTGCTCCAGCCACTAGCCCTGAAGATATTACACCTCAGATGCCGTCCCCGGTACTGACACCACCTGCGGATGAACTGCTGGCTATGTCGTCAGAGGACGATGATATTGAAGCAGACTACCACGCCGATAATGAGCAGATCCGCGTCCAGGAGGAAGTATCGGCCAAAACTACATCAGCACAACCCCGGAGCAAGCCTGCTCAGTCTTCCGTATATGATGCGCCACCTGTAAGTGACAGTCTCGTCCGGCAAGGTCAGATTCTCAAAGCGCAGGCTATGGGAGACTTGATCGCAGCAGCTGACCAGCTGTACAGGGAGGGCAACTATGCACGGGCGATGGATAAATACCTGGAGGTACAGACGGCTGTCACAGAACATGTCTATGCCAATTTTCAGATAGGCCTGATCCTGGCACGTCATCAGGCGAAGTGCCGGGAAGGTATCCCGTACCTGGAGCGGGCGGAGGTCGCCCCTTCGCCGTGGCAAGACGCAGCCCGCTGGGAGCTACACCTGTGCGCCCTCAACCAGGGCAAACTCCGCGATGCCCGACGCTGGGCCACCCTCCTGGCTGACCACTCCAATGCTTATCAGCAGCAAGCAGCCCAGTATCTGCGTGAAAATCCATAACCCCGCCCGCCATGTCCCATATGCAGGAAGAAAGTTACCGGATACACCTGCCTCAGTTTGAAGGACCCTTTGACCTGCTGCTCTTTTTTATTGAGCGTGACGAGCTGGATATACACGATATACCTATCGCGCAGATCACACGTGATTTTCTGGACTATGTTCATACCATGCAGGAGATGAACATAGAGCTGGCATCGGAGTTTATCCTCGTTGCCGGAACGCTCATGCGGATCAAAGCCCGCCTGCTCCTGCCCCGGCCCGTCCTGAACGAGCAGGGCGAAGAGGTAGACCCACGGGAAGAGCTGGTACAGCGACTGCTGGAGTACAAACGATACAAAGCCGTGCTGGCCGAGCTCGCTGAGCTGGAGCAGGCGCAGGCTGAGCGCGAAGTCAGGGGCAACATCAAAGCAGAAGAAAAACTTCTCCTGAGTACCCAATACCCAGAGGATGAGCTTATGGGGACTGACCTCTATGCGCTCATGCGTACCTTCAAGCGTGTCTGGGAAAAACACCACGACCGGCTCCAAAAACCCCGGCATGTCATCAAAAAATATCCTTACAACCCCGATGAGGTCAAAGAAAAACTCATCAGCCGTGTAGCTGAACGGGGGCGGCAGGATTTTGTGAGCCTGGTCATGGAAGAGCAGGAGCGGATATATGTCGTGTTCTGTTTCCTGGCCATCCTGGAGCTTATACAGCTACAGCGTATCAGCGTGGTGATCGGTGAGGGCTATAATAATTTCTGGATAGCGTATAGGGAGCCTGAACCTGAGTCTGAGCCAGCAACTTTACCCATGCAGGAGCCAGATATCCCCGCCCAGCCAGATGGGGAGGAATAAAGCGGATGCAATTGCCAGAAAATCCTTTCACGTCAAAGGGTGGAGTGAGTAATGATATGGTATTGATATTCAATTAGTTAAATTTTATTTATGTTTTAAAAGGGTCTTCACATTACACATTTACTTCAACAATTTGTATAATTATTTTTGTGTTTATTTTTTATTTAAAAATATTCGCACTATACTTGTATTGTCTAAGGCATTACGCCAGATACAGAAGCTAGGGGTTAGGGTAGACTCTCCTGACAGGATGAGTCCCCTAATTTTTCCAGAAAACCAGGTGCAGTTTCAACCCTGCGGCCTGGTTTTCGTCTTTTATATATATTTATAAAAAGACTTCATTATGAACCTTTTGTTTTTCATCCTGATAGGTATTGCGGCAGGCTGGATCAGCGGCCAGATCATGAAGGGGCGCAGCTTTGGCGTACTGGGCAATCTGGTGGTAGGGGTGGCAGGCGCCATCATTGGCGGCTGGATCATCGGCCTGCTGGGTTTCTCAGTGCGTGGAGGACTGGTAGCACCGCTGATCACCTCTGTACTCGGAGCAGTATCGTTGCTGTATGTCGTGAACAAGCTGCGGCGCTGATCACAACGGTTCCTGCTGCTGATAGGCGACTGCCAGGCTGGCGGCTAGTTGCGCATTGTTTTTGGCCAGCTGGATATTTGAGAAGAGGCTTTTTCCCTCTGTCTGGCGGGTAATCTCCGCCAGCAGATGTGGTGTCAGCGCTTTTCCGTGTATGCCCTGTGCATCGGCAGTTTGCAGGGCTTCCAGTATCGCCGCCTCGATATAGGCAGGATCCAGGGAGTAAGCAGCAGGTATTGGGTTGGCTATCAGGATGCCGCCGCTGTGCGGAAGAGACCAGTGCGCATGCATGATCGCAGCCAGTGTGTCCGTATCCGCTACGGTCGCCGGGGCTTTCAGGCCGCTGCTGCGGGTATAAAAAGCTGGAAATTCAGTAGTACCATATCCGATCACCGGTACGCCGTGCGTCTCCAGGTACTCCAGGGTCAGCGCTAGGTCTAAAATAGCTTTGGCCCCGGCTGAGATGACGGCTACCTGCGTACGAGCCAGCTCTTGCAGATCCGCCGATATATCAAAGGTATGCTGCGCCCCCCGGTGTACTCCACCGATCCCGCCTGTAGCAAATATCCGGATGCCTGCCATCGAGGCCAGCATCATCGTAGCAGATACCGTAGTCGCAGCATGTTTTTGCTCAGCCAATATTACGCCGAGGTCTCTGCGACTGGCTTTCTCAATCGTCGGGCTCTGGGCCAGCCACTCCATCTCATCTGGTGAGAGACCGATCTTGATCCTGCCCGCCTGTATCGCCAGGGTGGCTGGTATGGCGCCCCCGTCCCGTACGGTCTGCTCCAGTTGCCGGGCCGTTTCGAGGTTTTGCGGATAGGGCATCCCATGGGCTACTATGGTAGACTCCAGCGCTACGATAGGCTGGCGGGTATGTAACGATTCGGCGATTTCAGGCAGAATATCTATTGGCAATGGCATGAGTAGTTAGGCTAACGGTTTATACATAAGAAAATCTTCTTCCACCACATCCCGAAGCTGAAACATCACGGTACCTGCAAGGGTAAAGCCTATGTGCTGATAAAATGCCACCGCAGGCGTGTTGACGGGCCAGACGGTAAGATATATGCCGTCAAATCCCTCTTCCTGCGCCCGCTCAGTGCAGACTGTCATCAGCTGCCTGCCTACACCACGACCCTGCCAGTCTCCCCGTACGTAGATGCGCTGTACGACGGCCCGCTCTCCCTCAGCGTGAACTTCTCTCCTGTAGCGTGTGTATCCGACGGCCTCGGCGCCAACCAGTGCCAGGTAATATCCGGTACCCGGTGCTGTTATTTCAGCGGCTATCTTGTCACGGGTGAAGGTCTCTGCGATATACGCATAAAAATTATCGTCCTGCTGATACTTCTCATACGTTTCCAAAAATGTACTTCGTCCCAAGTCGGCCAGTATGGTCGCATCTGCTGGTATGGCGGGCCTGATATGCACCGGGAAATGAGGGTCCATCGCTTCAGAAATAGCTGCTAAAGATACTGAGATTTCTCACAGGGTTTCCGCGGGGATCGTCCAGGTTTTTCTATTTTTGGGGCTAATACATTCACACATGCATACCGCTACTGCTGATCCGTCTCCGACCCTGCTGGTATTGGGTGGAAGCTCTGATATTGGAAGGGCAATCGCTCACCGGTATGCACAAGCCGGTTATACGATCTGGCTGGCGGGCCGTCAGTCCCATACGCTGGCGGCTGATACAGAGGATATCCGGATCCGGTATGGTGTATCCGTGCAGGTATTTGTATTTGATGCCCTGGCATACGACACTCACCCCGCTTTTTTTGAACAATTGCCGTATGTGCCGGACACCATCTGCTGGGCCGTAGGTCTCCTCGGTGACCAGGAAACGGCTGCTCATGATCCTGCACAGGCCATCCTGATCGCGGCTACTAACTATACCGGGGCTGTCTCAGCTCTGGGGATAGCAGCCAGTCTGTTGGAAGCCCAGGGCCGTGGCACCCTGATCGGGATCAGTTCTGTGGCCGGAGACCGGGGGCGGGGGAGTAATTACCTGTATGGCAGCGCCAAGGCAGGGTTAACGGCTTTTTTGTCCGGGCTCCGCAACCGCCTTGCGGCCAGCGGCATTCAGGTGCTTACGGTCAAGCCCGGATTTGTGGATACAGCCATGACGGCCGGACTTCCCCTGCCAGCACCCCTGACAGCCCAGCCGGCAGAAGTAGCACGAGCCGTATATCATGCAGCCCAAAAAAAACGCCACACGGTGTATGTAAAACCCGTCTGGCGTTGGATTATGCTGATAATCAAACTGATTCCTGAGCCGATTTTTATGCGGCTGCGGCTTTGATATTATCTGGCGGCGACTTGCTGCTGGATGATGGATTCGATAGCAGGTTTGAGCTCACTCTGGTCATATCCTGGTAAAAACCGGAGCCGCTCCAGGTTGGACTTGCGCAGGGGCAATGAAGGCGTGACAAGTGCCTCCTGGAGACGCTGCCCGATTTTAATATCGGTCTCGTCAATACTCAGGGCTTCAATCCCGCGTACCCACCCGCGTTTGGTGCCGTTGCGGGTGATGACACGTACATAGTCGCCGCTTGCCCGCTCCAGAATGATCGCCTCTCCCGGCATAAACCACATCGCCTGGCGCTCTTGGCTGGCTGGCTGTGCATATCCGGGTACCTGGCGGGTGATCACAGCCATTGCACCATCCTCTACGAGTGCCTGCTGCTCTACCCAGCCGGTGTATCCGCCCTGGGTCCGCACTTTGATCCAGTTCCGGCCACCTGCGCTTATCGCTTTTTCATCGGCATACCGGGCAACCAACTCCCCAAATCTGACCCGTACGACCTCCGTACCTGTCATACCGGGGGTGAGCCGTACTATGGCAGGATCGTAAGCACTCAGCATCGGCATATAAGCCATGCCGTCAGGTGTCAATGCATCTATCCAGGTGTCTGGCATGCCATCATCAGGTGTCTCGTAGGTAGGGATCACGACCCCACGCTCTGCTGAGCGGGTAGCCATCGCGGCAGCAGGAGCATAACCAGGTGTGGGCGTGGGTGTGTTTTTTCGCAGGGAGTGGATATATGCAAAAATAGTAAGGCTGTCTATACGCCCTACGACACCAAAGGAGTCAGGCTGGGGACAACGGCAGGGTTCCAGCGGGTGTCTGGCCGGGCCTGTTTTTGAAAAAGTCTCCACACGTACACGACCAGCGTCCTGCGAGCGGCTGTCGCCCAGCTCACTGCCAGGAGTTGGACGCGGAGGGCCTGGTTTATTCCATCCGGCAGTAGTGCCTGATGCCCGGGTATCCGGGCGATATACGGGTAAGTTGAGCCGGCGGCGCTCATTTTCGATCCCCGCCTCCAGCGACTGAGCCCTGGCGAAGTATATAGAGACAAACAATGATTCTGGCTCAGGGGCCCTCACCAGCCAGTCAAAATAACGGCTGGCATCATAATAGGCCTGAGCAGCCCGGCGATAGGATTCATTGCCATAGCGGCTGATGCGCTGCTGGGCATCGGCCGCCTGAAAAAAGTAATATACCAGCTCCATCTTGTCGGAGGGAGCCTGGCATGCCTGATGAAGCTCCTCTACCTGTCGCAGGGGCGTGATGGCACCCGGCTGCCAGGAAGTGAATAAAATCTCCATCTGACGCTCCAGGACCGTACAGTTCTGGCTGTGTGAGGGGAGAGCCGCCCCAATCAGGAGGGCCAGCAGCATGAAGCCTGTTAGGTGATATCTCATACAGATACAATACTTGGCACTGAAGCAAAAAGCCGGTTTCCGGATAAGGCACAATATCAGCAGGTGATCTGTAAGCAGTCACTTAATCTGCTAATATTTTCTGCAATTTACTATAAAAAAAACCGCAACGCCAGCAGGACGTTACGGGTTTTTCATGTTTTGTAAGATAGTATCCACAAATAATGCACTACTCTGTAATGACAATGTCTGCTTTGGGCTGGTTGTCATACTGCGTCAGGCGGTCGCCGTTGTGATAATAGCGGATATAACTCCAAAAGTAATTGCACTCGTCTGCCCCGAGGAGAAACTCTACCCGCAGGGTGTCTACCCCATAGGTATCTTTTTTGATATAATAGTCGTAGGCAAAATTGCGCTGGAACAACAGCGGGAAGTTGATGCGATTGTCTATCGCGCTGATAAAACTACCTGTGTAGGCAAACGGGCCAAATGCTCCCCCTGTATAACCCGGGCGGATCAGCTTATAGTCCGGGGTCGGGTCTGCGCCTCCCGTGCTGTCAAGATACACGACGATCCCGGCGGGATTGTAGGTGCTGGTGAGGTAGTTGGTCCCGGCAGGACTCAGGTAGGTCACCGTAAAATACTCATCCCCGATACCGGGATTCAGGGTGGGGTCGCAGGGATCCTGGCAGCCGGTCATAGCGGCTACAAGACACACGGCTATCAGCATCCCGGTGCCTACATTTTTTGTCATACGCATACGCATCAGCAATAAAAATTTACTTGTTGTTATATTTGGCAACTAACCCGTTTCCCTCCCGAACAAAGGTAAAAATATTCAGTACTGCTATCATAACGTGGGGTTGGTTTTTAATGTTGTGACTCGAAAAACTGCTATGGACGTAAACCTGATCGAACTTCCAAACGGCCTGCGGATCGTACACCGATATGTGCCCTATACCCGGCTCGTTCATTGTGGGTATATCATTGACACGGGAAGCCGGGATGATCCCGAGAGCCGGGCGGGTATGGCACATTTTATTGAGCACATGGCCTTTAAGGGTACCCGTAAGCGAAAAACGTTTCACGTGATCAACTACCTGGAGTCTGTCGGCGGAGATGTGAATGCCTATACGACCAAGGAAAAAACCTGTTTTTATGTCTCCATGCTGGCCGAGTATTTTGACAGGGCCACCGAGTTACTGACAGATATCACGTTTGACTCCGTGTTTCCTGACAAGGAGATTATCAAAGAAAAACAAGTCATCTCAGAAGAGATAGATATGTACCGGGATACTCCGGACGAGGCTATTTTGGAAGACTTTGACCTGATGGTGTACCCTGATCACAGCTTAGGTCATCCCATCCTGGGTACCCGTGACAGCATCAGCCAGTTTACGCGGGACGAGATCATGGGGCATATCCGGGAGTCCTACGCACAGGGTCAGGTTGTATTTGGGGTGGTGGGCAATGTATCACGGCAGGCACTGGATCTGGTGATCCGCAAGTATCTGGCTCCTCTCCAACTGCCTGCGGCCAGGGTTCGCAGGACTCCACCGGCTACCCCTGCTATTCAGGATCAGGTGGTCGAGATCGCCACTGATCAGGCGCATGAGATACTGGGGGGACGTGCTTATGCTGCGCGCAAGGGTCACTTTGCTGCCTTTGGGTTGCTGACAAACCTCCTGGGAGGGCCTGCCATGAACTCACGCCTGAATATGAATGTCCGTGAAAAATACGGCCTCACCTATAATATTCATGCCTTTTATCAGCCCTTTACAGATACAGGGATGTGGGGCATCTATTATGCCTGTGACACGGACAATATCGCCCGTATCCGTAAACTGGTGCACAAAGAACTCAAGCAGCTGTGTGAGATGCCGCTGGGGCCTATCCACCTCAGCCAAGCCAAAAAACAGCTGATCGGGCAGCTTACACTCTCGCATGAGAGCCTCCTGAGTCAAATGCTGAACATGAGCAAGGAGGTGCTGGACTTTGATCACATGCTCCCGTTTGAGCAGTATATTGCTGAGATTGAGGCTATAGAGGCAAAGGATATTCAGGCCGCCGCACAGGAGATATTTGAGTCATCCCCTATTTCCACCATTACGTATCGCCCTACCTGAACACCCCCTGATTATGATCAAACTCCTGCATACGGCTGACTGGCATCTGGGCAAACGGCTCGATCATGTATCCCGGCTGGAAGAGCAGCGGGCTGTTCTGGAGGAGATATGTGAGATTGCCGAGCGGGAAGCAGTACATATGGTGATCGTGGCGGGTGATCTGTTTGACCAGATCAACCCGCCGACCGAGGCCATTGACCTGCTGTACAAAACGCTGCGCCGGCTGACGGATCATGGACGCCGTCCTGTCATAGCCATTGCCGGCAATCATGACTCACCTGACCGGATTGAGGCACCGGATCCGCTGGCACGTGCGTGCGGGATTATTTTTGCGGGGTATCCGGGCAGTGTACTCCAACCCTTCGGGCTGGAGACGGGGCTGGAGGTGACACATACGGCACCAGGTTATCTCCGGCTCCAGATTCCCGGCGTTGAGGTGCCTGTCAGCGTCCTGCTCACGCCCTACGCCAACGAGATCCGGCTACGGCAATTTTTGGGAAATGAAAACCCGGATCAGGCACTACGCACGCTGCTGGGTGCTCAGTGGGCGCATCTCGCTGCAACTGCTGATCCTGCCGGTATCACCCTGCTGGCAGCTCATCTGTGTATGATGGCTCCCGGTGGAGAGGTGCCGGTCGAGCCTGAAGACGAAAAACCCATTCTGACCATCGGGGGACTCCGGGAGATATACCCTGATATCATCCCGCCAGGCGTCCAGTACACCGCCCTGGGACACCTGCACCGATGCCATCAGGTAGGTACGGGGGCCGTATGGTACAGCGGCAGTCCATTGGCGTACAGCATGAGCGAGGCAGGGCAGGCAAAGTATGTCCTGATCGCCACCCTGACGCCGGGCCAGCCGGCAGAGGTGGAGCGGGTGCGGCTCACGGCAGGTAAACCCCTCATACGGGTGACGTGTCAGGGCGTAGCTGCTGCCACCGAGTGGCTGCGGGAGCATCCTGATGCCTGGGTCGAGCTCACCCTGGAGACGGATACCTACCTGTCTGCACAAGATCGTCGCCAGTTATATGAGATTCACAGCGGGATCATTACGATCATCCCACGCGTCACCGATCCTGAAACCATCGTGCAGGAAAATCCATCCATAGACCTCTCTCAGGATATGGAAACCCTCTTTAAGGCGTACTTTCAGCACAAGCAGGGGCAGTTGCCGGATGATCCGCTGATGGACTTGTTCCGCGAAATGTTGAGCCAGGAGTCAGCTTCATAATTTTCTTTCGTCCTCTTAGTTCTATATGCCATGATCCCCATTTCATTGTCTATCCAGGGCATCTACTCCTACCAGCAGCGCCAGGATATAGACTTCACCCGACTGACAAGCGCCCAGCTTTTCGGGATATTCGGGGCGACTGGCAGTGGCAAGTCTGCCATCCTGGAGGCGATCTCCTTCGCGTTGTATGGCGAGTGCGAGCGCCTCAATCAGAAGGAAAACCGGAGCTATAACATGATGAACCTCCGGTCAGACCGCCTGATGATAGACTTCACCTTTGAGTCAGGAGGGACTACGTATCGGTTTACGGTCAGCGGGCGCCGCAATTCTCGCCGGTTTGAAGATACCGGCACCCTGGAGCGACGTGCTTTCCGGCTGGAAGGGGGGATGCCTGTCCCGCTGGACCACACCTCCGCCGAATCTATCCTGGGACTGAGCTACGACAACTTCAAGCGGACGGTGATCATCCCGCAAGGAAAATTTCAGGATTTTCTCCAGCTCACAGAGACTGAGCGTACCCGGATGCTCAAGGAGATTTTTGGTCTGGAGAAATATGAACTCGCCCATAAAGCAGCAGCGCTGGAGCAGCAAAACCATCAGCAACTCACCCGGATAGAAGCCCAGCTCGCTCAACTGGCGCATGCGACCCCCGAGCAGCTCGCCGATGTACGTCACCAGGCTGATACATTGGCTGCTACGACTGCCGCAGCACAGGAGCAAGTCCGGCAGGTAGATAAGCAGGTGCAACGTATGGAGGAACTCCGGTCTGTATTTGCGAAAATAGACCACCAGCAAAACCTCATCGCGGAGCTTGTCGCCCATGCTGATCAGTATGATCTCCGCGAAAAAAACCTGAAAGCATATGAATGGTGCCTCCGCGAATGCAAACCGCTGCTCGACCGGCGCAACGAACTCGCGGATCAGCTCCAGCGCACTGCACAGACCATCCGGGACAAAAAAGAGCTCCAGCACCAGACACGACAAGACCTGGAACTGGCTGAAAACGCCTTCGAAAAAATAGACCGTGACTATCACGAGCGAGAACGGTACCTCGGGCAGGCCGCAGAACTTGAATCCCTGATCAACCTCCGCCAGCTGCACCGGCAAGTACAAGCACTGGAGGCGCGTATCTTGAAGGGAGAACAACTGATCGAGACCAACCGGCAAGAAACGACCCTCTACAAACAACAAGCACAGGAACATAACACCCAAATCCAGATACTCCGGGATCAAAAGCCGGATCTGACACAACTCCTCGCAGTCAAACTCTGGCATGACCAGTATCATACGCTCCAGCTCACCCTTACCAACTGCCTCACCAGCCTGACAGAATCCCAAAACCGTCTGGAGGCCCGGCAGCAAGACATCCGCCAGCTCATTGCCCCCTTGGAGTTGGATATTCATCAGGCGCGGCTCGCTCCGGCGGAGGTAGAAAACATCATCCGGACCCGTATTCATCATACACGGGAGACCCTCCTGGCAGGTGAGTCAAAACTGGAGCAGCTCACCGTGCGTGCCCGGTTACAAGCCTTTGCGGCGGCCCTGCTCCCGGGTACCCCTTGCCCGCTCTGCGGTGCCACTGAGCATCCGGACCCCCTCGATACCTCTCATCCTGATCCTGCCTATGAGCGGCTCAAAACAGATGTGGAGGCTCAAAAAAAAGCGCTTGCCCAGCTCGAAAAAAACCTTGTCCAGCTTGAGTCGTTTCATATTCAACTAATTGATATTCAAGAAAATATAAATGTCCAGGAAGATAAACGCCGTCTTGCCGAAAAAGAAGTGAGACAACACACCGCGCGGTTTGTCTGGAAGGCCTATGAAGGCGCATCGGCTGAGGCGATACATCAGCAGATTACGATGATCTCTCAGCTTGATGAGCAGATCGGACATCATGAGCGCGAGCGGCAGGCCCTGGAAAATGCGGTCACACAAAAAAATCAGGAGCGCGAATCCTATCAGGCGGGCCTCGAAAAACTCAGGCGCGAGCGCACTGACTACGAAATAGCGCTTCAGACAGGCCTCGGTAAACTCCGGATTATCCAGGCTGAGACCTATCAGGCACATAATGATGCAGCTATCAACCAGGCAGCCGCCCAGGCTCGGGACGCACACCGGCAGCTTGAGCATCTATGGGGTGAATACCAGAAAAAAATCCGTACCCTACGCTCGAATCTCGACAAACTCTCCGGCGAAATCTCAGGTCACGAGCAGCAGGAGCAAGCATATTCTCAAAAATTGGCCCGCCAAAACCTGGTGCTGGCGTCTCTGCTTCCGGCAGGCGGATACCAGGACCTGGCTGCCGTCGAGCAGGTGCTCGGACTCGGTCTGGATATAGAGTCAGAAAAAAATGCCATCCTTACCTATCGGCAGCACCTGCACACAGCACGGGCCACCCTGGAAGACCTGAAAACCGTGACCACAGGTAAGTCTTTTGATGAAGTCACCTATCAGGCACTCAAAGAGCAGCTTGCCAGTCTTCAGCAGCAGATACACGACCTGATCCAGGCGCAGGGAGGACTCAAGCAGGCGCAGGAACGCCTCGAACAAGAGCTTGCAGAAAAAACCCGACTGGAATCTGCTCAGGATCAATTGAATATCCGGGCCGAAAATATCCGCACGCTCAAAAATCTATTCGCGAAAAGCGGATTTGTCAATTATGTCTCTACGGTATTTCTCCAAAACCTCTGCCTTACGGCCAACGAACGGTTTCGGAAACTCACCCGTGGTGCGCTGAGCCTGGAGACCACGGCAGGCAATAATTTTCAGGTGCGGGATTTTTTGAACAACGGCCAGGTGCGCTCTGTCAAAACCCTCTCCGGCGGACAGACTTTCCAGGCTGCCCTTTCATTGGCACTGGCGCTGGCTGATCAGGTGCAGCAACAAGCCAGTAATGCCCAGAATTTTTTCTTCCTGGATGAAGGATTTGGTTCCCAGGACAAACTATCTCTTCAAATCATCTTTCAGACGCTCAAATCACTCCGGCATGAAAACCGGATTGTAGGAATTATCTCTCACGTGGAGGAGCTCCAGCAAGAAATAGATACCTATCTCCAAATCCTGCATGATGAGCAGACGGGCAGCAGGATACTGCCCAGTTGGGTGGGTTGAGGTGTGGAGTCGTAATCGCGTGATTCTTGATTTTCGAATCAAAAAGAAGGCACTGACCTTGGTCCGGCGTAGGTTATCAGCCATTGGTCTCGGGCGGTGCGCCAGGCTGGCTATACCAGCCTGAAGGCTGGTCATGATACCCCCCATCTGCTCCCAGGCTGAAAAACCAACGCTGGTGGCCATTGGTGACCAGGAGGTGAGGGGCTTGTAAGACCAGGTTATACCGGGCTATCTGCTCCAGGGTACTCTCGGTGAGGGTTATGTCTGGTGCCTTACATTCACATAAAAGAAACGGAGTGCCCTGTCGGCTGAACACGACAATATCAAACCGACGCCGGGTCTGAAAATACCGTATTTCCCGCTCTACACTGATCAGACCCGGGACAATATTCTTTTCTTCGACCAAAAACCGGATCAGGCGCTGCCGCACCCCTTCTTCTGGTGTCAGGAGTACCCATCGCCTGCGGATAGGATCCCAGACCTGTCGCTGGTGATCCGGTCCTTGTGTCGGCAGTGGATAATCTGGCAGGCCCTGATGCATTCTTTCTGGTAATATTAAAACAAATGTCTGGTAATCGGTCGGGTTTTCCTATATTCGGGTGTTTGTGGCAGGGTTTTTCAATCATGTCTTATGCTTGTATACAGTGTTACGGTCTCGCTGGATGAAGGGGTACGCGAGGCTTGGCTCAGTTGGATGCGGGATGATCATATTCCGGCAGTAATGGCGACCGGATATTTTCGCTCATTTGAATTTCTGGAGCTTCTGGAGCCTGCTCCGGAGCCGGGTACCTGTACCTTTAATATCCAGTACCGATGCCCTGACCAGGTATCTTATGAAACATACCTGGCCCGTGAGGCCCCGGCACTTCGCCAGGATCACGAGAACCGGTTTGGTCAGCACTTTGTCGCTTTTCGCACGTTATTACGAACGGTATCATGACACGTGGTTATCTTTTGGGCCTATGCCTGCTGCTGAGCTTATTTGCCTGCAAATCCCAACAATCTCTCCCCGCTGCCGGTTCACCCATCCCGCATGAGGTCATCTCGACCGGGTCCTACAGCGGTATATCGGCTGCGTACGATACCGTGATCACGGATGACAGAACCTGGGCAACCTTCTGGCAAGAACTGGGTTCCAACCGCTTCCCGGCACCGGAACAACCCGCCGTCAATTTTGAGACCCATATCGTGCTGGTCGCCCTGATGGGTACCCAGTCTGGTGGTGGATACACCATCAGCATAGCAGGCGTGTCATCAGGCTCTCAGGGTGTCGTCGTGGAGGTCGTGAAGACTACACCGGGCCCTGACTGCATGACTACAGATGCACTCACACAGCCGTATTGTATCGTCTCGATCCCCCGGCAAGACACTCAAGTATCATTTGTAAGCCGTACGACCGTCACCAACTGTAAATAATCACGCATCCGGCAGTATGGTATGTCAGTACAGGATCCTGCCGACATTGTTTTTGATAGGGATCATGTATGCATCCGCTGCCGCCCAGACAGCAGCGGATGTCTCTTATGAGCGATTGTATCCAGCGGCTCCCATCCCAGCAGGCCAGGATATGAGGAGGCTGCCAGATATTCCGGAGGATCTTGTTGACAAACCGTCCCGGCGGGCAGTGTGGAAAAAATATGAACAGCAGAATCGGTTTTATCTGACAGAGCTGCTCCAGAGCCACCGGGTACTGTCTCAGGACACCGTGAGCCGGTATCTGGGAGGCGTCGTAAATAAGGTAATGGCTGCACATCCTGAGATCAAGCGTCAATTGCGGATATATGCGCTGCGGGCCACGGATGTCAATGCTTTTTCATCTGCTGACGGCACCCTGCTGATCAACCTCGGGTTGATTGCCGCATTGGATAATGAGGCGCAGCTTGCATTTGTCATTTGCCATGAGATCAGCCACTATCTGCAGCAGCATAGCCTCCGCTACTTTCTCCAGCAGCAGTCTCCCCTGGCAGTATATCCGTTAGCCCCTGAGCTGGAAGCCGACTCAGTCGGACTGGCCTTATATCTGGCTGCTGGCTACCCGGCATCGGAGGTACTTGCCGCGCTTCGTTGTATGAACCCGGGCGCTATGTATTGGCATACAGACTCGATCCCCATAACGATCCCGGGGTATCCTGAACGCTACCTGCCACCGCCATCTCAGGTAGTGTCAGACAGCCTCAGTCTCCTGCGTATTGAGCGGATCGCCCGGCAACTCCCCCCGGCAACCAGCCCCCTGGCAGATACCAGCCGGGCATTTCGGTATGTCAGGTTTCGTGCTCAGTATGAGTGCGCCTGGCTGTACCTGGAAAAAAGAGCGTACGAGCAGGCCATCTATGCGGCTGTCTGTCTGCGACATTTGTATCAGGATGCCCCGATACTGGATTTTGTTGCGGCATACGGCTGGTATGGATTGGCGATGTACGAGGCAGAAGGACGGATATGGGATGTAAGGTATCCGGCAGGGCCTGGTATGTTACAGCCCCTGACCCGTGCTGTAGATTCGCTGACAGGGGTACATATAGCCATTACAGCCCTGGAGGCTGCCACCACAGCTTATCTCAAACAACCTGATACAAGCCTCCTCCTGATGATATACGACCTGAAAAAACTGGTCTGTAACCAGGACTCTGCCCTGACAGGGTGGCAGGCAGATACCTGGCGCCGGTCGGGCCAGCTGCTGAGGCTACCTTCATGTCAATATCTGACGAGCCATCTCCCCCGAGACACTACCGCTGCTTTTTTGCAGGATAGTGAGATGTTATTAAATGGGCTGCCGCTGGGGCTGGACTCGCTCCTGATCTTACCGGTAACGTATGAAAGACTGGATATGCGGCAGGACGTACCGCTGGATGTGCCTGCTTCTGAGGCAGCTGCTGATCGGATAACGCACCAGTTGGTAGCCGATGCTGCAACATTTGACATGACCCTGGCCGTCTTGGCCCAGGACTCCGTATCGTCTGGGGATCTGACAGTCTACCGGCACCTGCAGTGTATACAGATGTGGATGGAGGAGCAGTTGCTGCATGGTGAGATACAGATGGTAAGTCTGTACCGGGAAGAGCTGAGGCAAATAGCAGCCTGGGCTCCATGTCGTTATGTAGGCCGTATTTCTGTCCGGGCGCTCGCACAGCCCCGCAAAGGACGGATACTGGTAGGGGTGGTCGGCATCCTGCTGCCGCCAGCCCTGCCGTATAGTTTGTATTATATCCTGTCTCCCGAGTGGAATACCCGGATCACACTCCAGATTTTTGATCTGGAAGCCCAGCGCTGGTATGTATATTTTCCACGGCATATCCGGCTCCGTGATACGCCCGATCTCACGCGGGGGGTTATATTTGACCTGTTGTACCAGATTCACCAGAACCCTTAACCGAAAACCATGGACCCCACCTCAAGCCAGCAGGAGGAGCATCTGCAGCCAGGGCTTACAGCCTCACATACAGCGCTATTGCTGGTCTCTGTAGCCATTATTTCCATCTGTGCGATCCTGTATGAGCTGCTGATCAGCACCATCTCCAGCTATTTTCAGGGCAGCAGCATCCTGCATTTTTCACTGGTGATCGGGCTATTTCTGTCTTTTATGGGCCTGGGGTCTTATTTGTCCAAGTTTGTCATACGCGGGCTGCTGCGGTGGTTTATCCTGTTTGAGATTTGGCTGGGTATTATTGGTGGTTTTTCGTCGGCAATCTTATACCTGGCGTTTTCCCTCACGCCTTATTTTTACCTGACGGCTTTTATCCTGCTGGGTACGCTGGGTACGCTGATAGGACTGGAAATTCCGCTCCTGACCCGGATGATCAACCGCTACGAAGGACTCAGGGACGCGATGGCCAAGGTACTCTCCTTTGACTATCTCGGGGCGCTGATCGCTTCAGTTTTGTTTCCCCTCCTGCTCCTGCCGACCTTGGGGGTCATGCGCACCGCATTTGGGATCGGTATGCTGAACCTGGTCGTGGCAGCACTCAACACCTGGCAATTCAGGGCAGACCTGCCCGACTATCGCCGCATGATAATCCTATGTACGCTGGGGGGCGGTCTGCTGCTCGCGGGATTTGGGTATTCGTTCCAGATTACCCGTTTTTTCGAAAATTTTCTCTACCAGGATGAGATTATGCTCTCCAGGCAGTCTGCTTATCAGCAGATTGTGATCACCCAGTGGAATGATGACACCCGCCTTTTTCTGGATGGCAATTTACAGTTTTCGTCTAAAGATGAGTACCGCTATCACGAACCCCTGGTACATATCCCCCTGCAACTGGCGGCTCATACCGGGCGGATTCTCATTTTGGGTGGAGGGGATGGAATGGTGGCCCGGGAGGTCCTCAAGCACGCACAGGTGCAGACGGTAGATCTGGTAGACCTTGATCCTGAGATTACCCGGCTGGCAACATCACATCCGGTGCTGATCCGCCTGAATGACAGCTCGATGCTTGATCCGCGGGTCAGAATCGTCAATGAGGACGGATATAAGTTTATCGAAAACGGCACAGACCTGTACGATGTGATCATCATTGACCTGCCGGACCCTAACCATACAGCACTCGGCAAACTCTATACAGCAGAGTTTTATGGGCTGATCTCCAGGCGATTAGCGGCAGGGGGCGTCGTCGTGACCCAATCCACGTCACCTTATTTTGCCCCCAGGGCATTCTGGTGTATTCATCATACCCTGGCATCTGTATTTCCTGCGACGATCCCCTACCAGGTATATGTTCCTTCTTTCGGGCAGTGGGGATTTAACCTGGCGCTGAAAACCTCACCCAGGCTGGCGGGCCTTCACGCCGGCCCTGCACAAGATAGCCTGCTCCATAGCCTGACCCGGCGGCTGCAAGAGCGTCCGGTATCGCTGCGGTATCTCACGCCTGCGATCGCAGCGACCTTGTTTGTATTTGATGGTGATACACAGGCCGTACCTGCTGAGGTCAATCACCTGGACAATCAGATTCTGGTGCAGTATTATGAAAATAGCTGGAACCAGTGGCGATAACCCCGGTTCCAGCTACAGGTTTTATGAGATCCCCTATCGGGTAATCACCAGCTCTCGGCTCAGCACCTGACGCGGGGTACGTACCCGTACGAGGTATATACCACCCGGCACCTCCAGGTTCAGGGTGTGCTGAATATCAGAGGCTTCTGGTAAGGTGATGGCATATACCCGTACCCCGGTGATGTTCCATACTTCCAACTCGGCGGCAGCAGGATAACCCAGGTGAATATCCACGGTGCAGGTACCCGGGGCAGGATTGGGATACAGGTCGAGGCTCCCTGTGAGGGGTGGCGTTATGGCTGTCACCGCGCTGTCAATCGTAGTACAGGTGATGTCTGAGAAATAGTATTGGCCCAGGGTGTAGAGGACGGTAAACTGTTCCCAGATGTCCTTCCCAAAGTCTGAGTTGTACCGCTTCAACTGGGTGCCATCGGGCCGCATGATGCGCACAAATCCACTCCCGTCACTGTTGGCCCACCACGAAAGTCCGTCATTGCCATCCCAGTCTGCGAATACATTGTCGTCTCTGAAATGGAAAGTGTAACACCCCAGCGGCAAATCCAGCGTGTCCCGGTACAGGGTATTGTTTTGCATCTGGGTCCGCTGCCGGACGACCACCCCTTCGGCATCCGTGATGGTATAGGAGTTTTCGGCAGCTACCCCATTGGTGCGGATTTCCAGCACGGAGCCTGAAAAAAGCCGGGTAGGAATGGCAAAGCGGGATTCCTTCAGGTTATTACCGGGGTTGTGATCCTGCTTTCCATTGGGGTTGACCAGCTCCGCAAAAAACACAGGTTGTCCCTGCGCGGAAGTGGCCCAGTTGAACTCCGGGAGGTCTATTTCAGTACTTTCCAGAAAGCCCAGGTTGCCCTCCCAGACATATCCGCAGGTCTGAAGCCCACCCCGGATCCCATACCGGATCCCGACCTGGGTCAGGGGTTCGGTACCATTGTTTCGGATGCGGATACGGGGGTTGTCACAGATAGGATTTCGCCGGCTGAATCGTTTGTCGTCTGTAGGAGCCATGATCTCCTCCATGGAAACATCCCGGACAAAGTTAGGCGGACCATAGGTAACAAGTTGCCCGCTGAAAACATAGTTACCCTCTGCCGGATACGGAGCCGGATTCTGAATTTTATACTCGATCGCCACTGTATCGCCGGGGGTTACCAGGGGCGTGAGTTCGTGGCTGAACACTGATACAGGTGATCCCGGACACCACCCGGCGCGGTCATATACCCAGGTGCCTCCCTGAGGATACACAAAGTTATCTCCGCATTCGTTCCAGACCTCCCAGTCAAAGGCTTGATTGCCATTTACATACAGGTAGTGGTGCCGGGGACAGAACTCACCACAGTCTGTTTGTCCGCCAAAACCGTGTCCACTGATACGCATATTGACCCGGTAGGCAGCGCCGAGTGGATCCAGAAGCCGGGTGACGGGTTTGGCTTGTACATTGTTCCAGAGATCGGCATAGGAGTACTCACCCTGCCAGAGGTTCTCGATCTTGCGGACAGTCCGGGCGGGTGTTCCTTTGATCATGATAAACTTGAGATCCAGCAATTCCTGGTTATTGCCTGCCTGAAGATATACCCAGTCATGCAGGATCGGTTCATAATCCGTCACATCAAAAACCCAGCGGGTGCCTTGTGCGCCCAGATCGAGGTTGATGCCATAAGGCGTAATAAACCGCCCTATCTCATACCAGACAATATTGCTGTAATAAACATGGTCCCGCCGCCGGAGTACGGTGTCGGCCTGTACCCATACAGAGTCCAGTACTTGCCCATTTGCATCATATATATAGGTATAACTCTGGGCTGGCCACACGGTCAGGGTATCTGTGGGAATAGACGGATGCTGGGGATGATCGTCCGGGATAATATAGGCTCCGCTGGGATGGTTGTAGACGACCACCTGGACAGGCTCCCGCACCACGGAGTCCACAGACAGGGTGGAGTCCAGATAGGAGATGAAGGTACCCTGCTCAAATACGGTCTGGGGCCGCTCTGTGACCGGAGTCATATCACGGGTGATATCCTGTGGTCTCCACTTGCGCCAGGCTGGGGGGCCCAGGAGTTGCCCCGTAAATCCATGACCAGAGGCATCCTGTGTGGTCAGCCCTTGTCCTTCATCCAGCGGCCACCACCCCTTGAGGTGCGCATAGTCAGGATGATCGGGGGTGATGGGTTTATGTTTCCAGGCCTGAATGACCGCTCCATCCAGGGCTTTGTCCCAGACCCGCACCTCGTCCAGCTTACCTTTAAAAAAAGACCCGCTCCATCTGCCGAGCCATATATTAAAGGTACCTGTACTGATCGAGATGTTGCGGCTGGCCTTCAGGACACCATCAAAGTAAATTTTTGCCACGGATCCATCAAATGTCACGGCATAGTGATGCCAGGACCCCGGGCTGCCGGGCAACGTAACATCAAAGTCTGGTGTCCCCCAAAACTGGGCCCGCCACAGGGCAGGAGTAGTCATGGTGCGCAGCGAAAAATCAGCACCTGTACTACCGGTAGGGCCTGCCTGAAATATTCCGGCGTCATTAAAAGCATCTGCCTGCGCCCACATCTCGATGGTGCGTGCGTCTGTTCCTGCGATCTGAGGCCCGGATCCCAGGTCTACCATATCATTGGTACCATCCAACTGGAGATAATAGGCTGACCCAGACGTCATGACCCCGGTTCCGGCCCCGACCGTATCTGCAGCGACAGAAGCCGGTGCGTATGAGGTAGTACTTTCGTAGGTAAATTCTACTGCCAGGTTTGAAACACCGTCCCAGCTATAACCCTGGACAAACGGAAAACTATACCAGCCTGCTCCTGAAAAATCGGTGTCATGGTAGTACACCTCTGTAAATCCCGTTTGCTGAAACTGGGTATCACCCAGGCTGTCCAGCAGCGTAGGTGCGATCCGGATCCTGAGGTTGCGGGCCGTGGTAGAGGCGCCCATGAGGTACAGCCGCAGGCCCGTGATGTCACCTGGCGAGAGGCCTGCCGCCAGAAGCTCACTTGCGGTCCAGATAAACTGTGCCCTGCCTACAGGATGCCCGCCAAATAATGGCAAACTCTTACCGCCAGCTCCGGGCGCAGAACTGGTGAGACCGAGCGTATCGGTGTACACCCTGTAGGGCTGCCATACATGGGTGTAGGTATGTACGGGTGTCAGGCGCAGGGCCAGGGAGTCAGGAGTGCCTCCGTTGATGAGTTGATAGTTCGGCGTCACACGACGAGTTGAGTCCATCACCCCGCTGGAGTCCACTACGTATGTGTGGGTCGTATAGTCCCATTCGCCACAAGGATACCCGTCGTGATTGGTGGCAGCATCACACTTGAGGGTATAGTACATCAGGATTTTTTCGAAATGCACAGAAGTATCCGGAAACAAAAAACTCCCCCGATAAGGAGCAGACCACCCGACCGGACTCGGGTCATTAAATGAAAATGTCTGCACCACCAGGGTATCACCTGACTGTGCATAGAGCTGGCCAATCATCAGGAAGACCATGAGGCTCCAGCGTATAAGATTATTCATAGCGGTCAAAGCAGGTTTAGGAATGAGACAGTGATGGGATTTTTGTACTACGTATATCGAATATCATATAATCTTAGCAAGATAAAAAAAGCCGGGGATACTATTCCCCGGCTTATCAAGAGGCTCCGCCTTGTCAGCTTCCTACGGGGTGTATTAACCGTGGATAGCCTCACTTTTGCCGTAGCGCGTGATGACTTCGCCTTCGTACACTAAAAATTCTTCCCAGCGTTTTTCTACCTCCACATTGGGGCAGAGATTTTTGGCGAGACGGATGAACATGGTATAGTGCCGGGCCTCAGACACCATAAGTTTGTAATAAAAATCCGCCAGGGCTGCATCCCCGATGTTTTCGGAGAGCACCTTAAACCGCTCACAACTCCGGGCCTCAATCATGGCCGCAAAAAGCAGTTTATCCGCCAGCACCTCCTCCCGTGAGCGTCCTTTTTGTTTGATAAACTGCTGGAGTTCATTTACATAAGAGTCTTTACGCTCTCTTCCCAGTTCATACCCACGTTGCTGAATCTCCCGAAACACCATCCGGAAGTGGCCCATTTCTTCCTGAGCGAGTTCGGCCATCTCTGCAACCAGTTCTGCATGCTCCGGATACTGCACCAGGAGCGAGATGGCGGTAGAGGCAGCCTTCTGTTCACAGTAGGCATGGTCAGTGAGTATCTCTGATATATTGCGCTCGGCTACATTTTTGACCCAGCGCGGATCGGTTTTCATTTTCAGTCTGAGCATATCAGGCTTCCTAATTGATAGATCAAATATGCACATCTCTTCCGTACACGTCCACTAAAACATGCGGCATCTTCAGATCCTGGCGTAAATTTTTTTTGTCAGGAGCAGACGTATGGGTTGCGGGTAATGTCCCTCTCTCAAGTCCTTATCCACCCGATGCAAAAAAATCGGTGCAGATCTTCATCCGCACCGATATAGTATATATGTCACGTGTACCGTACCGTTGGGTAGCTCATCGTCCAGCCGGAGTGATGGCGCAGGCTGTGGGAGAAACGAGCTGAGGCGTATTACAGAAATACGTACGAATACCCAACAAAGATAGCCTGTGTACGACACAGGCTATGCTTATATATCACACGTGGATAGGTGAGATTACTCTTCGCCCTTGCCGGCCATCACCTGGCGGCCACGGTAAAACCCACTTTCCAGATTCACCCGGTGGTACAGCGTTGCCTCCCCGGAGTTCGGATCTATATAATAGGTTTGTGGCGCAAGTTTCAGGTGCGTCCTCCGCTTGTCTCGGCGGGTCTTCGAGTGTCTCCGTTTGGGATGTGGCATCGCAGACTAGGTTAAATTGTTGTCGTATTAAGGTAATATTAACTGCCCGTCAGGGCTCCATCTGATCCTTCAACTTACGAAGCGCTTCCCAGCGCGGGTCCACAGGGGCACTGTCATCAAATTCTTCAGTGACCGCCTCATCGTCGTCCTCATCCAGATCGGGCAACGTCAAGCTGCCGAATAAAGCTGAGACTTCATCTGACTCGTCCGCATCGTCATCCTCCTCATGGTCCTGGCCAGGATTCTGGATCAAAGCCAGTACCTCCGGTGAACAGGTATGCAGATCCGGAGCAGGTACTTTTCGCATCGGCACGGAGAGCATGATAAAATCATAACACTCCTGAAGTACCGAGAGCTGAGGTTCCTGCGGATTGACATAGATAATCTCTTCGTCGTCCAGGTTTAAACTGGGATCAAACGAGTAGATCACCCGCTCAACAGTCTCTACGGGTTGGTTATAGGGCTGGAGACAACGGTCACAGGCAAGCATCACCTGACCCGTCACATGGAAGTGTACATCCAGCATCCGGGCAGACTTGTCTATGACCAGCCGCACCTGCACATCACCTTCCCGAATAGGGGCGTGCGGAAAGTATTCAAAAAACGCTGCGCCTGCTTCAAAAACTTCCTCCGTAATGCCATCACGAAGACGTGCGACATTGACTGAGTACTGACGTTCAAATGTTTTGTCCTGCCGCATAGCGCAAGGAATTGGACGGCAAAGATAAGAATTTTTGGCTTATGGCCTACAGAAACTATAAAATATTTTCTGAACAGCCGGATCCACTACCTGTACAGAAAACCGCCAGCCTTGGGCTGACGGTGCAAGGAGTTTGGAAGTGAATAATACTACAAATTTACATACCTGCCCGGATAAATCCAATGGTTCATGAACTGAACCTGACAAAAATCCCGGCTGGCAGCCTGCGGCCTGACCGCTCCTGCAGGTAAAGTTCGCCAGCCTCTATCCCGTCCTGGGGAGCATAGGGGAAATGCGTCCGAACCAGGTTTTCTATGACCAGGGGGGAATACCCGAGGGAGTAGCTGTTAAATACAATCGTGTGACGGTCTGGATCGGTGATCTGGGCCACCTCATGGGTCAGCTCATTGATCATGTCGTCGAGTTTCCACTTTTCGCCCTTGGGGCCATGGCCCCAGGCGGGTGGATCCAGGATGATCGCCTGGTAGCGGTTGCCGCGCCGCACCTCCCGCTTCACAAACTTGAAGGCATCCTCCAGCAGCCAGTGTATGTCATTCAGCCCGGAGGCTTCCATATTGGCACCGGCCCAGTTGAGGACCGCCCGGATCGAGTCACAATGGGTGACATCTGCCCCGGCGGCACGGGCAGCAAGGGATGCTCCGCCTGTATAGGCAAAAAGATTCAGGACACGTGCCCCGGGTACAGACTTCAGGCTGTTGTAGAGATAATTCCAGTTGACAGCCTGCTCCGGGAATATTCCCACATGTTTGAACCCCGTCAGGCCCAGCCGAAAGCTGAGTTTCATCTCCCCGTATTGATAGGAGATATACCACTGATCCGGCATGCCGGGCTTGCGATCCCAGGTGCCTGCATGGCTTCCGGCTTGTTTGAAGTGAGCATGTGCCAGGTTTTCCCAGTCTTTTTCGGGCAAAAATTTACTCCAGACAGCCTGAGGTTCAGGGCGTCTGACGGTATAGGCACCAAAACGTTCGAGTTTTTCGCCGTCGCCGGAGTCTATCAGTTCATAGGCTTGCCAGTCGGTCGGGGTCAGGAGTTGCATGCCGGACCTGTCAGTTGAATACACGCTTGACAAACCACTGCTCATTGATCGTGAAGCCCAGGCGCAGGCGCACATAGTACTCCTCGACCGGCTGCTCCAGGTTGATATTGCCCCGGCGGCCTAGTTCGGCTCCGATATTAATACGGGAGGTCACCCGGCCCGGCTGGAAGCGTGAGTTGCCCTTGAAGGTGGCGGGTATGCCGACCCCGAAGGTCACCCCGTAGTCATACACAGGATCGCCCCCAAAGTTGATATAGGTCTGCTGGGCGTACGCGCCCGCACGATAATTGATCCGCTTCAGGTAATTGGCAACCTCCGGATTAGGGGTGAACTCGCCTCCTATGCTGGCCCGGAGCTCGCGGCCCAGGTTCAGAGAGTCTGACAGGAAGGTAAAATTAGTCCAGTCACGCCATACCACATCGGCACCGACGGACCAGTAGGCAGGCCGGTTGATCATAAACCCTATCCCTACTTTGCGGGGCAGCAGGATTTCGCCTTCTTCAAACACGCCTACAGAGTCGCGTACCAGGGTATTGGAGTACTCGGTAAAGCGGTTGGCCTTCATCGCCAGCGGAAACTCTGCCGTAGCCCCAATCCGCCAATGGATATTTTTGGCTTTGTTCAGGGTATCACTGTACAGGATCCCGATCTGCGGGTTGACGCCCCGTGCATACTGGTCCCGCACAGCCGTGATCGGGAGGTAACCAGCCGCCAGCAGGGTATCATTGGCATAGAGGACATTAGACCAGGTATACGTCGTATTTCCAAACAAAAAGTTAAAGGAAGCACCAATCCGGAGCCGGTTGTGCAGCATCCGGTAGGCAGCCGTAAGGTACGCCTGGCTCAGGCCTCCTTTGGCCGTGTAGATGGTGCGCTGCACAAAGGTGCTGTCACCGAGCAGCACATCCTGGCGGCTGTCTATGGTATAACCTACCCCGCTGTAGGGCGCAAACCCCAATCCCAGCACCAGTCCTTTGTTGGAGGGGAAGGCAAATGACATATCATGCAGGCCGGCTGCGACAGGGTATGAGCGGCTGTTGGCGGTGCTCATACGGCTCACCTGGCCGAATACCGACAGGTCGCTGGTGGTGTACACCAGATCTGCCAGCGTAGCCGGATTGACGCGATTGATAGAGAAGTAGTTATCGCTGGCTACCCCTATACCACCCATTGATGCGTTCCGCACGGTGGTCGCGCTGAATACATCGCCGATGGCGTATCGTGAATAAGGGCTCACCGTGAGCTCCTGCGCTGCCAGGGGGCTGCATACTGCTGCCAGACAGAGAATACCCAGGGCGGCGTTGATAGAACGGATCATAGGGGATAATAGCGGGTTAAGATCGCGTGAATTCCGTGCAGGACGAGATTTGCGTCCGCAAAGTTGATGTTTTTCAGGTGGTTTTCAAAGTGTTGTGCATCTCCCCCGGTAAGAAAGACTGTCAGCCGTCCGTCAGCCCATGTCTGATACTGCCGGATCATGGCTTCTACTTCAGCCCGGATTCCCCCCACTACCCCTGCCTGGATACACGATACGGTGCTGTCGCCGATCAGGGGCGGATCAGCGACCGGTGATACCTCCGGCAGACGTGCCGTGAACTGATGCAGGGCACGAAACCGCATCATCAGCCCGGGTGAGATGGCACCACCCAGATAGGTGCCCGTGGCATCCGCCACATCGTAGGTCAGAGCCGTACCGGCATCTATCACCAGTACCGCCTGGCCAGGTGCCTGCACACAGGCACCCACGACAGCCACAATCCGGTCGGTCCCCAGGGTATGCGGGGTTTGATACGCGTTCCGGACAGGCATAGGCGAAAATGCATGGATCTCCACCCAGACGGGTGGCACCTCAAAACGGGTCCATACCGGCAAGGCTGCCAGGTCCACGGAGCCGGATACATTGATCCAGCCGATCTGGAGCCGGGTCCCGGGCGCTACCTCAGCCAGTGCCTCTCCCAGCTCTTCTGAAAGCCGGGACGTGTCCAGGTGCCAGACCGCCACCAGGTGGCCTGCTTCATACCGGCCTGCTTTGGTCCGGGTATTGCCGATGTCTATTGCCAGGAGTACAGGAGGAGGTGTCATAACCGGATATTACCCAGATGAAAAAACAAGCCGGGACGTTGCACGGGATATGGTGTCAAAATTTTTACCCTATTCCAACGGTTCTACCTGCAGGCTTACTTCCTTGATGTCAAAGTAGTGGACAATCCGGCCATCGGTGGCAGCCAGTTTGCCGCTCCGGTCCGTGCCGAGGATGCGCAGGTGTTGCCGGGCACCTCCGAAGGTCATGCTCACTTCTTCCTGGTACCCATACAGATGCGCAAGATACGTTTGGTCCAGGGCAGCGGTCTGGCCTTGTCTGAGCTGAATATAATATCCCTCCAGCCGGTCAAGTACCTGGGAGAGAACTGCCTCCAGGGACATCAGGCGGCCTGCCTCCAGGGAGAGGGAGGTAGCCCGGTCGGCTATCTCCGGCGGGAACTGGGTCTGGTTCACATTCAGCCCGATCCCGATGACTGCTGCCTGGACACGGGCTCCGGCCAACTGGTTTTCGATCAGAATCCCCGCCACCTTGCGCCGGTTGACGAGGATGTCATTGGGCCACTTGACGAGTACTTCCGCACCCGGCACAGAGGTTGCCACGACATCCCGCACCGCCAGGCAGGCGCACTTGCTCAGGGCAAACAAGTCCCGCGGATCAAGAAAACCCGGCCGGTAGATTACGCTGAAAGTCAGGTTGATCCCCGGTACCGCCTGCCATGTGTTGCCCTTCTGGCCCCTGCCGGCTGTCTGTTCCCGGGTCAGGATCACGGTACCCTCGGGGGGATTATCGGCCAGGAGTTCCCAGGCCCGGACATTGGTAGAGGGCAGTGATTCGTACCGGAAGACGGTATTGCCAGTAAACAAAGCCATAAGGGTTACAAGAAGAGAGCTGGATCAGGGCTGCGAATAAAGCTTTCTTGTCCGGGAAGACCAAACGCCGGTTTGGCCGGTGCGGAGGGGCAGCGCCTGGTTATGGACACGCAGGGTGGCCTCACCTGCCGAGACGGAGAGGCGGGCTGTATCGGGGCGGGCCATCAGCACACAGTTTCCGGGGCCGAGGGTGGCATGGATATCCTCCGTCCGGATGCGCAGCGAGCTGCCTGCCCGGATATAAATGGTGGCTTCGCCGGCCAGTGTCGCCTCGTCGCCCCGGAGGGTCAGAGTGCTGCCCGGCATCAGGTGAAAGGTATACCCCGCCGCTGCCTGGAGGTTGAGGGGGAGGGTATCAGCCTGGTACTGCTCACCGGGCCGCACAAACCAGAGCCAGCCGATGCTGGCAGCGGCGAGGAGCATGGCAGTCGCTCCCATCCATACGGAGGCTGGCCACCGGCGGCGGGTACGGGGCAGGACTGCCCTGAAGGCCTCCCACGCTGCCGTGACGTCCGGTGCGGGGGCGGGCGGAGGGGGCGCACTGGCCTCCCATGCCTCATATACTGCATCAAACAAGGCTACATGTGCCGGGTCCTGGTCCATCCAATGCCGTAGCTCGTGGTCTTCCTGTGGGCTGAGATCGTCTGCCAGCCAACGGGTGATGGGCATCAGCCAGGGAGATGCCAGGGCTGCGGCCTGCGCCTCCGGGGGCAAAAGCCCTGCCACGGCCGTGGTCCAGGCCTGCCGGAGAGCCGTCAGGTCGGTGTCCGGGGCCTGTGCCAGCTCCGCGAGGGAGTATCCGCCCGTGCGCACGCGGGCGAGCAGGTCTGCGGGCCGGGAGAGGTCCGGGGGCGGGACGGGGCCCAGCCAATCCAGGATCACCTCCGGCTCCCGAACACCCGTCTGCCAGGCCCGGAGCAGGGCTGTGTGTACGTGTGAGGGGATGGATGCCGGATCAGCGATGGTCACCCCGGCCCGGCTAACCAGACGAGGGTATATTTGCCTGAAAAAATCCTCAAAATCAGCCGGATACAACGAAGGGGCAGCATGCATATAAGGGCAATTTCTCAAAAAAAACTGGGTCCTGCAACCGGATTGCCGGAGGGGCCAATTCTCAAAGTGGCTGGTTATAGCTATTATTTTTCTTCACATGAAACTATGCTTATGTGTAAGGTGCTGATGGTTAAACATATTTAAAAATTTACATATTTTTTTTACAAACCTTCCTTGTGTTTTTATGCCATAAATACGAATGGGTGTTGCAACCACCCGTATCCGTCCCCGTCCGGGCAGATAAGGCAGGTCATGCCACCCCATTCCCCAAAAAAATCCCCTACCTTTGTCAGCCTGAACCCGTTTATTCAGTTGCTACGACATGCTCAAAGACTATCTCGCCCTGATCCGGCCCGGCCAGCACATCAAAAACCTGGTGTTGTTTCTGCCGGCCTTTTTTGCGGAGCGGTTTCTGGACACAGTGCTGCTGGCGCGGACGTTTGTGGGGTTTGTGGGGTTCAGCCTGCTGGCAGGGGGCGTCTATATCCTCAATGACTACCGGGATATCGCGGAGGACCGGGCGCACCCGGTCAAACAACACCGCCCCCTGGCGGCGGGCAGGGTATCACCCCAGGTAGCCCTCCTGATGATGGCGGTGCTGATGGCCGGTGGGGTGGGGATTTTTGCGTGGCTGGACAAAACGGCCCTGTACGTGGCGACGGGGTATGTGATCATGAACCTGCTGTATTCGTTCCGGCTCAAACATATCGCGATTCTGGATGTGTGCCTGATCGCGCTGGGATTTGAGTTTCGGATCGCGGCAGGGGCCCTGATTGCCGTGCCCCATATCCCGCTTTCGCTCTGGATCGTGATCATGATTTTTTTAGGGGCGCTGTTTCTGGCCCTCGCCAAACGCCGGGACGATGTACGCCTCTCTGCCGGGGGCTTGCAGGTCCGCAAGGCTATCCACGGCTACAACCTGGAGTTTATCAATGCCACCATGGTGATGATGGCCTCTGTGATGATTGTGTCGTACATTTTTTATACGATCTCGCCCGAAGTCCAGAACCGCCTGGGCAGCCGTGACCTGTACGTGACGGTGATCTTTGTGCTGATGGGGGTCATGCGGTATATGCAGATCACGTTTGTGGAAGAAAAAAGTGCCAATCCGGGCCGCATCTTTCTGGAAGACCGGTTTATGCAACTGGTGGTACTGGGGTGGATCATCACCCTCGGGGTGCTGATCTACGGGTTTTGAGACGGGAGGGCCCGGGCTGCATGAGATCTGTCAGGGTCCCTGCCCCAATTGTTACCCCGCCCTTTCCCGGATGGAAAAACCTCGCGGATGTGCGCCGCGTCACGGGGTTACCGCTGATAAAGCTCGATCTTCAGGTCATCGTGGCTGCCGTAGGGGAAGCTGTACTGGGGGGCAGCATATCCATCGGGCAATGAGGCCGGATCCACGGTGAGCAGGTAGGGGCGCTGGGGTACGGTATAGTGTACGACCAGCACTGGCGGATCAGCGGCCGAAAAAGCTGGCAGGGCCGATGGTCCCCAAATCCGGAGTGTCACCGGTTGGTTATCTGCATCCGGGTGACGGGTCCGCCACCCGGCGATCAGGCCGCGCAGGTCCTCCGACTGTACGCCTGCCTGGGGGGCGGCTGACCAGGCTGTAGCCTGGGTGTGATCGCCGTGTGCGTCCTGGATCACCCAGCTTCCGGTCAGGGTGCCCGGTACCTGGATATACGCTCCCTGTATCTCAGCATCGGCTGGCAGCCAAAGCGGCGCAAAGGTAAGTTCATACCCGTCGTCGCGTACGCGGTGGATACCTGCGGCATCCTGGAGCCGGGAAGCGACTGTCCGGCCTTCATGTATCTGAATCTCAAACCGGCCGCTGTCATCCGTAAAACAAAACCCTGCGGTTTCGTCGCGGGTGGTGAGCTGGCCGTCTTCGTCCGCATCGCGGTAGATGGTGAGTTGGAGGCCGCCCGGGCGGTCCAGGCCGTGGACGGAGCCGGACAGGGTATGGCTCCCGGCCCGGTAGAGGAGCCGCATCCCGGGCCCGAGGCATACCAGCAGTGCCAGCGAGGCCGCTGTGCCTGCTGCCAATCCCTGGAGGGTATGTCGGGTCTGGGGTCTTAGCCGAATCTCTGCCATACACGATGTTGTATGACAAAGTTCGGATATGGGCCTGATAATCAGCCGTCAATACACAGAGACACCTTGCGCGGTATCAGCTGCGGGCGTGGCATGTAAGGCCGGGATAGGATCCGGCAGGTATTATTTGCTGCGGGAGATGGCGTAGTGCATCAGCTCCAGGAGCGAATGCCGGGCCGGGGTATCCTCAAACGTCAGGAGGATGTTTTCGGCTTCGCGGATATAGGTTTCCATGACCTCCTGGGCGTATTGCAGGCCGCCATTGGCGGTGACATACTCGATGAGGAACTGCACCTGGCGCCGGTCGGTGTTGTGGTTGCGGACAATATTGATCAGGCGACGGCGCTCAGCCCAGCTGGCCTTGTTGAGGACATGGATCAGGGGGAGCGTAAGTTTTCGTTCTTTTATGTCTATGGCGCGGGGTTTTCCGACATCATCAGCCCCATAATCAAACAAGTCGTCCTTGATCTGAAAGGCGATACCTACTTTTTCGCCGAAGAGCCGCATACGGCTGATCTGGGTTTCGTCACTGGTAGCAGAGGCAGCGCCGGTCTCGCAGCAGGATGCAAAAAGGGAGGCCGTCTTCTGGCGGATAATGTCGAGGTACACCGCTTCATCTATGTTGAGGCGGCGGGCTTTTTCCATCTGGAGGAGTTCGCCTTCGCTCATCATCTGGACTGCGTGTGAGACGATCTTCAGGAGGCGGAAGTCGTCATGCTCCAGGGCCATGAGCAGGCCGCGGGAGAGCAGGAAATCCCCTACGAGGACAGAAATTTTATTTTTCCAGAGGGCATTGAGGGAAAAAAAGCCCCGGCGCTCATCTGAGTCATCCACGACATCGTCATGGATCAGGGTGGCGGTGTGGAGCAGCTCAACCAGCGCGGCTCCGCGGTAGGTGGAGGGGGTGATCCCGCCGCAGATATGGGCACTGAAAAGTACCAGCATCGGGCGGAGCTGTTTGCCCTTGCGGTGGAGTACGTACTGGGTGATACGGTCAAGCAAGGCTACCTTGCTGATCATGGCCGACCGGAAGTACCGTTCGAAGTACTGTAATTCCTGCTCAATCGGCGATTGGATTGTCTTGAGAGCGTCGCTCATAACATCGGTAAAGCTACATTATTTCCCGGACATGATGCTAACCCAAACTTTTGACGCAAGAATAATGTTGTCACAGAGATTTGTGGGAAATTATCAGGAGAATGTGCAACTTTTGGCTTGAAAAGTTGACCTGAGTCTCTGCCGGGTATCCGCAGGGGCAGGCAGGGACTTTCCAGCCGTATCCTGTTCCCGCATGGCAGCTAAATGCAGCAAGAGGCATCCCTGGTATCAAAAAATACGTACCTTGTAGGGCATGAATCTGGGTTCGAAGGGAAGGTTTGGCATATATGTCAGCTTCCAGACCTTACCGGAGGCGGGCGCTGATGATCTTGTTACACACGCAGCATTACACACACTACCTTCGTCTGCCAGTAAATGCCAGCATGGCTGCTGACAGCAGGAGAAAATATTTGTCGCCTTTGGTGTGAGCACTACCTGAAAAAACCATGATCTGAAAACCGGCCCCCGGACAAACCTACCCAGCGATGAAGCAACACGTATATTACCTCCTGTTCAGCCTCGCCTTCCTGATACCGGCTGGCACACAAGCGACCCATATTGTGGGTGCGGAGTTGTACTATTCCTGTATCAACCCTGCGACCAACACCTACGACCTCACCCTGAAGCTCTACCGCGACTGCCAAAACGGGCAGGCACCTTATGACGCGGTGATCTACCTGTTTATTTTTGATGCGCTCACAGGGGCTACCCTCCAGACTGTACCGATTAATATTCCCCCGACTACCCCCCAGATTCAGCCCAATGACTGGGGCCCCTGTGTCGGTACGACGCCGGCAATCTGTGTGCAGGAGGGTATATATACAACGACAGTCACCCTGCCTCCCAATGCCAACGGCTACAACCTGGGCTGGTCCCGCTGCTGCCGCAATGCAGCCATCTCCAATCTGGCCAACCCACTGAATGAAGGGATTACCTTCCTGGCGCGTATCCCACCCTCCAGCGCGGCAGTCTGTAATAATATGCCGGTATTTGATCAGGTGCCCCCGGTTTTTCTCTGTGCCAACCAGCCTTTTTTCTTCGACCACTCTGCGACAGATGTGGACGGGGACTCACTGGTATATGCCCTGACCAATCCCTATACCGGTACCAACATCTCCGGCCTCGGTACCGGCAACCCCATGATGGGCGGCAATCAGCCCACGGTGGACCCGCTCGGCAACCCCATGGGACCTCCACCTTATAATACTGTGCAGTTTGGGGTAGGATATACTTTTTTGGATCCGTTTGGGTCCAATAACTTTGTGATTGACCCTCAGACCGGATTTATCACGGTCACCCCGACCCAGGCAGGGATTTATGTGTTTAGCATCTCGGTATTTGAATACCGCAACGGGGTCCTGCTCAGTGAGAACCGCCGTGACTTCCAGATCCATGTCCTCAACTGTCTGCCACAGGGCAATCCGCCAGCCATCCAGCATGACCTGACCGGGCTTAACTTCAGCAACGATACAGTTTTTGTGACAGCAGGCGTACCCTTCTGTTATGATATCACGATCACCGATGATCCGGGTGATGTCCTGCAAGGTTATACGGTGAGTGCAGCTTTTGGCAATGGAAACTTTATTCCCCCTGCCGCAACTTTTACCTATTCTGGTACAAATCCCATCATCGGACAGGTATGCTGGGAGCCCGCCTGCGCATATAATAACCAGGTGATCCCGCTGATCGTGGGCGGACGCGACCAGAACGGATGTCAGAATATCAATGATGCCCTCGACACGGTATATATTAAGGTGAGTGTCCCGCCTAACCAGGTACCGGTGATCTCCACCAACCTCTCCGGCCTGCAAACTAACGGAGACACGATCCTCATACAGGCCAATACTAATTTTTGTTTTACGGCGCAGATCACGGACCCTAACCCCGGTGATGCCATCACGGCGTATCCGGTAAGCCCGATTTTTTCGACGGCAGGTGGACCGACCCTGACCCAGTCCGGCACCAATCCCGTGCAGATGCAGGTATGCTGGACGCCAGGCTGTGCGTATGCAGGGCAGACGGTGCTGCTGGAGTTTGGGGGGCAGGACCAGAGCCTGTGTAATCTATCCGGCTCCGTGACTAAAAAAATATGGGTTCGGATTATTGCCCCCCCCAATAATCCTCCGCTGGTCTCAAGTACCTTTAATGGCACACCGGTAAGCGGGGATACGATCCAGGTCATCGCTCAAAACAACCTGTGTTTTACCTTCACGGCCAATGATGCTGACGCAGGCAGTGCCCTTAGCTTCCAGGGGATCAGCCCGATATTTACGGCAACGGGTGGGGCTACCGTGACTACCACCGGCACCAATCCCCTCAGCGGCACCATCTGCTGGGTACCAGGTTGTCAGTTTGTGGGACAGGTAGTGCCTTTTATCTTCAGGGTTACAGATCCGGGCGCGTGTAATAACAGCGCATCAGATTTTGATACGGTGTATGTAGCTATTTCGGCTCCGCCCAATACGCCTCCCCAGATATCCTCCAATCTGCTGGGCAATACGGTGGTCAATGATACCATCATTGTCCCCGCCAATCAGAATTTTTGCTACACCTTCACGGCTTCTGATGCCAACAATACAGCGGTGACCGTGACCCCGCTCAGCCCGCTTTTCAGCACGCCGGGAGGGCCGGTATATACCGCCAGCGGCACCAATCCTGTATCAGGGCAGATATGCTGGAATCCTTCCTGCTTCTATGCCGGGCAATTGATCCCGCTGGTGCTGGAGGTGACAGACAATGCCAACTGTAACAATGTGGCCTCGGCACGGGATACGGTTTGGATCCGGATCAATGTACCGGCCAATGCACCGCCTACCATTACCCCTAACCTGAGCGGGAATGTATTCAGCAACGATACCATCTTCACCGATGCACTTGCTGCGCTCTGTTTTGACCTGGTATTTGCCGATGCCAACGCGGGAGACTCGCTGGAGGTGACCCCACTCAGCCCGATCTTTAGCGGCCCCAATGCGGCAACCTTTGTGTTTTCCGGGATAAACCCTGTTGTAGCTACCGTCTGCTGGACCCCTTCCTGTGACTACGAAGGACAAGTGGTGCCATTTGTGGTCAAAGTCCGGGACAATGGACAGTGTGACAATGAAAAAGAAGCCCAGGATACCATCTATGTCAAAATCAGCGACCCACTCACCCTGCCACCTATTGTAGGGCATGACCTGACAGGCACCAATTTTGTCGGAGATACGATCTATATGGAGATCGGTGACGAAGCCTGTTATACTTTTTATGTAGCAGACCAGACCACCGACAACGGTATATCCTATACCTATGAGCTCCAGAATATTTTCACAGGCCAAAACCTGGGGACAGGGGTCGTAACCTCCTTTGTGCGGAATGACTCGATCCTCGGAACCATCTGTTTCCCGACGGACTGCTCTAACGGTGGTACCTACTTCCGCAGCATCCTGACCGGTACAGACAAGGAGACCTGTCCACCCTTTCAGCAGACACGGGATACGGTTATTATCAAGGTTAATACCAGTTTCCTGTCTTTTGCGGGGAATGATACCGGGTTTTGCGCCGGGAGTGGAGGGGTGCAGCTCCTCGCCACCCCTATTGGTGGTACGGCTCCGTACTATTATCTCTGGAACTGCGATAACCCCGGCAACTGTGGGTTTAGCCTGGGTAACAACAACATAGCAGACCCGGTCGCCAACCCGACCACCACGACCACCTACTCCGTACAGATCACAGACTTTAATGGATGTACGAGTGAAATAGACGATATCGTCATAGAAGTTCTGGCTTTGCCGATCGCTGACGCAGGTCCGGATACCTTTGTGTGCGAGGATGGGATTGGCACAAGACTTCAGGGCAGTGTGGCCAACAGCCAGGAAGCACCAGGACCTTATACCTGGCTTTGGACGCCTCCGGCAGGTCTTAGCAATGCGACTGCCCCTGATCCCTACGCCAATCCGGACACAACGACCATCTATACCCTGTTTGTGACCTCTGCCAATGGGTGTACAAGCGTCAATACAACCCTTGATACCCTGAGCACCATTGTCGTATCCGTACGCGAGCGCCCCGTCGTGGAGGCTGGCCGTGATACCTCGATCTGCCTGGGTGAAACCGTACAGCTTCTGGGGTATGCTTCTGAGGCAGGCCCTCAATATACCTATGCCTGGACCCCCGCTACGGGGCTGAGCGACTCTTCCATACAGGCCCCGCTGGCTTCTCCCCCCCTGACGGTCACGTACTTTTTGGTGGCCTGGTCAAATGGCTGCCCCAGCGTAGCAGACTCTGTCACCCTGACAGTCAATACGATCCCGACCCTTCAGACCCTCCCGCAGTATGAAGTATGTGCCCTGGACTCCGTGCAGCTCCAGGTGCTGGCAGGCGGAGACCCGGAGGCAACGGCGTACAGTTATCAGTGGAGCCCTGTTGCAGGTCTGAGTGACCCGAATATCCGCAATCCGATCGCCAGTCCGGCGCAGACGACGGTTTACAGCCTGATCGCTTCCAGCAATTTTGGATGCGCCAGTGATACCGAGACAGTGACGGTCGTCGTACTTCCGGCTCCGGTCGCCGATGCCGGTAGTGATACAGTCGTGTGCCGGGGGGATACCATACAACTGCAGGGGACCCATACATTTGCCGGAGGCGCCGGGACCATGCCCGTGTTTTATACCTGGACTCCAGCCGATGCGCTGAGCAGCCAGTTTGTGGCGACGCCGCTTGCCGCGCCCTTGCAGACCACCTTATATACCCTCACGACCTCATCCGGATCCTGCACCACCGAGGACAAAATACTGATCACCGTAGCGGAGCCTGTGACGGCTTTTGCCACCTCTGATACGAACCGGATCTGCCAGGGCGACAGTGTGCAGCTTACGGGCCTGGGAGGTATGGGGGCTGCTACGTATCTCTGGACTCCAGCCGCAGGCCTGAGTGATCCGGCCAGTCCTGCGCCCATGGCGGCACCAGATACGACGACGACCTATGTCCTGACGGTTACAGAGTCCGTGTGCAGCGACCGGGCGGCCGTGACGATTCTCGTCAACCCGGCTCCACGCCCCACCTTCCTGAGCTCTCAGACGTCTGGCTGCGAAGACCTCACGGTCAGCTTCCTGCAGGATGCGCCTAATGCGGTAGCTTATATCTGGGACTTTGGAGATGGCAGCCCCATCACCAATGCAGCCAATCCCACGCATACGTTTACGGAACCGGGGACATACGCTGTCAGCCTGGTCGTGACGGGTGCGGGTGGTTGTGAAGCGGTGTCACTGCCTGTAGTTATTCAAGTGTTTGCGCCGGGCGTGGCGGCCTTTTCGGCTACGCCGGATGCTGAGACACCGGTCGTGCTTCCGGATGCTGCGGTCACCTTTAATGATCTGTCAACGGGTGCTGTGAGCTGGTTCTGGGACTTTGGAGACGGTAAGACGGCTGCTGAGCAACACCCGGTCCATACCTACACCCAGCCAGGCAACTACACCGTGACCCTGACCATCACAGATGCCAATGGATGTGTGGACCAATATCAATATGGTATCCTGACGGTAGTCGAAACCAACGTTTTGATCCCCAATGTGTTTACGCCCAATGATGACGGGGTGAACGATACCTTCACGATTCAGTACAATGGCGGTGAGGATTTTCAGGTAAAAATCCTTGATCGCTGGGGCAGACCTGTGTTTTCCAGCCAAAGCCCGGCCAATGCCTGGGACGGACTGACACCCGGCGGCTCTCCGGCGGCAGACGGGGTATACTATTATGCCGTTACGATCGGTGAGCGAACCTTTACGGGGGACCTGACATTGCTGCGCTGAGTCTGTGTGTGCAAACTGTATGTCCGCAGAGATCGCCTGGTCCGAGGGGTCTCTGCGGACAACGTACGGAGGATCGTACATGAGATCAGGTGATATTTGCAATTCCCCGCTGATCCGGCGTACTTTACCTCACAATACCCAAAGGATGGAGATCACAGACGAGATATTGCAAAAACTGGCTGACCTGAGCAAGCTGGAGATACCTGTATCCCGGCGTGAAGTGCTTAAGGCAGACCTTCAGCGGATGCTGGATTTTGTGGGACAACTGCAGACGGTTGATGTAGATGGCGTAGCGCCACTGATCCACCTTACAGATGCGGTCAACAGGCTGGCACCAGATGAGCCCGGGCCAGGTCTTTCGTGGCCGGAGCTGCTCTCGCAGGCACCTGCAGCAGAAAACGTGTATTTTCGGGTGCCCAAAGTAGTTCATAAATAAAAAAACACCTGACAGCTGTAACGCAGATAGCCTTTGGCATTATGGCGCTGTGATTTCTGCCGCCCACGCGCACAACAACAGGATATGGACCTTAACAGACTTCCGTTTCTCCCACCGCATTTTTTTTATTACCAGTTCACACCGGCCCATAAGCGGCTTTTTGTGGTGCTGATGCTGGTTACGATCATTGCCGCAGGTCTTTTTGTATATACCTACGAGGCCAGGGGCTTCTGGACGCCCAAGGTACAGGAGGTAGCAGAGCTCAGCAGTGAGCCGCTATCTGCATTTACGGCCACACATGGCTATCGGAGCCTGGACGTACAACTTACGGTTTTTCGTGCCTGGGTCACCTATGTGGCGGGGCCGCTGCTGCCATCGGCGATTCCGGCGATTATCTTTGGGGTGCTGCAAGTGCTAGCCTGGGCGACCCTGATCGGGGCGCTGACGATGGTGCGCTCGCTGTGGATATATGCAGGTTATCTGCTCACGGCTTTTTTTATTCACTTTTCGGGACTGGCTGGTATGTTGCTGCCTGCTTTGCCGTTTAACCTTGGTGAGGCGGGTCTGATGCTGCTGATACTCGGGACTGCCAGCCTTTTTCAGCTGGATATTCTGAAATGGGATCTCCCGTGGCGGGTGCTGACCTTTGTGGTATTGCTGGGGTCGCTTACCGGGTCTGCTGCAGGTATGCATGGATGGGTGGCTCTCCATCAGATCGCAGGATCTTCTTTCCCGTTTATGGTGGTTTTTAGTGTTGGATTTTTATTTTTTACGGGAAAAGAGCCTACCAACCTTCTGCTGCTCATTGCCACCAACCACCCTGAGCCTGCCCGGCGGCTGGCATTCCCCTGGATAGTAGTGGCGCTGGTGCTGCTGGGGATACTGGAGTTTTTCTGGATTGAGTCTTTTCTGGACTTTGGTATACCCGGCGATCTATCACTCGGTATCCGGCCGGGTCATCTGTTGTTTTTAGCAGGTGTCTTTACCGTATTCACCTCCCAGAACCATTACAACCAGGTGAAAGGTGTATTTGGGCTGGCCTCTACCTACACATTTATTCTGATGGGTTGGGCTATATCGGTACTGGGATTTGTATTCTATTATACCTCAACGGGGGATCAGCTGTTTACCTATACCTTTGACCGTATTGCTGCCTTTTGTTTCATGGGTGTGGGGCTGGCGCACGTGTATTATGTGATGACTAATTTTTTGCCGTTGCTCCGCCAGCGGATCAACCTGTACTACCTGCTGGGCAATGGCCCTAAATTTGGGTTTGTGATGGTATGGCTGATGGGGTTGGTGCTGACCCTCCTGGGAGAGACCCGGGACGGCTGGAAGAGTCTGCCCTTGACGATGCATACCTATCTCGTACAGGCGGGAGACGAAGCGCTGATCAGACAAGATGCTGCTGGTGCGGCAGGACTCTACAGCCAGGCACTGGATTTCGCTCCGGCAAGCGCCAAAGCACATTATAACCTGGCCTCTATCCGGCTGGCCCAGCCTGATCAGGCAGAAGACGCACTTCGGCACTATCTGGCGGCTACCCAATATACAGAATTGTCGTACGCCCGGATCAATGCCGCCGCACTGCTGAGCAGCATCGGACGTACTGACGAGGCGCGGGCGATCATGCAGGCCCATATTAACAAGGGGGGAACGGATGCGTATGTGAGCCATAACCTGGCCCTGACCTATGTCCAGGGATCATCTCCCAAGCCAGACTCAGCTATTTTCTGGCTGAAAAAAGCCCTTTTGGCGCAGCCTGATCTCTATGGGGGGTACAGCAACCTGGGGCTGATCTATGCCGACAACAAGCTGACAGATACGGCTGCCCGGTTTTTTGAGATCGTGCAGCGGGAAGCTCCTCCGTCAGGGGCAGCCCTCGCCAATGCGGTCTATTTTCACCTGAAAACGGGATCTCTGTCGCCTGACAAGTTTCCGGAATTAGCTGAAGGTCAGGATAAAACCCTTCAGTACAATCTTATGGCCCTGCGACTCCCGGCCTCAGACCCTATGCATATCCGCGCCCTGCGGGAGCTGGCAGACCGGGATCAACTGCCCGACGCTTACCTCCTGGATGTGCTGCGGTTGTTCAGGTCGGACTCAATCACGTATGCGATCAGCCGGGCAAGTTTTGCGGCGGAGACATTCCCCTCGGTAGCGCCATCCGTACATTTTCTGATGGGTGCCTTGTATTTTGAGCGGGGTGTGCCGGAGATGGCAGCCCAGTATTTCCATAAGTCTGGTGTGGCAGGTAATCCGGCGGGATACTTTCAGGAGGCATTGATGGACCTGGACCGGCGCCGGATGGATACAGCCTTTGTGCGTCTGACCGCCCTGCGGGTACGTCACCGGGAGTTGTGGGATGCCTGCGGCAAAGAGTTGGCGATGCTTTATATGGCCTATGGACAGCCTGTGGCCGCAGCTACAGAGTCTGATCTGTCCAAGCTCACCCAGCAAGAGCAGCTCCGGATGGGCATCTACGCCGATAGTATGCGTCAGTACATTTATGCACTGGAAATATACCGTCAGATGCTGGCCCAGGACTCCGGCACCTATTTGCCGTATCTCGCGATGGGCCGTATCTACAACCAGTACCAGGACTCGCTGGCTGGCGAAAATCTGCGTATTGGGCTCAAGATAGCACCAGAGGACCCGGAGTTGCGCCTGGCCTATGCTCGTTATCTGCTCGGCCAGCATCAATGGCAGTCGGTCGGTACATACATTCCTGATGCGCCTGTCACGGCAGAGGCCCTCAGGCTCCGTGCAGAACTGGCACTGGCGACAGCGGACACCCAGCAGGCACTGGTGTGGCTGGACTCACTGGTGCGGCATGAGCCGCTCGACACCCGGGGTATTCTGATGCTCTGCCAGCTCGCCGAGCGCCGGCAGGCCTGGGACCTGGGCAATGCTGTGATCACACAGGCACTCCAGCTGAATACAGCCAATGCATCACTCTGGTACTACTATGCAGTATTTTCAAGGGCATGGAGCATGAGCCAGGATGCTGGTTTTGGGGCCATCAAGGCGATTGAGCTGACCGATGACCCGGTCAGGCGCCAGGAAATAGCCACTATGTTTGCAGAGGAGATACGCCAGGCGGTCCCGTGATTTTGTAATTGCTTAACATGGTCTTTTTGCCGGTTATCATAATATTCTTCTAACTTGTGGACAGTTACAAGCTGTTCATATATGTTGCAGGATCATAGATTTTTCAACCGGGACCTCAGTTGGCTTTCGTTTAATTACCGGGTGCTGATAGAGGCGCGGGATACCAGCCTTCCGCTCTTTGAGCGCATCAAGTTCCTGGCGATATACTCATCTAATCTCAATGAGTTTTTCCGGGTACGGGTAGCCTCGATTCAAAGCTTGCGGGATGTACAACCTGGCCCTGTCAAAGAGCAGGACAAGGTACTGGCCGATATCTATGACGAAGTAAGCCGTCAGCAGGACGAGTTTGGGAGTATATTCCGGGAGCAGATATTGCCGGAACTGGAGCGCAACAATATATTTCTGATCCAGGGTCCTCCCCGCGACATGGTCCATCAGGAGTATGTGACAGACCTTTTTATGGAAGAGGTGCGTGCGTTTCTGCATCCTGAACTCCTCCGTAAGGACAAAATTGTACATTTCCTGCGGGACGGTGCTTTATATCACGTTGTCAAGCTCCGCAACAAACCCAAGCGTGGCGTAGCAGGTGCCGTCCTCGGAGATATCGCGACCCGCATGGTCAAAAAACGTGTCCGCTACGCCCTGATTCAGGTGCCGACACATTACTTCCCGCGGTTTATTGTATTGCCCCGGATCGGAGACGCACACTATATCATGTTTCTCGATGATGTGATCCGCTACAACCTGGAGCGGATATTCCCGGGATATATTGTACTCTCTTGTTATAGTGTCAAGGTAAACCGGAATGCGGACCTGCTCATAGAGGATGAGTTTAGCGGGGACCTGGTGGAAAAAATCAGCGAAAGCCTCAAGCGGCGGCGTATCGGGATTGCATCCCGTTTTTTGTATGACCAGAATATGCCTGCCAGCATGCTGCGGTATCTGCGGGATACCTTCGGTATTGCACGTGAGGAGCTCATGACGGGTGGTACCTACCACAACTTCATGGACTTTTTTTCATTCCCCAATCCACTGGCGCCTCAGCTGGAGCGGGTGCCGATGCCTCCGCTCCCCCATGCTGATCTGGAAAGTTACTCCCTGATGCTGGCAGCGATCGGGGAGCAAAACCGCCTCCTGCACTATCCGTACCAGTCCTATGACTATGTGATCCGGTTTCTGAACCAGTCTGCGATAGACCCGGATGTAAAAGAAATTTATACCACGCAGTACCGTGTCGCGTCCAACTCTGCCGTGGTGCAGGCACTGATACGTGCCGCACAGAATGGCAAGAAGGTAACGGTGTTTGTGGAGATCAAAGCCCGTTTTGATGAAGCCCACAACCTGACCTCTGCCCGGGAGATGGAGCAGGCAGGGGTACGCACGATCTACAGCATTCCTGGCCTCAAAGTACACGCGAAGGTAGCCCTGGTGATGCGCCAGGAAGGGGGGCGTATGCGTGGATATGCCTATCTGAGTACCGGTAATTTTAACGAAAAAACAGCACGTCTTTATACAGACCACGGGTACTTCACGGCTGATCAGGAGGTGATCCAGGAGCTCCAGGAGGTATTTGCGTATCTGAATGATCAGGCCTATGTACCCCGTGAGTTCAAACATCTGCTCGTGGCCCCCTTCAATATGCGGAGGCGTTTTGTGGAAATGATCGAGCGGGAGGCCGCCCATGCCCGCGCGGGGAAGCCCGCCGACATCCTCATCAAGCTCAACAACCTGGAGGATGAGCGCATGATCGAAAAACTCTATGAGGCCTCTCAGGCAGGGGTGCGCATCAGGCTGATCGTACGCGGTATATGCTGCCTGAGGCCAGGGGTTCCGGGCCTGAGTGACCATATCACGGTCACCCGGATTGTGGACCAGTACCTGGAGCATGCCCGTGCCTTTGTATTTCACAATGCAGGCGCCAATGAGTTATATCTCGGCTCTGCAGACTGGATGCAGCGCAATCTCAGCCGACGGGTAGAAGTGATCTTCCCGGTGACTGACGGGCAGCTAAAATCAGAGATATTTGCCATTCTCAAATTGCAATTGTCTGATAATGTCAAGGCTACCCGGCTCGATGCAGACATGGTCAATCACCCGATCCGGAATGACAACCCACCGCTCAGGGTACAGCACGCGATCTACGGTCACCTTCAGCGACGTACCCTGCTGGATATTCTCCAGGAAGAAAGCTGACCTGTTCACTACGGGGCAGGATTGCCTTATTTGTGTATCTTGCGGAGTAATTTCCGTAATCCTTGCCTGATGGTCCAAACCCTGTCTATTGTCATACCTGCTTATAATGAGGCCCGCACCATTCACCTCATCCTGGATAAAATACGGGAGGTGGAGCTGATCGCAGGTATCCAAAAGCAGATCATTATTGTCAACGACTGCTCTACAGATGGTACGGAGCAGGCAGTCCGCGCATACATGGCGGATCATCCTGAGCTGCCGCTGCTCCTGCTGACACATACCGTCAACCAGGGCAAAGGCGCAGCACTGCATACCGGTATCCGGCAGGCACAGGGTGAATACATCATCATTCAGGATGCGGACCTGGAGTACGACCCACGCGAGTACAATGTCCTCCTGAAGCCCGTCATGGAGGGATACGCGGATGTAGTATATGGATCCCGGTTTATGGGCGGGAATCCTCACCGGATATTATTTTTCTGGCACTCAATCGGCAACCATTTCCTTACGTTTCTCTCCAACATGATGACAGGCCTGAACCTTACGGATATGGAGACCTGTTATAAACTCGTGCGGAGGGACCTGCTTCAGTCTCTGAGGCTGCAGGAAAAACGGTTTGGATTTGAGCCGGAGGTTACGGCCCGCATCGCACAGATCCCCCGTATCCGAATCTACGAGGTAGGCATATCCTATTATGGCCGGACCTACGAAGAGGGAAAAAAAATAGGCTGGCGTGACGGACTCCGGGCTATTTATTGTATTCTAAAGTACAAATTCATATGACACTTCATACACAGGACTTTGCGTACCAGGAGGAGGACCGGGAGGGCCGGGCTACCCTGGAAGCCATCGCAGCAGCTGACCAGTTTAATACCTGGATGGCGACGACTGTCGCTGACTGGATGGTGCCCGGTACGGTACTGGAGGTGGGGAGTGGTATTGGCAATATATCAGCGTATTTTCTGGCAAAAGGATACCAGATTACCCTCTCAGACATTCGGCCTTCATACTGTGAGGAATTGACAAATATGTTTGCCGGATACAGCAACCTCCAGGGGGTACGTGCTGTGGATCTGGTGCACCCGGCGTTTGAAGCGGAATATGCGGACCTGCTGGGCAGTTTTGACAATGTATATGCCCTCAATGTGATCGAGCATATAGAGGACGATAGCCTGGCCCTGGCCAACTGCCAGCGGCTGCTCCGTCCGGGGGGGCGCCTGATCATCCTGGTACCGGCCTGGCAGGCATTGTACAATACATTTGACGTGAGCCTGCAACATTACCGGCGGTATACGGCTCGTACTATGCAGGCTGCCTTTAAGCGGGCTGGGGTCCCGGTGATCAAACATTTTTATTTTAATCTTATGGGCATAGCCGGCTGGTTTTTTTCAGGGCATATCCTGCGAAAAAAAGTGATTCCCTCCGGCCAGATGAAACTCTACAACCAGCTTGTGCCCGTATTTAAGCTGATAGATTGGCTCACGGGTCGCCGGGTGGGACTTTCGGTTATTGTGGTTGGTCAGAACTAAGCACCAAATTGGGTACAGACAGCGGCATACAGGATTGGATCGGCCTGCTCTATGCAGACAGGCGGCTGATAGACAGGCTCTATGCTGTCAGGCATACGCAAGGCCTGCCGTTGTCTGCCGTACTGCCCCTGACAGAGGAGGCGCGTCTGCAGCGGCTGGAAACCCAGGGGATCGTACACCAGTATGGAGGCTACTGGGTACTCAACCCAACATTAGCCCGGTGGCTGGCGGTTTTTCACGAAGGGGAAGATACGCTGCCACTTCAAGCCCTGGCGGCAGCGCTGGAGATATTTAGCCGTATAGACCAGACGCTGGATACCGGCCAGCCTGATCTGCCGGGAGCGATCGTCGCCGGGCGTAACCTGGTGGATGCGCTGCATCAGCTCACCTTCGGGTTGGATGCTCGCCAGCTTCGGCTGGCATCGGCGCCCCCGTCTGCTTATGCCCATCCCGATACATTACAGGCCGAGGTGCGCGAACTGACCACCCTGCTGGAGGCAGTCCGGCAAGCTGAGTACGCCAGCCATCTACGGGTGGCTGGTATGGATACGGCATCTCAGGTCAGCATGGCCTTGTTTGATGCCTGGGAAAAAGCCCGGGTGGCTGCCGGGCGCTATATCGCCCGATTGAACACCGCTCGTACCACCGCTGACGCAACAGATCGTTTTCAGTACCGCCTTGATCAGGTGCGGGCACACGCAGCGGATCCTGCGCTGGAAGCAGCGCTGGCTGCGTGGCCGTGGCCCCTGGCGCTGGACGAGCCCCTGAGCCTAAAACCCCGGCTCATGCTGTCCTGGATAGTGGGGGATGAGGCGCAGCCCCTGCTCCGGCGGCATGTCTTACGGGCTGCTAACCCGGCTGCTGCGCCGCCCTCCGGCATACCTGCGCCTGAGATCATAACCGTCTCCGGTAGTGCGTCTCTCCTGCAGGCATTTTTGGCACAGTCCGAAGACCTCCTGACATTTTTGCTGGCTCATCATGCAGCAGATATGCCGCCTGTCACGACGGTTCAGCAGCAGTATGTATATCTGGCAGGCGTGGCCGGAAACCAGGTGCAGGTCACGGAGCGGTGGCGCTCCTGGGAGGGGTATGAGTTTGCCGAAATACTGCCTGTAAAAAACACCCCGCAGTAACCGGTTTTTTTGCTATCTTTACATTCATTCGACCGGCGTAGGCTGACTTGTTACCTGCTACATGAAATCTTCCTTTCACGACGAAGAAACCCAACAGTTTCGGGTATTGTATGACCAGTACTATGAAGCTGTACGTAATTTTATTTACTATAAATCAGGGGATATCAATCTGTCAGAAGACCTGACCCAGGAAGCATTCATGATTTTGTGGCGGAAACGGGAGACAATTGATGCCACCAAAGTAAAAAGTTACCTATACACGATTGCGCACAACCTGTTTCTCAATGAAATAAAACATCAGAAAGTGGTACTGAAATTTAACCAGCAGCCTACTTCTACAGTTTCAAATGAGAGTCCGCAGTACCAGATGGAGGAGGAAGAGTTCAGGGCCCAGCTCCTCAAGGCCATATCTGATCTTCCGGAAAAAAACCGGGTAGTTTTCCTGATGAACCGGATGGAAAAAATGACCTACAAGGATATTGCGGACAGCCTGGGTATCAGCATCAAAGCGGTAGAAAAGCGGATGCACAAAGCCCTGCAAGAGCTTCGCAACCTGAGTCCTAAAATTTGACGAAAGAATTATTTACTTTTTGTTATATTTCAGGACAGCGGGTAGGGTATTTTTTCGTGCATCTGTATTGGGTGTAGAGAGTTACGGAATCATAAGCATCATGGCCGATCACAATACAAACAATCAACACTTTGCTCACCACTTGGATCATCAGCATCACAACCAGTCAGCGCCTGATATTCACAACCCAGAGATTGAATATCTTGATCGCCTGATGGCGGGATGGACGGTTCCGGCTACCCGCACACGTGAGGAGGCCTGGGATCAGTTTAGAGCCAGCATAGCAGCCCGTCCGGCACAGGAGGCGCGTGTTATTGCGTTTTCCCCCAGACGGATCTGGGGAGCTGCAGCCGCTGCTGCAGCCGTACTCCTGATCTGTATATCCGGCGGTGTGTTTTTTACACGTACCTCAGAGATTATAGCCCAGGCTGGCGAGACAGAGATGGTCAACCTGCCAGATGAGTCAGTCGCTACCCTCAATGCCGGCTCAGTGTTACGGTATTCCTCTGCATCCTGGATGCTGGAGCGCCAGGTCAGCCTGGAAGGCGAAGCTTTTTTTCAGGTACAGCGTGGGAGCCAGTTCACGGTCAAAACCAGCGCGGGTGCCGTAGCGGTACTCGGTACCTCCTTTAATGTAAAACACCGAGGAGATATCCTGGAAGTGGTATGCCACACAGGTAAGGTATCCGTCACATCTGCCAACAGTCAGGTGGTTACCCTTATGCCAGGCCAGAAAGCCATCGCATCGGCTGACGGCGCGCTTACGGTATCACAGGTGATCACAGGTGACCAACCAGGCTGGATGAAGGGCATGTTTGAGTATGAGGATGTTGCTGTACAGGACGTGCTGGCCGAGATAGCCCGGCAGTTTGAGGTAACGGTAACCTATACAGGTCCGGCATCCAAACGATTTACCGGTGTATTTTATGACCATGACCTAAGAGAAGCGCTCATTTCGATTTGTGATCCTATGGAATTATCATTTATATTTGACCATGAGCGAGGCATTACCGTTTCAGCTCGATGAGTAAGCCATTGATTAATGGGGTTTTTACAGAAGTTTCGCAATACTGGGATTGTCCTCATATGGTTGGTGCATGCACCAGCAGGATTATTGTGGGCACAAACAGGTAGCTATACTACTGGACAATATACCCTGGATCAGGCACTCAAACATATTGAGCAGCTCTACAAGGTCAAGATAAATTATAATGCCACGGAAGCTCAGCAGATACAGGTGCCCCCGCTCCGGCGCGGCTGCCCCACTCCGGAGCAGGCATTGGATCAGTTGCTGAGGGGTACAGGGCTGGCATACCGACGCCAGGATGACAAGCATATTTTAGTATGTCCGGCAAAAGAGACCGCTGAACCACTCATCATCACCGGGGTGGTCATAGATGCCAATACCCAAGAGGCACTGAGTATGGCCTCTGTCAGGGTTTTCCATGAAAAGCAGGCTTCTGTACAGGCTGGCTCGAATGGTTTTTTTCGGGTATCCCTGTATAACCGGCAGCCAGACACCTTGTGCATTTCCTTTGCCGGGTATAAGCCTGATACACAGGTTGTTTCAGGAGCAGAGTCAGGCTTGACCATCCGGGCTGTCCTGATTCAGAATGACGCGACCGACAGCGTGATTATCACCCAACTGACGCCCGCGCTCCGAAATGGTCAGGGCCTCAATGGCATATCAGTGGCAGCTCCCGCCCGGCGGTCCACGTTGATGGATGTGTCAGGCCGGGATTTGTTGCGTAACCTGACCCTGATCCCGGGCGTCTCCAGCATCAACGAATCAGCCTCTGAGATGAGCATCCGGGGGGGATCACCTGACCAGAACCTCGTGTTGCTGGATAATATCACGTTGTATCAGCCAGGCCACGCCAATGGTGCGCTGAGTGTCGTCAATCCGGATATGATCCGGGGCTATACGCTCTATCGCAGTGGATTTGACGCCAGGAACGGGGGGCGTCTTTCAGGACTGATAGATATGAAAAGCTGCACGACACGTGCACACCCCCGCATGGTACTCGGCAGCAACGCGGTACTGGCCTCAGCGATGGTAAGCCATCCGATCGCAGACTCTTCCGGCAGCTTTGCGGCCAGTTTCAGGCACTCGCTGGCCGGATGGTTATATCCGGGTGATACCTGGATCGGTACTTTTGTGCAGCAGGGACTGGTCGCTGAGCAGGCAACAGACTCAAGCCGGGGGGCAGCCCCCCGTTTTACATTTGGGGATGCTCAGTTTTCCAGCATGATACTGACTGGCCGCCAGGCGCTGATCAGCGTGTCGGGGTTTGTATCATGGGATCGGTTGTTGTATCACCCGCCATCCCAGGAGCTGACGGCTGGTACAGAAGAGCTGCACGATGCCACCCGGCAGCAGTCGTATGGCTTCAGCCTAAACTGGGATCAGCAATGGAACCAACGGTTAGCAGGGCATACCTCTGCGGCCTTCTCAGGGCTGCAATCCGCATACCAGGCCTACTATGGATTGAGCAGTAAACATGGTGCATATAGCCGGGAGCAACTGCAGAATAGCCGGGTCCAAGACCTGACCCTCCGGCACAATCTTGCCTGGTGGCTTGGTCGCCGGGACACCCTGCACCTCGGGGTACACACTACCCAGATACGCACCCAGACAGACGCCACCCTGGTCGAGACGTTTCAGCAAAAAACAGATAGTATCCCCCTCACAGATCGGCTGGCAGCACAGGCAGGGCTGATCCTGACGGGATATGGCGACTTTCACTGGCGGATGACGCCCCAGATATTTGTCCGTACAGGTGTCAGATACTCCTGGTATCAGCCGACCCAAAAACGCTATTGGGAGCCCCGCGCCGAGATAAGGGTAGCCCTGACGGATGCCATCAGCCTCAACCTTTCATGGGGTATATACCGGCAGTTTGTGGTGCGCACCCAGATGATGAATGCGCTGAATATGGGAGAAGATTACTGGATGCTCACAGGGGCAGACAGTTTTCCTGTTTCGCAGTCCCGTATGGCTACCATGTCACTGGTGTGGCGATCAGCCCGTCATGGCTGGGAGGCTAACCTGGAGGTGTATCGGAAGCATATGGATGGACTGGTGGCGTACTCCCTGAGTTATAATCCATTTACCTACCAGACAGAGGAGAATGGTCTCCAGACAGCGGGACAAGGAACCGCCTGTGGGGCAGAGGCCTGGATCAAAAAAACCGCTCATCGGTATTCTTTTTGGGCGAGTTATACCCTGAGCAACGTTATACATCAGTTTGACGGCCTGAATGCCGGTCAGGCATATCCTGCATTATTTGACCAGCGGCATCAGGTGAGACTCGGGGAAGAAGCCTGGCTCCTGGCAAGAGATAAGCCCAATACCATCAAGATAGCTGCGGTATGGCTTTTTGCCAGCGGTAAACCTTACTCGCAGCCTGATGGCATCAGACAGGAGTCACAAGGCGTGCAGCCATTGTATCTGCTCCAATACACCTCTGTTAATGCAGTACGGCTGCCTGCGTATCACCGGCTGGATATATCAGCTACCTGGGTGACCAGACCAGCGCATAGACGTTTTTATTGTGAGACGACTGCCTCAGTATGGAACCTATATAATCGTCAGAATATTGAGAGCCGCCGGTATTTTTTGTCCTGGATGCCGGGTAATGAGCAGATGCCCAGTATCTCCAGCATGGACAGATACCTGATGAGACTCACACCCAATATATCCGTAAACCTGGTTTTCTGACCAGGGAACACATAGTCGCGACTGATCAGATATAACCATCCTGTATCTGACAGGATGTTTACTTGTTATTATCCTTACCCTAACCTTTTCCAATGCAATTTCTTCGACTTGTAACCTTGATGAGTTGTCTGAGCGGACTGCTACATGCTCAGGTCGTGCCTTCATACTGGTCAGCCCGGACCGCGACAGATATTCCGGTATATGCTGAGCGCCTGATACAGCCGGATCGTTATCTCACAACAGCGCTTGACGTACCTGTTTTAAAGCAGACGATTGCTGGTGCTCCCCTGGAGCCGACCTCTGCCGAACCAACCCGCATCACGGCTCCCGTTGTAAGCCTGCCGATGCCTGACGGATCCTTTCAGACATTCAGGGTGTATCGCACAGAGGTAATGCACCCCGATCTGGCGGCCCGTTATCCTGAGATTATGACCTGGTCAGGCGTCAGCGTGGACCGGCCTTCGACCCGGCTGCGGATGGATATTACCCCAGCTGGACTTCATGCAATGGTGATCGCGCCGGGTGAGGTCGTATTTATTGACCCTGCTGCACGCGGCCTTACAGACCTCTACCTTTCCTACTACAAAAAAGACCTCACGAGCAAAGCAGGTCTTGATCAGATGGTGTGTGATGCTGCGGAGGATATCCAGGACCGCACCAAGGGACATGATCATCCGGAAATGTCTTCCGGAGACGAGCTCCGCACCTACCGGCTGGCGCTGGCGTGTACCGGTGAGTACAGCCAGTTTCATGGAGGGACGGTATCCGGGGCACTGGCTGCCATGGTCACCTCTGTGAACCGTGTCAATGGGGTATATGAGCAGGAGGTAGGGGTGAGAATGGTGCTGATTCCCAATAACGACCAGCTTATATTCCTGAATGCGGCCACAGACCCCTACACCAACAACGATGGAGGGGCTATGCTGGGCCAAAACCAGACTACCATCACCTCCATCATCGGGGCCGCCAACTACGACATCGGGCACGTATATAGCACAGGCGGCGGTGGTGTCGCTTTTCTGGGCAGTGTATGTACCGGCAATAAAGCACGTGGGGTGACAGGGTCTCCTGCTCCCGTAGGAGATCCGTTTGACATAGATTTTGTCGCGCACGAAATGGGGCATCAGTTTGGTGGCAACCATACCTTTAATGGTACCAGCGGAGCCTGTAATGGCAACCGGGCCGGAAATGCTGCCTACGAGCCGGGCAGCGGCACTACCATTATGGCGTATGCGGGTATTTGCAGTCCGCAGAACCTTCAGCCTAATTCAGATGCTTATTTCCACACCAAAAGTTTTGATGAAATATACACGTTCATCCATACCGGCGCAGGGAATAACTGCCCTGTCATCACCCAGACAGGCAATCAGGCCCCTGTAGTAGATGCCGGTACGAGCGGGTATGTCATCCCCATCAGCACCCCTTTTGTTCTGACAGGCTCTGCGACAGATCCGGATGGAGATACCCTGACGTATTGCTGGGAACAATACAACCTGGGGCCCGCCGGCGCCCCCAACAATCCCAGCGGAGATGCACCCATATTTCGGTCATTTAATCCCGTGGCTTCGTCCTCCCGTACCTTCCCACGCCTCAGCAGCCTGCTGAACAATGTCCAGCAGACGGGTGAAATATTGCCTACCTATGCACGTACCCTCAACTTCCGGCTGACGGCACGGGACAACAAACCAGGTGGTGGTGGGGTCTCTTATGATGGTACCTCAGTCATTGTGACGGATCTGGCAGGGCCGTTTCTGGTCACACAACCTAATACAGCGGTCTCCCTCACAGGCGGTACTGCCTATGAAGTGAAATGGGATGTCGCTAATACCAATCTGGCTCCGGTACTGTGCAAGACTGTCACCATCCTGTTGTCTTTTGACGGTGGTAATACCTACCCAGACACCCTGGCCAGCCAGATAGCCAATGCCGGCTCTCAGGTAGTGCTGCTGCCAGCCCAGTACAGCAATACCTGCCGGATCAAGGTACAGGCAGATGACAATATCTTTTTTGATATTTCAGATCGGAACTTTTCAATTGTACAACCTACAGCGCCCGGATTTACGGTTTTCCCGCTGACCAACAGCCTGCGGTTATGCCCTGGCGACAGCGCGACCCTGACGGCACTGACTACGCAGTTGCTCAGCTTCACGGATCCTATTGCGGTCCTGACCCTGGGACTGCCTACCGGCGTGACCGCTGTGCTGAGTGCCGATACCATCACAGCAGGAGATACCATATTGATCACCTTTTATGCGGACACGGCCATTGCCTCCGGGACCACCGTGGTGAGCCTGGCAGCTACCAGCCCCAATGCAGCGCCCTCTCTCAACCTGCTCCAACTGGAAACGCTGGCCGGCACTCCGCTGGCGCTGACCGCTGCCTATCCGCAGAATGGTGCCACCCGAACCTCCCGATTCCCGACATTCTCCTGGACGCCAGGTGCCGCAGGGGATACCTATGAAATCGAGATTGCCAGCTCGCCGGCTTTTGGGGCATCTACCCTGATTACGGCCAGTAACCTGGCAGTACCCAACTTCACACCGGACACTGAGTTTGTGAGCCAGGGCGTATTTTACTGGCGGGTGCGGGCATATAACTACTGCGGAGCCGGGGCATACAGTGAGGTAAGCGCTTTCCAGACCAGCTTCTGTATCATCACCAACAGCACAGATGTACCCAAGACGATCCCGCTGTTTGGGAGTCCGATCCTGGCGACCTCGACTGTGAATGCGCAGCTCGGAGGGCCCCTGGAAAGTGTGCACGTGCTCAACGTACGGGGCACACATGTTTCTGTCAGCCAGCTCAGCGGACGTATCACGAGTCCGGCAGGTACCGTCGTGCCGCTTTTTGGCAATTCCTGTACGGAGGATGATGAAAATTTTGCCTTCAGCTTCAGTGATCAGGCAGCACCGGGGGCGATCCCTTGTCCGCCGACCAGTGGGGCAGCGTATAAGCCAGTAGGCTCACTCGACTCACTGGCAGGCGAAAATGCTTTTGGGATATGGACCCTTACCCTGGAGGATAACGCTAACTTTGACAATGGTCAGTTGAATGGCTGGGCACTGGAAATTTGCATTCCGTCTGGTACCAATATTCTCCCCGATAAAAATGGCCCGCTGCCTGCCCGCCGCTGGAATATACGCACGGTGACAGATACCTTCCTCGCGGTCAATGATCCTGTCGGAATCCCATCCGGAACGGTTTATACCCTGATCACCCTCCCCGTCAATGGTGTAATGCGCCTTAATGGTGATACCCTAGACATTGGAGCGACATTCACACAGGAAGACATCAACCAACTGAAGCTGGATTATGCCCACGATGGTACCCTGACACTGGCAGATTCGTTTCGGTATGCCGTGCAAAACCAGTTTGGCGGATGGTTAGGGACACCTACTTTCCAGATCACGGTCCTGCAAACCACGGATATAGATGAGCCGGGGCTGGGTACAGCCTTGACCCTATTCCCGGTGCCTGCTGATGAGGTGCTGGCGATCCGGTTAGGGGCACCGGTAGCCGTTGGGGTGACGCTGAGCCTGCTGGATATGCAGGGTCGGCAAGTATTGCCCTCAGTCCAGCTTACATACGGAGAGACTACGTATGACCTGGATATATCCCGGCTGGCATCCGGGCTGTACCTGCTGGACGTGGTATCTGCTGCAGGGCGCGAGGTGCGGAAGGTCGTGGTCGAATAAAAACAGAAGCCTATTCACAAATAATGGGGAGCCGAGGCTCCCCATTTTGGTTAGTGTGTCAGCCAACCCAGGCCAGCCACGAGGGAGAGGCCTCTGAGCTGACGTATGCGCCGGGCAGTGGTCGCCTGTAGGTAGGCTAGTTGCCGATCCTCCGGCAGTGCGCCCGTATCCAGGGTCCAGGCTGCTTCCAGGCCTATACGCCAGATGATACGCTCCCGCCAGACGTGTTGGGTACCGATCATCGCAGCCAGGGAGATAGCACCAAAAGTACCCAGCCGGGAGCGGCCATCCGGAAAAAAACGATGTGCAAGGTCTTGGGCATGGGTGGTGTTGAGATAGACACCTATACGCTGATAGGGGCCTACGGGCGCGATATTGCCCCGGCGATACAAAGGATATATCAGCAAGGCCGGGCCTGTGTACCACCCGCGCAGCCGCATATAACTCATGGTATCCCGCAGCATGTAGGCTGACAGGGTGCGATAATATCCCAGCGTCCACTCGGCTGAGAGGCGGCGGGTCACGATTCGCTCCACAGAGAGGTCACCATACACATTAAACCTCAGGGGCGGGCCTTCCCGGAGGCGCAGTCCCAAGGCTGGAAAAGCAGATGCGCTGACCCGTATCGCGGTGCGGTATCCCAGATACCCCGAAGGCTGGCCCAGGGCTACGGCAAGTCCCAGGCAGCCGTACAGGCACAGGACCTGGCGTAACATTATTTGCCGGAGCGAAATCCGCCGCCAATACCTCCTCCGCTCTGGTGCCGCAACAGATAATAACTCCGGAAGGTAGTCCCGAGACATTGGCCGTTGTGGTTGCGGTAATAATCAGGGCAATTTTGTCTGATGACTTCCATTGTCTGCTTATTGGCGAGGCCTGTTACCCCCCAGCCGATCACGGAGCCAGCATAGGCTGTCAGGCCCATCGCTCCCAGGAGCAGCAAGATCATGATTCTGGAGAATGCACTCATGGCAGTAAAATTTGGATCACTTAAAACGATAGGGCGTATAAGCAGGAAGTTGCTTGAGGCGGTTTTGGGCCATCCAGACAATCAGAAATGCCAGGATAGCTCCGATCAGTACATAGCGGGTGAGCATGATGTCTTGGTACAGCGTAACAGTCGCAGCTGAATTAGCGGCTCCTCCCGCATCTGCAAACAACCGGATGGTATAAGCACCTGGCCCCTCAGCCCGAAACAACATCGTCTCAGACAGTTCGCTTTCTGACCAGGAACCCTCATCGTCCACCCCGGACTCGTGATAAAATTCGCCTTCGACGGTATTAAGCACCTCCTCGCTGCTGTCCATGATGTATGCCATCAGGTATGCCTGGGAGTTGTTGGCGATGGTATTCAGCGAAATTTTCAGTTTGTAAAGTCCCTTGGCAGGTATCTTGAAGTCATCAAGGTCGTATCCTTCCTGCCCGATGGCAGAGACCATCACCTCTTTTTCGTAAGCGGTTTTGCCGGGCCCAAAAGAAAGAATCGTAAGCAGGGACATGACAACACCCACGACGAGAGAGACAAGTCTCACAAATGACCATATGACACGCTGGTCATCAAGGCTCTGGATGGTTTCCTGCTCCCCAAATGCCTCCAGCAGCGCCATGCGGGAAATAGGAGATTCTCTGAAAAACTCAACCTCCGTCACCTCCCCCTGTTTATTCAGGCGTGACTCGACGATATACATATCCCCCTTGAAGGAGTAGGACGCGAAGCTGATCCGGTCACCTTTGTGGAGATGATAATTTGACTCGCCTTCAAAGTACACAATGTCTGCCTCTCCATATTCCTGCACAATATTGATTCCATGATTTTGGAAAAAAGCCAGCCGCAGGCTATGGTCCAGTGTCATGGGTTGGTCTGGGGTGATTTCATAGGAAATCCAGTATCCTTCTTTGTCTTCGACCAGGTACAGATAGGTCCGCCGCTCATCCATGAGCAGCCACTCATCATACAGCCAGATCTCCGTGGAGTATCCGCTTTCACTGCCTTCCCGCCAAAACTCCTCATACTGCATCTTCCAGCGGGTGCGGCCCATCACCTGATAGGTTTTGCCATCCAGGGTAGCTTTTTTACCGACTTCGATAAAAGAGTAGGGCTGAAATTTTTCAGGAGCCCCCAGACGGGTGATGATCTGATGCGTCTCACTGGTCGCATCGAGGACAGCCCCGCAGTACTGACAGGCCACAACCTGCGCACGCGGGTGGGTAATATGCAGGGCGTTGCCACATCCCTGGCAGGAAAACTGCTTGGCACTCGCCTGTGAGTTAGTAGCCACGATAGGTTCCATGGGTGTCAGGCTATTTGGAGTTGATCGAGGGAGATGGTGTACCCGGTAAACACGATATGATCTTCGGGGAGCAGTTCCACGCTGAGGATCTGGCCTTTCTGAAGGCCTTCAATAAAGTCTGCCGGATCACCAGGTTTGATGCGGAAGGGGAGCTCACCCTCTCCGCCCTCCACGGTCGCCGTACTTTTGGAGGTCGTAAAAACCTCTCCGATGCCTGATCCGAGGTTGATCCGGACCCCTACCGGGATTTCATCGAGCAGAAGGCGGTGATCTAATACCTTGGTTTGTCTGAAAAAAACAAAGGAACCATCATCCTCCTGTAACCATCCTTCGGCCCCGTCCTGACTCCGCAGGAACCATTCGTCCCAAAATCCATCCTCATAATTCATCCGGATTCGACCCAGGATCAGGTATTCACTACCTGCGAGGGAGACCGTTTTGCCAATACTGAGCCAGGAACCATAGTCCACAAGGAGATGCTGGGCCCCGGCCGCTGCCAGCTGGCCGGCGGGCAGGATATGGCTGGTCTGATGGCAGTAGCCACAGACAATGCTGCGGGACGCTGCATGCTGCTGGATGACGGGCGCACCGCAAGAGGGGCATTCGAATTGACGCTGGAACATACTCGGCGGGTTGTGGGGCAGAAATTACGGCGGATTCGGACAGGATTCAAGCTTCCAGGTGAATAAATTACCGCAACAGCAGGACGACCGCGTGTGCGATCATACTTTCCTCCTGGCCTACGGCATCTGTTTTTTCGTGTGTGGTCGCTTTGATCGAGATATATTCCGGAGCAGTCTCCAGCAAATCAGCAACGACAGCTTGCATAGCCGGGATATGCGGATTGAGTTTAGGTTTTTCGGCGATTACGGTGCTGTCCAGGTTTCCGAGTCTGTATCCACGGGCTTTGACGAGCTGGAAGGTATCAGCGAGCAGGATACGGCTGTCCACTCCTTTGTACCGGGGATCGGTGTCCGGAAAATGAAAACCGATATCCCGGAGGTTAAGCGCCCCCAGCATGGCATCACAGATCGCATGCAGGAGCAGGTCGGCATCGGAGTGACCGAGCAGTCCTTTGGTATGTGGGATTTCGATCCCGCCGATGATCAGCTTGCGACCCGCTACGAGGCGGTGGGTGTCATATCCGTATCCGATGCGAAAAGGCAATGTATCAGTCATGCGTCCGTTGATTCGTCAGAAAGATGCGGAGGATGATGGAAAGGTTTGAAAAAAGCATGTGTGGCCCGTGCCAGAAGTTCGCGGTCGCCGGCAGAGTCACCATAAGCCCAGCAGGGTGTATCCGGTGTCAGCCACCCAGCCTGCTCCAGGCGTACTACTTTTTGTGCGCCATAGCAGTTGGGACCTATGTGGCCGGTATAATATCCGTCAACTGCCTCTGCCGCTGTTGCGATCAGTCCGATACCGAGCTGGTCAGCCCAGGGGCGCGTCCATATATCCAGCGAAGCCGTCACCAGCACGACCCGGTGGCCTTGTGCCTGATGCCATCTGATTTTTTTCAGTCCTGCTGACCGCAGACGGGTAGATACCCAGGTGTCTGTAAAGGCTGCTGCATGTGCAGCCAGTACAGTGACCGGCATCCCACCGACAAAGGTCCGGATGATCTGGGCCTTGGCCTGCTGCCGGGTGATCCAGCCGGCTTTGAAAGCAATCAGGGCGGGTATGATACGCACCAACCGCAACCCTAACCGTGGGACGCCCCACACAAACCTGAAAAACGCCCACATACTGTCCCCCCGGACGAGTGTCCCGTCAAAGTCAAATGCGGCCAGGGGCTGTGTCTGCATACACAATCAGGCAAAAGGCAGCAACTGGAAGTCAGCCAACTCTACAAACGTCTGGACACGGGTCTGTATCTCAGCCTCTGAGAGGGCAATGATCCGCTCCGGCCCAAATTTTTCAACACAAAAACTAGCCATTGCGCTGCCGTAGATGACAGCCCGTTTGATATTGTCAAAGGATACATCCTTCGTGCGGGCCAGATACCCGATGAGTCCTCCAGCAAAGGTATCTCCAGCTCCTGTCGGATCAAATACCTCCTCCAGTGGCAGGCCGGGTGCAGAAAATACCTGACTTTCGTGAAAGAGGAGTGCGCCGTGTTCGCCTTTTTTGATGACCAGATAACGCGGTCCCAGTGCCATAATCACCTTGGCGGCCCGCATCAGGGAGTACTCTCCGGAGAGTTGCCGTGCCTCCTCGTCATTGATGACCAGCAGGTCCACCATGGCCAGGGTTTTGTGCAGTTGGGGCAGGGCTACATTCATCCAGAAGTTCATGGTGTCCATCACGATCAGGCGCGGACGCTGGCGCAGCCGCCGGATAACAGACTCCTGTACATCTGGAGAGAGGTTGCCGAGCATCAGGTACTCACAGTCCTGGTAGGACTCCGGCACTACCGGGTCAAAGGTACCCAGGACATTCAGCTCCGTGACCAGGGTATCCCGGGTATTCATGTCGTGGTGATACCGCCCCGACCAAAAAAAACTTTTTTGGTCCGGGATGACCTGAACACCCTCCAGCTCCACCCCATGGCGCCTGAACATATCCAGGTCGGAATGTTCAAAGTCGTACCCTACGACCGAGATGGCTTTGACAGGATTGACAAAGTAGGAGGCAGCCAGCGAGGTGTACATCGCGGCACCGCCCAGTATTTTATCCGTTTTCCCAAACGGAGTCTCAATAGCATCAAATGCAATAGATCCGACTACAACAAGGCTCATGAATCAATCTGATAATAAACTGAGAAGCCCAAAGATACAGGGATTTTTGGTCAGCGGATCGTTTTGGTGTAAACCTTCTCGCAACATCTTCGTAAATTTTATCACAAGGTGCTTGCATGGTTACATTTAGCGCCTTATATTTGTAGCACTTTTCCACTCCCTAGTAGCTCAGTCGGTTAGAGCGAATGACTGTTAATCATTAGGTCCCTGGTTCGAGCCCAGGCTGGGGAGCAAAAAAACGCCACTCAAGTCATTCGAGTGGCGTTTTACTTTTATCCACGGGTATTATCGGGCTGTGAGTAACGCCTGCTCGGCTTCTGTCAGCGACAAGGCCGATCCCACCCGTGTCGGCGTAGGGTGCAGAGAGATCATCCAGAGCATCGCCAGGACCCCTACTGCCAGGAGCCGGTTATCCGGACTCAAAAAATAACATACGGCACTGATCAGGATCGGCGCCTCTGCCAGGGCATATTGTACCAGGCTGATCGTGCGGTAGCGGTAGAGCCGGTCTTCCGGCGGTGCGTTTGTGTCGAGGGCTTGCAGTTGCTGCCGGGTCAGGTAATACCCAAGCCCGGCACCACCCAGGGCCGCTACCCCGGCGATCGCCAGCAGCAAATCAGCCATATCAGACATTAAGGCCAGTGCCTGGGTGCTGGCCACAAAGTACAGGGTACCCAGCACAAGCGCAGCGCCAGTCGTCATCGCCGAGTGTAAGATCCGTAAGGTATTGTATAGCTGAGAAGGGGGGCTTGCTGACATAGGAGATGGCTGAGAATGAATGCTCACGGCTAAATACAATAATTTTTATGTTTTTTTCCAGAGGGTAATGTATTATTTGGTTGTATGAAGCTATTATACGAAGTTGCCGTTGGCATCATTTGTATGAGTGCTAGTGTGTGTAGTTTAACTGGGAGAGCCGGATTTCGGGCTCTCCTTTTTTATGAGGGAACAAATATGCAGAAAGAAACAGTATATGGTATTCGTTTATGTTCATATAACTATTTGGCCGTACTGTGGTTACGTACAATAGATGTTTGTACTTTCAATCATTTTTGAAAAATAGACAGCTTGTAGTTACCTTTCCGTCATGCAACTGGACGAAGCAAAAGATAAGTTTATTCAGGCCTGGGGTTCCCTCGGGTCTAACTGGGGTATTAACCGCACCATGGCGCAGGTGCATGCATTGCTGCTGATCTCGGCTGAGTCCCTTTCGGCTGAGGATATCATGGCTGCATTGAATATATCGCGGGGCAATGCGAACATGAACCTGCGGGCCCTGATAGACTGGGGCCTGGTCAAGAAGGAATACCGGGCGGGTGAGCGGAGAGAGTATTTTTTTGCCGAAAAAGATATATGGCAGGTGGCGCAACAAGTCATCGTGGAGCGACGCAAGCGCGAGCTCAAGCCTGTCCTCAAAGTCCTCGAAGATGTGCGCAATGTCGAGGGAGATCCGGAGCAAGCTGATATTAAAGCATTTGTGCATACGGTAGAGCACCTGGGCCAGATCGTCGGGATGGCAGACCGCTTCCTGGAGTTTGCTGTCAGCAGCGAAAAAAGCTGGTTTATGGAGACGATTCTCCGTACCGTAAACAGCCGCGTACAAACGCCCTGACGACGGTAAGGCATCGGGTAAAACAGCAAAAAATAACTTTCATTATTTTTTGAAAGTTCTGAACAATTGAGTTGATTTGTGCGTATCACAAATACAAACTTCAATCAATTGTCCTATGCGTATCATAGATCGCTTCAACCACCGTTTTGCCTCCCGTCTCCTGACTCCGGGCATCCGTTTTACCGCTCTGATCCTGGCACTGGTCAATACCCCGCTTGCTGTTTTTGGGATAATGTCTGTGATGTTTGGAGTACCTATACCTGGGCTGGTGCTGCTGATATATTATTGGGGGATCGCCACAGACCGGGTATCTCCGGCTAATAGTTTGCGTGTATGGTATGTAACAATCCTCTATAACCTTTTGCTATCCGGGTGGTTTATGAGTATGTTTATAGAAGGAAAAGACTGGCCGCCATTGGTGATAAGCCTCGCCCAGCTCGGGACCGTAGCGATTGCAGCCTGTATGATCGTGATCACCCGCGAAAAACTGGCAGAGGCTGCCCCGGCTGAGGTTTGATAGCAGAAGGAACGAACTGATTCAGCAGAACCGATATGTCATTGTTGTCGTATTTTAATACCTCATTTGCGAGCAAGCACCTGACGTCTGGCGTCCGCTTCACAGCACTTATGCTGCTGACCCTGTACAGCCCGCTGATGATTGTGGCATTCGTTTTTATCTACCTCGTACCTGTGACGGTACCGGCCATCATCCTGTACCTTCACTACTGGGCTATTTACCTGGATGACCACAATCTTAAGGGTTCGTTGCGCGTGTGGTATGGTACGATGATATATAACCTGTTTCTAATGGTCCTGGTGACCTCTTTTCTCGGGTTGGAGGCATGGCCGCTGCTGGTGTTGTTATCAGGTATTGTCGGGGCCGGGGCCGTGATGGCACGGATCACCCATGAAAAAATCGCAGAAACTACCGAAGCGCATCCGGAAACGGTTTAACTTGCTAACCGTAATCTCATTACGGTTTTTATGGATCTGCTCACCCTCATCGTATTTGGCGCTGCTGTCGGCGAGTATCTCCTGGGTAAGAAGGTGGGCTACCGGGGTGCGTTTTGGGGGGCGATTGTCAGCCTGATACCCGAATTGGATCGTTTGGCGGTATTTTTTGGCGGCGAGGTAGCTGGTCTGGTACTACGCCAGACCGTGACACACTCACTCCTGATCGCCGTGCTGCTGGCACCTGTCATGGGCCACGCGATCAACCGGCTTTACCGAGGCCAGTACGCGCAAGCCCGGGATTGGGCCTGGCTGGTATGGTGGGTATGGGTAGTCCACCTTATGCTGGATGCCTGTACCGTATGGGGGCCGCAGCTATTGTATCCGATGAGTACCTATCGGTTGTCGCTGGGTATCCTCTCAGCGCTGGATCCCCTGCTGATTACCCCTGTGCTGATCTGGCTGCTGATCGCCCTGCGTGCTGCACAGACCAGCGCTAACCGCCGCCTCTGGAACGGCATCGGACTGGTACTTGCCGGTGCCTATTTTGCCTTGAGTTTAGCCAACCGGGCGGCTGCCGAGAGTATATTCAAGGCTGCCCTGCACAATACCGGGCGCAGCACTCAGCGTTACATAGTAGCACCTACCCCCTCCAATACACTCTACTGGTACGTGGTCGCCGAGGGCCCTGACCAATATGAGGTGGGCTACTACTCGATCCTGGCGGATGAGCGAAATATCAATTTCACCCGGATACCCCGGCGATATGGGTTACCTGACAGTATACCAGCGCCGGATGGTCTTGATCAGCTGATCCAGCGAGGATATAGTACCCTTGATTATCAGGGAGATACACTATATTGGCATGATCAGCTTTATGGCCTGTTGCCAGGTCAGGCAGGCCCGCCTGCGCCAACCCCCTGGCTGATGTCGCTGCGCTGGACACGGACCGATACTGTCTGGGAAGCCCCATCGCGGCTGGAGGCCCCCCATTGGCTGGCATCACCGGACATGCGCCCCTTTATGTGGGACCGGATCCTGGGCCGACCGCAGGGCCGCAGCTCAGTGACCCGCTGAGGCCAGTTCGGCCCGCACATAGTCGAGAATCATGTTATTGATATTCCGAAGCGACTCTACCGACCACCCGCCAATGTGAGGGGTGACAATGACATTGTCCCGGCTGAACAAATTTTCATAGTCAGCCCGCTGCTCCGGGGTGAGTTTATCCATTTTTTCGTTTTCCAGCACATCCAGGGCAGCCCCGGTGACCTTGCCACTGTCCAGGGCCCTTAGCAGGGCGGAGAGGTCGGTGATCGGTCCGCGTGAAAGATTAAGAAAAGTTATCGGCTTTTGAAAACGGGCCAGAAAATCATCATTGACCAGCCTGTGGGTTTCGTCGGTCAGGGGAATATGCAGGGTCAGAATATCAGCTTCAGCAAAAATCTCAGCCATATCAGCGGCCCGGACATATGCGTCACCGTATCCGGACAGATATTTATCATAGGCCAATACCTGGCATCCAAATCCTGACAACCGCCGGGCTACTGCCTTGCCCGTATGGCCATAGCCAATGATACCGACTGTTTTTTCACCGATTTCCTGGCCCCGATTGGCCTCCCGCAACCACACAAATGAGCGTACCTGCTTGTCTGCCCGGACGACATGGTGCCGCAGGGCCAGGAGCATGCCCAGGGCTTGTTCTCCCACAGCGTCAGCATTGCCGCCAGCCATATAATACGCCCGACAGCCTTTCTGTGCCAGATAAGGTACATCTATATGATCCATGCCCACACCTGCCCGGAGCACAAGCCGCAGCCGGGTCGCGATGTCAGCCGCCTCCCGGTCTATCTTGATTTTGCTGTTGATGATCAGGATCTCCTGATCCGGCAGCAGATGCAGGATTTCTTCCCGTTGCGCCTGGGGTACATAGGTCAGCTCAATCGGCAGGGCCTGGAGCGCCTCTATAAAAATCTGGGGAAATGAATCAACGACAAGTACTTTCATGTTGCAAGATTGGGTTAAATTGCCTTTTTGGCAACTACTGTTTATGAAGTATCTTATTCTGAGCTTGTTTATTTTCGGCGCGACCCTGGCTTTGGGACAGTCACCTGCTGATATACGAGCCTCGGCCCGGCCTGTGATTGATACCCTGTGCAGCCCTGAGTTAGGAGGGCGCGGATACCTCGCAGACGGGCATATCCGCGCCGCCAACTGGATCGCCGGGCGGCTGGCGCGGGCAGGTGTGGTACCTGCGGCACCTGACGGGTCGTATATACAGCCTTTTTCTTTTTCGCTGCACAATATCAAGGCCTCGGCGCTGACTGCCGGCAATCAACCCCTGCGCTCCGGGTACGACTATATCCCGCACAGCACCAGCGGTGCCGGGAAGCTCAAAGGACGGGTGGCAGACATGGGTCATGGCCTTGCGCCAGGGCCTCAGGTGCGTGGCAAAATCGCCCTCATCCGGGCAGGCTGGCCCCCGGAGATCGCCAATAATACAGAGGCCCGCAATTCATACCAAAAACTGGCCCAGGTGCAAGCCCGGATTGAAGCATTGTTGCCCTATCAGCCAGCGGCGGTGTTGATTCTGCAGGAGAAACTTACGGCTTCTTTTAGCCAGGAGGCGTTTCCTATCCCGGTCCTGGAAGTCCGGACAGATGCCTGGCCTGCCGGTACCCGTATTGCAGCCCTGTCCGTAACTGCTGCGACGGAGGAAATCCGGAGCCAGAACGTAATGGGGTTGGTGCAGGGGGCTGTATCGCCTGATACGGTTGTGGTGATCAGCGCACATTATGACCACCTGGGGAGAATGGGGGGCGCTTTTTTTCCGGGGGCCAATGACAATGCATCCGGTACGGCCATGCTGCTGGACCTCGCTGCCTGGTACGCTGACCCGAAACACCAACCCCGCTATAGCCTTCTGTTTATCACATTTGGGGCCGAAGAGGCAGGACTGATAGGCAGTCAGTATTACGTGCTGGAGCAGCCCGCCGTACCCCTGTCCCGGACCAGGTGTATCCTCAATTTGGACCTTATGGGTAACGGGGGGGACGGGATCATGGCGGTGGGCGGTGTAGAGCATACGGCACTTTATCAGCGGCTTACAGCCTGCAATGACAGTTTGCAGGCCGTACCCCTGGTGAAGGCCCGTGCCAATGCGCCCAATAGTGATCATTATTTTTTCCTGCGGGCGGGAGTACCAGGTTTGTTTATTTATACGATGGGCGGTCCCAAACATTACCACGACGTACACGATACCCCAGCCAACCTGGAGCTGCTCCGGTACGGCGAAATACAGACACTGCTTCGGGCACTCCTGGATGGGTTATAAAGCACTGCCCGCTAATAGCTGATCCAGCCGGGCCAGTCCCGGATAGGCTGGATGCCGCTGGGCGAGCTGGTCCCGATACCGGCGTGCGGCCTGCGAATGGCCTGTCACAAACTGGAGTGAAGCCATATTGTCAAGGGCCTGGGCATAGTCTGGATCCAGCGACAGAGCGCCTGCCAGCATGCGTTCAGCCTGGGTCCACTGCTGCTGATTGAGCGCAATAAATCCCAGATTGACCAGGATACGGGCATCAAAGGGGCGGCGTACCCGCCAGGATTCGAGTGTGGCATAGGATTCTTGTAAGGCAGCAGCGTCTCCGGGCCGGGCTTTCAGCAAAACTACGGCAGTTTTAATAGCTGCATCGGCTGACTCAGGTTGCAGTTTAGCAGCAGCCAGATACGCTTGATATGCCTCCTCAAACCTGCTCACTTCCTCCAGTAATTCGCCCTTCAGAAACAACAAGTCGGCTGAGGTATTCTCCCGCAGCGCCTCCTCCACCAGTACCAGTGCCTCCTCAGGCGCCTGCTGGTACCTGGCTACCCGTGCGCGGGCGTATAAGTCTGTGGCAGGGAGTTGGCGGGCTGCCTCTGCCAGCCAGCGTGGATCACGGTCCTGCTGCTCGTAGTACTGCAACCAGGCCAGGCCTTCAGGGCCTGTGGCAGGGGGCACTTGGGTCGCACAGCGGAGGCGGATATAGTCTGCGGCAGCAGCGAGGCTGGTCGTGTCGCGTGGTTTCAGCACCCGGATACGGTGGTCATGAAAACTCACATGCGGGATGTCTCTTGTCCCGCCCTCCGGCATATGACAGGAGATGCAGTTGCCCTGCATCGTGGCCTGGGTAGCTGTCGGGGCCTTACAGAGCGGGGCTTGCTCAGCCTTGTGGCAGCCCTGGCACTGCTTGATATGCGTATCAGTGGCCGTCAATCCTACACTTTTGTGCGGATCGTGGCATGTGATACAGGTGAGCTTCCCCGCTGAGGCAATAAAACACCGGGACTGCTGCAGGCGCTCTGCATGTGAGGCTATCCCAAACAGATCCGGGTCAGCTTTTTCTTCAACAAATACTTCATAAACTTCGCTCAGGCGCATACCCGGCCTGAAATCCCGGACAGATTTTCCTGCATGTGGTACGGCGATACCCTGGAGGTGACATTGCTGGCATACATCAAACTGTTTTTCGACAGGGAGTTTTGCGGGGTTAACAATGGAGTAGTCTGTTGTTTCTCCTACATCCACCAGGTGGCCTTCCTGCATGAGTTTGATGTGAACACTGCCCGGGCCGTGGCATTTTTCGCAGTCAATCCCCAGCGCGACAGATGTATATTTGTTTTTTGAGCCTGGTACATATTGGATCGCTCCCGTGTGGCAGGCCATACACTCCTCTCCTATCTCACGGCTAAATCTGGTATTGTTATCTGCATACCCCGGACTCATATCCCATAGCTGGCGGTGGACGTACCAGGTGACCGGCATCTCATACCAATATCCGCTGCGCTCCATCAGGTAGGACCGGGTCTGATGCCCTGATCCCACGATATAGTCCACCCGTTCATTCCGCAGATAGGTGGTGTCGGTACCTTTCAGCCTAAATTCTTTGATTAATAAGGTATTACCCGACCACCAGGGCTGGTAGTACAGGTCCGTAGCTGCGTGATATACGAGGGCCTGAGGCCCAAATTGCTCAATGATCCGGGCTGTGTCTGGTTTATAAAGCGATTGCCCCATGCCAGTGCCCAGATAGCTGGCATATATTTTCTGGTGACAGGGCTGGCAGGACTCCATCCCCGTATAGGCTGTCTGAGGATCCAGGCTCACAAAATGATCCGGAGCCTTGGTACAACGTATCAGGCATACTGCGGCTATGGCCAGGAGACCTGCTGCATATCCAATGCGGATGGAAGGATATCCGATAGTCATAAGCAAAGGGTCAGGCCTTTCGGGCCAGGGCGATAAATCGTTCTGTAAGGGCCAGAAGCCCCGGAATCGAGTTTTCATACACAAGATACGGCAGGGCTTTCATATCTGGGGGAATGTCCCGGATTTGTTGAGAAAGGACGAGGGTGTTTTTCGACAGGGCGTGTGCCAGGCCCAGCCCATACATGGTGTGTGGGTGGCGGTATGTCACATCGGCCAGCACCCAACTGACGGCTTGTATATGGTCCTGCAGCTCCAGCAGGGAATAATTATCATAAAGCGGGGCCGGACGATACGCATCCCAGCCTGACTCCTGAAGCAGCGATTGCAGATGGTTCCAGATACCTTCAGACCAATAGGCATCCGGGGGCATCAGGATCATGCAGGAGAGGCGATGCTGTTTCTGGCGTGGGGTACGTGCCTGGGGTGGTGGCTGAGCGATAGCAGGTGCGAGTTGCAATTTATCTCTAAGGAATCGCGCCAACTCAGCTTGCAGGTCCGACGCACCCCAGAGCAGGCTGAGGGTGCCGACGGAGGTAGCCGCAGCCGGCTGGAAGTAGCAGGAGATCGAGCATGACTGCCCCCCGATCAGTCGCTGGGCTGTGAGCTGGACAAAGTGAATCGATCCGCTGTTTTCCTGAAAAATACTGGCCAGCCGATGAGTCGGTACTTCTGAAAAATATTTGCCGGTAAGCGTCGTGACCACCGCCGTGAAAGGTTGTTGATCCAGGTATCGGGCCGAAACAGCCTCTAATGCCTGCGCCAACAGGCCAGGTGTCAGAGCGGCCGGATCAAAGTGGAAGGTTTCCTGGTACAGGGTAGTATAAGGCGATACAATCCGGTTGGACACTTCCAGAGATTTTCGCAGAAGCGATTGTATCTCCTGTGCGGCAGGGTGGTGAAAACTCAGGGTACAGGCTGGTGCTCCGCGTGCGAGGACCCCGAGGCTAAAAGCAATTTCAATGCTCTGCTGGGTTGGCCACTGAGCACTCAGCACGAGTTTGGCGACTTTGTTTCCCAGTGATGTCAGGACTGCGGGAAGGTCTGCGGAGGACCGGGCTGTGCGGGGCGTGCCATCAGCCAGTACTATCCGTATCAGCAGGGGCAAACCATCCAGGTATTCGGCCGCAATATGATCAGACAAGGCGGCCAATAGCTCAGGATCAAGCGGCTCGCGGATATAAAAGGTATCCTGCACCTGCATGGGGGCAGATATGGGTGGAGGCTGGCGCATCACCCGGAGTTGATCCTGGCGCTGGAGTTTGTAGCGGACAATGTTTTCCAGGATTTCGCCCAGCAGCATATCCCGCCACTCACGCTCCTCGGAGAGCGGCTGCCATATCCCCAGCAGGATCGCCTGTATCTCCTGTGCTTCAAATTTAGCGGGGATCGAGACCGCAAACTGACACATTGGCTGGGCTGATCCGCTAAATCTAACCGTGACATTCACGCTGCGGCCATCCGGCCCTATGCAGGATGAGGATATGCCCATCAGGGTGTCTCCCGCTTCAAACAACGCCGGCTCCAGCTCGTCGGCTGAGAGCCCATATACATTTTTGCCGGGTGCGAGGGTGATATAGGATGAAAACCGCGCCGATGCCATGAACCTCCGCTCAATCTGGGCCAACCGGTGCAGATACACCGGGATACCTGGAAAAGGAAACCTACCAAACTGTTGTATCGGAGATGGATGCATATGACAGGTGATCAGGGTTGTGAAACGATGATACGGGGCTCAGGGGGCAGGTCGCAGCAGGTCTCGGGGTTGGGTCGTGGCAAATGACTTCAGGTATTCTGGCTCAAAAGTTGTCAGGTCACTGTACTGCCCCTGCCGGAGTCTGCCGGCACCTAAGTATCCAATCCCGGTAGCAGCAGGAACCACTTCAGGCAGGCAGATCGCACCCTGGTGCGCCTCCAGCAGGGATACACACTTGGCGACACCATCTCCCACAAACAATATCTGTCGCTGGGCCAGCCAGGGCAGAAAAGTATCTTCAGCCACGACCTGGGCACACACTGGCAGTATTTCCTGCCCGTCACAATCCAGAATTGTGCAGTATACCTCCATGCGCCGTGCATCTGTCATGGGACATATCCAGGCGTCCAGCCTGCGGGCCAGGGTGTGTACCTGTGCTGCGACCCCTGCAAGGCTGCTGATCCCGATCAATGGGATACCGAGTGCCATACAGAGGCCTTTGGCGGCAGAGACACCGACCCGCAGGCCCGTGTATGACCCCGGACCGGCCGAGACCGCTACACCGGCCAGATCTGTCCGGTGGCGATCGGTATGCCTCAGCAGGCTGTCAGCCAGCGGGATCAACATGCGGGCATGAGCCTTGTCCATACGCAGCTCCATCGTACCCAACAGCCGGGCACCCTCCATCAGCGCGACTGACATCGCAGGGGTAGAGGTCTCAATAGCTAGCAAGAGCGGAAGCCGGTCAGCAGTCATGCATACAAAGTTAGGTACCAAAATACAAAAAAAGCAGCTATTGAAACCCCTATTTGCGGTGTATGCGGCTATAAATAGGATGCCTCAATCATAAACGGGATTTTCTGGTTTTTGCCCGTCAGATTCAGCAACTTTACGCACCGGTCCTTTGTTGATTAGCGGGGCTTGTATTATGCATTATCATTATTACACCCTCCTACACCTAAGCCACGCACTCCGTAAGACTTGTATCGGGCAGCAGGTCGTTTCCTGTTTTTCGCAGCAGAAAAATGAAATGATCCTGGAGCTCTCGGATCTGTTTTTGCGGATCGGCTGCCATACGCCGATGACCTACCTGGTGCCGGTATCGTCGTTCTCCCGTGCCCGCCGCAATGTGGCCGAACTCATGCCTGCACTCCTGGGATGCACGGTAGAGGACATACGTGTCGTGCCATATGACCGGGTGCTGATCCTGGAGTTATCCGGTGATAAGCAGCTGATCTGCAAGATGCACGGGGTACAGGCCAATGTCCTGCTCCGGGTTGGTGGACAGATTGAGGAGGTATTCAACCGCCGTATAGAAGAGGACATCTCTTATGTGGAGCAGCCGGGACGATTTGAGCCTGACCTGATGACAGCGCCACAGGCGCCTGACCCGGACCTGATCCTGCGCAGCCTCAAAAAAGTGTCCCCCGTACTGGAGAAAATGTTTGCTCAAAGGGTGGCTACCGTCTGGCAGGCTGGAGGTTCTTGTCAGGAGGCACTGGCGGTAGTGCTGGATGAGGCCGCCTCTGACGTTTTTTACCTCTCGCGGGACACGACCCAGATCCGGTTGCTTCTTTTTCCACCTCCGTCCGGCCAGCCAGCGCTGAGGATACCAGGGGTCATGTCAGCACTCAGCCTCTACCTGCGTCTGACGTTTCAGCAGGAGCGCTACCGCGAGCTTTACCGGGAGGCCGAAAAAGAGATCATCAAACCCTGGGAAAAAATCCGGAAAGCCCTCGCGTCTCATTATCAGACGATCACACACCTGGAGCAGGAGCGACAACCTGATGAGCTGGGAAATATTCTCCTGGCCAACCTGCACCTGATACCGGCCAATACGCCTGCTATCGTCCTGGATGATTACTACCAGGGCGGACAAGTGACCATTAAGCTTGATCCCGCGCTTTCGCCACTGGAAAATGCGACCCGCTATTTTGATAAATACCGTCAGCGGAAAAACAGGCTGGCTTTTTTGTACGAAGAGGTGGAAGAGCTGAGCCGGGAAGCAGAAACCCAGAAAGAGCTGGCCCGCGCTTGTCAGGCGCTTCCTCATCCTGACGAACTCCTGCTCACGACACAGGGACTCGATCCGGATGCGATCGCACAGATGAAAACCCTCTCCCGTCAATGGCAGCAGGGACTGGCCCAGACAGGAGCAGCCCCTCCCTTCAGGCGCTTTCAGAAAGGAGAGTATGAAATTTTTGTCGGGAAAAATGCCCGCAACAATGATGAACTCAGTTTCAGATTTGCGGCCAAACACGATATCTGGCTCCATGCCAAGGATGTACCCGGCTCTCATGTCATCATCCGTACGAAGCCTGGCCGCCACCTCCCGGTAGAGGTGCTGGAGTACGCTGCTGCATTGGCGGCTTATTTCTCCAAGCGAAAAAACGATACCCTGGTGCCGGTACAGTACACCCCGCGGCGGTTCATCCACAAGCGCAAGGGCGATCCGGCAGGTATGGTCGTGACCCTGCGGGAGGAGGTACTCATGATTGAGCCGCTGCGGAGTCTGACGGATACGCAGTGAGTCTGATCCTGTTTCCTGATAGGAAGTCACACGCTGTGACGCTACATGACAAGTTACAGCAGGACCGTTTGAAAAAGAGCGAAAAATAAGTATCATGCGTACAGTACGCTCCGGAGTTTATCGGATGACTTTGGGAGATATTTTCGTCTTATTATCTATTAACCCCCTTTTTTATTTCAACCTACCTATGGCTAAAATCACTGATATCGAGGGAATCGGACCCGCCAGTGCTGAAAAACTTTCGCAGGCTGGGATCCGCACTGTAGAAGGCCTGCTAAAAGCTTGTGCTGCCCCCAGCGGACGTAAAAAAGTAGCAGAAGCCAGCGGACTTGATGAAAAACAAATCCTCCGCTGGACCAATATGGCGGATCTTTTCCGGATCAAAGGCGTGGCAGCCCAGTATGCTGAGCTCCTGGAGGCCGCTGGTGTTGACACCATCAAGGAACTCCGCAACCGCAATGCTGAAAACCTTCACGCCAAAATGAAGGAGATCAACTCCGAGAAAAAACTGGTGCGCCAACTCCCTTCTGTAGCACAGGTGGAGCGATTTGTGCAGGATGCCAAGACGCTGGAGCCCTCCGTGTCTTACTGAGGACTACCCGCCCAAGCATTCAGAGGCTGTCCCCCAGGGGCAGCCTCTTATTGTTGGGAGACTCAATGGAGAATAAGGGTGTAATTTACAGACGATTGTGTTTGTCCCGGCCTGTCTTAGGGGTATCAGCGATGATCCCTGGGCTCACGCATCGCGTACCAGATGCTTAGGCCCAGTGTCAATACAACGGCAGATAGCAGGATCGCTGTCAGCAGCAGGGTGGAGAGAGACGCCATGATGGTGGATAAAGTGTGATCTTACAAATCGAACTGCCAGACCGGATAAATGTTGTGCCGGGGTTTATAAATTATTGATACGAAAAAATGTATTATATAAGTAATGTAAATTGCAAAATTTAGTAGTAAATAAAAGCCAGCCGGACAATCTTTGTGTTTCAGGATGTCCAACAACATAATATGAAAACAATCTGGCTATCGGCAGCGCTGCTGGCGGCTGCTCTCGGGCTCCACGCCCAAACCCGAAATGACAACGGGGTCTTTTATCCAGGTCAGGCTGCCGAAGATACCCGGGATACACAGGCCGCGTTTCTGTCGGCAGAGGAAGAAAGCCTCATTGCCTACCGGCTTTCACTCCGGCTGACTGCACTGGAAGCTCAGCATGGCCCGCCTGCTGATGACACCCCCCTCGTGGAGTTGGCTGAAACATCGGCCTCCGCCTGGGTAAATGAGGTCATGCAGGCCTGGGAGGCACTGGAGTCAGCCGAAAATCAGCTGAAGCTCGCTCGTGAAGCCCTGAAAGCTCACACAGAAGAAGCTGACCTGCTCCCGGATGATGAAGCAGCTGATCTCCTCGCTGAAGACCATGCGGATGCCCTGGCCACCCTCGTGCAGGCAGAGGCGCGTGCAGCAGCCCTGAAAGAAGAGGCCGCGCTCCGGTGGATCACCCTGATCGGGCAGGACGAAACAACAGAAACTGAAGCAATGGCAGCACCAGCGGCACGGCCCTGATAGATTCAAAAAAATTAAATCGTCCGTAATATTTAAACAAAAAACAGTTTAATTTTTTAAATTTAATCTCCTAGATTTGTATTGTTCAATAGGCATTACGCCAGATACAGAAGCTAGGGGTTAGGGTAGACTCTCCTGAGAGGATGAGTCCCCTAATTTTTTCAGACAACAGAAATGCCCACAAAAAAAGCGGTCCGCCACAGCGGACCGCTTTGCTTTTTTTCAGACGGCTGGATTCGGAACAACGCTAAGTAAGCGCATATATAGGTATTACGAAAGTAGTGCGTGAAGCGTTGGCTGTACGTGAACAGATTATTCTGTCCGCAGTCCGTACACAATGCCGGCTCCCACACCAGTCGAGTACAGACGCTTGTTGAGTGCATCAAGTCCTTTGATACGCTGTAGGCCCTGCTGCGCATGTGCTTCCATGAGGATAGAAAGTTGCCGGCTGACCTTGATTTCCAGGCCCAATGCAGCATTCACATTAGCCGGATAGGTATTGAGGGTATGCGAGTTGTCCACAGACCGGAGCTGCCGGGGAGCACTGGCGATGGCATCTGCATTAGGGGGAGCATTGGGGTCAAAGTGTTTGACCTCCTCCCGCAAGCTCAGCAAGGTCGCCATGCCAGCCTGGGCGTATACCGAGACAGCCTGCTTGGAGGGAAACCGGTACCGGATAGACAGGGGTATCTCGATCCCCTCGATCATACCATCTACAGCATTCAGGTAGGGACGGTCCAGTACGACATAGTATTCGTGGCTGAAGGATCGCGAGCTCCACCCCAGTCCTGAGATTACCTCCACCTGCTTATTGATAGGAATCTCCAGTCGCAGCGCAGCCAATACTCCGGGTCTGGCCGGCCCGCTGAGTTCTACCCGCGTAGGTGAAATACCAGCCCATACCCCGAGCCTGAATGGACGCGACCTGCGCGACCGTACAGGGGATTTCCCGGCAGCGGCCGGCTGAAGTTCAGGCACTACCGGAGCCGCCAGGGCGTACGTTATATCAGGCATAGGTGCCACGAGTGGTGGCTGTCCGGCGTGTGAGGTGTCGGGAGACAGCGGTGGAGCAGGTGTTTCGTTGGTCAGAGACGCAGCGGCAGCCGTAAAAAGGGTGGATTGCGGTCGGCCTGTCATCAGGTCCGCAGTATAAGGATGAGTCTGTGTCACGACAGGAGCAGGTACGGAGACTGACGCTACACCGTGCAGTGGATGTGGGTTACGCACCAGAATCCCGATCCGACTCAGCAGGAGCAGCCCCAGGCAGGCTGCTACCAGTGCATAGGAGATCTTGCGGGGCAGCAGTCCGGGCCGCCGGAGACCTTCAGCCTGAAGGCGAGCCTCCATTTTATGCCAGTCACGTGCCCGGTACGTCATGCGGTAAGCCCTGATCCGGCTGCTGAGGGTCTCGTCAAAGGGCACATCAAGCCAGTCATTCATGGACTCCCAGTCGGCGGGTGCGTACGCGATCCGGTGGTTTTCCAGCTTTTGCCGGACCAGATCCTCTGTGGCCTGTTGGTCGAGCTCAGTCCGTAGGCGATCCCAGTCGTCCGGATCAGGCGACAGGGAGAGGTCTTCCAGCTTATACATCAGGAGGTCATCCAGGGGGACAGCAGGTGCCAGGTCTGCCAGCGCATCCTCATGCAGCCGCAGCTCCAGCTCGTGCCAGTCATCCGGGGGCTCCTCCCAGTTTGCCTGTGCTAATTTTTTCCGAAACGCCTCATCAAGGTAATGCTCATGCATATTTTCCACCTTCTGCTTTGTTGACGACCCTGGAGGAGAGGATCATTTGTTGCAATTTCAGCCTGGCTTTAGCCAGGTTTGACTTCGATGTGCCCTCCGTGATCCCGAGTGTATCGCCGATTTCCTTATGTGAATATCCCTCGATCACATACAGGTTGAATACGACCCGGTATGCTGGCGAGAGTCGCTGGACCATCCCCAGGATCTCCTGTGCGCTCATGTCAGCGACGATGTCCTGGGCATCAAGTTCATGTACTGCATGGTTGATTTCGACCATCGTAGGGCGCTTGGCGGTCTTGCGATAGTGATCTATCGCAGTGTTGACCATGATACGCCGTATCCAGGCACCCAGATTGGTCCCCCGCGTAAATTTGTCCAGGCTCTTGAAAACCTTGATAAAGCCTTCATGGAGTACATCACGGGCTTCCTCACGGTCATTCGTGTATCGCATACATACCACCATCATGTTGCCGTAGTACCGCTCGTACAGCAACTTCTGGTAGATACGCCCGCCCTTGATGCAGCCTTCTACAATTTCATCTTCCTGGTAATCAAACGCTCTCATGGGTTAGTCTCTGATGGTAACGATGGGTGGTAAAAACACGTTGCCTGCGGATGACCTGAATATAGCCCCAACATAATGTATTATATGGTAAATACATCTGTCATTTTTTTTACCCTACAAAAACACACGCCTCCGCGTGTGAAGACTACGCCGGAGCACAAAACGCTGCATGGGCTGATCTGCCGGGTGAAGAAAAATCCGTTGCGCAGGCAGCAGATGCGGGTCAGCCTTTTTTTCGGACATGTAAAGATTTTTCTTCAGGGGTTTTTAGGGCAGGCCTATGGATTTTAGCACTTATTCCGTAAATTGCCATGTATTGGGTCCCCGTTTTTAAGTGCGATCATTGGTAAACTGGTAATTTTTATCTAAGTTAATGATAAGTACACGAAGACGGCGCACATTACACCCAGGACCTAATTCAGGAAAGGAAAACCGTACATGTCAACCACCAGCATAAACAAGCCTGCCACTATTGGCGATCAAGAACTTACGCAGGCACTCAGAAAATATTTCGGCTATGATACATTCAGAGGTACGCAGGAGAATGTAATCAAAAACATCCTCAACGGCCACAATACCTTTGTCATCATGCCTACTGGTGCTGGTAAGTCCCTCTGCTATCAGTTGCCCGCCGTGCTGATGGAGGGTACAGCACTGGTCATCTCTCCTCTGATTGCCCTGATGAAAAATCAGGTGGACCAGCTTCAGGCCTTTGGTATAGAGGCTGGATTTCTCAACTCCAGCATGAATCGGGCGGACTACGAAGCCGTAAAACAAAAGGTACTCAGCCGCAAGCTCAAGCTCCTCTATGTAGCGCCTGAGTCGCTGGTCAAGGAAGAGTTTATTGATTTTCTCCAGCAGGCTCGTGTCAGCTTTATGGCAGTAGATGAGGCGCATTGTATCTCGGAGTGGGGGCATGATTTCCGGCCGGAGTATCGCCGTATCCGGGAGATGTTCACCCACCTGGGTCATATACCGATCATCGCCCTGACAGCAACTGCTACGCCCAAGGTGCGGATAGACATCATGCAGAATCTGCATATCGAGAATGCCGATATATTCCTTACCAGTTTCAACCGGCACAATCTCTACTACGAAATCCGCCCCAAGGTCAGCCCCAGTCATGCGATCACGGAGATCATCAAGTATGTGCGCCTGCACGCAGGCAAGTCAGGTATCATCTACTGCCTGAGCCGCCGCAAGGTGGAAGAAATCTCCGAAGTCCTGAATGTGAACGGAATCAAGGCAGTGCCCTACCATGCAGGCCTTGACTCAGCTAAGCGGAGCCTGCATCAGGACATGTTTCTGAATGAAGATGTCCACGTAGTGGTGGCTACCATTGCCTTTGGGATGGGGATAGACAAGCCGGATGTCCGGTTTGTGATCCATAATGATGTCCCCAAGAGCATCGAAAGTTACTACCAGGAGACAGGCCGTGCGGGTCGTGATGGGCTGGAAGGTAACTGTATCCTGTTTTATGACTTCAATGATATTGTGAAGCTGGAGAAGTTTATGAAGGACAAGCCCGTGAGTGAACGGGAGTCCGGACGCCTGCTTCTGTATGAGATGGCGGCTTTTGCGGAGTCTGGCGCATGCCGCCGCAAGATGATGCTGCACTACTTTGGGGAGCATTTTGAGCAGGAGCGCTGCAACCATATGTGTGACAACTGCCGCCACCCCAAAGAAACCTTCGAGGCACAGGAGCTGGCCATCATGGCCCTGACCAGTGTACGGGAGTCTGGCGGTAAGTATGGTGTCTCGCACCTCATACATGTACTGAGAGGTACTGCCAACCAGCAGGTGATCCTCAACGAGCATGACAAGCTGACCGTCTTTGGCAAGGGGGGGAACCTGGATGACCGCACCTGGAAGTCTATCTTCAGCCAGCTCATCATCAATGACTATCTCGAAAAGGATATAGACGACTACGGCGTCATCAAGCTCTCCGAGAAGGGACATGCCTTCCTGTCAGCACCAGCCCCCATTCACCTGATCCGCTTCCAGGATCATGAGCAGATCGCCCGGCAGGCCCAGACGCAGGTCGAGGACTACAAAACGTATGATACCGTACTCTTTGACCGGCTCAAAATACTCTGCCGAAAGCTGGCCAAAGAAAAAAATATCCCGCCCTATGTGATCTTTCAGGACCCGTCCCTGGAAGACATGGCTACCAAGTACCCGACGACCATGACGGAGTTTCTCAACATTACCGGCGTCGGGCAAGGAAAAGCTCAGAAGTTTGGCGTACCCTTTATCAAACTTATCCAGGACTATGTCGAGGCCAACAATATCGAGCGGACAACCGATCTCGTGGTCAAAACAGCGGCCCGAAAGTCTATGAACAAGCTTTTTATCATACAGCACATTGATCGTCGGACCCCGCTCGATCAAATCGCTACGATCAAAGGCATGGAGTTTGAAGAGCTGCTGGAGAATATCGAGCAAATTGTCTTCTCAGGTACCCGGATCAATATTGACTACTTTATTGAGGACCGGATAGACGAAGACAAGGTGGAAGATATCTTTGACTACTTCATGCATGCTGCCTCACCGGATCTTGACACTGCTGAGCGGGAGCTGGGCGGCGAGTACACACGCGAGGATATCCAACTCGTACGCATTAAATTTATTTCTGAAGTAGGGAACTGATTCAGGATAAATCCGCAACTTTGTAACATACTTGGTCGGACAGACCAGGAACTGACCATTACACACTGATTTTTATTTCAGATGGACCTTATCAAGGAACTCGACACCCTCGAAGACCTCTATTATGGTGAATGGGAGGAGGATAAACCTACCCTTATCAACGCACTCATTGATCTCCATATAAATCTGGCTGCTGACTCAGATACCTTCAACCGTTTTCTGATGCAGACAGCCGAACGTTTTGGGGGGGCTTATATTCCGTATCTGTTTTGGGATAAGCTGGCAGCTTTTCTTCAGAATCCATACGAGCGTACCTGGCTGCAGGAGCTGATCAACAAGTTTGTTTTTTCAGCTTTTGATGATGAGGAGCAGCACATGATGAAACCGATGCTTGTGGTGTACATTGCCCGTGAGCGCCGGTTTGAGCTGGACAAAATCCATGCATTGTACCTGGAAAAGTCTCATCCGCAGGTGCAGGAGTACTTTACCAAGCTGATCCAGTTTGTAGACCGGAACCAGAAAGCGACAGAGATGTACTGCGACAAGTTTGATTTGCTCAAGGACATGATGCCAAACTTTGATCTGCTCAATCTCCCGATCACCCAGCTCCGCGATAAGCTCAAGGAGATTCTCTGATCTGTTTCCCGGTACAATACACCCTGCCAGCCCATACCCGGGCTGGCATTTTTGTTGGCGGCGGGAGGAGCGGATGTAATAATCCGGCTCAATAAGATAAAAAATCAGCTACGGGAGGGTGTATCTTTAGAGGCCAGTAAATGTTTGATATGTCGCACGTACCTGATCGCACAACCGATAGTGTATGGGTTACCCATGCCGGATGGACCGAGGTCCTCAAGGGAGAGTTAGCGGGTTTTGTCGGAGCCGGGGGCCGGCTGCATTATGACAAAATTACGGAGCTGGATTTGAGTGGTTACCCGGTCAGGAGCCTGGAGCCTCTGCTTCAGATGCGGGCACTTGAGGTGGTGCATATCAGCGGTACACAAGTGACGGACCTTAGCCCCCTGGCTACCTTGCCACGTTTGCAGGAACTCCACGCTACTTTTTGCAAACTGAACCTCATGAAAGGCTGGGAGGGCCTGACGGGGTTGCGGGTACTGGATATCTCATACCCGGTGGATCCGCCAGCTGATCTCACCTGGGTGCCTCAGTTGCACCTGCATGAATTTTACTGTAATGCCTGCGAACTCTCCAGCCCGGAGATTCTGATGCAACTGGGCCGGCTGGAAGTCCTCTCGCTGCACTTCAATCCTATCCCCAAACACAAGCTGATCCAACTGGCACGGGCGCTGCCACAGTGTCATATCTTGTGTTGAGTGGAATTATCTCAGGCTGCGTCTCCCAGACGCTCAAACTCGGCATCCCCCCAGAAGTCCTCAAGCCGGTAAAAATTGCGGATTTCCTGCTGGAAAATGTGGACAACAATATTACCGTAGTCCAGTAGTATCCATTGTCCTGCCTGATACCCCTCCAGGCATACAGGTTTTTCCCCGATCTCCTGCATAAACTTGGAGACCGAGTCAGCCAGGGCCTGCACGTGCCGGTCAGATGTGCCGGTGCAGATCACAAAAAAATCAGTAAAGGAGCCGCCTGCCTTACGAAGGTCCATCCGTACGATGTCGCGGCCTTTTATTTCACTCAGACCCTTGATCGCCCGGTCTGAGAGGGCTTGTGCAGTTAATAAGGTTTTCTTCATTCAGTCTTGTAAGGCACAACGTATTGATTACAGTTGTTAATTTAAGGTGTTTTTTGCTAAGGATCAACTCACATGTCTGCCACGCCCGATTTTCTGACAGATGTCCGCTTGTCTGACTATGCCTACGATCTGCCCCCTGAGCAGATAGCGGAGGCTCCGTTGGCTGTCCGTGACCAGGCCCGGATGCTCGTCTTCCGCAAAGGTACGATCTCTCATCGGGTTTTCCATGACATACCCACAGAGCTTCCCCCGGATACCCTTCTCGTAGGGAATGATACGAAAGTCATCCATGCCCGGTTGTACTTTTGGCGTGAGAGCGGCGCCAAAATCGAAATTTTGCTCCTCCTCCCACAGGCACCAGCAGCTGTGGATGCATCTATGGCGGCCACTGGCACTTGTACCTGGCGCTGCATCATCGGCAATAAAAAAAAATGGAAACCAGATGAGACCCTCTCCCTCACAAGCACGGCAGCGGGTCACCCCCTGCACCTGACGGCGCACCTTACAGACAGAGAAGAGCAGGTGGTGCGGTTTACGTGGACACCCGCCGATATGTCTTTTGCTGCGGTCGTGGAGGTCCTGGGCAAACTCCCGCTCCCGCCTTATATCTCCCGCGAGGCAGCTCCCGAGGACGAGATACGCTACCAGACAGTATATGCCCGCCAGGCAGGCGCGGTGGCGGCGCCTACTGCCGGTCTGCACATGACGGAGGCGGTCCTGACCCGGCTCCGGGAGACAGGTACCCGCCAGCTCTGGGTCACCCTGCATGTGAGTGCAGGTACTTTTTTGCCGGTCAAACATGACCAGGTTGTGGCGCATGACATGCATGCTGAGCAGATGGTAGTGACAAGGGATGCACTGGTGTCCCTGCTGGACCATATAGGGCCGGTTATCCCGATCGGTACTACTTCACTGCGATGGCTGGAGAGTTTATACTGGTTGGGCGTGAGCCTGTGCCAGGGATATCACCCGGATGCTGATACACCCTTTTGTGTCGCTAAACTCCTGCCCTACGAGGCCACCGCTGATGCCCTGCCGGATCGCCGGAAAGCCCTGCAAGCAGTACGCACCTATATGGATACGCATCAAAAAGAGCAAATAACAGGCGAAACCCGGATCCTGATTATGCCCGGGTATACCTTCAGGATGGTCACGGGACTGATCACCAATTTTCATATGCCCGAGACCACGCTTATTCTGCTGGTTGCGGCCCTGTTGGGGCCGGCCTGGCGGCAGGTATATGAGGAAGCCCTGCGCGAGGGGTACCGATTCCTGAGCTATGGAGACAGCTCTCTCCTGCTGCCTTGACGAGCCTCCCACATCTGTAGTACTTTCTTTTTTTTCACTCAATCATACCCCTTCACGCATGACACACCTGCTAAAAAAAGGACTTGCCGCTTGCCTCCTGATGTTGTGGCTGCCCCTCCAGGCTGGCGAGGGAATGTGGCTCCCGCTGCTTCTCGGACTGCTCAATGAAAGCGAAATGCAATCTATGGGCCTGAAAATCAAGGCTGAAGACATATATTCTGTTAATGCTTCCAGCCTCAAGGACGCCGTGGTCAAGTTTGGAAATGGATGTACCGGCGAGATTGTATCAGATGAAGGACTCCTCCTGACCAATCACCACTGTGGATTCGGACAAATCCAGCAGCATAGCTCCGTCGAGCGCGACTATCTGACCCAGGGATACTGGGCCCTGAGCCGTGACCAGGAACTGACCAATCCGGGGCTGACCGTTACATTTATTGTGTGGATCGAAGACGTCACCCAACAGGTCCTGGAAGGGGTTACCGCCGACATGACCGAGGAAGTGCGGGGTGGGATCATTCGCAAAAACAGCAACCTGGTCATGAACAAGGCTACCGAAGGTACCCACTATAAAGCTGAGGTAAAGCCATTTTACTACGGCAATGCCTATTATATGTTTGTGACGGAGATATTCAGGGATGTGCGGCTGGTCGGTGCGCCCCCGATGGCTTTGGGTAATTTTGGAGGAGATACCGATAACTGGGTCTGGCCCCGGCATACGGCAGACTTCTCGGTATTCAGGGTCTATACAGGTCCCGACGGCAAACCTGCCGACTACTCGCCAGACAATATTCCGCTCAAGCCCCGGCACTTTTTCCCGGTTTCGCTGCGCGGCGTGAAAGAAGGTGATTTTACGATGGTGTATGGATTTCCGGCCCGGACACAGGAGTATCTTACTTCGTATGCAGTAGCGCAGGTGCTCACCCTCCAGGACCCCCTCCGGATAGACATCCGTGCACGGAGGCTGGAGATCATCCAGCGTGAGATGAAGCAGCAAGATGCGGTCCGGATCATGTATGCCAGCAAGGAAAAAAGCATCAGCAATGCTTACAAGAAGTGGCAGGGCGAAGTACGGGGGCTGACAAGAGACCAGGCTGTGGCTAAAAAACAAGCCCTCGAAGCGGAGTTTGCCCGAAGGCTGGAGACACGGCCTGCATGGATGGATGCCTACGGCGGCCTAGATGCTTCCTTTAAGACAACGTATGCATCTCTCGCGGAGGTGCTGCCAGCTATTGAGGTCTTTAACGAGGGCGGTTACCAGATTGAGCTGGTACAGTGGGCGTCCCGCGTCGCTCGTGCTGCGAATGCCTGGGAGGGCGCAGCGACCCCTGCCGAAAAAGAAAAAATTCTCAGCAGCCTTCGCGAGCAGGCGCAAGGTTTTTACAAAGATTTTTACCTGCCCCTGGACCAACAAATGATGGCTGCGATGCTCCGGGTCTATCAGGTATACCTCCCGGCTGATCAGCAGCCAGATATTATGCAGGTCATCACGACTACCCACCAGGGTAACCTTGATGCGTATGCTGCCCAGGTCTGCCGGGGTACGAACCTGGCATCACTGGAAAAATTTGAGGCACTGCTGGCCGATTTTTCTGTCGAAAAACTCCGCCAGGACCCTGCTGTGCAGCTTATGAGCTCGCTGTTTGATCACTATTACCTGTCTGCACCGGTCTATGAAAAACTCACGGCCCGTATCGAGCAGCTTCAGCGCGTCTGGATGCAGGGGCAACTGGAGGTCCTGGCCGAAAAACGATATTATCCCGATGCCAACTTCACCCTGCGGGTCGCCTATGGCCAAATGGAGGGTATGGCTCCCAGTGACGCAGTCTCATATCAGGCCTACACGACCCTGGATGGGGTCATGGAAAAATATAAGCCGGGTGATGCAGAGTTTGATGTGCCAGCCCGCCTGATAGAGTTGTATCAGCGCCGGGATTATGGCCGGTATGGACAGAATGGAGAGATGCGGGTGGCTTTTATTGCCAGCAATCATACCTCTGGTGGTAACTCAGGTAGTCCCGTGATCAATGGCGAAGGTCATCTGATCGGGATCAACTTTGACCGCAACTGGGAGGGCACCATGAGCGATATCAACTACGACATACGCCAATGCCGGAATATCAGTGTGGATATCCGGTATGTCCTGTTTATCATAGACAAGGTAGCAGGGGCCGGGTATCTCCTGGAAGAAATGAAACTGGTCGAATAAGACCCGACACGGGGTTTATTCAGTCTAATATCGCCCGGACGGCAGGTACTATCAGGTCCACCCAACGGGCGTACATCTTGCCGGAAGGGTGCAGGCGATCTGGGGCGATCAGCTCCGGATCCTGCGCCGCTTCCCGTGAGATGGGTGTGATGTCAAAAAAAAGGATACCTTCCAGCTCACAGGTCGCACGTGCGTAGGCATTATAGGCGTCTATCTCAGCGGCAATCCGGGCCTCATCCAGGGTCATACCCTGAGGCGTCACCCCATAGTCAGGGATGGAGAGTACGATGACGCGGCTTTTTTCGCCCCCGGCAAATCCGATAGCCTGAAGCAGGAGCGCACGAAACCCGGATTCATACTCCTGCACCGGATACCCCCTGAACTGGTTGTTGACCCCGATCAGCAGGGAGACAAGGCTAAAGGTGTCACTAATGCCTGCCTGGCTGATACCCCGTGTGAGCTCCTGGGTGGTCCAGCCTGTACGTGCTACATAGGTCGGCGCAACCATCTGAATGCCGGATGCCCGGAGCCTGCTGGTAAGTTGAGCAGGCCACCGGAGGCTGTCTGCGACGCCCTCCCCGATGGTATAGGAGTCACCCAGCGCCAGGAAGGTCGTCGGGGGGCGATCCGGAACGGGCGTGACCGGTGCAGGGCTGTCACTACAGCCTGCCAGCCAACTCCAGAGGATAACGATCAGCATATTTTGGTGTCTCATTCGTCCTGACATATAAGATAAGAAAGCCGGGCAGGCCGGACCTTTTACAAAAAAATTACGTAATCTGACCCAGTTACGGATGCTGGCTGTCACGCCTCCCTGTACTTGTGTGTCTGTCTTATAACCATTCCTTTACTCAGACTGTTTGCCGGATATGGAGCCTAGCCTTTACCAATCCTACCGCACCCTGCTGATGCCCATTGCGCGGAATATACTCGGCAGCGGGGCGGATGCTGAAGACATGGTGCAGGAAACCCTGCTGAAGTGGGTCTCGCGCCCGGAGGCGGAGATCGGGAATATACGCGGGTATCTGGTCAAAACCCTGATCAACAAATGCCTGAACCTGATCCGCGATCAGAAAAATGCGCGGAAAAAACAACATTTCCTCCTCACCGAGGAGGTGGAGGAGCAGATGTCTCAGCGGGTAGAGCAGGGACCGGTACTGTCGCTGGGGGTGCTGGCCATGCTGGAAAAACTTTCACCCTCAGAGCGGGCCGTATTTTTACTCAAGGAGGTTTTTGGATATTCACACCGGGAGATCGCTGACCTGCTGGGTATATCGGAGGACAACTGCCGGCAGATACTCGCCCGCGCCCGGCGGCATATACAGGGCAGTACTGCCCGGTTTACGGTAGATCCAGCCCGTCACCTGCGGTTGTACCAGACTTTTGTGGAGGTATGTGAGGGCAATGACCTGGGCAAGCTGCTGGAGATCCTCCGGGAAGACATTGAGCTGGAAGTCATGCGCCCTGCTGCCCGGCTTAGTGGAGCACTGGTGGTCGCTGAGCACCTCCTGCAGGTACACCGGCAGGGACTCCGGTATGAATGGGGATGGCTCCGGGGGATGCCTGCCCTGGTCGCCTGGCTTTATTCTCAGCCGGTCCGGGTGTATCGGCTGACGTCTGACGGATCCGAAATTTACAAAATCGAAGTAGAGGATCTGGTGCCGGACTCTGTGCTACTCCCCCGGCTGACCTGAGGCCTGCGCACGCCATGCCTCCGCCAGGAGGATGACCTTGTTGTAGTTGGCTATACCCTCGCGGATGCCTTGCTGGCGCAGATACTGGTTATAGATAGCCTCGGAGGTTTTAGGAAAAAAACCAGGATATTGGCGATATACCTCATTGATCGCCTGCATATCGGCAATGAACCCCTGTGGCAGTGTATCCCTGATGGCCTGATAGGCGTCGGGTTGCTGGGCCCGGTAGCTGGCGGCCATTATACGCCAGTACATGAGGTATCCGCTGTACCGGATCATGGGGTCCTCTGCCTGGATGCAGGCCAGATACGCCCAAAAATTACACGTGCCTTCATCGCCAAATCCGTACCCGTGTGCCATTTCATGTGCCAGGGTATATGGGGTGGTCAAGGGGTGCAGGGCTGCGTCCAGGTGACCCTCTCCTACATAGGGAATATAAATACCGGTAGCTCCGAGCCCCATGAGCAGGCCGCGTGGCCATACGGGCAGCCCCCGTACCCGCCCGGCGACCGGATAGCCCGTAGTACGTAGGGCAGATGTGAGGGTGTGGCGCACCTGATGCTCGAGTTCATGCCAGGGATAATGCAGGTCCCAGGTCGGTCGGGTGGCCACCGCAGCATCACGGGCAGCCAGGGCCTCCCGGGTAGCCCGGCTAAAGGCAGCTTCAAACGCAGCCTGACTCAGGGTATCTGCCTGCAAACCCAACTGGTCAGCTATCGGGCGGCGATGATAGTTAAACCCCCAGAGCCACATAAATAAGGTGTAAGCTGCTGCCCCGGCCGATACCATGCCGATGAGTACATATCCTGCCCGGTGCCCCGGTGTGAGGGGTTGTATATGGCGTATCATACGCCGGAGTCCCCGGATAATCGCCCATACCAGTACGGGTACTGCAATATACAGCCACGGAAACGGCAACCATCCCAGCGTATAGTCAAATGCCAGCCGGAACAGCAGAAATACGCCCCGGGAAAATACCACCTCTGTAAAATAAGGATTGGCCGCCAGAATCTGCCGCAGCCCCCAGGTCACCAGCCCGGCAGCGATCCAGACCAGGCGTCGGTCCGGCAGTGAAAAAAACGCGGTTTGTGATGTCTGTTTCAACCCTTATGATTATTGTGCGTCCTTTATCCTGCGAAGATATAACCACATACGCTGAATACGGTTCGGCTGGGTTGATCTTGTGCTGAATCTGCTATATATTCACCCGCAAACCCCTGAATAAATACCCTATGGCTATCCGGGTCGGAAGATGGGACTGTCACACCTGCGGCACCACGGGCATACTTGGCCCCGAAACCCGCTGTACCAACTGCGGCGCCCCCCGGCCCCGGGATGTGAAATTTTATCTGCCGGAAGATGCAGAAATAGTTCAGGATGCGCAACAAGAGGCAGAGGCCTTGCGCGGAGCTGACTGGATATGCGGACATTGTCACGGCCAAAACAAAGCTGCTGACTCAACCTGTAATGCCTGCGGCAATCCCCGGGATGAGTCCAGTGAAGACGTCGCCCTCGAAGAGCGTACATACACCACACGGGAGATTCCCCGTACCAGTTTTGAACGATCCCGCACCCTGCATCCGCTGGAGCAGCAGGCACAAGCCCCGCCCCGCAGGAACCCGATCCTCCGCAATCTGCTGGTAGCTGCGCTGGTGGTCGTGGGGGCAGTCGTGCTGCTCCGGAGTTTTCCACGCACCGTACAGGTAGAGGTTACAGGATTCAGGTGGGAACGGTCGGTTCAGATGATGCACTACGAGGCTGTAGCCCGTGAGGCCTGGGATCTGCCAGCCGGAGCATTTGAAGTGCAGTCGGAACGGGCGATCCGGGACTACCGGCAGGTGCTGCGGGGCTATGAGACCCGCACCCGCACCGTACAGGTACAGACCGGGAGTGAGCGGTACGTATGCGGACAACGCGACCGGGGAAATGGATACTTTGAAGATGTCTATTGCAACCGCCCAATCTACGAAAACCGTCAGGAAACATATCAGGAGCCTGTGTATGACCAGGTCCCGGTCTATGGCACCCGCTACCGGTTTAAGGTCATGGACTGGATCGCCAAGCCAGAATACCTGCTGACGGCTGCCGGACAAGATCATACGGCAGTCTGGCCTGCCTCCCCCCCACAGCGGGATCCCAAAAACTGGCGCGAAGGCGAAAAAAAAGAAGCCTACTTTATTACAGTCCGTCAACCTAATGGGAAACTCCACGAAGAAAAAGTCGGTCCCCGCTATTGGGAACACCTGGCAGCCGGCAGTAAAATTCCCGCAAAGGTTTCCTTTCTTTTTGATATGTGGTATGGCCTGAGCGACCCTGAGATTCGGCAGTAACTCAGCCGCCTATGATGCTGATCGGGCTGGGCGTAAAACACAGCACAAAAATAAGCACTGCCAACCATCCTAAAACCGCCCTGAGTCCTCTTACCGGACGATCATCACGTGTGCGGGGATGTGGGAGACGGATGATACGCACAGCCATAAAACAATATACCAGCCAGATGGGGTGTGCCTCGATGGCAGGGAAAAGGACCCTGCATCCCACTTGCACACCTAATAGTACCCCTGCCAATACCAGCCCAGGCAAAAGCTGGCGGCCTGCCACCACGATGGAAGCATATATGAGCAGCGCCAGATAGGCGGCCTGTATTCCTACATCCCAGTCCAGCGTAGCGGGAAGGTATACCAAGCCCGTCCCACCCAGGAGTAAGAGCATCACGACGGCACCTCTGGATACTTGCAGGGCAGTATCCGGCCCCAGCAATCCATATATAACATGTCCTCCATCTAGCTGCCCGATAGGGAGAAGGTTGAGCGCAGTAAAAAACAACGTCAAAAAACCAACAAACAAAAACGGGTAGTGCATCACTTCAAAACGGGGAGGGATCCGGGAGGGATCCGAGACCAGCAGGGTTTGAAGGCCCTGGTAGAGCAGGCTCTCTCCTATAAGCAGGCCCGGTGACTGCATTGCTGTCAGGTGAGCTGAGAGGGTCGCCTCATCAGGGACACCACCATACATAACCTGATACTCCGGGTGAATCTTCAGAATATATGTGTCAGGGTCGGGCAGGTGTGTGAATCCATACAGGAGCAACCCCAGTGATACCACAAACCCCGCCAATGGACCCGCAATCCCTATATCAAAAAACTTGCGGCTGTTATCGGGCATCTCCTGAAGGGCTATCACAGCACCAAATGAGCCGATATTCAGCATGCCTGGTATCGGAATATACAGCGGTATATAAAAAGGAAGGGTCGTCCTGACCTTGTGAAAACGGGCAGCCAGGTAGTGCCCAAACTCATGGCTGGTCAGAAACAGCAGAAACGAGAGCGAATAAGCCCATCCCTGCGCCAGCCCATCCCAACTGAGGCCTGTCATCCAGGACTGCCCGCTGACCAACTCGGCACCAGCAAGCAGGGTTGTAAACAGGGTAAGCCCCAAAAGCAGGATATGAATAATAGGTATCCGAATAACTTTCCACTGCATGATTGGCACAAGATAATATAGTATGTTTAATATTATACCGGAGCGTACGCCTTCGGTCAGATTCTTTTTAGCGGCCTTAGACCCACAGCATACCGGAGGCATCTCCTTCACGTCAGCAGGTTCTGTTTTTTAAAAAGTATTTTCACATGCCTATCATACCTTATGGTCGTCAGCACATTACGGAGGAGGATATTGCAGCAGTCACTGCTGCACTTCGGGATGAAATGATCTCCAATGGCCCCCGCGTACAAGCCTTAGAGCAGGCATTTGCTGCCTATACCGGGGCTACGTATGCAGTGGCTGTATCAAGCGGAACCGCAGCATTACATTTGTGTGCATCCGCGCTGGGGGTAAAACCCGGTACGCGGGTATTAACCACCCCCAATACATTTGTCGCTACCCCTAACTGTGTGTTGTATTGCGGAGGTACCGTAGATCTGGTGGATATAGACCCTGACCGGCTGGTTATAGACCTTGACCTGATAGAGCAAAAGCTGGTTTCCAGTCCGCCAGGTACGTATGCGGGTATCATTCCTGTAGATTTTGCAGGCCTGCCCGTGGATATGGAGCGCCTGAGACTATTGGCAGACCGTCACGGGTGCTGGATCATTGAGGATGCCTGCCATGCGCCCGGAGGGTACTTCTGTGATACACAGGGTCGTACCGTGAGGTGTGGGAGTGGACAGTACGCAGACCTGGCTATTTTTTCCTTTCATCCGGTCAAACATATTACCAGTGGAGAGGGGGGGATCATCACGACCCACAGCAAACACCACTATGAGCACCTGCTCCGCTTACGGAACCACGGCATGATCCGGAAGCCGGATCAGATGGTAGAATATCACGGAGGCTGGCATTACGAGGTTCAGGAGTTGGGATTTAACTACCGACTGACGGATATACAAGCAGCACTGGCAGCCTCCCAGCTCCAGCGGGCAGAGGCTAACCTGGCCCGGCGGCGTGCCCTGGCGGCCCGATACCATGCGGCGCTGGCAGACCTGCCGCTCATCCTGCCACCGGATCATCCGGGGCATGCCTGGCACCTCTATGTCATCCAGACCCGATCCCGGAGGCGGCTGTATCACTACCTTCACCAGCACGACATACGGGTGCAGGTACATTACGTACCCGTTCATTACCACCCCTTGTACCGCCGGATGGGCTGGACCTGTGGTGATTTCCCGCACACCGAGCATTATTATGAGTCCTGCCTGAGCCTGCCGATGTATCATGCCCTCAGTGATGAGGATCAGGACCATGTGATCGCTGTTATACGTCGTTTTTTTCAGGCATAAGGCAGTGTGGGGCTGGCAGGGTGAGAGATTTCTTGCTTGTGTAATGAATCGGGCAGGTTGGGTATGCATTTTTGAGCATATATCCAGACCTTTGGCCTAAATCTAGTGATATGCCAAAAGCGTCCGGGTCCCGCCTCAAAGCATCCGCAACAACATCCGTCCGGCTCAGCCGCAGGCTGATCATGACTGCGGTTGCAGTGGCTGCAGCGGCATTGGCGCTGATCGCCATTAGTCAGTATGGCCGCTCGGCGGATGGCAATGATCCGCCGCCCCATCTGCCCCAGGTGAGCAAACCCGCCGGAGGCGGGGGAGCCTCCCAGCCATAACCATACCGTCACGATTACCCCCGTACTCCCGGCATCCTGATACGTGCCGGGATTGTTGTTGTCTGATGGCAGGATGATCTGTCGGGTATGGACATTAAAAAAACCTCCGCGTGGGAACGCGGAGGTCGTAATCAACCCAAAAACACAACCCATGTAGTCTTGACGTCAGGCCTGTCATGCAGACCTTCGGTGAGGCGTTTGATATATTTTCTGTAACAAAAATATCCTCTGCCCAAATAAAATCCACATCAATACAATTGCAAATATGACATCTTGCGAAAAGCCCCTTAGGGTAGTTTTCTGATGACTATCTGCTCTGCTTCTTTTTGAGCGATCATGTCAAAGAGGGCACGGATCGCCTCATACTCATCGGGCATATAGAAGGGCCTGCGTATCTGGTAGGTACTCATTACCTGGACCATATTGCCCATTACAGAGGCGTTGTACTGAAAGGTTGCCGACTTATCCGGCACGGAGGCACGGGTAGGTTTGGGTATGGACTCAATCGCGTACCCCTCCGGAATGGTAAAGGACATGACAAACCGCTCCTGCCTGTTACATCCGAAATCTATCGGATACCTGCGCTCGGGCTCGCTGAACGGATTTTTTTTGAGCTGCTCAAACAAGACCGGCTGCACATAGATAAATTCTCCTGCCGTAGTGACATAGTCTGTACTGGTGAAGTGACTGCTGATTTCAACAGGCAGGTCTGGATTTTCCTGGTTTTTGCAGACCGGCTCCTGAAGTTCAGTTGCCGTTGCGTCTGACAGGATATTTTCTTTCAGGTATTTGTCCAGGTCTTTTTCATAGGAATCAAGCTCACGCCTCGCCTCAGGGGCAAAGTATCCCGCATACTTGAGGGTCATATTGCCATCGAGTGTGCCGTCCGTCGTCAGGCTGGCAATGACCTGCACCTGATGGTCGTACTGAAACCGGGATGAAACCGCCACAAAATCATACCCTGAGCCGGAGACCATGAAGCCCGGCCCGTTGAGGTCGTTGTACGGCAGCAGATTCCAGGGATGCTGGCTGGCTGCCAGGTCCAGCATCAGGGTGTCCTTGCCATGGATCACCCGCGCAATGGTATGATTGAACTGGCCGAGTCGGGGGTATAACGTCTGCACCATCTCCTGCGTGCGGCGGCTGATCAGCACGGGGTTGGCCTCCATGCCGGCGGCACGTGCCAGAGAAACCAGCAGCAGGTTGAGCGCGGCTCCATTGCCTGTTTTGTTTTTCAGGATCTCCTTTTTTATGTTATTACCGACGATACCGTACCGGCCAGACCAGTCTACCTCTTCGCGGAGGTATCTGGCGATGGCGGCCAGGGTATCCTTATCGCCGGTCTTCGCCAGGAGGGTTGCCAGCATTTCACGGGTATCGTTGCTTTCTTTCAGATACCCGCCGAAGTAGTCACTTTCTATCAATTCACTCCTGATCTTACCCCAGCTGTTGGAGAAGTCCTGGTAGTAACCCGGCAGGGTGATATTTGTCAGTTGGAAATCCACATGGAAGGCATAATTCAGAAAATTACCCATATACGGCTCCCGCACGAAGGCCGGAATGTCGTTTACGCTGTATATCCACTGGTTGCCAGGCAGGCTGCCTGCAGTATAGGCATTTTCTTTCTGGTTGATAGGCATGAGATTGCCCCGGAACAGGGGATTGTACCGGAATCCGGTCGGTACATTGATCGTCAGTTCACTGTACACCGTAGGGTGTAGGTTTTGGAAGTACCAGGTCTTCAGGAAAACAGGATCTTCGTCGTAGTACTGGTACATGATATCTATCACAGATCCCTCGCGCACATTGGGCATCGTGAACTTGCGCGCGTGGAGTCCGGGACCTATTTCTTCGTCAAAAATGCCCTCTTTTTCCAGCTTTGACTCGACGACAGCTCCGTTTTCATAGTTAAGTGTAACCCCCTTGATACCGGAGACCCCTTCAGAACTGATAAAATACTCAATCTCCCGGCTGGCCAGGTCGTCAATGACACCGGCAGACAAAATTTTGATCCGGTAGTGGAAGTCGTAGATCGCCTTGAACTTATCCCCGATCACATCAAAGGTGATCCGGCACTCGTCAAGCAGGTACACTGCGGCAGCCCCGGAGTCAGGCTGGAAAGTAGTCATGCTGACATAGTCTTCCTCGACCTTGCCCAGGGCGCGGGATTTAGGCTGTGCATGGAGTGGCTGGATACAGGCCATGAGGGCCACCACCAGACCGGTGTGGAGCAGGTGTCTCATATAGAAGCGAAGTAAATAGGTTGGCTGAAGCAAGGAGCAACAGGTGAAAGTGGTAGTAATTTCAGATATTGAGTGATATAATCAAAAAAATCCACAGAAAATATTTTTTAAAAGAGCTGATTTAAGCCACACAATAGCAAAATAGCCACCCGAAAGGGTGGCTATTGTTATGTTGTACGTGTGTGGAGATTAAAACTCAGGCCTTGTTGAGGGCATGGCGGAAGCTGTAATACCCGACCGCCCCAAACCCGAGCATCTGCATCAGCATAAAAGGCAGGATACTGAAGTCTTTAAACTTAAAACAAAGAACCACCCCAAAGGTAAAATACAAGGCCAGGATCAGCTCCGCATACACTGTCGGCTCGACTTTGCGGGTCTGATATTTGATGGCTGTCATTTTGTCTTTGCGATCCTTCAGGTTAAACTTAGGGGTACGGATAAAAGGTGTCTTTTTGCCCAGGTATCCCTGTACGACTGCGATCGTATTGTGCAGGGAGAGCCCCATCGAGATCGAGAGGAAGGGGACATAGTGCAGGAGAAATCTCTTAAACCCGGCACTGAGACTTTTTTCGCGCCACACAAACGTGATCAGGTAAAGCGAAGCCAGGATCAGGAAGCTACAGAGGAGGGCCGCAACAGGTGCGATCAGGAAATCCATCCGTCCTTCAAAGACCACATGTTTAATGTAGAGCAGCGGCACACTGGTCGCCCCAAACAGGAGAACCAAAATAAACACGGAGCTGCTCATCAGGTGAAAGCTGCCATGCAGTTTTCGGAGGAGGGAGGCATCAGACTGCCAGAGGGTGCGCATCATCTTGCGGGCCACCTCGGCGCCTCCTTTCATCCAGCGGTACTGCTGTGACTTGATCGCGCCCATCTCTGCGGGAAGCTCGGCAGGTGCTCCGATCTCGTCCACATAACAAAACTTCCAGCCCTTGAGTTGAGCACGGTAGCTGAGGTCCAGGTCTTCTGTGAGCGTATCATGCTCCCAGCCACCCGCATCATAGATACAGGCTTTGCGCCATACGCCCGCCGTACCGTTGAAGTTCATGAACAGGGAACCGGAGTTGCGGCTAAACTGCTCCACTGTGAAGTGCGCATCCAGGTGAAATGCCTGGGCCTCTGTGAAGAGGGAGTAGTCTTGGTTGAGGTGCTCCCAGCGGGCTTGTACGACACCGATATTGTCCTCCGTAAAATTGGCCATGGTGGCCCGCAGGAAATTCGGGTTGGGCAGAAAATCTGCGTCAAAAATCGCAATAAATTCTCCCCGCGCAATTGAGAGGCCATAGTCCAGCGCACCAGCCTTGAAGCCTTCGCGCACAGGGCGGCGTACATGCTCGATCTGAAGGCCTCCGGCTTTCAGCTGAGCAATTTTGCGGGCTGCAACCTCTACAGTTTCATCCGTAGAGTCATCAAGCAGCTGTACCTCAAACCGGTCGCGGGGGTAGTCCATCGCGTCCATAGAGTCCAGCAGGCGCTCTACAACGTAGAGTTCATTGAAAATCGGCAACTGAACCGTTACGAATGGCAGGTTGTCATTGCCGGTCAGCGGCGGTTCGGCATGTACCTTCTTGCGATTGCGCAGGAAAGTAATGATCAGGTGCAACTGCATGAAACTATAGATGACCGTGAGGGTCAACGTCACGCCATACACACCTAAAACCAAAAACTCGAAAATACGAATTAACACGGCAGTTATCAGTTTACCCGATGCTTACAGGGTGCAAAACTACGAAAAACCAAATCAATGAGTTGTGACTTCACAATAATTTAAAGATGGTCCACAGGATCTTGTAGCCGGCCATGATCGTACCTTTTACGGTTCCTGTTACCTTAGACACTCCGATGCGTGGTCTGTATCTGACCGGCACCTCGGTGCAGCGAAGCCCCTGTTTGGCGGCCTTCACCTGCATCTCCACAGTCCAGCCGTACGTCTTGTCCTGCATATCCAGGTCCATCAGGCTTTGATACCGTATAGCTCTGAAGGGTCCTAAATCGGTAAAACGCACGTTGTATAAAGTTCGGATCAGACGGGTTGCCAGCCAGTTACCGAAGATCTGCTGAGGTAACATAGAACCTTTGGCCCGCTTGCCCAGCGCCCTTGATCCGATTACCATATCGTAGCCTTCTGTAAGAATGGGTTGGATGAGTGTTGGCATCTCTTCCGGGTAGTCCGAGTAGTCACCATCCAAAAAAACCACAATATCGGGTTTCTGGTCTGCTGGCAGAGATTGCAGATAGGCGATACCTTTCAGACAGGCATTGCCGTACCCACGCGTAAGTTCTGTCAGCACAGTCGCGCCTGCTTCTGTGGCTCGGGCCACAGTATCATCGGTAGAGGCATTGTTTACGACGATAATCTCCTGTACCCATTCCGTAGGAATGTCGCGGATGACCTTGGGGATGGCGTCCGCTTCATTAAAAGCCGGAATGATAACATATACCCGTAAATTACCAACCTCTTCTCCGTGCATCATAGGTACGCCTGTCTGGTGCACAACCCGATTGTCAGGTGGGGGATTTCCTGACGATCAATTGTCGGGGACAAAGGTATGTAAAATTTCGGAATTCATATATAAATTCCTGCAAGACATACGATAATCCCGGCAAGTGGTTGGTTTGTCCCGGTTTTATTGTGAATTTTGGGCAGCAGACCGCTATAGGCTGGTCCTGAAAATATGGCAGAAACGAGGTGGGAGGACCGGCTTGTGTTGCCGGATCAATCAAGTACCCTGGCTTTATGGCAAGTACCGGAGGTACCCCGTGCTGTCATGGCATTGGGGCACGGTGCCGGTACAGACATTACTCACCCTGTGATGGAGTCCCTCACCACGGTGCTGACGCAGGCTGGTGTGGGGGTTCTGCGGTACCGTTTTCCGTTTCGGGAGCGGGGAGGCGGACGAGACCGTGAGGTTGTGAGCCTGCGGACCGTCGCTGCGGCGGTGCAGCAGGCCGCTGCCCGGTATCCGGCTTTACCTTGTCTGGCGGGTGGACACTCTTTTGGAGGACGGATGACCTCACTGGCGGCGGCAGCGGGCAACCTGTCTGCTGTGTCCGGACTCATATTGTTTGCTTTTCCCCTGCATGCGCCCGGCAGTCCGGGTGTCACCCGTGCGGCGCATCTCGACAGGGTAGCGGTTCCCATGCTGTTTGTCTCCGGCACCCGTGATACATTTGCACGGGAGGATCTCCTGTCAGGTGTTATTGACGCGCTGGGTGACCGCGCCACCCGCTGTCGGCTGGATACTGTCACCCACGGCTACACGGCTGCACGGAATACCCAACTGCCTGGCGGCGATGTATTTGCTGCTATCCGGCAGGCTGTTGATGTTTGGTTAACGGATCTTTTACCCAGCGCCTGATACCTTATGGCCATTACCAGTTGGGGCAAGTACCCCGTCTCTCATGCTCCGCTACTCACCTACAGGTCTGGTATGTCACTCCCGGACGGGTGGATCGCCCGGGGTATGGGCCGCTCATACGGAGATTCTTCTCTGGGGCCACACATGATCTCCTCCCTGGCCCGGAACCGGATGCTGGCGTTTGACCCGGAGACAGGCGTACTGACCTGTGAGGCCGGGTTGACCTTTGATGATTTGCTCCGGGTGATGGTCCCGAAGGGTTGGTTCCCTCCCGTGACTCCGGGCACCCGTTTTGTGACCATGGGCGGGGCGCTGGCCTCGGATATACATGGTAAAAATCATCACCGGGAAGGGGCTTTTTCACGGCATGTCCTGAGTTTTGACCTGCTGACAGGTGCCGGCGAGGTCATTCATTGCTCCCGGAGCTCCAATCCTGAAATTTTTAGGGCCACAGCTGGTGGTATGGGCCTCACAGGCATGATCCTGCGGCTGACCATACGCCTGCGACCTATCGAGACCAGCGCTATCCGGGTGGAGTCTGTCAAAGCTGCCAATCTGGATGAGATTCTCAGCATGTTTGATGATTTTGAGACGGCCACCTATACAGTCGCCTGGATTGATTGTATATCTGGCGGGGCCCATCTCGGGCGCAGCATCCTCCTGTCTGGTGAACATGCATCCCGGGATGAGGTCGCAGGTACGGCCTGGGATGCAGCTCCGCTTTTGTTGCCCCGGAAACCCCGGATCAGTGTACCCCTGGACTTACCTGCCTGGACCCTGAACCGGTTTAGCATCGCGGCCTTTAATACGCTGTACTACCACAAGCAGCTTTCGCGCAAAAAAATGGGTATGGCGGACTATGAGGGATTTTTTTATCCGCTGGATGCCATTTTGCACTGGAACCGCATATATGGCCGTAAGGGTTTCACCCAGTACCAATTTGTGGTGCCCCGTGCAGTGGGACGGACAGCTGTGCAGGACGTACTCCACCGGGTACAGAGGGCTGGGGTTGGTTCATTTCTTTCTGTACTCAAGCTGCTCGGTGAGCCAGAAGGTATGATTGCTTTTCCACAGGCAGGATATACCCTGACGCTGGATTTTCCGATCAGCGACCGGCTGTTTCCCCTGCTGGATACCCTGGATGAGGTCGTATGTGGGTATGGCGGACGTGTCTATCTGACCAAGGATGTCCGGCTCCGGGCGGAGACCCTGGCGCGTATGTATCCGGAACTGGATGCCTTCAAGGCAATCGTTCGGGAGCTTGACCCGCAGGGGCATATCAAGTCCCTGCAAGGGATGCGGCTGGGACTCTGCTGATTATTCGAAGGAGATCAGGCGCTCACCTTTTTCTACAGACTGTTTTTCCTGCACGTGAATCTGGGCCACAACACCCGGAGCAGTAGCCTTGATCATATTCTCCATTTTCATGGCTTCCAGGATCAGGACAGGGTCGCCTTTTTGTACGGTGTCACCAGGTTGTACTTTGATGCTGTGGATGAGGCCCGGCATAGGCGCCTTGAGGACATCTGCTTTTTTGGTCAGGGTCTGCTCCATACCCAGGGCTTTCAGCATCCGGGTGGTGCGTGAGGTCAGGTGGAGGGTGGTTTCTTTGCCATTGACCCGGAGCGTGACGGTCTGGTTGTCCGGATCGGTGGCCATCACCAATACCTGATACCGCTGGTGGTTGAGGGTCACGTCCCAGGTATAGGCGTCGCGCCGGGTGATCTCGGGCTGTACAGGGGCCCCGTCTACCGTCCAGCCATCTGGGCCCACGGCAAGTGCAAAGGTATGCTGATCTACTTGTATCTCAGTCATATAACGTGAAATAGGGGGTTCGGCTCAGATAGAAAAAAGCTTGATGACTACCCGTCTGTTGAGACGCCGTACAGCCTCTGTAGGATCTGTGCGGATGGGGGCACTCGCACCGCGCCCGATCGCGAGTATCTGGGCTCCGCTGATGCCCCGGGTCTCCAGCTCGCGGGCTACGCCCGCAGCCCGCTGGGTGCTAATCTCCCAGAGACGGTTGCTGACCTGGGTTGTATCCCGGCTCATCCGCTCATCCGCGTCAGCATGACCTTCTACATAGATCAGCAGGCGGGGCCAGCGACGCAGCTCCCGGGCGATGATATCCAGCCGGGCTTTGTCCTTATCACTCAGCACGATCTCACCTGTACCAAAAAGCATGTAGTCTGTGAGCTGGTACAGTTTGGTGCCGGTTCGGCTCAGATTGAGCTCAGGGTTTTGGGCCAGAGCTTGCCAGTCTACCGGGACCGCGGTTTCGCTGCCAGGGGTGCCGGGTTTTTTAAGCGCTTCGGCGAGTGCCTCCAGCGATACATTCTGGAGTGGGTCCTGGTTGCGGGTATAGTCGTTTAGTACGGTACGCGGATCCAGGTATTTGTAATATAGAGAGTCTATATAAGACTGTAGCCGGGCGGACTTTTGCTCTTCCTTCTTGTAGAGGTCCTGAAGTTCGTAATACCGGTACGACATCTCCTCGTACCGGTCCTGTGGTACACAGCCTGTCATACCCCCCATTAGCAGGGCTATCATGGACAATCGTGCAAGGGATACATGAACTCCGGCCATGAGCGATAAATCGGGCTTAGGAATGGATTTCCTGCAAATTAAAGAAAAATATCGCGCTGCGACGCTTTCATTTGGGTTTTGGGTACTGAGCCCTTAATTTGCCTGACTTGTATCAGAAAAAACCTGCCCCGGCGGACCTGAAGGCAGACATAACCAGTTGTGTGTTAATAATTTGTATTTTAATATGAATCTGAATATCCCACTGCTGCAGGAGTTGTGTATGGCACCAGGTGCCCCTGGCAGCGAAATGGCCGTGCGGCATATTGTACTCCGGGAGCTGGAGGGACAGGTAGATGAGGTCAGGACAGATCACATGGGAAACGTCATCGCGCTCCGCCGGGGCCGGGAAGCCCGCCGGGTAATGGCCGCTGCACACATGGATGAGATTGCTTTTATGGTCACCCATATTGATAAGGATGGGTTTGCCCGGTTTCATCCGCTGGGCGGATTTGACCCCAAGACCCTCACGGCCCAGCGGGTGATCGTACATGGCAGGCAAGACCTGATAGGCGTAATGGGCACCCGGCCTATACACCTGATGTCTGCCGACGACCGTAACAAACCTGCCAAACTCTCAGACTATTATATAGACTTTGGGATGCCCGGTGATCGGGTCCGGGAAATCGTCAGGGTGGGCGACCGGGTGACGCGCGAGCGGGATATGATCCTGCTGGGAGACTGTGTTTCGACTAAGTCGCTGGACAACCGCGTCTCGGTGTTTATTTTGCTGGAGGCGCTGCGGCAGATGGGGCCCGTGCCGTATGATTTTTATGCATGTTTTACGGTGCAGGAAGAGGTAGGCCTCAGGGGGGCCACTACAGCTACCCGGCAGATCAATCCGGAGTTTGGGTTTGGACTGGATACTACCATCGCCAATGATCTTCCCGGAGCCGCAGAGCATGAAAAAATCACCAGCCTGGGTGCCGGAGCTGCCATCAAAATCCTGGACGGTTCTGTGATTTCGGACGTGCGGATGGTGCGTTATCTGGAGGAGGTGGCCCAGCGGCAGGGGATAGCCTGGCAGTCGGAGATCCTGACGGCAGGTGGTACGGACACCGGCGCGATCCAGCGCTCAGGGGACGGGGCGATAGCAGGTTGTATTTCAGTGCCTACCCGGCATATTCATTCCGTCGTCGAGATGTGTCACCTCGGCGATATCAGGGCCTGTATAGATCTGCTGACCCATGCAGTGATATCATTGGACCAGTTTTCGCATAGCTGGTAGGATCTCTGGTTTTTTATGTACCCTCACTTTATTTTTCAGGCAATAAGCGACTATGAATCAATCATTTCAGGAGACGCTGGAGTATATCCGCCGCGCCTATCAGGAGCCGTCAGACATTGGTATTGTGTTAGGGACAGGGTTGGGTGGACTGGTGGCACATATTGAGCAGGAAAAAGTCCTGGCATACAATTTTATTCCACATTTCCCTATCTCCACCGTCGAGAGCCACTTTGGCAAGCTGATTTTTGGGCGGATCGGAGACAAGCGGGTTGTGGCTATGCAGGGGCGCCTGCATTACTACGAGGGTTATACCATGCAGGAACTGACCTTTCCGATCCGGATCATGAAACTCCTGGGTATTCATACCCTCTTTATCTCCAATGCAGCCGGCGGCCTCAATCCTGCCTACCGCAATGGAGACCTGATGTTTATTGACGATCATATCAATCTCCAGACGGCCAATCCCCTGATCGGGCCTAATATGTCTGACTTTGGGCCCCGGTTTCCGGACATGAGTTGTCCATACGACCCGGAGCTGATCGCACGGGCGCAGGCGATTGCAGATGAGCAGCAGTTCCGGACACACCGGGGTGTATATGCCGCTGTGACGGGGCCTAACCTGGAGACAAGGGCAGAATATCGTTTTTTGCGTTTTGCCGGTGCGGACGTAGTGGGTATGTCCACCGTGCCGGAGGTGCTGGTAGCCCGGCACATGGGCCTGCGGGTATTTGCAGTATCGGTCATCACAGATGAGTGTGATCCGGACCACCTCCGGCCAGTGACCCTGGAGGAGGTCATTGCCGTAGCTACGGAGGCAGAGCCCCGCATGACCTATATCCTTGAGCGATTGATCCGCGAGCTGTGATGCGAGCCAACCGGTGCGTAAGTTTGTGCCACATTGTCACAATGGCATACCGGACACGGAGGAATATGGGAAAAAAAACGGGCGCAATCGGGCTGTTGATAGGGCTCTGCCTGGGCAACCTGACGGCACAAACCCTGCCAGGCGGGCAGAATGGCGTATTCCCGGGACAGGGTACGGGTACCTCAGGATTTCCTGGTCAGGGTAGTTTCCCGAGTACCCAGGACACAACTGCCGGAGGGCGGGAAAAACCCACTGTCACGCCATACGTGGAGATACTGGATCGGGATGCTTTTTTTGTTCATGAGGACTGGTACCTGGGGTTCCGCCCGGACACGGATGCCTTGATTCACTGGGATGAGGCCGCCCGGGCAGAGGGGTTTGTACGCCATCTGGGCCAGATCGGTAAGCCGCATCAGATCATCTGGCAGGGCTTGGATGAGCGTTTTTTCAGGAATCCGCAGCTCTGGCAAGACCCGGTCACCGGCCATTATAACCGGTATATAGTACGCCCGTTGTACCTGGATACCCGCGCACCGGTCGTGCGGGTGCAGTATCTCCAGGGACCCCGCAAGCTGCAACTGGTGCAGGTACTGGTCTCCCAAAATGTGACCCCGCGCTGGAACTTCAGTTTCCAGTTTGACCGGCGTATAGCCACTGGGGCCTATCGAGCCATGACAACGGACCATACCCAGGGGGTACTCACCAGTCAGTACCATACGGAAAATAATCGGTATCAGGCATTTGCAGCGGTGAGCCTAAGCCGCCTCTCAGACGAGATCAATGGAGGGGTGCCGCGCAGTGCTACCGTAGCCAACTTCCCTCGGACAGATGGGCTCATACAGGACCTGGCTACTTATTACAACCAGAGCTTCTTTAAAGACAGGTCTGCGCCTGTGCTGGAGACTGCGCAGCGGCGACAATCCCTGACCGCTGCCAGTCTGGACCATTACTGGCATCTGACGGGTTATCCGGATGACAGCGTGCAGCGACCTGTCCGGATTACCCTGCGGCAGGAGACCCTGGTGGAGTCAAACAAATTGCGATTTGTGGATGAGTCTATCAGCCTGTCTACCCTGGCCGCTAACCTCGTACCGGTTTATCCCACGCTGGCTGCTGACTCGACAGATATATATGAAGGATACCGGGCACCCCGTTTTCGTACCGGGGGCGCTGTCAGCCTGACCTGGGCACCGGGGCTTGCCGCCACACGCCTTCATGCAGATGGGGGAATCGCGTATGTCCAGACGCAGATGACAAAAGACACTACCCTTGCCACCCTCCGGGGGACAGCTGTATATGGGACTGCCACCCTGCAAGCCCGCCGGTACAGCCTGACGGGTCGTACAGACCTGCGACTGACCTCTTTATTTGAGCCGGAGCAGGGGTGGGAGAGCCGCCTTGATCTGTATCCCCTCGCCCAGGGCAGGGCGGATAGTACAGCTACCCCCGATGGGCATGGCCCCCTGCGGGTATCGGTTACGGCACAAGTCAAGACGATCAATCCTACGCTGTTTCAGGCGTATTTTGTCGGAGACTCCGGCAATGTCTATCAGCCCGGGACCGGGCTGCTCAACCAGCGTATGCAACACGCGACAGCCGCCGCCCGCTGGGATTGGCCCGGCACGATCCGGACGGGGGATACCTTGCTCCCGGGGTATGCTCAGCTTACGGCCTATGTCACCCGGTTGAGTCGGATGATTTATTATAGTGAGCAAATGGCAGTCCGGCAGGCTGGCACCGATGATCCCCTCCGGGTGGCTGGACTCGAGCTCAAAGCCCAGTCCCGGCTGACAGGCAGGTGGTACGGAGCCGCCACGATCCAGGGTCAGTTGGCAGATGCAGTTGCTGATACTGTCCTCCAGCGATATGTCCGGGGTATGCCGCAGCTGATGGGCAAGGGCGGGATCTGGTATGAAAATGGACAGGTCACCTTTGCGGAGTGGTTCAAAGCCGGTGTTGAGATCACAGGATTTACGGGGTATGCCGGACATAGCCCAGACCCGATATCCGGGGAGTTTTTCCCGACCAGTTATGCCATCATCCCTTATGTACGGGTAGATGCGTATGTGATGCTGCGCTTGCGCGGGGTGTACCTGTTTGCGCAGGCTGTTCACCTGAACGAACAATTGTTGTACGGCGGGTATTATACCACACCCTTTTATCCGATGCTGGAGCGTACCCTGAGCCTGGGTGTCAACTGGCAGTTTAATAACTAAGGATCAGTACCCCTGTATCCATTTGACGGCAGTGAGTGCATAGAGGCCAGCTGTTTCGCTTCGGAGCCGCTGATCTCCCAGCGATACCGTATGCCATCCGGCTGCACGGGCGGCGGCGACTTCTTCCGCCGTAAAATCACCCTCTGGCCCTATCAGCAGGCTTATATCAGTGCTGGCGGCAATGATTGCCCCAAAATCCTGCAAGGGGGTATCAGCCTCACACCAGGCCATCCAGCCAGGCAAAGTATGCGCGTCCCGGAGCCATGGCATAAGGGGGGTCAAGGGGTGTAATATGGGCAGCCGGGAGCGCTTACATTGTTTGAGGGCTGTCCGGATGATCGTCTGAATCCGGGCCTCCTTGTAGCGGGATTTATAGGGATCCGTGCGGTGACACTGTATCGGGATGATATCTGTCACGCCGAGTTCGACGGATTTTTCGATCAGCCACTCAAACCGGTCGCGGTCATGCAGCGGAGAGACTGCCAGGCATCGTTTGCCGGGTACTTCTCCCCAGTCGGCAGTACGTGCCAGGATTGTGACCCGGACCTCATCCCGGAGGATGGCCTGTATCTCAGCGGCCAGCATGGTACCTGCCCCGTCCACACAAGTGATCCGGTCGCCTATCTTGTGGCGCAGCGCCTGGACACAGTGCCGGGACTCCTCGGCGTCCAGCCGGGCGGTAGTGGCGTCCAGCATTTCAGCAATGAAAATTTGCATCTCAAAAAAAAAGTATGCTAATATGCGTTTATACTGCCTGTGTACATTTTTTCATTTACTGCGGCCCGTTTCATTCATTCTGAAAACGGATCATGCTCTCTTGTGCCTGAATGTCAACAAACCCCTGATTTTCTCTCCAAATCCTCAAAATCAGCGGATTTCCGCCATTCAGGCAGATGATTACATTTGCGCTCAGTCACCCGTGCATTTTTTTTACGGTACTTCACGCATCAACTGTCAACTGTACACATGAGCTATACAGGCGTAAAACCCAAGATCGGCCTCGAATCCCTTGGCATCAAAAACACCGGCCGGCAATTCTGGAATTTGTCTCCTACCAGCCTTATTGAAGAGACGATCCGCAGGGCAGAAGGCAGCCTTGCTGAAAATGGGGCCCTTTGTGTTCATACAGGCACATTTACAGGCCGCTCGCCCAAGGACAAATTTATCGTACACGACGATAATACACAAGATGTCATCTGGTGGGGGGAGGTCAATCATCCGATCTCAAAGGCTTCCTATGAGCTGATCCTCGGGAAGATCCAGTCCTACCTCCAGGGCCGGGACCTGTTTATCCGGGATGTACATGCCGGTGCTGACCCTAACTACCGCATTAATATTCGGGTGATCAATACCTCACCTTGGCCCAACCTGTTTGCGGACAACATGTTTATCCGCCCGGACCATGAGTCCCTGGAAAACTTCAATCCAGAGTGGAGTATCATCGCGGTACCAGACTTTTATGCCAACCCGGAGACAGACGGGACCCGGCAACAAAACTTCACGATCATCAACTTCACCCGCAAGGTGATCCTGATCGGGGGATCCGGTTATACGGGTGAGATCAAGAAAGGGATATTTACGGTCATGAACTATATCCTGCCGTTGGAAGGGGTGCTGCCTATGCACTGCTCCGCCAATATAGGCAGAGCCAGTGATACTGCGATTTTTTTCGGGCTTTCGGGCACCGGCAAAACCACCCTCTCCGCAGACCCTGAGCGCCGCCTGATCGGGGATGATGAGCACGGCTGGACAGAGAGTGGGGTATTTAACGTAGAAGGGGGGTGTTATGCCAAGTGTATTGACCTGACACCTGAAAAAGAACCCCAAATCTGGGACGCAATCCGCCACGGAGCGCTGGTCGAGAATACAACTTTTTACCCCAACACCCGCCGGATCAACTTTAAGGACACCTCTATCACAGAGAATACCCGTGTGTCCTATCCCGTCGAGCATATTGCCGGGATTGTGCAGCCGTCAGTGGGCGAGGTACCCAAAAATATTTTTTTCCTGACCTGTGACGCCTTTGGCGTTCTCCCTCCGATCTCCAGACTTTCTCCGGGCCAGGCGATGTTTCAGTTTATCTCGGGCTATACCGCCAAAGTCGCCGGGACAGAAGAAGGGGTTACGGAGCCTTCGCTGACGTTTTCTGCCTGCTTCGGGCAGCCGTTTCTCCCGCTGCACCCGACCCGGTACGCTACGATGCTGGGCGAAAAACTCCGGCAATACAACGCCACCGTATGGCTGGTCAATACTGGCTGGACAGGAGGTCCCTATGGTACAGGCTCCCGGATCAAGCTCAAGTTTACCCGGTCTATGATTACTGCGGCCCTGAATGGCTGGCTGGAAGGGGTACTGTACGAAACCGATCCCGTGTTTGGGCTGCGATTCCCGACCTCCGTGCCCAACGTCCCCTCAGAGGTGCTCAACCCCCGCAATACCTGGGCAGATAAAGCCCGCTATGATGTGAAAGCCCGGGAACTGGCTATCGCCTTCAACGAAAATTTCAGTAAGTACAAAGAATTTGCCGATCAGGAGATGCTGGACGCCGCCCCCCGGGTATAAAGTGTGAAGGCAACAAGACATGTATCCGCCGGGTCCCCGCAGGTGACCCGTGCGGGTGTGTCTATCCGAAATACTTACGTCTCAGGTTTTTCTGCGTGTGTGGGTTTTGTTACCTTTGCACGCAGGTAATCATCCTATGAACCTTCGCTGGTGGCTGACATGTATCGGGGTAGCGGCTTGTATCAGGCTGGCTGCGCAGGGGACCTATCCTCCGGCGCAAGTAGGTCATATGCTCGAACTGCGGGATCACTGGACGTTTTTTGATAAAGGACATCTCACCCCTCCTTTTTTGTTTAAGGGTATATCACGGGCTACCCTGGGGTATACCTTCGCATGGCAGGCTTCGGTCCAGGACTCGATCTATCTGTGGCTTGATGGCCTGGGAGGAGAGGCCGAGATTGAGCTCAATGGACGTTATATAGGACTATACACGCCGGCGTTTGGCACACAGGCAGTGGCCTTACATCCCGGATGGCTGACCCCGGAAGATAACCGGCTCACACTCAGGCTTGACCGAGGCAAAGCCCGCGAGCTGGACCCCTATCCCATTCCGGGCATTACCCGTCCGGTCTATATCCTGTCCCGCACCCAGCGGGACTCGATGATGGCCCCGCTGGTGCCGGTGGTGTACGCGGCTGACAGCGTGGCGATTGTTGCGCCCTGGTATCGGAGCAGCGGATACTTGTTTGATGCCTACGAGGCCGCCCGTACGCTGCTTCCGCTGAAGGAACGGGGTATCCGCACAGTATGGTTTCCTTTTGAGCCGTGCCGCTCCATGCGGGCCATGTGCGGCAGCCTGGGGCTGCGTGTCATTCCCTCGATAGCAGGTGTGCCCTATGTCGCCTATATTAACCCATACCCACAGGCAATACCCTCCAGACGCCAGCTGTACTGGCTGGATGCTGACGGTGGGCGGACGACGTACTATGGGACCTTTGTGCAAGGAAATGCCTTCCCCCCGCCTGTTACAGACCATACCTCTATTGTACTACTGGTCCTGCTCGTCATTCCGGTGATATTTGTGGTACGTGTCATGGCACCCGGTATCTGGACTTCTGCCCGCGCCAGCCTGCTCACTCCCAAGCTGTTTATTGATGTTATTTTGGACTCCAGTTACTCCAATATGGGACTGATGTTTATCATCGTCCTGTTGCGGGTGATCTGTATGGCCGTATTTGGGGCCCTGCTGCTGTACTATATCAACCTCCAGCACCAGTGGTCCTGGCTGGAGCAGCTGGGAGCAGATATTTTGTTGATGCAGATTTTCAGGGGAGAGACAGGCCCCGGAGGACTTTTTGTGAAGTGTATGCTGATTCTGTCCTCATGGCATATCCTGAAGTATGCCCTGATGACGGGTATCGGATCTGTCTACCGGGTCAAGAACATGCTGCCAGGCGTCGTGACACTGGACGTGGTGGGTTTTTTTCCGCTGGCATTTTTTCTGCCTGCGCCGATGGCCCTTGTTATTTTTATGGATAAGCTCTGGGGAGGGGCACTGGGCGTCTTCCTGCTGCTGGTAGCAGTAGTATATCTGGCTCGCCGGGTGTATATCTTATATATAGGCCTCGAACGGGTGTTTCATTTTTCCACAGGTGTGAAATTTTTGTATATTTGCAGCCTCAATATCCTGCCCTATGCTATATGGTTTTAAGGTCGGCACTGGGCGTCCTGAGCAGGGCAGGTGAAGAGGATTGCCGGTTGGACCGGCCAGGTTTGTATAAAGGTGCAGATGCATGAGCAGTAAACGGCCTCTCAAAAACATCCTGATCTCGCTGCCTCAGCCTACCGAGGAAGGTAACCCATACTTTAAACTGGCTCAGAAGTGGAACATCAAGTTTGACTTCCGCAAGTTTATCCAGGTAGAGGGGGTCAGCCTGAACGATTTTCGCAAGCAATCTGTCAATCCGCTTGACTTTACAGCCGTGATCTTCACGAGCAAAGTGCCGGTAGATCACTTTTTCAGGCTGCTGACCGAGATGCGTATTGAATTGCCCCCGGACACCAAGTACTTCTGTGTAGGCGAGGCTACTGCTAAGTACATGCAGAAGTACATTGTCATACGCAAGCGCAAGCTGTTTGTCGGAGAGCGGACCTACCAGGATCTGATCCCCTTCATGAGCAAGCACAAAAAGGAAAAATTTCTTTTCCCCTGCAATGACGTCAACCAGGGCGGGCTCATTGAGCATATGCGCAAACTCAACCTGGACGTGACCGAGGCGATCGTCCACCGGACAGTGGACAGCGACCTGAAGGAGATCCGCGGGGCTCAGTATGACATGATCTGCTTTTTTTCACCGGCAGAGATCAAGTCCTGGCTGAACAATTTTCCGGAGTTTGAGCAGAAGGAAACCAGTATTGCTGTCTTCGGGCAGCAGACAGCGGCAGAGGCGGTCAGGGCCGGTTTCCGGATAGATGCTGAGGCCCCTAAGCCCAATATTCCTTCCATGACGGCTGCTATTGAGGCTTTTTTGCAGGAAGCAGGTAAGTAATCCGTTATGTAGGACCCGCAAGGGGCCTGCTGATACATTCAGGACCCTATCCAGGTAGAATCTTGGTTAATTGGCGGAAAATGTTCAATTTGAACCGGCGTATTAGATTCTGTATCCGACATGAAAAAGATTCTGCTCTTAACAGTGTGGTCCCTGCTGGTGTGCCTTACCGCGTCTGCCCAGGTGTACTTCCAAAACACGATGTATTATTTCAATCGTTTTGCCTATAATCCTGCCGCAGCGGGGTTTCGTCAACCAGGCATGAGCGATGGACCTAACTTCACCCTGATGGGCCGAAACCAGTGGCTGGGCATCCAGGATGCTCCGCAGACAGGGTTATTTGCCTTCAATACCTATCTCGACGAATACAAAAGTGGTGTTGGGGCAACGATTTCCTTCGACCGCCTTGGGCCTTTCAGCTCCACCAAAATAGAGGCTGCGTATGCCTACCGGTTTGACCTCGGATTTGGCGAGCTCGCCATCGGAGTCAACGGAGGTGTCAAAAACACCGTCATAGACGGAGACTGGGTGCCTCCTACAGCCGACTTTGACCCTACCATCCCCTATGCCGTACAAAGTGCCTGGTTGCCTGCCCTGGGAGCCGGGATTTTTCTTAATGGCAAGGACGATAAATTTTTTGCAGGGATCTCCGCCCAGGATCTGCTGGAGCCCTCTATCGAGGCCCTGACCGGCGATGCCGGCTCAGGCCAGGAGTCAAACGTACCCCGCAGCTTCTTCCTGACAGGTGGGTATCGTTTTGAGCTCAATGACCGCTCCAGCCTGACACCTACCGTATTCCTGCGGACAGATGGTACAGAAGCCCCTCAGGCTGATCTCAGCCTCTACTGGAACTACAAACCCATTGTCCTGGGAGCCAACTACCGCTTCTTCAACGATTCCTTCAGCGGCATCATAGGAGCCAACGTCTCTGACCGTACGTTCTTCGGCTATTCCTACGACTACACCCTGAATGCCCTCAACCGCCTGGGCAATGTACACTCCCACGAGTTTATCATTTCCTACACCATTCCGGTCGTGCGCGGTCTGCCCGGTCAGCGGAAGGATATCGGAGATGATCCTGATCCATTCTGATTTTTTTTCATCCGTGGTAGGGTATTTGCGGGATTGTGTGTTATGAATGCATCTGAATTACTTTTAATTCACGCGATATTCTTTTTAACATCGCGAAGTAATTCGGAAGACTCTTTTTCATCGCGGCTTTTTACTTTTTTTTCAGGCGGATACACGAGAAGCCTTTCGGTATTCGTTCAAATTCGGAAAACGCACTTTTATTGAAATCAGCGCAGATATGAAGAATGTATTTCTTTTGCTCGTTGTACTGGCAATGTTTGGCTATGGCTGCGGGTTATTCGGCGGCAAAGGTACGGGCCACCATGGCGAGCTGACTTCCGTACTGGATCGCCCGCAGTGGGATCAGTACCAGCCCCTTGGGATGGTGTATGTCCCCCCGGGATCTTTCCACATGGGACAGAATGATCAGGATGTGCCATACTCTCAGATTGCACATACCCGGCAGATCACCATCAGCGCATTCTACATGGATGAGCATGAGATCACCAACAACGAATACCGCCAGTTCCTATACGGCCCATCTGCCAATGAAGCCGGTAGCGCAGGCCAGGAAAACGGTGCGTATGATACCATTGATCCGATGTATGTGGAGATCATCGTTCCGGACACTACGGTATGGCTTCGGGACTTTGTATACGCTTACAACGAGCCGCTGATGGAAAACTACTTCTGGCATCCGGCTTTTGACGAGTATCCAGTCGTAGGTGTCAACTGGTATGCGGCTGCGGAGTTTTGTAAGTGGCGCACAGCACACCTCAACCAGTACCGTGAGGAAAATGAGCAAGCTGCCATGCCACGCTTCCGCCTCCCGACCGAAGCTGAGTGGGAGTACGCTGCCCGTGGCGGATATGAGCACAAACTGTATCCCTGGGAAGGTCCTTACCTCCGCAACTCCCGTGGCTGCTTCCTCGCCAACTTCAAGCCAGGCCGTGGTGACTATATCGCCGACAACTTTGAGTACACAGCACCCGTGTATTCTTATTTCCCGAATGACTACGGCCTCTTCAACATGCCCGGCAACGTAGCTGAGTGGTGCGAGGACGACTTTGAAGAAACGGGATACACCTATGCCCATGACCTCAACCCACGCTACCTCAATCCCAAGATCAAAGAAGATCAGCGTATCCCAGGTGGTGCCAAGTACCGCAAGGTGATCCGGGGTGGCTCATGGAAGGACATCGGCTACTTCCTCTCCTGCGGCACCCGCTCATATGAGTATGCCGACACGGCTAAGTCTTTCATCGGATTCCGCTGCGCGGTGACTGTAATCGGACGCTCCGGCGCTTCCAACCCCTAATGTCTCAGTTTTTTTTCTTCATACAGGATAGAAAGCTGTAACCAATTCTGACTTTCAGCATTAAGCAGCTTTCTTTCCTGCCTTTTCTGTCCATTTTCTCATCAGGCAACCGTTAAATGTACGTCTAATTATCATGGCAAAGAACAAAGGTTTTCTAAAATCCCGCCGCGGTGTAGTGATCATGAACTTCATCTACGGCTTTGCAGCGGCTATCGTCATCATCGGCGCCCTCTTCAAAATCCTGCACCTGCAGTTTGCGAATGAGATGCTGATCATCGGGATGGTAACTGAAGCAATCGTGTTCCTGATCTCTTCTATTGACCCTCCCGGCGAAGACTATGAGTGGGAGCGTGTCTACCCACAGCTTGCTGACAGCAGCCTGGCACCGACTGAAACGCCCAGCCTGAACTGGATGAACGACATGCCGAAGATTGATGGTCATGTGTTTTCTGATCTGTCCGATACGCTGACAGGCCTTAACACCAACGTGAGCAAACTCTCTTCTGTAGCTGACGCCGCCGGTGCTACCAATGAGTACACCGCCCGTATCAAAGAAGCTACCGGCAAAATCGAATCCCTCAACAGCAGCTATGGCGTGGCCGTGACTTCTATGGGAAGTTTTGCCGCTGCCGCTGACGATGCCCGCGCCTATCATGAGCAGGTACAGGCCATCACCCGTAACCTGGGCTCACTGAACAATATCTATGAGCTGGAACTCCAGGATGCCAAAACCCACCTGAAGTCTCTCAACCAGTTCTACGCCAGCATGAGCCAGGCGATGGCCAGCATGGCGGAGGCCAGCAAAGATGCCGAGCAGTACAAGCAAGGCATGGTCGAACTCAACAAAAATCTCCAGAAGCTCAACACCGTTTACGGCAACATCCTGTCTGCCATGTCTGGCGGTGCCCGCTAAGGTTTTTTCTCTTTCCCACCTTTTAACCCGAAAGAAGAAAAACTATGGCATCTGGAAAACAATCACCCCGGCAGAAGATGATCAACATGATGTACCTCGTGTTGATTGCCATGCTTGCCATGAACGTAAGTGCGGAAATTTTGAACGCGTTCGAAAACATCCGCAAAAAACTCAACACCTCTGCCAATACGGCCCTGACCGGCTCTAAGTCGTTTATCTCGTCCATGAAGGAAGAGATTGACAATGAGGTGAAGAATGAGAACAAAACTACCAACTTACTCCTTAAGGATACCCTTGATGATATTCAGACAGAAACCTCAAAGATTATCGCACTGCTGGATCGCCACAGTACGGTACTGAGAGACTCTATCTCCGGGGTAGAAGATGGTACAGGCGAACTGAAGAAAAAAGACGATACGGAGCATAACCTTCAGTATTGGATGGGGCGCGGTGCGGAGCAAGAGGCCAATGGAGGCCGCGGAGCTGGTGAAGCTTACAGACTTCACCAAACCCTTGATAAGTACTCCAAGTTCCTCTTTGATATCTATCAGTCTCAGATCAAAGATCCGGCTGCTAAAAGTGCCCTCAAGGTCGAAGACTGGTATGTAGCTCTTGATCCAGACAAGTCACAGACGCATGGAAAAGAGGCCAAAACCTGGGAGCAGTATGTATTTGAAGGTCCACTGATCGCCAACATGGCCCAGCTTGAATCTATCAAACTGGATGTCTATGAGAAAGAAAAAGAACTCCTGAACCAGCTCAATGAGCGCCTCGGGGTGGCTACTTTCAAAGTGGACAAGGTGATCGGTGTCAACGCGCCCATGGCGACCATCGTACCTGCTGGTCTCCAGTTCCAGACCCGTCTGTTTGTCTCCATGTCTTCTGCCCAGATCCGTCCCACCTATACGTCTGGCAGCGGCTCAATCAAAATGGAAGATGACGGATCGGCTATCCTGACCGTCGGGGCCAGTGGTGGTGTCATCGGTGCTGACAAGGCTGAGGGCAAACAGCGCTACTCGGCGACCATCTCCGTACCCAAAGCTACAGGAGGAAATGAAGTGATCCCGGTCGAAGGTGAGTTTACCGTACGCCGTCCGGAGATCGTCGTGACCTCTGCTGCGATCCAGATCCTCTATGCCAGCTGTGGCAATGACGTCAACATTGACGTACCTGCCCTCGGTGATCTGTACGATCCTGTATTCGCGGTTTCCAGCGGTCAGGTGATCAAGAGCAGTACAAACAAAAAACGGGTGCGCCTCGTGCCGACCGGCAAAGAATGCATCGTAACCGTAAGCTCTAACACCAATGGCCAGACGCTGAAGATCGGGGACGTAAAATACAAAGTAATCCAGCCGCCTAAGCCTGGTGTGAACATGGCCGTAAACGGAAAACCGTACAACGGATCCGCCATGGTGCCTAAGTCCAGCCGCGTACAGGTCAGGATCGAACCCGATGCTGACTTTGCGAGTGGTCTGCCTGAGGACGCCAACTACGGTATCACCAGTATCGAGGTTCTGGCTCAACTTTCACTCGGCCCACCTACCCCTATCAACCGCATCAACTCTGCCGGTCAGGACGCAACCAAAGCCATCGCGGTGGCCCTGGGAAGCCGGATCAGCGAGGCACGTGCCGGTACCAAGGTGTATGTGAAGCTAAATGACATCTACCGCGTGAACTTCAAAAAAGAACGGATCGTAGATCCGCGGTTCAGCGAGGTAGAGCGTACACTTTCTCTGGTAGTAGAATAATTTCCAACCAAACATGAAAAATCTTGCGCTTGTCGGCTTATTCAGCGTGAGCTTCTGTGTAGCATTGGCACAGTATCCGACCCGTACCGATGACCACTTCTGGCGTCGCAAAGTAGTGAACCGCATTGATCTGAATGAAAAGATCAACCGCCCGCTCAAGAGCAAGGAGAGCGAGTACTACACCGACGGCCAGTATGCGGACAACAAAGGCCTGGTTATGTGCCTGTTTGATGGTCTGAAAGCAGGTAAGTTTGTTGCCTACAAACCTGACAGCCTGAGCTCTGAGCTGACCTATGACGATGTGCTGAAAAAGATCCGCGAGATCGAAGGCAGCCTCGAAGGGGGAGACTTTGATGACGAAGGTGATGGCTCTACAGGCTTCGAATCATTTGACGGGGGCAGTGGCGCCGCTGGCGGTGATGAGTGGGATAGCTGGGACACAGGTGAGTCTGGTGAAGGTGAAGACTTCAAAGATGACCTGAGTGCAGCTGCTGACTCTGCCGGTGGAGGTAGCTCTGCGGGTTCCGGGTACGGTGATTTTGATCCGACTCCTTACGAAAACGTAATTCACTTTGTGGAGAACCGTATTTTTGATAAGGTTCGCTCAGACATGATTTATGACATTGAGCTGATCGAGATCATCTGGACTGATCCGGGAGAGACCCTGCCAGAGAAAAAACTCTGCTCCTTCCGCTACAAAGACGTCATGGACGAGCTGGAACAAGCGCAATGGAAAAACCGGTACAACGATGCTGAATACCGCTCTATGCGGGAGGTGTTTGAGCTTCGGATGTTCCACAGCTATATCATCAACGTATCCGGCCAGGGTCTGCGTACCCTGGAGGAGGCCGAAGACCGCCGCCAGAAGCTGGTGGAGTTTGAACACCACCTCTGGAGCTACTGAGCATAGCTGATCTGATTGATACACCGGGGCGTCTCAGACGCCCCGGTTTTTTTGTGGGCAATCCTATCCCCTGGCTACGTGTCATTTCCTTAGGTATCTTGAGGAAAATACGATGCTTATGTCGCTCACAAAAGGATTACTGATCTTACTCCTGCCGGTATGGACCCTGGGACTGAATGCCCAGACAGATACCCGGTGTTATGAACTCCGTGTGTATACGGCCCACGAAGGCAAGCTCAACGACCTGATGGGCCGGTTTCGGAACCATACCTGTGCCCTGTTTGAAAAACACGGCATGACCAACGTCGGCTACTGGACCCCGCTCGACAATCCCGACGGAAAACTCTACTACATCCTCTCCTATCCCAGCCGGGCAGCACGGGATGCCTCATGGGCTACGTTTCGGGAGGACTCAGCCTGGATACGCGCCAAAACTGCCTCAGAAGTCCGGGGCCCGCTCGTCAAGTCAGTCGAGAGTGTTTTTCTCACCACCACCCCCTACTCACCGCACAACTGGGCCACTGATTGTGACCGGGTCTGGGAACTGCGGATCTACACCACGCCAGCAGGCAAGCTGGATGCCCTCAACACCCGGTTCAAAGACCATACGATGGGATTGTTTGCCAAACATGGTATGCAGAATATACAATATTGGACCCCAGCGGATGAAGCGCAGGGTGCCAGCACGATGTTGTATTATTTTGTGACGCACCAGTCTCCCGCCGCTGCGGCTGTGTCCTGGAAGACGTTTGTCGCGGATCCGGTCTGGCAGCAGGTAGCACGTGACTCCGAGACCCGGGCCGGTGGCAGTATTGTCAGCAAAATTGAGTCAGTTATGTTGTATCCGACCGATTTTTCGCCGGTAAAATAACCTGCCCCACAACTGGCCATGCCCTACGCAGCTATTCCTGCTCGTGTAGGGCCTGGCTGGGGCTGGGCTGAGGGGTTCTTTGCAGGAAATACCCCCATGCAAGCAGGCTCAACAACAAGGTAAGCCCACCGGCGAGGTAGGAGATGGTACTGATATAGGCCAGCCAGCTTTGGGCCTCGGTTCCAAAATGTTTGACAAATAAGATTCCGACACTTCCCAGATACCCAAAGGAATCTGCTGTGTACATCAGGAATCCAATATTACCGGGATGCTGGAAGTGGGCGATCCACCGCTCAAACAGCATGGTGTGAAAACTCACATACGACAGGTACATCGCAAACCCGGTCAGGATCATCCAGGCAGCCGGATGCAGGTGCCCCTGCTCAAACAGGTAAGTGGTCGCCATGAGGAGGAGCCCGCCCAGGGCAATGATACCGAGGTTGGCATAAAATGCTGTGCCGTTGTGGCGGATATAGATCATCGCGGCAATAATCCCAAAGACCGCCACGGCGATAGGGATCTCGGCCGTCAGCAGGATCTGAGGGGTACCCGGATACCCTAATGAGGTCCAGAGTTCTACGGCAAAATTGTCACGCAGGTCCCGGACGATGGTCAGGGTAATGTACACTGTGACCAGCAGGATAATTCCCGGAGCAAATGCGCGAAAAAACTGCCCCCGCTGCTGCCGGTCCATCGGAGTCCGGGCCGTACGGTGTGTGATGTCCCTGGTGTCAGGAGGTGGGAGTTGGGCCAGGAGCCATACACCCAGCAACAGCGACGGCACAAATATCAGTCCGGTCAGAAACGGCATCCAGAACTCGGACACCTGCCAGCTATCTATCAGGGACTTGCCGACAGCCTTGACGAGGCCGGACGAGACGATAAAACTCACACTCATGCCTGCCCCCAATAACTCTGTGTTCCGGCGGCCTTCCAGAAACGAAAATACCAACCCCCAGATCATGCCCAATGGTAAGCCATTGACAAACAGCCAAATGGCGTTGAAGGGGTAAGGAGTCACCCCAAACAGCAGCAGGGCTGCCCAGGCGATACCCATCAGGCCGAGGATATACCCGATCCGCTGCACAGGTCGTACCTCGGAGATAATTTTGATCCCGATAAATTTAGAGAGCATATACCCCAGTACCTGGGTGGTGATCAGGATAATTTTATACTCGATACCTCCCAGGGTCATGCCTTCAAATGTGCCCGCTGTGAACGGTTTTCGGAAGGCGTACATACTGCAGTAGGTAATAAAAGCTGCCAGCATGGCCACCAGCGACAGTGCCGGACCAGACCTGGGCATATAACGGGGATAGGATATCATATTATATACAAGGGTCAGTCTGTTTGGATGCCGACCCTGAAAGGATTGGCTTGTACGGCGTATGCAAAGGCTGCTTCTGCCTGCTCCAGCGAAAATCCTGTATGAATCAGCCGCTCAAACGGGTAAGCCTGATGGTGGTGAGTCATAAACCGGACTGCTGCCCTGAAGTCCTCCAGGTTATAATTGTGCAGACCCTTGATGGTGAGCAGGTTGCGGATGATTTTTTCGGCATTGAGCTGTGTCTGCTGTGGAAATACAGCCCCCTGCCATACGGCGATCCCGCCGATAGCAAGCAGGTCAAGGGTCTGTGCCATAGCTGATGCCTGGCCACTTACCTCTATCACGACATGGACAGGATTGGGCACGCCGGTATGCTGGGCCAGCCGGGCAGGTACGTCATCGCCGGCATACAGGCAAAGACTGGCTCCAAAGTGAGCAGCCATGTCGAGGCGCTCCGGGTTAATATCCAGTGCGATGACCTGTGCGGCCCCTCCCGCATGGGACATAGCGCAAGCAATCAGGCCTAACATACCGGCTCCGGAGACCAAAACCGTTTGCCCTTTGATATCACCTGCTACCCGCAGGGCACCCGCGATTGTCGCCACGGCACAGTTGAGCGTGGCTGCTACGCTCACCGGTATCGCATCCGTCAGCCGCAGCACCGGGGTGTGGGGGCGCAGGAGGGTATATTGACTCAGCCCTCCGTGCAGGGTGTGGCTGGGAGTAAGCGGCTCGTGGCCGTACTTAATCAATCCTTCGCCCTTCTGAGGGATGCCTTTTTTTGAAAGGGCTGACTCCGGATTACTGGCAAAAATCGCCCAGGTAATACGGGCTCCCGACGCTAATGGCTGGCCCTCCAGGTCCTGCGCTGGTGTATCAGGTCCCAGAGAGACGATGCGACCGGTGATTTCATGGCCCAGGATGGTGGGTGTTTTTTCAGTGCGCTTACCAGTGTAGGTGTAGAGGTCACTCCGGCAGAGGGTTGTATATTCGTTTCTGACGAGGATCTCACCCGGACCAGGGGCTGGAACCGGAAGCTCGGCCAGCTCAAAGGGCTGACCAGCGCCGTGGAAAATAACCGTTCTGGCAGTAAGCATAAGATTTCCGGGCATTGAAGGCTCAATATACCCACATGGCAGAGATAGTTTAGGAGACAGGCCGGTATCAGGCGGCCGGATAAGATTATTTAATCCTGACTTGATCCAGCCGTAACCTCCCACCGGAAAAGCCATCGGTCAGCCGTACTATTACGTAGGGGGTATGCATATTGACCCGAGGGCAAATTCCGCCTGGCCTCTTGTTTTTCTCCGGGATTCTGACGAAAATTGTATGCAAGCATAACATTTTTGGGGTGACAGTCATGCCTCCGGCTTATACCCTTCATTTCATCAGAATCATCATAACATGGAACTCGCTGCTCCCGTAACTGCTCCCGTTGAAAACCGCCGCTACCAGGTACAGAAGGTAGCCGTGTTAGGCTCGGGCGTGATGGGCTCGCGCATTGCCTGCCACTTTGCCAATATCGGCGTGGAGGTACTGCTGCTGGACATCGTGCCCCGCGAACTCACTGCCGAGGAGTCTGCCCGCAAGCTGACGCTCGATCACCCGCAGGTGCGCAACCGCATTGTCAATGACTCTCTTCAGGCAGCTATCAAGGGAAGTCCTGCTCCGCTGTTTGTTTCAGGTGCAGCCAGCCGGATCAAAACAGGCAATTTTGACGATGACATGGCCCTGATTGGTGGCTGTGACTGGATCATCGAGGTAGTAGTCGAGCGGCTGGACATCAAGCAGCAGGTATTTGCACGTGTGGAGGAATACCGCCGTCCGGGCTGTATCGTGACCTCCAATACCTCCGGAATTCCGATTCATCTGATGGCAGAAGGCCGTTCGGAGGATTTTCGCCGTCATTTCTGCGGGACACACTTTTTTAATCCCCCCCGCTACCTGCGCCTGCTGGAGGTGATCCCGGGACCTGATACAGACCCTGCCCTCATTCACTTCCTGATGCAGTATGGTGATGCCAATCTGGGCAAACAAACTGTGCGCTGTAAGGATACGCCTGCCTTTATCGCCAACCGGGTAGGTATCTACGCGATGGCCAAGGTATTTCAACTGGTCAAGGAGCTCGGGCTGACCATCGAGGAGGTGGACGAAATCACAGGTCCGGCAACCGGCAAGCCCAAAACAGGGACTTTCCGCCTGAGTGACCTCGTGGGCCTGGATACGACGGTCCATGTACTCAAAGGCATACAGGCCAATTGTCCGGACGATGAAGAAAATGCCCGCTTTGAGGCACCTGCGTATGTGCAGCACATGGTAGCGCAGAAGTGGCTGGGTGATAAAACAGGGCAAGGATTTTATAAAAAATCACAAAACGAAAAAGGCGAGCGGGTCATCCTCTCCCTTGACCTGGACACGCTGGCGTACAGGCCCGGAATCAAAGTGGATCTGCCCAGCCTGAAACTCGTCAAAAATACCAGCGATCTCGGCAAACGCCTGCGGACCATTTTTGAAGCAGAAGACAAAGCAGGCGAATTTGTACGACGCTCCAGCCTCGGCTTGTGGGCCTACGTATCCAACCGCATCCCGGAGATTGCGGACAGCCTGTACCAGATAGATGAAGCGATATGTGCCGGTTTTGGGTGGGACAAAGGGCCATTCGAGACCTGGGACATGATCGGTGTCGCCAAGACCCTGCCAATGTTTGCTGCTGAGGGGGTGCAACCTGCCGCCTGGGTACAGGAAATGCTGGACAGTGGTATCACCAGTTTTTACCAGACCACACACGGGATCCGGAAGTTTTATGATCCTGCCACTCGTGCGTACCAGCCGATCCCGGGTGGTCAGTCTGTCATCCTGCTGGATACCCGACGGGACGAAAAACCTGTATGGACCCATGCAGATGCCTCGGTAATAGACCTGGGCGATGGGGTGCTGAATGTCGAGTTTCATTCCAAGATGAATTCCATCGGCGAAGGCAACCTCAAAGCGATTCACGCCGCAATTGATTACGCGGAGCAGCATGGGTACAACGGGGTCGTCATCGCAAATGAAGCACCTAATTTTTCTGTCGGTGCTAACCTCATGCTCATGATGATGATGGCCATGCAACAGCAATGGACGCAACTGACTGAAGCTGTCAAGGTGTTTCAGGGTACCTCCATGCGCATCCGTACGGCCGGGGTACCGGTGATCGTGGCACCTCACGGGATGTGTCTGGGAGGAGGCTGCGAATTTACGATGCACAGTGCTGTAGCGGTCGCCGCTGAAGAGACGTATATCGGACTGGTTGAGGTCGGGGTCGGCCTGCTGCCGGGTGGTGGGGGAACAAAGGAGTTTGCGCTCCGGGCTTCTCAGAAGTACAGCCAGCCCGGTGCTATCGGAGTGCGTGTGATCCAGGACTATCTGATGAATATTGCCACGGCCAAAGTGGCTACCTCGGCTGAGGAAGCACGGGGCATGGACATATTCCGGCAGACAGACAAGATTGTCATGAACCTCAACCGCCGGATCAAAACCGCCAAAGATACCATTCTGGCAATCGCTGAGGCGGGTTATATCCCCACCAAAGCCCGCACCGACATCCCCGTGCTGGGTCGTAATGCCCTCAGCAGCCTCTACGCCGGTATTGCCGGTATGGAGTATGGACATTACGCATCCGCACACGATGCGCTGATCTCCCGCAAGATCGCCTATGTACTCTGCGGCGGGGACCTCACCGGAGATAACAACCTGGTCTCGGAGCAATACCTGCTCGACATCGAGCGGGAGGCCTTCCTGAGCCTGATCGGCGAGAAAAAAACCCAGGAGCGTATCCAGCATATGCTTCAGACCGGCAAGCCGCTGCGTAACTAACCGTTGTGTCGTAAGTGTTTGGTTATCAATTTTTTTCAGAAAAAAATCATGCAAGAAGCATATATCGTAGCGGGCCTGCGTACGGCAGTGGGCAAGTCCGGCAGGGGTGCCTTCCGCAACTATCGCTCTGACGACCTGGGCGCTGAGGTGATCAAGGCCCTGGTGGCCTCTGTGCCCCAGCTCGATCCGGCACGGGTAGACGATCTGATCGTGGGCTGTGCCGTGCCTGAGGCCGAACAAGGCATGCAGGTGGCCCGGATGGTGGCCCTGATGTCACTCCCGATGAATGTATCCGGGGTCACGGTCAACCGCTACTGCGGCTCTGGCCTGGAAACCATCGCGATGGGCGTAGCCAAGATCAAGGCGGGCATGGCTGACTGTATCATCGCAGGCGGGATCGAGAGCATGTCTATGGTACCTGTCATGGGACATAAGACCTCTCTCAATTACAAGATCGCTTCCGAACACCCTGACTGGTACCTGGGTATGGGCCTGACCGCAGAGGAGGTCGCCGTGGATTACCAGATCACGCGCGCAGCCATGGATGAGTTTAGTTATAAGTCCCACCAGAAAGCTGTTGCAGCCATTGAAGGGGGTCGATTTGATCGTCAGATTGTGCCGATCACGGTCGAGGAGGTGTATGTGGATGCTGAAGGGCAGCGGGCTACCCGTCAGGTAGTGGTCAAGGTGGACGAAGGTCCCCGCCGGGACACCAACCTGGAGGCCCTGGGCAAACTTAAGCCTGTTTTTCGCAACAATGGCACCGTAACTGCCGGTAATTCTTCCCAAACCTCTGACGGTGCTGCTTTTTCCCTGATCATGTCTGAGCGAATGGTCAAAGAACTGGGCCTTACCCCCCAGGCCCGTATGGTAGGGTATGCTACCGAGGGCGTAGATCCGCGCATCATGGGCATGGGCCCTATCGCGGCGGTGCCTAAGGTGCTGAAACAAACCGGGATGAACCTCCAGGACATCCACCTCATCGAGTTGAACGAGGCCTTTGCTGCGCAATCTCTCGCCGTCATGCAGGTACTCGGCATCAACCCAGAGGTCGTAAATGTCAATGGCGGTGCGATTGCCCTGGGACACCCCCTCGGCTGCTCCGGTTGCAAGCTCACGGTACAAGTCCTGGAAGAACTCGCCCTGCGCGACCAGCGTTACGGCATGGTGACAGCCTGTGTCGGCGGTGGCCAGGGTGTAGCCGGGATATTTGAGCGGCTGAATTAAGGTCCATCTGTGATACCCATTTCCCCCGGTGCCGATGGGTGCCGGGGGATTTTTGCTGTATATTTCGTAAAAACTGCCATGCGTTTCCTGTTTCTGTATTTCCTCCTCCCCCTCCAACTCCTGGCCCAGACCCCTTACCTGATGACCACCCGCGGCCCTATCCCGGCGGACAGCCTGGGCCTGACGCTGATCCACGAACATATATTCCTGGACTGGAGCGGCGCCGACAGCATGAACCCCGATACCTGGGATGAAGAGACGGCTTTCCGGACGATGTTGCCCTATCTGCGGGACATGCAGTCGCACGGGGTCCGGACGATGATGGACTGTACGCCGGGATTTCTCGGTCGGAATCCTCTGCAGCTGCAGCGGGTCGCAGACAGTACCGGCCTGCAAATCCTGACCAATACCGGCTATTACGGTGCTGTGCAAAACAAGTATTTGCCGCCGGATGCGTATACAGACACTCACCGCCAGCTCGCCAGGCGTTGGTTACAGGAGTGGCGGCATGGGATAGGCGAGACGGGTATCCGGCCCGGGTTTATCAAGATCGGGGTAGAGGTGCCCCTGCCGCCGCTGCATGAAAAACTGGTCCGGGCTGCGGCCCTGACGCATCTCCGGTCCGGCCTCACCATCGTGGCGCACACGGGGCCGGACGCGGGGGCTTATCGTGAAGTGGAGCTCTTGCGGGAGATGGGGGTCGCCCCTGAGGCACTGGTGTGGACCCACGCACAGGAGGGCACCCGCGAGGCGCAGGCTGATCTGGCCCGGCAAGGGGTATGGGTTTCGCTGGACGGTCTGGGATGGGTGGATCCGGCTGACTATCAGGGCGACAGCACCTATCTGAAACGTTATGTCGGGATGCTGCAGCACCTGCGGGCGCAACAACTCCTGCACCGGGTGCTGATCTCACACGATGCAGGCTGGTACACCCACGGACAAGCTGTCCAAACCATCAAGCCATATACCGCCATCTTCCGGGTGTTGATACCTGCTTTGCAGCAGGCTGGGTTTACGGAGGCAGACTTTCACCAGTTGCTGGTTGTCAATCCGGTACAGGCGTATGCTGTGCGGGTGCGGAAAATGCCCATCAGGTAAGGCATCTCACCTGATGGGCGCTGTAGCCAGATCAGGGGGCCGGATCGGGTATGGCCTGGTGTACGGCCTCGATCTCCAGAAGGATTTCGGGGCTGAGGGTGACGTCTATGCTGGCGATGTTTTCGCGGAGCTGGGCCATGGAGGTCGCCCCGATGATGTTGCTGGTGAGGAAGGGGCGGGAGTTGACGAAGGCGAGGGCCATCTGGGTCAGGCTCAGGCCGTGCCGGGTGGCAATGTCAAGGTAGGCTTCCGTCGCCTGGAGACATTGGGGGCTGTTGTAGCGGGTGTATTGTTTGAACCGCTCGATCCGGGTCTTGCTCAGGTCTTCTCCGGGGCGATTAAATTTACCCGTCAATCGTCCAAATCCCAGGGGAGAGTACGCGAGGAGGCCTGTTTGTTCGCGGATCGCAATTTCGGCCAGCGAACCCTCAAACAGGCGATTGAGCAGGTTGTAGGGATTCTGGATGCTCGCACAGCGCGGGAGGTTATGCCGGTCAGACTCCTGCAAAAAACGCATTACGCCCCAGGGCGCTTCATTGGATACCCCAAAGTGACGGATTTTACCTTCTTCAACAAGAGCCTGCATGATCAGGAGCACGTCGTGAAAGTTGTCCTGCCAGGGGTCATGGGGGTCGTATTCAAACCCGCGTTTGCCAAAATAATTGACTTTGCGCTCAGGCCAGTGAAGCTGATACAAGTCAATATAGTCTGTCTGGAGGCGGCGCAGGCTGCCTTCTACGGCTTCGCGTATCTGCGCTGCTGAAAAGTTGAGCGGATTACGCACAAAAGAGAAGTAGGCCGAGGGTCCCAGGATTTTACTCGCCAGGATGACTTTGTCCCGGTTGCCGGTCCGCTTGAACCAGGAGCCGATGATCCGCTCCGTGCTGCCCTGGGTTTCTTTCCGGCCGGGGATGGAGTACATCTCAGCCGTATCAAAAAAATTGATGCCTTGAGTCAGGGCATAATCCATCTGTTCGTGGCCTTCGGCCTCGGTATTTTGTTCGCCCCAGGTCATGGTACCCAGGCATATCACACTGACATCGAGGCCGGTACGGCCCAGCGGACGGTATTGCATACAAAAGGGGGTAAAGATCAGTCTGGTCCAATCTGCTGACGCAGATTTTATCCGAAAAATGCATAACTCCCGGCGATAATTGACACGGGAAACGGGTGCTGCCTGAAATTTTTTATAGACCTACGCCAGGTAGCCGGAAGTCATGGTATAGTAGCGGATAAATATGTAAACTCGTAGCTGTATGAATCATGAACCTGAGAAGCTCTTAGCCTGGATGGAGCCTGACCTGCGGGCATGGGTTCTCCGGGAGTTACCGCTGCGCACGGTTGCTGCCGGGGATACCCTGCTGCGGCCTGGTGCCTTTGTCGCAGGCGTACCCCTGGTCATGGAGGGGTTGATCAAGGTGGACCAGATCGGAGAGGACCGGGAGCTGTTGTTGTATTATCTGCACCCCGGCGAGAGCTGTGTTATGTCCTACCGGGCGGCTCTCCAGGGGGCTCCCAGCCAGATTGCTGCCCTTGCGGAGCAGGATACGTATTTTTATCTGCTGCCAGCCGATAAACTCCAGTACTGGACCACTCAATATCCAGCCGTCCAGCGGTACTACCTGGACCTGTATCACCAGCGATATGAAAGCCTGATTGAGACCATTAGCCAACTGGCTTTTCACCGGCTGGATCATCGCCTCCTGAGCCACCTTACGGAGCGGGTGCAGGCGACCGGAGCGGCGGTGCTGCACCTGACCCACCAGCAGCTTGCGGCAGAGCTGGGGGTTAGCCGGGAGGCCGTCTCGCGCACCCTCAAAAAACTAGAGCGGGAAGGACGGCTTATCCTGGGGCGGAATGAGATAAAAATTAGGTGACACTGTGATTTCGATCACTGACAAGGGCCTGGTGGAGGATATACCTTAGCAACATGAAACGTCACCTCAATACGGCTGTGAAACTCCTCCTGGTGTGTATCACCTGTGTCGGGATCGTAACAGCATTGGTGCTTCTTATCCAATCCTTCACCTAACGCCTTGTATGATGAAAAAGAATGTCGGAAATCTCGATCGTATCGTTCGCGCCTTGCTGGCCGTCGTGTTTGCTGTGCTGTATTTTACCAATATCGTCGGAGGGACGGTCGGACTTGTCCTGATGATCCTCGGCGGTGTATTTTTGGCTACCAGCCTGGTGAGTTTCTGCCCGCTGTATGCCATGTTTGGCCTTAGTACCTGCCCTGTCAAGCAGGCGTAAGGCTTCAGACAACACAGACTATCCCGGCTATACGGGTAGTCAGGGTATTGAGGGGTGAGAGGGGAGGGGTTGGCATTTGATTCTTCGGTGCCAAACCTGTACTTTCACCCTGTCAAACCCCCTGTCATATGTACAAGTACTGGTTATGGCTCAGCATGGCGCTGTGGGCCTGTAATACGCCCTCTGTGAGTACAACCGATATGCCGCTCGTTGATGTGCAAGGCCACCGCGGTGCCCGTGGACTGATGCCTGAAAACACCCTCGAAGGATTTTATTATGCGCTTGACCTCGGGGTGAATACCCTGGAGATGGACGCTGTCATCAGCATGGACAGCCTGGTGCTGTTGTCGCATGAGCCATTTCTCTCCCATGAGTTTTGTCTCTCTCCCACAGACAGCGTGATCACGCCGGAGCGGGAGCAATCCTACAATCTCTACCGCATGGCGTATGACGAGATTGCGGCCTGTGACTGTGGGAGCCTGCCTCACCCGAGATTTCCCGGGCAAAAAAAATTCAGGGCTGTTAAGCCGTTGCTGAGCAAGGTAATAGACTCAGTAGAGAGTTATGCCCGCCACAGGAGCCTGCCCCTGCCGCACTACAATATCGAGACAAAGTGCCAGCCCGCCAGTGATGGTATTTTTCATCCTGATCCCGAGACCTTTACCCGCCTGCTGATTGCGGATATCCGCAAGGGAGGGATCATGGAGCGGACTACCCTCCAGTCATTTGATATACGTACCCTCCAGATCGCCCGCCGGTTAGAGCCGAAGCTGAAGCTGGTCTTGCTGGTGGAGAACCAGGACAGCCCGCAGGTCAACCTGGAGCGCCTGGGATTTACCCCGGCAGTGTACAGCCCTGAGCATGTGCTGGTGACCCCTGCGCTGGTGGCTTTTTGTCGGGAAACAGGTATGAAACTCATCCCCTGGACGGTCAATGAGCCCGCAGATATCGAAAAAATGCTCAAACTCCAGGTGGACGGGATCATATCGGATTATCCTGACCGGGTATTGGCACAGCTGGGACGGGGCAAGGGGATTACGAGCCGGTAATATATGCAAGTTATCCTCTGGGTTATTGGTGTGGTCACCCTCCTGATGGTAGCAGGACTGGTGATAACCCGGCAGTTAGTACATGCCGCGTTTTGGTTGTTTGCGGTGCTGATGGCCGTGGCGGCATGGATGGTGATGAGCGGAGCGTTGTTTGTGGCGATCTCGCAGATCATCGTATACGTAGGCGGTATTCTGATCCTGATTGTATTTGGGGTCATGCTGACGAACAGAGGTTTGCTCAGCCTGCCTGAGCCACATATGCCAGGCGCCTGGTCTGGCTGGCTCACAGGGATAGCTGCGACTATATTACTGGGAGGCATGGCAGTGCTGACAGATTGGGGCTCTATTCTCCACGCCAGGACATTGCCGACACCCACAGGTATGACCAATCCCGAACTGGTCGGCACCCATCTCCTGAGTGACTGGCTCCTCCCGTTTGAGCTGGCGGGTATTTTGTTATTGGTAGCGCTGGTAGGTGCTGCCTATGTCGCCCGCCCCAGCCGTGCAGATCAGCCCTGAGCTGAAACCTTCCCAAATATCCGCCGGTACACCGGACCTCGCCATGCAAACTGTAACCATAGTACCGGATACAGCAGGTAGTCTGTCAGCCAATAGGGAGTCGTAAACTGAATGTCATCCACAATAAGGGTATGATCGCCGCTGCGCTCGGCTATGTGCCGGTGATGCCAGGAAGCGAGGAAAAACGGAAGTTTTTCGCCCTCATCCACAAACCAGGCCGCCGTCTCGTCTGTACCACTGTCGGTAATGCGGCTGGTCCAGTCCTGAGACAGTCCGGGCAGTAAGTGCAGGCGGAGGTGTACCATATCGCCCCGTGACGAGCCATCAAACCGCACCAGTGACACCCGGATCCCTGGTGGCGTAAGCTGCTCGAATAAATGCCGGTCAAACCGCTGCATGACAGACCGATAGTCACCGGCTACCGCTGTACGGAGGAGAATGTGCATCAGGAAAGGTATTTAAAAACAATAACCTGCCCTGCGTTGATTAGTTTTGGGCCCGGTGCAGGGTCAGCAGGGTGATCTCCGGAAAAATACCGATCCGGGTCGTATGCGCGGAGTGTCCCATCCCCCGGTTGACGTACATCACCTGATGACCGGCCCGATAGATTCCCGACCATTTGGGGTAAAATGGCTTTAGGGCGCTGATGCGCACCCATCCGCACTCTATGCCGACCTGGGTGCCGTGCGTGTGGCCGGAGAGTGTCAGGCTTACCTGCGGAAATTGTTTTCGCACGATATAATCCCAATAGTCTGGGTGGTGAGACAGCAATATCTGAAAACAGGTATCAGGAATACCATCTGCCGCCATCGCGTAGTCGGCGTACTTGGAGACCCAGGGCATCGCCCCCCAGTTGTCCACGCCCACCAGTGCCAGGGTATCTCCGCCCCGGTGCAGGAGGTGGTGTGTATTGGTGAGGAGGGTCCAGCCTAAGGTCTGGTGCCATCCGCACAGACGCTCAAAATGTGCTGTTTTGGCCTCCTGTGTGTCCCACTTGAGGTCGTCGCCGTGGTCGTGGTTGCCGAGGGTCGAAAAAACACCCAATGGTGCCGTCAAGCCGGCCATGATGTCGGCCAGCGGCTCAAATTCCCTTTCGTGCGCATTCACCAGGTCGCCGGTAAATACAATAAGGTCTGTCGGCAGGGCCCGTACAGCGTCCATCACCGGGCGCAGGGCCTCAGGGTGTGTCATAGAGCCGGCGTGCAGGTCTGAGAGCTGAAGGATACGCACCCCGTCAAATCCCGGCGGCAAGCCTGGAAACACCAGCTCAACCCGGTGCAGCCGGTGGCTGTAACAGGTGTGCGTCCAGCGGTGTGGCAGCAAGGCTGTCAGGGCTTCTGTCCAGGAGGGAAAACCTTCTGCTAAGGCGGGTGCAGGCATAAACTTAATGCGGTTGTGACCAGATTTTCCAGGCTTTTTCTGCCTGGAGGACCAGCATGCGGTAGCCATTGCAGGTGCGTGCTCCGGCCTGTGCTGCGAGCTGCATAAACCGGGTAGTTTCAGGATTATATATCAAGTCAAATGCCAGATGGGCTGGGCCGAGCAGGTGATACGGAACGTCCGGCGCAGCATCGGTATGCGGATACATCCCCAGGGGGGTGGTATTGACGATGAGCTGGTACGAGGCTGGGTCGAGATCGTGAAGCCGTTCATACGTAATATGGCCTGCGCCAGCCTCGCGGGATACCTGGATCACCTGGGCCCCCATCCACGCTGTGAGGACATACACGACGGCACGGGCAGCCCCGCCTGTACCCAGTACCACGGCCCGGTGCAGGGGGGGCTCCCCCGCCCTTGCCTCCCGGAGAGCGGTATCAAACCCATAAATATCCGTATTGTACCCGGTGAGTCCCGCCGACGTGCGGAGGATGGTGTTGACTGCGCCCACAGCACGGGCTTCATCGGTGAGGGTGTCCAGGAGGGGGAGTACCTCTTGTTTATACGGGATGGTTACATTTAGGCCCCTGATATCGGGCCGTGCTTCCAGCAGGGGTTTCAGCCCGGCTATGGAAGGCATTTCAAACAGGCCGTACGTAGCCTGTATGCCTTCGCGCTCAAATTTTGCTGCAAAATATCCTGGCGAAAAGCTGTGCCCCAGTTTTTGGCCGATCAGTCCGTAGGCATTCATGGGTATCTGTAGTAGGACAGGTATAAAAAAAGCGAAGAGGGCGTCCACGCCCTCTTCGCAGTATCAGCTACACAGGGCCGGGATTACTCCGCGCCTGAGGTGTCAAAGTTGTAGGTAAGCGTAAAGCGCAGGGTATTCTGGAGCGGGTGATTTTGCTGGAGGGGAGCCAGATAAGCAAAATTGATCCCGAATACATTGTACTTCAGTCCGGCACCGATGTTGATAAATTTCCGGTTGCCCTTCTGTGGGTCTTCGTAGAAGAAACCACCCCGCACAGCAAACAACTCGCGGTACCAGTATTCCATACCGATGGAGGTATTGATCTCGCTGATCTCTTCACCAAATCCGCCTTCTGCATCACCAAAGCTGCCAAACATACCCTGGAGCAGGGTTTTGTCACGGGCATCAAGAGATGGCACGAGGAGTTTGTTGAAGTCATTGGTGATGGTCAGACTGTTGTAGTCATCCAGGAAAAACTTGAATGCATACCCTACGCGGAGGTTGACGGGGATGAAGTCACGCTCTGCGGTGCTGCCGGTATAGGATACCTTGGGTCCGATGTTGGAGATCGCCACACCAGAGGTAAACTGCGCCGGGAGGCTGGATCCACCGTTGATGTTGAAGTCTTTTTTGTAGAAAAATCCGATGTCACCCGCAGCAGACGTTACCGGACGGGCATTAGGATCCTGGATATTGGCGTTAGAGGCCAGCTGTGAGTTGAATACGCGAAGTGAGATCGCTGCCGAGAGAACCGGCGTAATCTTGAGCGCATATCCACCATCAAAGGCAAATTCGCTGGGTTTGCCTTCTCCCAGCGGCTGACCGAGGTTGTCCGTAAACTGGATAGACCCCAGTGAGAAATACCGGAGTGAGGCTCCCACCACCCCTTTGGTACCAGTATTATAGTACCCGGAGAGGTACATCAGGTTGATGTCCGGGATACCCAGGGCCCGGAGCCAGGGTGAGTAGGAAAGGCTGAAGCCCATCCGGCTGTCAATAAACCCGAGCGCGGCAGGATTCCAGTGCATGGCATTGGCATCATTGGCCAGGGCTACTCCCACCTCTCCCATACCACCGCTGCGCGAGTCAGGTGCTACGAGCAGGAAAGGGACGGCTGTGGTGATGGTTTTGGTGCCACGGGTCTGGCCAGTGGTCTGTGCAGCGGTCCAGGCAGGAGCCGCTAGCAACAGCCCGACAAGTGCTATCGCAAAAAGGGACTTCTTCATAAGAGATGCTACCTTGATTGAGGTAAATAGTTTGGTGTACAAATTAAGGTAGGTATCAGTCACATCATAGGCAGCAATCCGAAAGAGGGTAATATTATTTGCTTCAAATATACAAAAACAGAAAGAGTCCTGCGCGGCTTATTGTACACAAAAGCTTACGCTGCGAGACGAGCAAATATATATCTTTTATTGGAAAAGGCAATCTTTGCAATAAGACTCTCTCGCAGCGTAAGCAGCCAACTCAGCGTATCAGCACATGACGCCGGGTAGCCTCTGTTTCCTGGCCGGTATCAGTATCCCGCAGGACTACCCGGTATATGTAGAGACCCGGGCTGATGGGCCTGCCGTTTTCGCTCAGGCCATCCCAGGACATAAGGTGATTGTTACCTCCGGCTGTAAAACGCTCAGAGAGGGTTTTGACTACACGCCCGTCTGCAGCGAGAATTTCAATGCCGATCTCCAACTCTTTCCCATCCTGGTTATGGCTGATCCTGAACCAGGTATCAGTGCCTGCGGGTGAGGGGTTAGGATACGAAAGTACCTGATCCAGGGCCATGCGGGCGTCATCTGCCACCCAAAACTCCGTTTCGTCTTCAGAGGCATTATTGGCGACGTCCCATACCCGGATGCGCAGGGTGTGGCGACCCTCCGCCAGGTCCCGGAGCGGATACCGCACGCTGCCCTGCTGGTAACTGTTTTGAGTTGCCGAATAAAAATTATTGAGGGTGATCGTATTGGCCTCATTGCCATCCAGGACGGCTGTGATCTCGTGGCCGATGCCGGCACCTATGGTGTTGATACCGCTGGGGTCTTGTACCAGGGCGTAGAGATATGGGTTGGGGCTGGTGATGCCACCACTGACCCAGGTCGTATCATTGATAAACAGGCGGACATCCGGTCCCTGGGTATCAGATACAGCGTTGGGGTCTGTCCCTCCAATATAAACGCCTGCCTGACATCCGATCCCGTCAGTCTCCTGGTTGTAGAAGTACACGGTTATTTTGCCCTTGCCTTCTTCATAGGAAATATCAATCGGCACTACAAAATCAAATGAGAAGGCACCTTGATTGACAGAGGCTGTCCCGTTAAAAATGCGGTTTTTCTGCCAGTAGTAGCTGTAATTGGACAAAATTGTCTTAAAAAGGCTGGGTTTGTCATACACCGTGATGTCCATATCTCCCCCAAAGTCCTGCATAGGTTGCCCAAACTCATCCTGTATCTCACCGGTAATGGTCACCTGGCCGAGGGAGCGAAGGGTATCCGGGATCCCGGCTGAGACTGGGTTGCCATTGATGGAGGTGATGACAGCCCGCTTCTGCGGATAGTTGAGGATCAGGCCGGGATCACCCAGCAGGGTGAAGTTGCGGGAGTTGATATTGGTCAGGTTGCCCCGCACAAAGGTGGCGTTTTTGGTCAGGCGCATGATGTCCCCCATGGCGATCATCCTGCCCCGGAGGGTGTCAAAGGAGAAGGCATTCCGGTAAAAATTCTGGTTAAGTGTCTCATTAGGAGATGAGTACACCAGCCGGACGGTCGTGAAGAGGGCGATGGCCCCTGCTTCAGCCTCCATCGTCATCAGCTCAGCCCCGGAGCGCTTGACCGGGTCATCATACCGTCCGTACTCGCAGGTAGCGGTGACCAGCGCCGGATAACGGCCTTTATTTTTGAGGTTGGGGATATCAGAGTTTTCAAAAATGTATGAATTGGACCAGGCATTTTCCCCGCCGTGACCGGTGTAGTTCATGATCAGGGCCCCTTCATCCATCGCCGTCAGCAGGGCTTCGCGTCCGGCCGGAAACTCGTCTCCGGCAGCTGTGATCACCCGCGGGTAGCTGTCCATGTAGATTTTTTCGATCTGCACGCAGGGGTTGGCGGCTTCGATGAGGTTGGTATAACCATTGGCCTGCCGTACGTGGGTATTGCCTTCACCCTCTTTGTGGTCAGCCACCAGCGTGATCCGGTTGCGCCATTGACCAAATCCCGCTCCGTCAGGATTTTCAGCATAAAAAATGATCTTGTCCACGATCTGCTTGGCCTGGCTGAGGTCTTCGACTGGCAGGCGACCAATGGCGGCGTCCAGGGTATTCACCTCATATTTGGTATCACCGTCTATCCCGGATGCCTCTCCCCAGAAACCTTCTTTTTCCTCCAGCAGTACAAAAAAGTCATCACTCACATAGGAGTCAGTCGGATCCCAGGAGTCACGGCTCTGGTAGGTGAGCAGGTAGTTGGTGGAGGCATTGGTATTGATGCTCAGGTTTTTATAGATATAGGTCCCATCTCCAAACATCAGCACGTATCCCGGAGCCAGCCCGTCCGAACGCAGATAAAACATCCGGATAAAATCCCGGATAGCAGTCGGGTCTTGTTTGCCGGAGGAGAACTCATTAAAAATCTGCTGTGGGGTCACTACGGCTACACTGCGCCCATAATGGCTGCGGTGAAAGTCTGCCAGCCGCTCTGCCTCACTCACAAATGCCTGTGGCGAGATGATCAGGTAGTCCACAATCGGCAGGCCGTGCAGGTTTTGGTTGTCTATCCGGCGGCCGGAGACGGGCACCATGCTGGCAGCTTTAAACGCCACCAGGCGGGTTTGCTGGCGGGTGACCACGCTGAAATCCATCTGGGTACCTGTCAGGGTATAGGGTATCTGCTGCGCCTGGACCGGATCTGTAATATCCCAGATGCGGTAGAGGTTGCTGCCGCCCTGTACGGAAAAACCTGCGACTTCACCAGCAGGAATGTCACGATCCAGGCTGGCATACCAGCTTACGTTGTTGCGGGTGTCAAGGCGCTGGTCGTACTCCAGCTCAATCCAGTCCAGCCAGCCCTCTGAGCGGGACGAGCCGGCCCGGTCATACACCAGGGTCAGGCGGAGGGAGTCATCGGGGCTGACGAGGGTCGGAGAGAGAACAAAGGTAGCCTCCCGGGCTTCATAATACCGGGACTCCTTATTGCCGACACTGACAGTCGAGATAGAAACGCTGCCTGCGACCGTGCTACCAGCCTGCAATTGAAAAGCTGTGATAACATCTGACCTGCTGGCAACCCGCAGGGATACCCGGATCTGTCCGTCTGCCTGGGCATCAGGGACATAAAAAGTATAGTTACGCTGGGTGGTCTGGTCAAATCTGTCTCCCAGCCAATACCGGCCAGAGTCTATAACGTTTTCAATTTCTGTCTCGCGGAAGGCAAAGTTTCGGGTGCCGGATACGGCGGCTGTTATGGTGCCTGCTGCCGGGGCGTCCTGTATCCGCAGGCCAGGTGTCGTGCCCACGGTCAGGTAATAAAAACTTGTATCGCTGTAGAGGTGGTACCGATGCACATATCGCCCGGCTGTCGTATCAAAGGCCCAGACGTGAGGCCCCTCAGCATAAAACAGAAGATAGTCGCTGCTGCCAAAGGCCCCGTCTCCCTCGCCCTCGACGTAGATGGGGTTTTCCTGGAGATCATCCAGCCTGGGGATAATATTGGCTTGTGGCAGCATCGCACCACCATTGCCGTAGATGCGGATAGTACGTGGGTCTATGCTGGCAGGATTCAGGCCCATGCTGCTCAGAAATCCTGCGTCTATCTTGCAGATACCAGACTGCGTGACGCCTATTTTGTACCAGGTGCCTTCCTTCAGCACGGAGTTACTGGCCAACTGAGCCAGGCTTGCCAGGCTCCACACACAGCCTATGACTGCCATTAAAATCCGTTTCATATCTTGAGGTAAGGGAGATTAAACCTTCAGGTGTACAAATGTAACGCTAAAATCAGCGAGCTGGTAAGTCAAAAAATTTACCCTAAATCTACACAATAGTCCGATCCTAAACCGTAAGCCAGCAGACATACATTCTCATGGCTTCAAAACAGTGACATCTGGCCCTGCTCTGCTGCTGGCAGCCCCGGTATGCGGAGGTTGAGCCCCAGGCGTGCATTGAGCTGCCGGATCAGGTAGATACCCATCTCCGGAGCTGCGGCATCATCGGGCTGGTGGACCAGCAGGTACACCCGCTGCACCCCCTGCTCAGCCCACTGTGCCAGTCGTCCGATCCAGGCGTCGGCCCGCTCAAAGTCGGTCGGGTGAAGTCCGTTGCCGACAAACCGGATCATCGCGACCGGACTGGTCAGGGAGGTATGCAGGACATCCCGTCGGCCTGCTACGTCCGTGATGACTGTACCACACCCATACTCGGTGAGCAGATGAGCCACTTCAGGGCGCAGGGTGTGATGCTCAAACCACTCCGTATGACGAAACTCAACCGCCAGCGGTATATGCCGGGGCCAGACGTTGAGAAATGAAATCAGGTTTTCCAGATATGCCAGTCCAAAGGACTCATGTAGCTGTACAAAGGCGCAGCCCATTTTTTCTTCAAACAGCGAAATCACAGATGCAAAGGTCTCTATATCTTCCCGGCAGTTGATCAGCTTGCGATAATGGGAGATCGTCTGCGGGATTTTGGGGCAAAAGTGAAATCCCGGAGCCGCCTGTACCCGCCAGCTCTCGACAGTCTCAGGAGCTGGTATCCGGTAGTGGGTCGTATTCAGCTCAATGGTGTTGAACGACTGGGCATACAGCCGCAGGTAGGCATGCTGCGGAGTGCGTGGGGGATAGAGGATACCGGTCCAGGCTTTATTGGCCCACATCGGACAGCCTACGTATATCTGAATCCCACCCGGAGCGGGTTTTCCGCCCAGCACATCCCGGTTGAGGCTGCTGTCAGGCGGGAGGGAAAAATCTATCCCGGTCAGGTCAGCTGTTTTTCCAAATTTCATACAGGCGTATAAGGCAGAAAAATCCTGATCTCCAGGGCTTTATTTTTCCTTACGAAGAAAACAACTGCCGGAGTTGGGTTTCTGTTACAAAAAACGATCAGGCACGGTGAAACAAAGGCAGTCCCCACGCAATCTGCCGCCACGGACTCTTCTCGTCATCGTGCAGTCGCTCAAATGCCTTGCGGTATATATGGCCATCACGTTCATCCTCTACGCATGACCAAAACTCGCGGGCGAGCAGAAACTGGTCGTTCAGGTCTTCCCAGGAGTCATACCTCGACTGCAAGACCTGCCCGGCCGTGAGCAGGCGGTCCCAGGTATCGTCTTCGTCCAGGTACCCCGCAAGATACCCTATGCGGCACAAGTCCATGTACCTGAGCATGTCCCAGGCCATAAAGCTGATGTAGCGGATATTGTCTTTATTGGAGCGGATCATTTCCACCCGGTGCCTTACCTCCTCCTGCTCCTGTGCTGACTCATATCCGTGCAGCCCGGCATCTGTTTCCTCCAAAAATGTACGTACCTGCCCGGCGTCCATCCCGGTGATCTGCTGAATGAATGCATGGAAGTCCGTCCGGTGGCCTACCTCAAACAGCCAGGAAGATACCTCATCAAAGTCATCCACAGCATGAATATCCCACTCACGTGCCAGGCGGCGCTCAGCTGTTTTTTCGGCCCAGGGAGAGGGCTTTTGGCCACCTAGCAGGGAGATGTCCTGCCCCTTGACGCGGGAGATCAGGGCCAGGGCCGAGAGTGCCCATTGCCGGGGAGTAGGCGCAGGCTGGGCTGCTTTAGGCGGGGCCGCTGCTGCCTGTGGCTGGGCGGGCCGGCGCAGCAGAAATCCGAGGACATGTTTGAGCCTCCCGTATCGCAGGATCAGGTACCCCGGTACCCCGACACCCAGCAGGGCCAGAAACAAGCCCGAAAATCCATATATGATCGTAAACTGGCGCAGCGCCACCGCCAATAAAGCCAGACCTGCCAGGATGTATCCGGCTAGTTTTATATAATATCCCGGCTCTGAGGGAGTTAGGATTTGTCCCCGGTTTCCGGTCACTTGTTTCCGGCGTACGCCCCGGCGGGTCAGCCATAACATGATAAGGCTGGCTGCCAGGGTGACCCATCCTATGTAGGGAGAATTTTCCATTCGCAGTAGCTGCCCGGGCTGATTGGGTTACAGCGTCAGGTATGAGACATAGAGATAGTCAATATGAATAGCCGTTTTCGGCCCTACATAAAAAGCCATCAGATTGCCTTCAAATGGCTCCGTCTCCAGGACATCAAAAAACTTTTCGTTGAGGTAGAGATAATAATAACGACCTATCTTCCGGATGGTGAGCTTGTTATAGGCATCCTTCAGGTAGTCATTGCTGGTTTGGGTATTGGCGAGGCCCGTTGTCCATTTGCCTGTCAGCAGGAGCGAGTCAGGGGTACATCCATAGAAGGAAAAATTGCTCCCGCCAGAACCCGCCCACTGGAAGAGCGCCGAGTTGTCGCCGCTGACAATTTTGAGCGAGGTCTCGATCTCAAAGTTTTGGGTGGTGTCCAGCACGATGGCTTTGGAGGTGAAGTAGGCAGTATTTTCACTTTTTGACTCAAACAAAAAATACCCGCCCGTGATCTGGGCTGTATTATTGGCAGAGCTGCCTACATTCCAGTTGTTGAAGTTATTGGTAAAGTTTTCTGTAAAAACAGCACTTTTCTGCGCTGCACTGATGGCGCTGTATGCAGGGATATTGGTTGCCCAGTCAGGTGCCGGTGTATTGGGGTCAAATAACTCGTCGAGATAATAGTCCCGCTTGAAGGCATTGAGGCTGCCTCCATATACCTGCTCACCTGTGGCGCGCATGATGCTCGCGATATTGCCATTGGGCAGGAAGTCATCCCGGTGCTGGCGGTTGAGGATACAGTGGCCCAGCTCGTGGAGGACGAGGATTTCGCGATGGTAGAGATTGTTTTGCCAGTTGAAGGACGTGGTGTCCAGCCGGATATGGGGCGTGGGTGAAGATGCAGAGGCAAATGTACACAGGCCGGCGGCATCACCGCCGAGGAGGTCCGTCGCGAACTCTACCTTCAGGTTGTCAATGGTCAGGGTCTGGCCGCGCTTGGCAGCTTCTTCTTCAAACAGCTCGATATACGGCTCAATAATCGAGGGGACCTCGTACACCTTGGGGTCGTCCCGTTTACAGGCCTGAAGCCCGCTCACAGCCAGCAGAACCATCCAGAATTGGGGCGTGCCCAGTGACATTCGTTTCATGACCGCAGGATATTGGCAGCTATTAAGTATACAGATAACGTAGTCTGTGAGAATGATAAGGCCTAAGATAACAAAAAAAATGAGCATCACCCGGGTTGCGTAAGGTCTGCCGCAGATGCGCCGCTCAAGTCCCGAATACCTCTGCAAAAACCTTGATCGTCTGGGGATAGCGGAAACCTTCTATATGATGCCGGTAATAGTCAAACAGGGTACGGATCACAAGGCGTTTGGTTTCTGCCCCAAACATCACTTGCTGGCACCCATCCGGCGCAGGCATCGGCTCCAGCTTACTGTACAGCATACGACGCAGTACGCCGGCAGCCTCGTCTGTGGTGTGGGTAGACGGTCTGAAAAGACCTGACTGCACCTCAAATGAAGCGAAGCGTGCTCCTGGGTCCATATCATGCGGCAAAAAACCCAGAAACCGCGTCAGGTGCAGCAGATACCAGATGAAAATCTGTACCATCCGGCTTTCAGCCAGATCCAGGGAGGTGATCACCCCTTTCAGGAAGTCGTACAACTCCGCCTGAGGCTCTGTCTCCTGCACCGTATCCGCAAATACCTCCAGGACCGTCAGGCCCAGCGACAGTTTGACAGGATGTACCTGTATGTCCAGCATCGGTACGGCGAGCCGCGACTCTGTGACCTGCTGTAAGTCCCGGTGCTCCCGATGGGTAAACACAAGGTCCACAATAGACAACGGCTGGAAATAACTATATCGGCTCCGGGCCCGGGCTGTGCGGAATGCCTTGAGCATAAACCGCTGGAGCCCGTACTCACGTGTATATACGACGGCGATCAGGTTTGTGTCCTGATGCCGCAGGGTGCGGAGTACGATGCCCTCGGACTTGCAGATCACATGGCGTAGTTTACAGGCGAGACGATACGGGCGGGTCTGAGCCGCCGGGCGAGCCCGATAGCGGCAGCTTCTTCTTCATAAACAGGCAAAAGCCGGGCAGCATCGTCCTCAGTGTCTATCAGTTCCCGGCGGGAAGCCAGCAGGGAGAGGGGGTTGGCGGTGAAGACAAAAGTATCCTCTATGCCAAGCTGGGTACGGGCTGCCAGGGCCATTGACACCGCATCGGCCAGCACAGGTGAACTATCTGGTCCTGTCACCGGTCCGAATATCACCATGCGCACAGGCTGGACCAGCTCCCGGATCATGTCTGTCTTCAGGTGCCAGCGGCCTTCGGTATCCTGGCTGAACAGATTTCGCTGCCCGGCCATAAAGGCTACGTTGTGGACGAGTGTTTCACTGAAGAGGGCCGACAGCTTTTTGGTGGCCATACGGGTTTCATCCGCCCGCCCGCCATAGGCCTCGTGTATCACCAGTATTTTATCCTGAAACTTACAGTTGTGCACCAGGTCCCGGACAAACATCCGGTCCCGCAGGTTGGATTCGGAGAGGAAGAGAAGTTTCATGCAGGCAAAAGTACATAAGATACACATAACAGGCTTGAATATTCCTGCATCCGTGCTGTGTACATAGACTGCTTGTACGTAAAAAAGTTTAGCCTACCGGATGACCGAAAACTTGCCGATACAGCCATTCTCGCCATTGCGTCCGGCGATCAGGGCCAGGTATATCCCGGATCTGACCGGATTGCCGTACAGGTCCCGGCCATCCCAGACGGCTGTGCCGCCCTGTGCGGTGATTTCGCGCACGAGCATCCCGGAGATGGTGGTGATTTTGACTGCCGACTCCCGCGAGGCACCCCGTATCACGATGTCTCCTTCAAAACCGGGTTTTACCGGATTAGGAAAAACCAGTACGTCATCACACCGGGTGGCCCCGGCTGTCGCATCTCCCTGGTAGGAGATCAGGCCTAGCTCAGTCGCAAAATACACTTCACCCGTAGCGGCATCCACCTCTACATCATTGACCCGGTCGGCCAGCAGCGGACTGTTGTCAGCCGTAAACTGCAGGATCACCTCGTCTCCTGTTTCGGACACCAGGTACACCCCGTTATCCGTCGCCAGCCACTTACGGTTGCCCCCGTCCACCGCGATAGCATTCACCACGCTGTTTTTCAGAAGGGGTTGCTGCTCATACACGGGTACACTCGCATCTACGATCCGACCCTGCGAGATGCTGAAGGGATCAAAAAATACGGTCACCCCTTTGGTCGTGCCCACCCAGACAAATCCATCCTGATCCAGGGCCAGGGAGCGGACATCATTTACGGGCAAGTTGCCCTGATTGATGCCGGACTGGAGGGTGAGCACCCTGCCATCCAGCAGATCGTCAGGGGTGCCGGCGGAGGTATACACCAGCAGGCCTTTTTCGATATTGATCATCCAGGCATTGCCATAGTCGTCTGTGATCAGGTCACCGATATGGTTATTGGCCGGAAATTTATTGTTGGGGATCTGGGTCCACTGCCCATCTGTTTTCCGCACGGCCAGTGGCGGCAGCGCAAAGTCCAGGCTGACCCAGATATTGCCCAGCGGATCAGGTGCCACGCCGCTCACCCGGGTATTGCTGAGGCCGTCCGGGTCACAGGGGGGCGATATAATCGGCAGCCCGTCTTCACAGGTATATCCGGCTTCGAGTACCCCATCCTGCAGGATGACCAGTCCCCTGCCCCAGGAGGCCATGTAGGCTTTGTCTGTTTCATTGTCGTACCAGGCACGTGCAAATCCGGTGCTCACGTCATCCGGGATGCCATTGTTGACAGAGTCCAGGACAGACCAGGTCTGCGTAGCAGCCGTATAATAATACACTCCGGCTGCCGAGGGTATGGGCGAATAAATCTGGTCGTATCCTTTGGGGGCTACATATATTTCACCATTGCCGACGGCGATACGGTTACATTCATTGCTGCCCGGACCAGGGGGAATGAGCCGGGTAAAATTCCAGTTGTCAAATTCATACATCCCAAAAAAGCTGGTGCCCAGATAAAACCGCCGGTCATCGGTCACGATGGCGTCCAGAATCGGGCTGGGCAATGAAAAATCATACAAGACGCCTTCTGGATTGATGATAGCAGCCCGGAGGTTGCTGAGCCCACCTACCGACCGGGGCGAGATGACCAGCTTGTCAAATCCATCACTGAGCCGGGGGATAACCTGCCAGGCGGAGTCAACCCATTCATAGATACCAGGCTGGCTTCTGACATAAATTCCCTGGGTATTGGCAGCTACTTCCCGGACAGGTACATTGCCGGGCAAGGTGACCTGCGTCCAGACAGTCGGGTCCTTGAGATTGGGGGCAGATACCGGAGCCTTGTACAGACCGGTATTTTGGATGACAATCCAGATATACCCCTCATAGACGGTGACAGAGGTCACGGCGAGGCGGCTGGGATTGCCCGCAAACTGGGCTATGTCGGTGACCGGGAGGTTATTGTCTGTATTATATACCACCAGTCCAAAATTGGTGGCGACATACAGCCGGTTGGGGTCGCTGGCAAAGTCATTGATCCGCTTATCGGTATAAAAGCTGTTCCGGCTAATGTCTGAGTAATATCCGATCTGCAGCGGGTCGCTGAAGTAGTCTATCTGCCCGTCAGCATATCCGATATAGACTTTGTCCGCTCCGGCTGCATAGTGGATGGCCGTACCGTCTATCCCGCTGAGCCCTTCAATGGTAGCGTAGGTCCGGAGCGTACCCGTCTCCAGCTCATAGCTGAGGAGCCCGCCAGAAGAAATGGCAAATACAGTTCTGTCTTTTTCTGTAAGTGCCCTGACCTGGGTATGGCTGAGGTAGGCACGCCAGGCACCGATCGGTTGCTGGAGGGCAGACTGCCCCAGGCTGACGAGGCGGAAAAGAAGTAGGCCAATGAAAATCTGCGTACGCATAGTATTATTACCTATGCCCCAAAACTACCAAAATAAATCAGGCGGGTACAGGTAAAAAAAATGCCTCATTTTCCTGACTGTAGTTGGGTCCACGCTTCTGCCACCGTGCGTACCGGCCGCTGGCAGGTATGATCCCGGCATACATAGATCCAGGTGGTGCCTGGCTGGAGTTTGTCAGCGAGGAGTGGGAGCCGTCCCGGCGTGTTGCCGCCCAGCAGGTAGAGACCTGGCCGGAGGGTCTGATCGAGTTCCCGTGCCAGCGTATGGCTGGCGGGTCCGACGACCGCAACCTCATACAAGGGCCATTCTGTCCGCAGGGCCAGGCGTCCCCATGCATGATAATATACCGGCTCTGCTACCATCTCGGCATGTACCTGACGGAGCATCTGGTGTGCCTGGGTCACGTATGCCGGGCGATAGAGGAGGGTACCCAGGTCGAGGAGGTTCCGGGCCAGGACTGCCGAAGCACCCGGCAGTACATGGTCAGCCGTCTCACGCAGGCGCACAGGCGCTGCTGCTGCCTGCTGGTCACCGGTATAATAAAAACCACCTGTCTCCGGGTCTGAAAAATGGGCTATGGTGTACTGCATCAGGCTGTCTGCGCGGTAGAGCCATGCCTCTTCAAACGTAATCTGATAGAGGCCGATCCATGCCTGGATCGTGTAGGCATAGTCATCCGCAAATCCCTGCCCAGATGCCATCCCCTGCCCGCGCATGCGAAAGAGTCCTCCGTCGGGCTGCTGAAGATAACGCCGGAGATACCCTGCGGCATCCAGGGCGGCAACCCGCAGCGAGTCGGTTCCGATGGCCCGGTAGGCATCTGTCCAGGCACTCACCATGAGGGCCTGCCAGGCCGTGACAACTTTGTCATCGGCAGCCGGTGGGGTGCGGTCTTTCTCACGGGTCTGCCGCAGCTTATCGCGGTAGAAGGCTGTCATCGCCTGAAACTTGTCCGGAGCCCAGTCATACCGGCCGGCCACTACCTCCGGGGGCTCGCTGCGGTAGAGGAGGTTTTTGCCTTTTTCACCGGACCAATTACCAAAGGGGGTTATTTCATACAGGTCTTTGAAGACGGTATTTTCATTACCAGTAGCCTTGACAATTTCTTTTTCGGTCCAGAGGTAATAACCGCCTTCTGTCTCATCACTTTCGGCATCCAGCGAAGTGTAATAGCCATGCCCGGCATCTGCCAGTTCGCGCCGGACAAAAGACAATATCTCCAGTGCGGCATCCCGGTATCGGGGCTCGCGGGTACGCTGCCAGGCACGGGCATACAGGGAGGCAAGTTGTGCGTTGTCAGCAAGCATTTTTTCAAAATGTGGCACCCGCCAGGCCGGATCTGTGGTGTACCGCATGAATCCACCGCCTACGTGGTCATATATCCCGCCAGCCAGCATCTGGTCGAGGGTGAGGAGCAGAGACTGACGCACCTGAGGGTCTCCGGTCAGGGTTTCATACTCAAGCATAAACTCCCATACGCCCGGCATAGGAAACTTCTGCGTGCCCCTGAGGCCCCCGTACACGGTATCCGTCAGGGCCAGTATACCGGTTGCCATGCTGTGGGCTGCTGCTGCTCCGGGCTTGACCACCGGGCTGCCGGATCCGGCTGCATCTGTGCGGCGTATGCCCTGGGATATGTCTTGTGCCAACTGCTGCATATCGGCCGGATGCTCGCGGTAGAGCTGATCCATGCGGGAGAGGAGTGCTGTCCATTTGTCTTTGGGCAGGTAGGTGCCGCCGTACACAGGCTCGCCTGACGGGAGGGCGATAATGTTCAGGGGCCATCCTGCTTCACCGGTAGTCATCAGGGCAGCCTGCATAAAAAACTGATCCAGATCAGGACGTGCCTCGCGGTCTACTTTGACGGAGACAAAACGTTCATTCATCAGGCGTGCCACTGCTGTATCACTGAAGGTCTCCCGGCCCATGACATGGCACCAGTGACAGGCCGCATAGCCGATGCTGATGATCATGAGTTTGTTTTCGGCCCGGGCCCGGCTGCTGGCCTCTTCGCCCCAGGGATACCAGTCCACGGGGCTGTGTGCGTACTGGCGGAGGTAACGACTGCCGGCATCCGCGAGCCGGTTGGCCGGGAATACGGGTTCCTGCCCGGCAGGTGTCTGCCGGGGGGCACAACTGGTCACAAGCCCTGTGACAAGGCAGAAGATGAAAAACGGTTTACCAGCACGCATATTCCGATATTTGCGGCAAGCTACGTAAGTTTGCAGGTGCATGACAGGATAAAAGTCATAGTCTTCGGGGCCCAATCACATTGAATCGCAGCACTGCGTATAACAAGCTGCCTTCCGGTACGTTTTTTTTCTGTATTTTCACAACGCCTAACCAGACCCATAAGGCACCTTCACATGCAAACAACCCCTGGTAGTCTCATTGCCAAGTTAAAAGATTGGTTGATCGCCCGGCTGGATCGTATCCGCTATGATGAGACAGGCCGGCTCCTCACCCTCCGCGAGATTGCCGTGCGCTGGCTCAAGTCCTGGACCTGGCAAGGCAGCCTCAAGCTGGCAGGTATTGGACTGGGAAGCATCGTAGGATTTGTACTGCTGCTCTGGCTGGCAGTAGCCCTGGGTATATTTGGCCACGTACCTACGGAGGCTGAGCTGGCCAAAATCCGCAACCATACTGCCTCCGAAATATATGCGTCAGACGGGGTCGTGATAGGTAAGTTTTTTATCGAAAACCGGACACAAGTCGAGGGAGATGAAATTTCACCGCTCGTCGCAGAAGCCCTGATCGCCACAGAGGATGCCCGCTTTTTTGAGCACTCAGGCATAGATACCAAGAGTATGTTCCGGGTGATCTTTAAGTCTGTCCTGCTGGGAGATGAAAGCTCTGGTGGAGGTAGTACCATTAGCCAGCAGTTGGCCAAAAATATTTTTAAGCGGGGTAACTATGCCTTTCTCTCCATGCCGGTCGCCAAAATCAAAGAAATGATGATCGCCCGGCGGCTGGAGCGTACCTACCAGAAAGAAGATATTTTGACGCTGTATCTCAATACAGTACCCTTTGGGGAAAATGTGTACGGAATCGGAGCTGCCTCTCAGCGTTTTTTCAGCACCAAAGCCAAAAACCTCCGGATAGAAGATGCCGCAGTATTGGTAGGCATGCTCAAGGCCAATACCGCATATAATCCCAGGGTACACCCTGAGCGTGCCGTCGAGCGCCGGAATGTGGTCCTGGAGCAAATGGAAAAATACGGGTATATCACCCCGGAAGAGCGCGACTCACTCGCCAAACTTCCGATGGGCTTAAAATATGACAATGTCACTGACGGGGAGGGCCAGGCACCGTACTTCCGGCAATACCTCGCGAAGGAACTGGAAGCCTGGTTTGAGGAACATCCCAAGCCAGATGGCACCAGGTGGAATATGTACACCGACGGGCTGCGGATCCACACGACGATAGATTCGCGTCTGCAGCGCATGGCTGAGCGTGCTGTCAAGGAACATATGAAATCCCTGCAGCAGACATTTGACCAGCACTGGAAAAATAAAACCCTCTGGAAACCAGACGATCCCGGGATTGTGCGCGCCTACAAGCAGTCCAATCGCTATAAGTCCCTGAAGGCCCAGGGCAAGTCGGAGGAGGAGATCCGGAAAGTATTCAGCCAGCCCGTCGCGATGGAGGTCTGGACCTGGGACGGACTGCAAAAACGCACCATGACACCACTGGACTCTGTGATCTACTACCAGTCATTTCTTCAGGCGGGTATGCTGGTCATGGAGGCACAAACCGGGCAGATCAAAGCCTGGGTGGGGGGAATTAACTATGAGCGGTTTCAGTATGATCACGTCACCTCAAAACGGCAGGCAGGCTCTACGTTTAAGCCTTTTGTATATGCGGCTGCGCTGGAAACGGGCGTCTCGCCATGTGAGTTTTTTCCGAATGAACTGGTGGCCTACGGAAACTGGAAGCCGGGCAACTCTGATGGGAAATACGGCGGTTACTACAGCCTCAAAGGGGGCCTCGCCAACTCTGTCAATACTGTCTCAGCGGCGATCATCATGCAGATCGGGGTTAATACGGCCCATGATTACCTGAAAAAATTTGGCTTTACAGACGGCATCCCCCGGGACCCGACCATTGTCCTCGGTACGGCTGATGTGTCGCTGCTGGATATGGTGGCAGCTTACAGCGCGTTTGTGAACAAAGGCAGCCGCTCCCTCCCGATCGCTGTCACTAAAATTGAGGACAACAAGGGCAATCTGATCGTGTCTTTTCCTGTCAAAAACCGGACTTTCCCGGTCATCAGCGAGACAACGGCCGGGATGATCACCAGTATGCTGGAGGCTGTCGTGGACAGTGGTACGGGGAGCCGTCTCCGGCGGCACCACGGTATTGCCGTCCCTATTGGTGGCAAGACGGGCACGACCCAGGAGCAGACGGATGGCTGGTTTATGGGCGTAACTGCTGGTTTGGTAACGGGGGTATGGGTAGGAGGCGAAGACCGGCAGGTACGGTTCCGGTCCACTGCACTGGGACAAGGAGCCAGCATGGCCCTGCCGATCTGTGGCAAGTTTCTTCAGCAGGCTACCCAAAGCAGCAAGTACAAAAAATATTTTGCCCCTTTTGATACCCTCGGCGTGTCTGCGCTGGCCTCTATGGAGTGTCCGATGTACAGCCTGACGACCTATGAGCCGGATACCATGCGCAGCAACCTGGATCACATCATTGAGATGCTCAAGGAAAAACGTGACAACCGGGATGAGGGCACACTGGAAAATCCGGTCCTGCCCGGAGACTCGATCCGCGAGGCGCGTCCGCCAGCTGTAAAGCGGAAAACACGCTGGGAGGAGTTTTTTGAGCGCAAGCGGAATCCAACCAGCGATCCTGGCCGTGAAGGAGGGGGCGACATTCCCTGAGCAGACAGGTTTAGAGTTTGCCTTCCTGGATAGCAGCCAGGATCAGACTGGCACGGCGAGCGCCGAGCCGGGCGGTTAGTTCCTCAGGGGTGGCGGCCTTAAGTTTTTTGACAGACTTAAATGCCTGGATGATCTCTTTTTCTGCCTGTGGCCCGATACCTTTGATCTGGGTCAGCGCCGACTTCTGATTGGTGGCGTCGCTGCGCTGGTCCCGGTGAAAGGTAATCGCAAACCGGTGCGCCTCGTTGCGTATCTGCTGGATCAGGTGGAGGCCCGGGCTTTTTTTGTCAATATACAGCGGAAACGGGTCATCCACCCGGTAGATTTCTTCCAGCCGCTTGGCGATACCGATCATGGGGACCTTGCCGAGGAGCCCTACCTTCTGGAGGGCCTCTGCTGCACTGCTGAGCTGTCCCTTGCCCCCGTCCACCACGATCAGGTCAGGCAAAGGCTGATTTTCATCCAGCAACCGCCGGTAACGCCGCTCCACGATCTCCGCCATGGAGGCAAAATCATTAGGCCCCTCGACGGTTTTGATCTTAAAGTGACGATAGTCTTTTTTGGACGGTTTACCCTGCTTGAAGACCACACATGAGGCTACCGGAGACGATCCCTGAAAGTTGGAGTTGTCGAAGCACTCAATATGGGCAGGTGGATTGGTCAGATTCAGCGCTTTTTGCAGGGCCTCAACCATCACTTCACCCGGATCCCGTCGTTTTTTGAACTGCTGGTCGTAGAGTTTTTCTGTGAGCAGGGTACGGCAATTTTTGAGCGAAAGGTCCACCAGGAGTTTTTTGTCCCCGCGTTGTGGTACTGTCAGGGTGATACCCTCCGGAAGCAGGTCTGGTGGCAGGTCCAGGTTGCAGAGCATGTCCGGGAAGAGGTCCGTCTCGCTGTCCGTGAGCTGCACGAGGGTTGCAGCCAGGATTTCTTCCTCTTCCTCCTGGTGCTGGTGCCGGAACTCCCAGCTGTGAATCTGCACGATAGAGCCATTTTGGACCTTAAAGTGATTGATCACGCTCAGGTTTTCCTCCGTGGCAATGGTCATGACTTCCAGGTCGCCGGTTTTTTCGGAGACAACGGTGGTACGTTGTTTATAGGCTTTGACTTTTTCGATCCGTTGTTTGAAGAGGGCGGCCCGCTCAAAGGCATACTCTGCCGCAGCCTCCTGCATCTGTGTCTCCAGGTGCCGGATGACGGGCCCCATATTACCCCGGAGGATATACCGTATCTGCTCAATACCTTTCTGATAGGTTTCTTCTGAGATCAGGTTTTCGCAGGGGGCGGCACAGTTGCCGATCTGGAACTCCAGACACCGTTTGTATTTTCCGGCAGTTACGTTTTCTTCAGAGAGGACATAGGAGCAGGTCCTCAGGGGCATGAGGCTGCGTACCAGGTCCAGGATCGCATACATGGCGGCTCCGCTGGGATACGGCCCAAAGTAAGCTGATCCGTCATCTATCTTCTGCCGTGTCGTGAATACCCGCGGGAACCGTTCATTTTTGATACATATATAAGGATAGGTTTTCCCATCCTTGAGCATGATGTTGTAGCGCGGCTGGTGGTTTTTGATGAGGTTGTTTTCCAGCAGCAGGGCTTCCGTCTCACTGGGGGTGACGGTATAGGCGATGTCGGTGATATGGTCCACCATATGCCGGATACGGTAGCTGTTTCGCCGGCCGGAGTTGAAGTAGCTGCTGACCCGTTTTCGCAGGCTTTTGGCCTTACCGATATAGATGATCCGGGCTTTCTTGTCCAGAAAGCGGTATACCCCCGGAGCGTCAGGGAGATTTTTGACTTTGGTGAGAATCTCGGGCGAAATATCTTCCATACAAAACAGTGGCTAGCCGCTGGATATAGGTACGATACAGGGGGCTCTCAAGGTTACAGGAGAGCGCAGGCTGCACAGGGCTGCTCACTCAAAGCTGTCAAAGTCATCGGATTTTCCGGCGGCAGGTTTGGATCCGCCACCACCGCCTCCGCCCCCGTAATGGGCGGTTCCTACGCAGGGTTCTTCTTTATAGCCATCCGGGGCCTTAAACTTGTCTTGTGGCAGGCCGATCTTAGGATCGGCATATACCCGCTGCATAAACAGCCCCCAGATCGGCAGGGCCATGCTCGCACCCTGGCCCAGCGCGATGGAGCGGAATCGCATCCGGCGGTCGGCACAGCCTACCCAGGCACCAGCCACCAGGTTGGGGGTACAGCCAATAAACCATCCATCGGAGTGGTTTTGGGTGGTACCGGTTTTGCCTGCGATTTCATTCTTGAACTTATACACCCGCCGGATCCGGTTGGCAGTACCTCCCGGCTGGTCTATCACCCCGCGGAGCATCTGGATCAGGACATAGGAGGTAGTGGGGTTGATCGCCTGAGAAGTTTCGGCCCTGAACTCAGCCAGGACATTGCCCCGACGGTCTTCTATGCGGGTTACAAAATATGGATCCGTCCGCACGCCATTGTTGACAAACGTAGAATAGGCCCCCGTGAGCTCATACACAGACAGGTCCGTAGTGCCCAGACAAAGCGCTGGTACTGGATCCAGGCGGGATTTGATCCCGGCGCGGTAGGCGTAGTCCACCACGGTCTGGGGCCCCAGCCACTTCATGAGCCGGGCTGTGATCAGGTTGACAGAGGCTGCCAGGGCTGAGCGCAGCGTCATCAGGCCACCGTAGTCACCATCGGAGTTTTTGGGCACCCACCGGGTACCCAGCCCATCTGTATTTTCAAATACGACAGGCTGGTTTAGCTCCAGGTCGCAGGGCTTGCGTCCCTTGTCGAGGGCCGCAGCATATACAAACGGCTTGAAGGTCGAGCCGACCTGCCGCTTGCCGGTCGCTACGTGGTCATACTTGAACCGGCGGTAGTTGATCCCGCCTACCCAGGCCTTGACCTGGCCATTGGCAGGCTCGATCGCCACAAAACCCGTCTCCAGAAAAGCTGAGTGGTATTTGAGGGAGTCCCGGGGCGAAAGCACGGTGTCAATATCACCCTCCCACCCAAACACGGTCATCCGGACGGGCACATCAAACTCCTCCTGGATTTGCGCTTTGGTTTTGCCGGCACGGAGGCCGTTGCGGTAGCGGTCACTCTCCCGCATCATCAGCTCAATGATGTCCGGGTGGGTGCGGTATGCCTCGCGGCCCTTGATATGATTGACAAAGATAGGCTGGAGATAACTCAGGTGCTCTTTTACAGCTGATTCTGCGTGGAGCTGCATACGGGAGTCGAGGGTGGTGTATACCCGGAGGCCGTCTTCGTAGAGGTTCCAGGGCTTGCCATCGGGCCGGAAGTTTTTGCTGCACCAGTCTTTCATAAACGTGCGGACTTCCTGCCGGAAATACGGTGCAATCCCCCGCTCGTGTTCAAAGGTCTGTTTGGTTACGACCAGGGGGCGCTGCTTGAGGCTGTCCACCTTATCTCGTGCGGGATCCAGAAAACCATGTTTTACCATCAGGTCGAACACCAGGTTGCGGCGTGCAATGACCGTGTCCGGATGCCGGATGGGGTCAAAAACACCCTGCCCTTTCAGCATGGCCACCATCACGGCAGCCTCTTCAGGGTTCAGGTTGCTGGAACTTTTGCCAAAGAGGCGCTCTGAGGCGGTTTCTACCCCGTAGGTGTTGCCGTAGATATTGACGGTATTAAGGTAGGCCTCCATGATCTCCTGCTTGGTGTACTTGTTTTCCAGTACAGCCGAGACAATGACCTCCTTAATTTTGCGGTTGACGGTGCGGTCCTGGTTGACGACGTTGAACAGGTTGCGGGAGAGCTGCATTGTGATGGTACTGCCACCGCTGGTCGTCCCGCTGAAGTACCGCTTGATAATGGCGGGTATAGACCAGAGATCTACCCCGGAGTGCTCATAAAACCGGGCATCCTCCGTGGCGATGAGGGCATCCACGAGATAAGGGGAGACCTCATTCAGCCGGACATTGACGCGGTTTTCCCGGATAAAAAAATTGTCCAGTACGACCCCGTCCGCAGAGATCACCTGGGTGGAGAGGCTGGCATCCGGGTTTTCGATCTCGGAGAGGGGTGGCAGGTCTGATGCCGTGTACAGCACAAACCCCGTGATCACCAGGCTGACCATGGCGATCATAATGCCCAGGATCCGACGCCCCATCTGAAAGGCGGTCATCGGGGGGCGGGAAGCAGGTTGTGGCGGCAGGAGCTGTGGATTTTCCTCCAGTACAACGGGACCTTGCATGAGCAGTAACATTAGAAGACTCAGGCAAATATACATTTATCCGGATTCCTGTATGTGCTCTGCACGATATTCAGGCCCCGGCAGACGAAATTATCTCAGGGCTCCAGGATCGAGCTGTAGTAGAGCAGGTAGTCCTCCATCCGTTTTTGACCATAGGCGATCTTAAAGTTGGTGTGCGAGATATAAAACACCCGATCTTCCTCGCCGGGCAGTATGGTCTTGGCAATCGGTGCCCCCTTGACGGCGTTGACATAGGCCTTGGCGGCATCCACCGACTCAAAGCTGCTGATGTAGGGCAGCAGGTGGGTTTGTTTGTACAGAAATGTAAACACCTTCAGCTTGGCGTCAGGAAAACTCTTGGTGTTAAAATCTGAAATGGCTACCGTTGCCTGGTCTTTGTTGACGCCGGTTTTGTCCACGTACATCAGGACAAAAATTTTGTCACCGGGTTTGATGTCCTTGGTGAGGCCCTCAAACCGGGGATCGTTGGGGTCGCCTGCGGCAGTTTTGCTGGTTTTGGCAGGGCCGCTTTCAGTACCGGCACTTGCAGTAGGTTTATGCTCAGGAAGGCCGTTGTTGAGGTAGTCCAGGGTTTTTTTGGCGAGGGGGGTGACCTCCGACTTAGGGTAGGTGCTGACGACATGGGTGAGGATCGTCTTGAGGCTGTCCCGCTCCCCCAGGTATCCATATGACATCCCCCGGATGTACTCCAGCCGGGCCAGGTCCAGCTCCGGGTTGCCGGTGTAGGTGGCGTCTGTGAGCAGGAAGGTGCTGAAGCCCAGAGAGGTTTCGTATTGCTTATTGGCATAGGCAGAAAAAACCCCGTCATAGACAAAAGCATAATCTTCCTCATCCTTGCGCAGCTCCTGCGGATCCCGGCCGAGGATGAGGTAGGCATAGACAGTATTGGGGTGCTCGTTGAGGATGTAGTTTTTGTGCGCCTCTGCGATGGGATTTCCTTTTTCTGAGTAGAGGGTGTACAGGGCGTACCGTGTGCGGAGTTCGTAGTCAGTTCCTTCAAATCTGTCCAGCAGCGTCTCAAAGGTCTGGATGGCAGAGTCAGGCTCGGAGAGTTTCTGGCTATAAATCTGGCCGAGCTGGTAGAGGCTGGACTCGATTTTTTTGAGGGCTTCAGCCTGTGCGGAGTCTGTGAGCGGGATGTTTTTGTAATAGTCGTACTTGGTGCCGTACTGTTTGAGGAGGGTGCTGTCCACGGGTGCTCCGGCGGTGGGAGATATTTCCTCGTCATCTCCGGAGACCGCCACGCCTTTGTTTTTTCGTCGCCAGTTATCTTCATTAGGGCGTTTTCCCCAGACCTGCTGGAATTGCAGGCGACCATTGGAGACCGCAGCGGGGTTGTCAAAATACCATTTGCCCCCACCTGACTCACGCCCGGAGGTAGCACCCGGCGTGAAACCCGGGTTGAGGAGTGGGCTGTCGTTGGCTTCCTGCTCGCGGAGAAGCCGCTCGGCTTCAGCTTTTTTGCGCTCTTCATCCCGCTTGGCCACGAGGGCCACGACTGAGTCCCGGGCACCCTCCGGCAACCGGGCCAGCCACAACATACTATCCTGGTAGGCGATGGTCTCTTTGCACCGGATGTAGTCCTTGAGGGTTGCAGCCAGGGCTTTGATTTCTTTGTACTCAGGTGCCTTAGGGGAGATGGTAGTGGCGGCACTGTCATAGTAGGCCTGCGCGCGGGGGTAGTTTTGGAGCTGATAAAAATAGATCTGCCCGGCCTTGTAGTAAGAAAGTGCCTTCTGGCGGGTATTGTTCACGCTGGCCCGGAGCGACTGACGCAGATACCCCAGCGCCTGATCCAGCTGTTTTTTCTTCTCCTCCAGCAGGGCAAACTCATAATAGATCTGATCCTTGTATTCGGCGTTTTTTTCGTCCTTCAGGAGCGTATTGAGGTATTTGTACACCGTCTGGTCATCGTCCTGGCCTTCCTGAAACACAATATACAACCGGGCAATGCGAATCTTGGACAAAAAGATCAATGAGTAGTCCACGCTGGTTTTGCTGACGAGGGTGTACTGCTCCAGCGCACGCGGGAAGTTTTTGAGCTCCGTATAAAGCTGCCCCAGCAGGAAATGTGACCGGGAGCGGTAGAGAGGATCTTTGACAAAATCAATATTGGCGGCCAGGAGCTCTGCCGCCTGTGCATAATTTTTGCGGTCCATTTCGATCTCGACCAAAAACAAGGTGAGCTCACCCTGCAAGTCTTCGCTGATCTCCATCGTATCATTACGCAGGAGATATTCGTCCAGGACACTGAGCGCCATCTCCGTATTCTCCATCGCATAGTAGTTTCGGGCCAGCCAAAACCAGGCTTCAGCCAGCTTAGGACTTTCCGGAAAATTTTGGGTGACGTATGTTAGGTTTTGCTGGGCGAGAGAGTAGTTTTTGCGGTAATACCAGGCCTGTCCATTCAGCAGGCGGCAGTCATCTATGTACTTTCCGTTGGGGTGTTTGTACATGACGACATCATTTTTTTTGATGATCTTCTCCAGATCGGCATCCACAGATTTTACTTCATCCTCCGTTCCTGTATAAACAACCTCAATAAATCCCTGTTCAGGCAGCTTGTACATCGTTTCAACCTTTCGGACTGTTTCTTTGTACAGGTATGAGGCGTTGTAGTAGCCATTGAAGTAAGAGGTGGCGCTGTGGTACAGCCTGGCTGCAACGGTGTTCTTTTCCCGGCTGCAAGATGCGAGCAGGATAAGCGCCGGGATTGATAAAAAAATCGTAAGTTTGCGGATACCAGGGCTGTTCTTCATAGACGCTGTTGGTTAACGTTCGGCCAGTTTGGAGATGTCAAATATATCCAAAAGCTGGCGCAAGCACGAAACATAATGATAAAGGAATTATACAGGCGGATTCGGGAGAAGATGCTGAAGACATACCGGGTCGAGTTGATAGACGACCTGACCCTGTCTCAGTCACGGCAACTGATCCTAAAGCCTATAACGGTAGTAGCGGGGGCAGCGTTGCTGTTCTTTGGGATCGTGGTAGGTACCATTGCTTTGGTGATGGTGACACCTGCTTTTCACCGGATGATACCAGGATTTGAGGAGCAGGATCAGTTCCGGCGGGAGAAGAAGGAGATGACCGAGCAGCTACAACATATGGAGTTACAGATTGAGCAGTGGTCGGCCCTGCTGTCAAGTTTCAAAAAACTCGCCGGGGTGGAGGACGACTCATTGCGGCTGGATCAGACACGGCTAGACTCGCTCCTGCAAGTGCGGGCTACCACTCCCATGGCCGAGGGGGGAGCGCCTGCAGAAGAGGCCCCCGCGTCTGTGAGCACGCCTGCTGCGTCAGTGGCACCCGCACCCGCCGTAAAGGTGGTGTATGTGCCAGCTGCCGGAGAATCTGTCCGAAAGGGCGAAACCTCGGTCCTGGATCGTTTGTATTCGCCGGTGGACGGCTCCATCAGAAATCCTTACAGCATCACCAACCGGCACTACGGCATAGATATTGCCGCACCTGCGGGGAGTATGATCCGCTCAGTTGCCTCCGGGGTAGTGATTTTGGCAGAGTATTCAGAGCAGAATGGATGGGTGATCGGGGTAGCGAGCGGGGACAATACGATTGCGTTTTACAAGCACAATAGCCGCCTTCTGAAAACGGCAGGTTCTTTTGTTACGGCTGGTGAGCCCCTCGCGGTCATCGGCAACACCGGCGAAAACTCCTCTGGTATGCACCTGCATCTTGAGTTGTGGCGCAACGGCAGGCCTGTGGATCCAGCCCCATTTCTCTCGCTTACTTCATCACTCAACTGATACAATAATATGTTTGGCAGCAAGAACGAAAACAGTCGTCCCCAGGTGACCCCCAATACGACCCCCGGCGAAGCCCGTCGTAACATCATTGCCGAAGGTACCATCGTCGTGGGCAACATCAACGCCGAAGGCGACCTCCGGGTAGAGGGCAAGGTCATCGGTACCCTGGTATGTAACTCCAAGCTCGTCGTGAGCGGCACCGGATATATCGAAGGTAACGTGGACTCCCGGGTAGCTACCGTAGAAGGAGAGATCAAGGGCAATGTCGTCACCCGCGAGTTGCTGACCATTGACAAGACCGGCAAAATCTTTGGGGATATCTTCACCCAAAAACTGGTCGTGCAGATGGGCGCTATCTTCACCGGTACCAGCAAGATGGCTGAGGCTGCCAAAGAGATGCTCACCAAAACCCCGCCCCGCGCCAAGGATCTCCTCAGCAAACCAGCTGATCAGCCCCAGGTACAGGCACCTGCCCAGGATCCTCAGCGCATCACCAAAGCCAGCTGATCTGCGTCTGTCTCTGATATATCTCCCATGCTTTCAGGCGACAAGCGCACGCTCTGCTTGTCGCCTGACTGCCATAGGGCCGGTCGGATGTTTACTGACACATGGCTGTACCCCGTAAGACCCCTCCCAAACCCGATCCCGAAGATATCATGCGGGAATATTTGCGGTATATGACCGCAGGGTTTGAGGTTATCGCCTGTATTATGATCTTTGCAGGCGCAGGGTACGGGTTAGACCGCTGGCTTCAGACAGAGAAACCGTGGTTTCTGCTCTTTTTGTCTCTGCTGGGGTGTGCGGCAGCCTTGTATCTGCTGATCCGAAAACTAGGTAATCCTTCAAAACCTTGAGTGTAATACGTTTCTGGACTTGGTCTTCCCTCATTGCAGCAGCCCTTCTTGCCATCGGCTGGCTGCTGGTCACAGGACTCATGCCGCAGTACAGCCCTTATGCCGTACTGGTCGCGGTGCTGGTCGCCTGGGTGCCTGCCCTGATCGCCTACGCGATCACCTATCCGGGACTGGAGCAAAATATGACCGGATTTGTGGGGCGCCTGCTGGGAGGGATGGCTGCCAAAATGCTGACGGGTATCATGACAATCGTGGTGGTAGCTGTCGCATTTAAGGCCCAGCGCAATGAATATGTGGTGACCTACATATTGGCGTATTTCATTTTCACTGGATTTGAAGTTTACAGTCTTATGCGTAAATTGCGCCCGCAAAGCGGTAAGTAGTAGCGAATTTTCACTAGCGGTTGATCTATGCCCCTTAGGAATATCCTGATAATCACTGCAATCCTGTTCTCAGGAGGGACAATTTTGGCGCAGCATGATGCGCATCCCCAGCAGGACCATGACACCCATACGCCGGACGCCGTCCACCAGGACGACGGGGCGCACTCCCCTGCCGACACAGCAGCACACGCCGCCGGGGCGCATGAGACCCACCACGAGCCAGAAGCCTATAATGCCTCTGCCTCGATCCTGCACCACATCCTGGATACCCATGACTGGGAGATCACGGAGATTCCTGCCGGCAAAGATGCCGCAGGCAAGCAGCTGTACCGTCCGATTTCGATCCCACTCCCCTGGTTTTTTTACAGCAGCCGTGACGGATTTCAGGTAGTCGGCAGTACCGCTGCCCTGCCAGAAAAAGGATACGTCGCTGTCCACGACCAGTTATATGCGCTCAAGGCAGGTGCTACCGTACATGCCGACGCACATGGTGCCGTACACCTCTCAGAAGAAGAGCTGGCCACCATAAAAGATGCTGATGTGACCCTGGTAGACCTGTCCATCACCCGGACCAGTTTTCAGATGCTGCTCATCGGCATACTGCTTGTGATCCTGTTTACGGGGGTCGCCCGTGCGTATGCTCGCCGGGGCAGTGCCGCTCCCAAGGGATTTCAGTCCTTTATGGAGCCGATTATCCTGTTTATCCGGGATGAGGTCGCCAGACCTTACCTGCACAATAAAGCAGATGCTTTTCTGCCTTATCTGCTTACCCTGTTTTTCTTCATCTGGTTTTGTAACATCCTCGGGCTCACGCCGCTCAACTCCAATATCACCGGCAATATCTCTGTGACGGCAGCTCTGGCGATCCTGACCTTTATCCTTACCCAGGTGAATGCCTCTAAGGATCACTGGATCCATATCTTCAATACCCCCGGTGTACCCTGGTGGCTGAAGTTTGGTATCCCCCTCATGCCTGTGGTTGAGTTTATCGGGTTGTTCACCAAGCCATTTGCGCTGGCGATCCGTCTTTTTGCCAACATCACCGCTGGTCACTTCATGGTACTCGGTCTGGTGTCGCTGATTTTCATCATGGGCAAAAACGGAGAGAGCCTGATCGGCGGTCTGGCTATCGCCCCGCTGTCTGTCTTGTTTACGCTGGTGATTTTCTGTCTGGAGACGATTGTGGCCATTATTCAGCCTTTTATCTTCACCTTGCTCACCGCGGTATTTATCGGCATGGCGATGGAGTCACATGACCATAGCCACGATCATGGGCATGATCACGCATCCGACAAGCATCATCATTGATAATATACTTGTCCTTCGGGGCTGTTGAGAACTTTTTTTCCATTTCTAAATTTCGGTTAACATGGAGACGATTGGTGTAATGGGCGCAGGTATCGGCGCAGGTCTGGCAGCTATTGGCGCAGGCATCGGTATCGGCCGTCTGGCTGCTTCTTCTGTGGAGTCTATCGCCCGTCAGCCTGAGGCTGCCGGTGATATCCGCGGCGCTATGATCCTGACCGCAGCCTTCATTGAGGGTGCTGCCCTGTTCGGTGAGGTTATCTGTCTGCTGGCTGTACTGGCTGGCGGCAACTAAGCTCCACTTCCAAACAACATAGCCAGGGGAATGCCCTGGCTATGTATTCGCATCTCCGTTTACCCGATACAATGTAAAAACCGCTAAAAAGATTTTCCCATGATCATCACGCCACAGTTTGGGTTGTTTTTTTGGGCTACGGTCATATTCCTGACCTTCTTTTTTATCCTGCGTCGTTTTGCCTGGAAACCAATCCTGGAAGCCATCACCTCCCGTGAGGCTTCTATCGAAAAGTCGCTACAAGAAGCCGTACAGGCCCGCGAAGAGATGTCCCGCCTCAAGGCTGATAATGAATCTCTCCTGAAAGAAGCCCGCCAGGAGCGCGACAAAATCCTGAAAGAAGCACATACGCTCCGCGAGCAGATCGTACGTGAGGCGCGGGATGCTGCTGCTGAAGCTGCTAAAAAAGAACAGGAAAAAGCGAAGCAGCAGATTGAAACGGAAAAAAATGTAGCCCTCAACGAGATCAAGCTCACCGCAGCTCAGATCGCCGTAGAAGTAGCTGAGAAAATCCTCCGCAAGGAGCTCGACAATAAAGGTGCCCAGGAAGAAATGGCCCGCCGCCTCATCTCTGACCTAAACAATAACTGATTGCGTCATGGTAGAGGATCGGATTGGGTATCGGTACGCCAAGTCGCTGTTTGACCTGGCAGAGACACAGGGCAGCCTGGAGGCTGTACGGCAGGACATGGAGATGATCAGCACGACGGGTAAGCAGAATGCCGACTTTCGCGCGTTTCTGAGCAGCCCGCTGATCAATGCGTTCAAAAAAGCTACGGTACTGGAGGCGCTGTTTGGCGGACAATACGCCAGCACGCTCACACGTGACCTGGTGCAGATGCTTGCCCGCAAAAGCCGCGAGCGGTATCTGACGCAGGTAGCAGCAGCTTTTTTGTTCCTCTATGATGAAAAAAACCAGATTCACCGGGGCGTACTGACCAGCGCAGTGCCGCTCACGCAGGAAACAGCCGATGCGATCATCAGCGTAATGGGCAAGACCACAGGTGGCCGCGTTGAGGTGGAGCAGCGGGTGGATCCCAGCCTCATTGGCGGATTTGTCCTCAAGATCGGGGATCAGCTCTTTGATGGAAGCGTAGCAGCCAGCCTGCGCCGCATGAAACAAGCACTCAGTCAGCGTACGGTCTGATCCCGGATCAGGTCCGCGCAGGTATCTTATATTTATTCAGATTTAACTTCACACCCACTATATGGCAGCGGTAAGACCAGATGAAGTCTCTGCAATCCTTCGTGAACAGCTCTCCGGCTTCAAAACGACGACAGAGTTGGAAGAGACGGGTACTGTCCTTCAGATCGGCGACGGTATTGCCCGTATTTATGGCCTGATGAAGGTACAGGCCGGCGAGCTGATTGAGTTTGAGACGGGCCTCAAAGGCATCGTGCTTAACCTGGAAGAAGACAACGTCGGTGCGGTACTTTTCGGTAACTCTGAGGGGATCAAAGAAGGTGACAATGTACGCCGTACAGGCCAGATCGCCTCACTGAACGTCGGCGAGGGTCTGCTGGGCCGGGTTATCAACCCACTCGGAGAGCCTATTGACGGCAAAGGCCCTATCACGGGTCCGCTCTACAGCTCTCCCTATGAGCGTAAAGCGCCCGGGGTTATCTTCCGCCAGCCGGTAAACGAGCCGCTCCAGACCGGTGTGAAAGCCATTGACTCCATGATCCCGATCGGCCGTGGCCAGCGGGAGCTGATCATTGGTGACCGCTCTACAGGCAAGACGGCTATCATCATAGATACCATCATCAACCAGAAGGAGTTTTATGACCGCGGCGAGCCGGTATTTTGTATCTACGTCGCCTGCGGCCAGAAGGCATCCACGGTAGCCCGTGTAGTCAAGGCCCTGGAAGACGCCGGTGCGATGGCGTATACCGTAGTAGTAGCTGCACCTGCTTCCTTCCCGGCTCCGATGATTTTCTTCGCTCCGTTTGCAGGGGCAGCCATCGGGGAGTTTTTCCGGGACACCGGACGTCCGGCGCTGGTGGCGTATGACGACCTCTCCAAGCAGGCTGTGGCCTACCGTGAGGTGTCTCTCCTGCTCCGCCGTCCCCCAGGTCGTGAGGCATATCCCGGGGATATTTTCTATCTCCACTCCCGCCTGCTGGAGCGTGCTGCTAAAGTCATCAATGACGACAGCGTAGCTGCCAACATGAATGACCTGCCTGAGTCCTTCCGTTCAATGGTCAAAGGTGGTGGCTCACTCACCGCACTCCCGGTCATCGAGACCCAGGAAGGTGACGTGTCTGCGTATATCCCGACCAACGTAATCTCGATTACAGACGGTCAGATATTCCTGGAGACCAACCTCTTCAACGCAGGTATCCGTCCGGCTATCAACGTCGGTATCTCAGTATCCCGTGTGGGCGGAGCTGCCCAGATCAAGGGTATGAAAAAAGTGGCGGGTACGCTCAAGCTGTCCCTGGCCCAGTATCGCGAACTCGAAGCGTTTTCTCGTTTCGGATCAGACCTCGACCGCACTACCATGCGCCAGCTGGAGCGTGGCAAGCGCAACGTGGAGCTGCTCATCCAGAAGCAGTACAGCCCCGTGCCAGTTGAGCATCAGGTAGCGATGATTTTCTGCTCTTCAGAGGGATTGCTTGATACCGTACCGGTGGATAAAATCAATGAGTTTGAGCAGTCGCTGATCCGTGAGCTGGAAATGAGCCACAAGGATACCCTGACAGCCATCCGCAATAAGGACTGGTCTAATGCCATCACCGATGTGCTGCGGGCCGTAGCGACCGACGTAGCCAAGTCTTTTCAGTAATTCAGGAGGGAAACTGACCGATGGCGAATCTAAAAGAAATACGCGCCCGGATCAAATCGGTAAAAAGCACCCAGCAGGTAACCAAAGCCATGAAAATGGTGGCGGCAGCCAAGCTGCGCCGCGCACAGGAGCAGATCACCCAACTCCGTCCTTATGCAGCCAAGCTGCGTGAGATCATCGGTAACGTGGTGTCTGTACTGGACGCATCCGATATCCCCAGCGAACTGGCGGTCAAACGGGAAGTGAAACGTATCCTTGTGGTACTGATCACCTCCAACCGGGGACTGGCCGGGCCGTTTAATACCAACATCATCAAACAAGCCCAGCAGATGCTGGCCCAGGACCACGCCGCAGAGATGCAGGAAGGACGGGTCGAGTTTATATGCGTGGGTCGTAAGGGCTTTGACTTTTTCCGTAAACGCGGGATGCCTGTCAACGGCCAGAACTACGATGTTTTTAATCGTCTCTCCTTTGAGCGGGTGAATGAGGTTACAGACCTGATATTCACCAAGTTTCTCTCCGGAGAAGTAGATAAGGTTTATCTGGTCTACAATGAGTTTAAAAACGTCATGACCCAGGTACGCCAGGTGGAGACCCTGCTGCCGCTCTCAGTAGCAGATATACAGGACACCTCCGCTGCCACCCGTCGTCAGGGCGACTATATCTTTGAGCCGGGCAAGGAAGCCATACTCACCGATCTGATCCCCAAGGCACTGCGCCTTCAGGTCTATCGGGCTGTACTTGACTCCAATGCGGCCGAACACGGTGCCCGGATGGTGGCGATGGACGCCGCCAGCAACAACGCCGAAGAACTCCTCAAAGTCCTCCGGCTGAGTTATAACAAGGCGCGTCAGGCCTCCATTACCAAGGAAATCCTCGAAATCTCTGCGGGTGCCAACGCCCTGGCGGCAGGCTGATCCCGGCATTCAAGTGTATCAAAGAGCGGTCCTCACAAGGGGCCGCTCTTCCTGTTATGGCAGGAGATTTCTGCCAAAAGTTTCATATTTGGCGATACCTTTATATATTGGACGTGGAACGATGGTACCCTGGTTCTCTCTGCCATTTTGAGGCGGTGGTTCCGGTGCCAGACTTGGATGTGAACCCACTGCGCCTCAGCGATATATATCCCTTCAACAGGGACTTTTTCATACATCTGCTGTGAGTATCTCTTCGCATAGAGTCTCACGCGCTGCTCCCATCCATGTCCGGCATGTGCCAGAGGACGTACCTTTTTATATACGACACTCGACATGGGATGTGGATCATGCGGCTCCGGCGGATGTAAGTCCGGCGGATGTGGCAAAAGCGGCGGATGCGCCACAGGTGGCTGCAATAAGCTGAATACATACGACTGGCTGGGAAATATGCAGGGCCCGGACAAGCTGGAAGTGGACAATATTTATGAAATCCGCTTCAAAAACACCCGGAAGGGCTTCTTCCGGAATGTCAATGGCCTGCGTCTGTACACAGGTGACGCGGTCGCAGTAGAAAGCGACCGGGGATTTGATGTTGGATTTATTTCGCTCGGCGGTATCCTGGCAGAGCTTCAGATGCGGCGCAAGGATGTCAAGCAAAATGAAAAAGATATCCTTCGCATTTACCGCAAGGCCAATGAAAATGACCTGGAATCCCTGCGTACGGCCCGGGCCCGCGAGCAGGAGACCCTCGTACGCACCCGCGAGCTGATCCAGGAGCAAAAGCTGGAAATGAAACTCAGTGATATTGAGTTTCAGGGGGACAATACCAAGGCCATTTTTTACTACATAGCCGATCACCGGGTAGACTTTCGTGAACTGATCAAGGTGCTGGCCCGTGAGTTTAAGGTGCGGGTGGAGATGCGTCAGATCGGGCTGCGCCATGAAGCAGGTCTGCTGGGCGGGATCGGGGCCTGTGGCCGTGAGTTGTGCTGCTCTACCTGGCTGAGTGAGTTTAAAACTGTCAGCACCTCCGCCGCCAGATACCAGAATCTCTCCCTGAATCCCATGAAAATATCGGGACTCTGCGGACGCCTGAAGTGTTGCCTGAATTATGAGCTGGATGCCTATCTGGAGGCTTTACAGGATTTTCCGGACATTAATAGCATCGAAACAAGCAAAGGAAGGGCATTTCTCCAGAAAACGGATATTTTCAAAGGGAAAATGTGGTTTAGTTATCCCAATGAAAATACCTGGTATCCGCTTGATACGGACATGGTCAAGCAGTTTGTGACGCTCAATAAACGAGGGGAAAAACCTGATCTTCAGGTAGCCGGAGCTGTGATGAACACAGAGGGTTTTGCCCGTGGAGAGGCTGCCGAGATTGAGTTGGACTTTGTGGACGTGGTGGGGACCGAGTTGCCGGAAGAGAAGGCACGAAAGTCCGGTAACAAAAAGAAAAAATCAGGCAAACGCCAGCCTGAGGCACGTACCGGCAGTGAAAATCCCGAAAACCGACAGGGACAGCCGCCGCAGCAGCGGCAGCGAAACAGGGGCGACCAGCAGGGCAACCCCCGTCCACCCGCTCCTCAGGGCCGCAACCAACCCCGCCAGCAGCGCCCTCCCCGGCCACAAACGCCACAGGGAGAACAGCAGGGAGAGGTGCGTCCGACAGATCAGCCCCCACAGACACCACGGCCACCCCGGCAGGATCAGCAGCGCCAACGGCCCCCACAGGGTCAGCAGCAGCGCCCGCCGCAGGGACAACAACAGCGTCCGCAGCAGCCCCGGCCGGAAGGTCAGGGACAGGAAGGGGGCGGCAATCAGCGTTCCCGCAAGAAAAAAAATAATAAACGCCGCCGCCCCGGACCTAATCCCAACGGCGGGCCGTCACCTGCACCCAAACCGCCAGCCGAATGAGATTAACCTTGTTGTGGGGTAGCATACTGCTACTCGTCTCTGCTTGTCAGCAGCGGGAGTGGACCACCCGTCAGACCTTTGATGACGGGTGCTGGTACGAAACCGATACGATGCGCACCACCTGGGTCAATGCTGCACCGGGCAACTGCCAGGTTCGCACCGGACTGACCCTGGGGCAGGACTATCTGTACCAGAATATCTGGCTGAAGCTGATCCTGATTTCTCCTGCCGGGCAGGTACAGGACACCCTGATCGGGATGACGGTACTGGATCCGGCCGGCAACTGGCTGCTACCACGCAGCTTGGGTGGTACCTACACAGCATCATGGGTGCCCGTCAGCCTGCCCCTGACAGAGACAGGCACCTATCAGGTCAGGCTCACGCAGTACATGCGCGACAGCAGCCTGTGCGAGGTTGTGGAGGCCGGGCTTCAGATTCAATAACGGGTCAGATCTGATCCAGAACCCGCTCCAGGGCCATGCCTCGGGAGCCTTTGATCAGGATCATATCAGCGTCTGACAGGAGTACCGCGATCTCGCTGCGGAGGGTGGAAGCATCTGCATACCAGCGGGCCGGACCCTGGAGTGCGGAAGTCATGTGCTGCATCAATGGCCCCACGCCGATCGTCAGGAGGGGAGAAAACTGATTGATAAACAGGCCCATCTCCCGGTGTACCTGCTCAGCTTGTATGCCCATCTCCAGCATATCGCCCAGGATCAGTACGGTCCTGCTGCCTGGATTCATCTCAAACACATTGCGGATAGAGGCTTGCATCGAGGAGGGATTGGCATTGTAGGCATCCATCCAGATCGTGCGGGTGCCGCGCCGGATCACCTGGCTCCGGTTGTTGGCAGGGACATACTGATAGATACCCGCTTTCAGGCCCGCTACAGAAATCCCGAATGTATGCCCGATGGCTACGGCGGCTAATATATTGTGGCTGTTGTAGATACCACTCAGTTGAGACTCAAATCGCTCGGGGCCCTCCCAGTTGCGGTGGTATATATCCAGGGTCATACCCTCCAGGCTATTATGTATGACCTCGCAGCGCCAGTCTGCCTCATGGGTACCAAAGGTGATCTGGTGCGGGTACGGTGCTGCTGCCAGCACTACATTGGGGTCAGCAGCATTGACAAATATGCCAGTGCCGTGAGTACCCACAAAGTCAAATAAAGCCCCTTTGGTGACACGTACCCCGTCGAGGCCTCCTAGTTTTTCGATATGGGCATACCCTACATTGGTGATGAGTCCATGGGTCGGCTCGGCAATGGATACCAGCTCGGCAATGTCGCCGGGCTGGTTGGCCCCCATCTCGATAATGGCGATCTCCGTATCGGCAGGCATCCCCAGCAGGGTTAGCGGTACCCCGATATGGTTGTTGAGATTGCCCCGGGTGGCATAAGCCTTTGTTTCAGTGCTCAGGACAGAAAAAATCAACTCTTTGGAGGTGGTTTTGCCATTGCTGCCTGTGATACCGATCACCGGTATGTCAAACTCCCGGCGACGGCTGCGCGCCAGTGCCTGCAATGCCTGAAGGGTATCAGGCACCCAGTAATACCGTCTGTCCTGATGATCCCGTAAGGCCGGATCGTCCACGATGGCAGCGGCAGCGCCCTGTGCCAGGGCTTGCGCCGCAAAGGCATTCCCATCAAAATTCCCGCCTCGCAGCGCAATATAGAGGTCGCCGGGCTTGAGGGTGCGGGTGTCAGTCGAGACAGCCGGATGCTGATGGAAGAGTTGAAGGAGGACGTCTTGCATGCACAACCAGAATTTGAGACAAAAGTACCACAAAAAATGTACCTGAGACAGGGCGTAAAATCTGACCGTAAATGTATTATCTTCATCCTGAGAACGCACAATCTATTGTAGTTTCACCCTAAACATAAATTCGTATCATGAGACATATTCATTTAGTGGTATGCCTGGCGCTACTCCTGCTCACCCATAGGCTGATAGGGCAGGACTGGCGGTTGAGCAATAGCATTCCTGTTTTTGGATCTAATGGTACTCAACTGCCTTTTGCGTGGAGCGGAGGGATGAATACCCCACAGTTTTCATCCACGGATATGAACCTGGACGGGATAGACGATCTGGTTATATTTGAGCGGGAAGGAGCCCTTTTCAGGGTTTTTCTGGGGAAAGGCATACCAGGTCAGACAGCATATTATTATTCACCCCGGCATGTCTCCAATTTTGACAGCTGTGATTGTATCCAGTGGGCACTGATGCGGGATTATAACTGTGATGGGATCAAGGATATTTTTTGCGGGCAGGGCAGCGGTCAGAATTTTCGGGTGTATGAGGGTGTCGTGTATGGAGGGGACTCAGTGGGGTTTGAGCTGCGATATAATCCGATCCAGACCCAGGCGTCTTCCCTGCTCAACCTGTATCAGACCCTGACGGATATTCCTGCTATTGAAGACGTGGATTATGACGGAGACCTGGACATTGTGGCCAGCCAGGCAGGTTTTAATAGTTTTGCGCTGCACCGTAACTACTCGATGGAGTACCAGGGCAACTGCGACAGCCTCATCTACGTGCGGGAGACCGGGTGCTGGGGACACTTTTTTGAAAACAGCACCACCAATACTTTGTACGTAGCAGATACCGTATTCTGCCGGCGCAGCGACGGGTCAGAACCTCCTGTATCCCGGCATGAAGGCTCCAGTCTCCTGGTGCTCGACACCAATGCCGACTCGCTGGTGGACATCCTCCTGGGCGATGTGTCCTACCGGACAGCCGTCATGGCCTACAACCACGGCACCATAGGGCATGCCTTTATGGACTCGGTAGAGGTATTGTACCCCCAGCTTGACTCCTCGATCAATGTGATCCTGTTTCCGGCATTTTATTATGAAGACGTCAACTATGACAAAGTAAAGGACCTGATCGTAGCACCCAATATTTTTTCGGGGGCAGAAAACATCAACCAGGTCGTCTGGTATGAAAACCTGGGCCAGGACAATATGGTGGATTTTTCGTTTCGGGACCGGACCTTACTGGCCCCGGAGCAGATAGATGCAGGGGTGTTTTCTTCACCTTTGTTTTTTGACTACAATGGTGACGGGCTTCAGGACCTGGTAGTGGTAGCCAGCAATACCAACTATATCACCGCCGATACGGTCCTGGGCGGTACGATCGAGAGCCACCTGTACAAAAACACAGGTACCGCTTCGTCACCGGCTTTTACCCTTATCACCCGCAATTATCTGAATCTGTTTCAGTTAGCACCCGGTATTCAGGGGCTTACACCTGCATTGGGAGATATTGACGGGGATGGAGACCAGGACATGATGGTCGGCAATAACCTGGGTACCCTGTACCTGCTTCAGAATGTAGCCCCGGCAGGCCAGCCGGCGAGTTTTATGCCCGTCGTCACCAATCCTGTCAAGGATCAGAATCAAATACTCATAGATGCGGGCTCTCAGAGCGCACCAGAGCTGTACGATATTGACCAGGATGGAGACCTGGACTTATTTATTGGCAATCAGGCGGGACGTATTCAGTATTACCAAAATACAGGCACCGCGCAGCAGGCTGCATTCACCCTGGTGACGACTACCTGGGGTGATATCAAACTTTCAGATCAGTACAACTCCCTATTTAGTGGCAACGCCCGTCCCCGGTTTATTGACTACGATGACGACGGAGTGGTGGAACTGGCAGCAGGCGAGGTAACGGGCGTGGTTGAGATATACGAAAATATATCTCAGGCCGCCAGCGGTCCCCTGGTCAAGGCTGGGGACTTATTTGGGTACGACTTCGGTGCATATGCGAGTGCAGCAGCAGCCAAGCTGGACAACACAGGCAAATACACCTGGGCCATCGGCAACTCTATGGGTGGGGTGATGTTGTATCGCTGGGAAGTGGCAGATACGTTTCTGGCGACGGACGCCGACGCACCCCTGGCGCGTGATACGGGTATTCGCCTCTATCCTAACCCCTCAGCGGGTATGTTTACCCTTGACCTTGAGCCGGATTGGTTCCGCAAGGGGCCTGTTTATCTGACAGTTATGGACATCACAGGGCGGCATATCTGGACCGGTCAGGCTGATGGCGTACGGAGTTCACTCGACCTCAGCGGGCAACCCTCCGGGATATACCTGCTGCGGATACAGGGCGGGGACCTGCTGCAAACCCTTCAGGTCCAGGTAGTCCGCTAGGACATTAGGACAGGCAAAATGGTAGAACAATGATTCATACGCTCGATCTTCATTTTCAGATTCCACATGCGGTAGCTGCTTTTGTCGTGGAGACAAGTGCCGGCCCCGTCCTGGTAGAGACAGGACCCTACTCGACCTATCCGCATCTGGTCCAGGGACTGAAGGCACTGGGATATGTACCCGGCGATATCCGGCATGTATTGCTCTCACATATCCACTTTGATCACGCCGGGGCCGCCTGGGCCCTGGCAGCGGCAGGTGCCACGATTTATGTACACCCGGCAGGATACAAACACCTGCTGGATCCTGCCCGGCTGTATGGTTCTGCCCAGCGTATCTATGGGGACATGATGGAGACTTTGTGGGGAGCCATGAAGCCTATTCCCGCCGACCAACTGGTAGCACCGGAGCACGGGGAGACCTTCTACATAGGGGATACGACCTTCACGGCCTGGTACACGCCCGGTCATGCAGTGCATCATATTGCCTGGCAGACGGACGATACCTTGTTTACCGGAGATGTAGGCGGGTGTAAGATCATGGACGGCCCTGTGGTGCCACCTTGCCCGCCGCCGGATATAGATATCGAGGCCTGGGTCTCTTCCCTGCACCTGATGCGGGAGTTGGCACCAGCCCGGTTGTACCTGACGCACTTTGGAGAAATCACTACCCCGGAGCCACACCTGACAGCCCTGGAGACACGCCTGCTCGACTGGGCTGCCTGGATGAAACCCTGGTTTGAGGCAGGTACACCTGCGCAGGAGATTATCCCGGTATTCCAGCAGTATGTGTATGCGCAACTCCAGGCATCAGGTGTCGCAGCAGACGATCTGGCAGCCTATGAGGCCGCCAATCCTGCCTTTATGAGTGTGGCCGGGCTGCTCCGGTACTGGCAGAAAAAAACAGCGGCGGAATAATCCTCACCGGCTCAGCCATCCCTTAAAAGCCGCTACCCGGTCACGGCTCACGATGGTCTCACCTGGCAGCTCGGGTACAAGGTCCAGTTTGAGGCGGCTGTTGAACCACGCATGGATCCGCAGGATCGCAGTGTGCCGGACCATACACTGGCGGTTGATCCGGAAAAACAGCCTGGGATCAAGTTGCTGCTCCAGTTGTTCCAGCGTGAGGTCTGTCGGGAACCTTCTTGCCTCCCGGTTTACCAGCCATACAGTACCCTCATCGGCTATGAGATAGGCAATATCGTCTGTCGTGAGGTACTTATACTGATCGCCTACCTTGACCAAAAAACGCTCCTGGTATTGCCTGGCAGGTTGGAGTGCCTGCAGGAGTGCCTGTACATTAACCGGAGACAGCGGTAAACGCTGATGGTGTTTATGGAGGGCACGGGCCAGCTCATCCGGATCCACCGGCTTGAGCAGGTAGTCCAGGCTGTTGACGGAAAAAGCCCTGAGGGCATACTGATCGTATGCCGTCGTGAAGATCACCGGGGCTGTAATCGGCACTGCCTCAAATATCGCAAAGCTGATCCCGTCCGCGAGATGGATGTCCATGAACACAAGGTCGGGGGCCGGATTTGTCAGGAACCACGCTACGGATTCCTCCACGCTGTCAGGCTGAGCCAGCACCTCCGTGCCCGGACGGACAGCCCGTATCAGGCTGATCAGCCGGTCGGCAGCAGGTGTCTCGTCCTCTATGACAACTATGCGCAGGGGTTCAGGATTCATAGGCAGATACTTCGGCAGATTGGGGGACAGGGGCCGGGAGCAGCGGCAACACTACCCGAAAGTGTGTTGCATCTTCTTCCACCGAGATCGTCAGACCGGCCATCAGCAGGTAGCGGCTCCGGATATTGTTCAGACCAAGTCCTGTACTGGCGACCGCATGTGGCCTGCGCTGGAGGGTATTCTCTACGGCCAGGGTGTTGCCCTGGTTGTAGATACGGATGCGGAGTGGGCGCCGGGCGGATACGATATTGTGCTTGACGGCATTCTCCACGAGGAGTTGCAGGGCAAGCGGGATGATCTGGGTATGACGACCGGCAGCATCTACGGAGATATCTACCTGGAGACGGTCGCCGTGGCGGGTTTTCAGCAGGAACAGATAGGCGTCCAGAAACACCAGCTCCTGCTCCAGTCCCACCAGTGTCTGGGTATTGATCTCCAGCACATACCGGTACACCCGCGCCAGTTGGGAGACAAAGGTCACGGCCCGGTCAGGATCCTGCGGGATGATCGAGGCCAGGGTGTTGAGGTTGTTAAACAAAAAGTGGGGATTGACCTGATTTCGCAGGCTTTCCAGCTCCGTCTGGAGTTGTACCATCTTGAGGTGCTCGGCCTCCAGGACACTGAGTTTCCACCGCTCCAGGAAATAAACACTCTCGTAGATCGCTACGACAAGGGCCGTAATGCCGATGCCCACCACCAGATTGGCCTGGAAACTGACGAAGATACCCGATGCCAATCCCAACTGATCCAGCAGCAGGTAACAGGTAGGTCTGCCCAGCCAGGCCACCAGTACACAATACGCCACAATGCTCAGCGACTGCCACAGCACCCGCGTGCCGACCTGCCTTAGCTCCGGATATTTGATGCGGAAATAGATGGAAATGAGGCGATTACCCTCCCAGTACAAAAAAGTGTATAATACACTGCTCAGAAAATAGTAGAGAATATACCGGGGGTTCTGCTGCTGCGAGACCAGATAAATGATACACCCAAATACCAGGGAAAAAACAGGCACCCCGATAAAACGCACCTTTCGGTCATTGTAGTGGCGGGAAGTCTCCCGCATTTGGAGCAGCAGGTCCAGCATGGGTCAGGGATTAGCTGGTGTGGCGGCGGGCTTGGCCGCAGGAATACTGTCTGCGGGCGTGATGCTGGCCACAAGACTGGCTCACGTGCTGAAACCAGGCACGCAGGATGCGCTGGGCAGGCTGGGGTTCCTGCTGATCCAGGCCGTGTACCAGGGTCTGGCGCAGGAGTTTCCAGATACGGCCTGCGGCTGAGGGATCCTGGCGGAGCCGGGCGATCTCTTCGCAGACCTGCGTAGCAGAAACGGGTTGAGGGGAGGTCGTATTCATTGTCTGGTAATTGATACAAAATAATACATAAAAGAGTGTAAAAAGAGGCTTTAGTTGGAAAAGGGGGGAGAAACACCTGAAAATTGTGTTTCTCCCGGCAGGCATCACAGCAGGATACGGTACTGAATCACCGGAAACAATCCAATCTGATACGTGGTCTCAATCTCCCCTGAGGTGCGGCTGAAGGTTTGATTAAAGACATTCTGCTGATTGGTGACATTTTGCAGGTCCACAGACCATTCCTGGGAGAGTTTTTTGCCGTTCATGCGGAAGGTGGTTTTCAGGTCAGCCCTGAAGTATCCGGGAAACTGTCCTTCGTAGGCCTGGTCCTCTATCAGGACGGTCGTACCGGCCAGGCGGGATGCCGCCAGGTCTATGGGCGTATAACGGCGGCTCCCGGCCCAGGTCATTTTGGCATTAAAAGAAAGGGTATGGGGTCCCAGGTTAAACTCTTTGCCGCCCAGGACATTCAGGATATAGTTGCCATTAAAGGCGGCATCGCGGGTCACGCCGTCGCTGCCTTCATACTGCGCTTCAAACAAAGAGCCCGTCATCAGGAAATAATATCCCCGGCTGAAAAACTTCTCCAGCGTCAGTTCAAGGCCGTAGTTACGGGCGGTACCGGTATTCACGAGGCTGTCTTCTGCCGGAAATCCAAAGTCTGCCCCAAAATTCAGCAGGGAAAAAGACGATGGGTGTGAGGTCACGGGCGCCTGGTCTATCCACTGGTAGTAGGTCTCCACTTTGAGCCGGATAAAATCCCCCAACTGATGGTCGTATCCCAGCACAGTGTGCAGGCTGCGGGTGAAGTTCAGGTCCTCATTGGTCAGGGCTATGGTCTGGTCGGGCTGGGCCGTTTCGAGAAAATACACGGCCAGCGGCTGGAGCTGGTGGTGCAGGCCTGCGCCGATATTCAGGGATTGTTTGGGCGAAAACTGATACTTCAGGCCCAGGCGGGGCTCCAGGGCCTGCCGACGGTTCAGGGCAAATATCTGATAGTGAGCGCCTGTATTGAGGGTGACCTGATCGGAGAACTTGTGCATCCACTGCGCATAGGCTTGTGCCAGCCCGGTCTGACCTTCGTAGGCGCGGAGCTGCCGGAAACTCCCGTCACCGATACGTACGCTATCCTCCAGGTCCAGGTCGTGAAGATCTGCCAGTACCCCCAGCCGGAGGTGATTGCGGGCACTGAATTTTTTATTCACCTGATAATGAGCTGAGTACCGGGTCTGGCGGCTCTTGTCTCCAAAAAAACGCACAGGGGTGCCGTCCAGGGTGCTCAGGGAGTCAATGACCGTACTGAATCCGCCTGTGGAAGCCGCCAGGGTGAGTTTGCCGTGGGTCGTCGGATTAAAAATATAGGTGTGGGACAGACCGATCACCCCTGCCTGGGACTTGTTGTACAAATCTTGTCCTTCGCCGCTGAAAAAATTGGTTTCATCTGACTCACTGTCCAGGAAGTTGATGGCACTCAGTCCCCCCATGCCAAAGAGAACAAACCGCCCGGCTTTACTTGTCGGGGCATTAATTTTAAAGGTAAGGTCTTGATATTCAGGCACCGCAGCCCCTGTTCCGAAGTTGATTCCCAGTGCCTTAAATACGCCCAGGGTAGAGTACCGGTAGTTGGCGATATACGAGGCCCGGCTGGCGCGGGAGATGGGGCCTTCGAGCCCGACTTCAAATCCATTAAACCCGATCTGGCCCATCACCTCGTGTTTTTCGTTGTTGCCATTTCGCAGGCCCAGGTCAAATACACCTGATAGGGCATTGCCATACTCAGCCGGGAAGGCCGAGGTGAGGAAGTCAGCATCGCTGAGGTTGTTGTTGTTGAGCATGCTGACGGGGCCGCCTGTCGCACCGAGTGCCCCGAAGTGGTTGGGGTTGGGGATATCTATGCCCTCCAGCCGCCAGAGTACCCCGGCGGGCGAGTTGCCGCGGATGACGATGTCGTTGCGACCATCATTGATCCCGCTCACACCGGCAAAGTTCTGGGCCATCCGGGCAGGATCATTGCGGCTGCCAGCGTATCGCAGGGCCTCCTCCACGCTGAAAGTCCTGGCGCTGACAGTGGTAAGTTCATTCAGGGTGCTGTTTTTGTCAGTTTCAGCGACAATCTCGACGGCGTCGGTTTGGGTGATTTGTTCCTCCATTCCGATTTCGAGTACCAGCTCTTGGGCCGGGTTGGTGATCAGGTTAGGTTGTATCGCCGGTGCATATCCGAGGTAGGTGACTTGGAGGGTATGCCGTCCGGCGGGGACACGCTCCAGCCGAAACTCACCCCGCTCATTGGTCAGGGCACCCATCACAGGATCGGTTGAGGTCAGGATCACCCGGGCCCCAACGAGGGGCATCAGGGTTTGTTTGTCAGTGACAGTTCCGCGCAGGGTTTGCTGGGCATATACGGCAGGCCCGGATACGAGTACCAGAAAGAGATAGGTGAGCAGACGATGTTGCATAATGTCGGGCATAATGATTTACATAAAAGACATCCAAACCTACGGAGGGAGATGCACCTCAGAAATCGTTTTGCCCTGAATGGTAGTCTGGTACCGATGAGTCGTAGGCTGTGGGGGTTCAAGCTCACCCCGCAGCTATGAGTTTATCCACCAGGTCTTTGGCCTCCTTCAGGCTCATGTTAGTGTGTTTGATCACGTGTCTGATGGCATTCAGGGCTTGCCCTTGATGCAGGTATTGCCGTACCCCGGCGAGGTATTCGGGTTCGTCGTCCGGATCAGGCTGGGTACTGAGGTCCAGGTGCGCCATAATACGGGCGACCTGTCGCTCAAGCGTTTCTAATCGGCTCAGTATAGCGGCTATGTCAGAGGTCATATGGTCAGGGTATAATACTGTTTCGGGTGTGCAGGGGATTATCCAGACTCGTGTGCAGAAGATGGGTTGGGGCTGCTAAAAAGCCAATTTTTCCCGTAACTTTGGGTGAGTTACCTCGTTATTCGATTATACACATTTTTTCCATAACCCATATCAGTATGGCTTTTACCCTCCCCAACCTTCCGTATGCTTTTGACGCGCTGGAGCCCCATGTGGACGCCCGCACGATGGAAATCCACCACGACCGGCACCACGCTGCGTACACCAACAACCTGAATGCGGCTGTGCAGGGTACCGCCCTTGAGTCACAGACGATCGAGGAGATTTTGGCCCATATCTCTCAGCACAGCATGGCCATCCGCAACAATGGAGGTGGTTTTTATAACCACAACCTCTTTTGGGAAGTAATGGCCCCTAATGCCGGAGGCGAACCTACCGGCGCTGTTGCAGCTGCTATTGATAAGGCCTTCGGGTCTTTTGAGGATTTCAAAAAAGGATTTGCTGCGGCTGCCACCACCCGGTTTGGGTCTGGCTGGGCCTGGCTGATCAAAAAAGCGGACGGATCACTCGCCATCACCTCTACCCCTAACCAGGATAACCCCCTAATGGATGTCGTAGCTGAGGCAGAGCGTGGCACACCGGTACTCGGGCTGGATGTGTGGGAGCACGCATATTACCTCCACTACCAGAACCGCCGTCCAGACTATATCAACGCCTTTTTTAATGTCATCAACTGGGCCGAAGTCGCCCGGCGCATGGGCGTCTGATCCTGACATACGCCATGATTAACACCAAAGGCTGCCGATGAGGCAGCCTTTGGTGTATACAAATGTCAGGTGAGATCAATCACCGCCGCCACCGTCTCCCCCGCCGTCACTCCCACCGCCATCACTTCCGCTGTCACTCCCGCTGTCTTCGCCACTGTGCCCGTCATAGTCGTGGGTATCGTGGAGGCTGTCAGAGGTGATGATGTGCAAAGCCGGATCGGTGTCGGCCATATCGGCAGCGTCAGACTTGGCAGGCGACTGCGCCGGTTGAGTCGTGGCTGCCTGGGCTTGCTCGTCCATCTTGAAAAAACGGTTTTGGAAAATAAGGATCACCACGATCCCGATGGAGATACAAGAGTCCGCTACATTAAAGATAGGGATGGACATATACCCGCCGCCCAGCCACTCCGGGAGGTAACCTTTCCAGAGGTCAAAGTAGATCATGTCCACGACCCGGCCATGAAACAGGCCTCCTTCGTAGTTGTTGGTCTCCGCAAAGAGGAGCCCGTAGAACGTACGATCTATGATATTGCCAATGGCCCCGCCAAAAATCATCGCAATAAAGTACGGCAGGGGAGACTTGTGAGAAGCCATGCGCACCAGTACGTACCCGATCGCACAGACTGCAAATATCGAGAACAGGGTCAGGATCAGCTTGCCTGTCTCCTCCGTCATCTCAATCCCGATGCCACTCAGGAGGCGGGGGATCGTCAGGCCAAAGGCCGCCCCCCTGTTTTCGATGAAGTGGAGTTTGACGACATTACCGATCAGGTTGATCTCTTCATCATAGGCCATCTGGGTTTTGACGAGGAGTTTGGTGATCTGATCCACCACGATCAGGACCAGGGCCAGGAGAAAATACTTGCGAGCCTGCTTCATGAATCAGCGAATGTAGGATAAAAGATGAGTCGCACAGGAGACGGGGTTAATAGCCACTTCCTACGCGTATGAGGAATAGTTTTCCGGTAACGTCATTAATTTCAATGTCTTCGCCGCCATCCAGCTCTGCTTCTGATACCCAGGTGAGTTCATCGGCGAGGGTTTCCTGGCATACGTATCCACTCCAGTCTGCCAGGGCCATACGCCATACCGGCTGGTCAGATACGCGGATCAGGATGCGGTCGGAGACTTCAAATCCACTGGATTTTCGCAGGTTTTGGATCCGGTTCACAAATTCCCGTGCGACCCCCTCGGAGATCAGCTCAGGTGTGAGGGTAATGTCCAGCGCCACCGTAAATCCATCCTCAGAGGCGACAGACCAGCCAGGGATGTCCTGGCTTTTGATCTCTACTTCTGAGAGTTCCAGTTCAAAAGTGCTGTCAGCCAGCAAAAGGTTGTACCGCCCGGTAGTTTCTATCTGGCGAATGTCGTCCTGGGTGAAGGCAGCCAGGGCTGCGCTGATTTCCTTGATCCGGGGACCGGCTTTGGGGCCCAGGAGTTTGAAGTTGGGCCGGATGGTTTTGACCAGGAGGGCATCATCCTCGGCGAGGTATTCGATCGCCTTGACATTAACCTCTGCTGCGACCAGGGCCTGCACCTGGGCCAGTTCTTGCCGGAGGACCGGGTCCAGGATCGCGACCAGGCACCGGGTGAGGGGCTGGCGGACTTTTTGTTTTTCCTTGCGCCGGATACTCAGGATCAGTGAGGTGATCTTTTGTGCCATGCTCATGCGAGCCTCCGCAGCGGGGTCTGTCTCTGCCTCAGACCAGGTAGGAAATGCCGCCAGGTGGACACTGCCTGCTCCGGTATCACCGGTCAGGTCGCGGTAGAGTTTGTCACTATAAAACGGTGCAAAAGGACTCATCAGCACAGCTACGGTCTCCAGGCATTCGTACAGCGTCTGGAAGGCCGCTTCGTCCCCCTCCCAAAAACGACGGCGGCAGAGGCGCACATACCAGTTGGAGAGTTGCTCATTGACAAAATAATCAATGGCCCGGATCGCCCGTGTCGGCTCGTAGTCGTCCATGTTTTCCTCCACGGTCCGCACAAGTGAGTTGAGCACGGAGATGATCCACTGGTCTATCTCCGTACGATGAGATACGGGGATACGTGTCTGGTAGCCAAACCCGGTGAGGTTGGCGTACAGCGCAAAAAAGTTATAGGTATTAAACAGCGTACCAAAAAACCGGCGCTGCACCTCTTCAATGCCTTTTACATCAAACCGGAGGTTTTCCCACGGGGGGGCGTTGCCGACGATGTACCAGCGGGTCGCATCAGCCCCGTATGCAGAGAGCGTCTGGAAGGGGTCCACGGCATTGCCGAGGCGCTTGGACATCTTGCGGCCATCCTTGTCGAGGAGGAGGCCGGTGGAGATAACATTTTTGAAGGCGACACTATCCTCCAGCATGACCGCAATGGCATGCAGGGTGAAAAACCAGCCACGGGTTTGATCTACACCTTCAGAGATGAAGTCTGCCGGGAATGATGCCCGGAAGGTCTCCTGGTTTTCAAAGGGATAATGCCACTGTGCAAAAGGCATGGCACCTGAGTCAAACCACACATCTATCAGGTCAGCCTCCCGCCGCATAGGTTTGCCGGACGGGCTTACCAGGATAAGGTCGTCCACGCCGGGTTTGTGCAGGTCCAGGTCCTGGAAAAAGGCCTCTACCTGCGCAGCCTGCATGAAACCGGCTGCCACTGCCTGCTGGGCTGCCGCCTGTAACTCCGCTACAGAGCCGATGCATGTCTGCTCCTGCCCGTCCTCCGTCATCCAGACCGGAAGCGGGATGCCCCAGTACCGGGAGCGGGACAGGTTCCAGTCCACGAGATTCTCCAGCCAGTTGCCGAACCGCCCGGTGCCCGTAGCTGCTGGTTTCCAGTTGATCTCCTGATTGTGGGCAATGAGTTTGTCCTTGACAGCCGTAGTACGGATAAACCAGCTGTCGAGCGGGTAGTAGAGAACGGGCTTGTCCGTCCGCCAGCAGTGCGGATAGGTATGTTTGTATTTTTCGACGCGGAATGCCTTGTTTTCCTCCTTGAGTTTGATGGAGATGTCCACATCCACACTGCGCTCCTCGACCTGACCATAGTCCTTGACAAATCGCCCGGCAAAGTCTGTCACCTCCGGCACAAACCGGCCCCGTTTGTCCACCAGCGGGGTGAGGTTGCCGTCTGCATCGCGCACGAGCAGGGCTGGGATATTGTGCTGGCGGGCTACCTGGAAGTCATCACCCCCAAAGGTAGGCGCAATATGGACAATCCCGGTACCATCCTCTGTCGAGACAAAGTCGCCTGTCACGACCCGGAAGGCATCACCCTCCGGCTGTACATACGGCAGGAGCTGCTCATAACGGATACCCTCCAGGGCGGCACCGGTAGTTTCGCCCATGACAACCCAGGGGATATCCTTATCGCCGGGAGTATAACTGTCAAGGGGGAGTGACTGGCCTTTTTCGGTGAGATATTTACCCATGAGCTCCCGAGCGAGCACCACAGTAACCGGCTTATGGGTATAGGGGTTGAAGGTCTGTACCCATACGTAGGTGATGTTTTTGCCTACGGCCAGTGCAGTATTGGCGGGGAGGGTCCAGGGCGTGGTCGTCCAGGCCAGGATGCGCACGTCCTCCGAATCCTGCGAAAACAGAAAGGAGGAGTGGGGATTCCGGATTACCTTAAACTGTGCCACGGCGGAGGTGTCTGTGACCTCGCGGTAACATCCGGGATAGTTGAGTTCATGTGAACTCAGGCCGGTACCGGCAGCAGGTGAGTACGGCTGGATGGTATAACCCTTGTAGAGCAGGTCTTTTTCCCAGAGGCGCTTGAGCAGGTGCCAGACAGACTCGATATAGGGGTTTTCGAAGGTAATGTACGGGTTCTGGAGATCCACCCAGTATCCCATCTTCTGGGTAAGGTCATCCCATATATCCTTGTACATCAGGACATCCTTGCGGCACTCGGCGTTGTAATCCCGTACCGAAATGGTCCGTCCAATATCGTCCTTGGTAATCTTGAGGCGTTTTTCGACCTGGAGCTCTACCGGCAGGCCATGGGTATCCCAGCCGCCTTTACGCTTGACCTGGTATCCTTTGAGGGTTTTGTAGCGGCACACAAGGTCTTTGATTGTGCGGGCCGATACGTGGTGAATACCGGGTTTGCCATTGGCGGAAGGAGGGCCTTCGTAGAAGGTAAACACAGGGCCACCATCCCGTGCAGAGATGCTGGCCTCAAAGGTCTGCTCTGCCGCCCACCGGGACAGGATCTCCTGATCTATATCGGGCAGCGACAGTTTTTTGTACTCCGGAAACCTTCGGGACATGGTCATTGGGGTTACAGGCAGGGTTAGGATGCCTTTCAAAACGAATGGCAAATATATACAATCTGCCTGTATTTTTTTATGGGTAAGATTGCCATAGCGGGGATTGGGCGTGCTATAAAGTTCTGATGCCGTTACATACATATTTGACGTATTCCCCGTACTTTAGCCCTCAAAGCCTGATCATAATGGAAAACGCCCAGCAACATATTGAGACCCTGGCGGTGCATGCCGGATATACCCACGACCTGCCATCCGGTGATGTGACACCTCCGATACACCTCAGCACGACCTTCGCGCGGCAGCCTGACGGCACGCTGGGAGACTATGTTTATACCCGCACCCACAATCCCAACCGGCAAGCAGTGGAGCAAAAACTGGCTGCCCTGGAGGGGGCTGCGCTGGCACTGGCTTTTTCGTCAGGTATGGCTGCGATCAAGGCTGTGCTGGAGACCGTATTGGCACCGGGGGATCATATCGTATTGCCCGATGATTGCTACCACGGTACCCGCGCGCTGGTGAGTGAGCTGCTCAGTCGCTGGGGGATCACCTGGAGCCTGGCGGACATGAGTGATCCGGCGCAGGTAGCCGCTGTACTCCGGCCGGATACACGGCTGGTATGGATGGAGACACCCTCCAATCCCCTCCTGAAGGTTACAGACCTCACAGCGATCGTGGCTCTCTGCCGTCCACGGCAGATGATCACCGTATGTGACAGCACTTTTGCGACTCCGCTGCTCCAGCGCCCGCTGGACCTGGGCGTGGATGTTGTGATACACGCCGCTACCAAGTTTTTTGGGGGGCACTCAGACCTGCTCGGCGGCGTCCTGATGACCCGCCAGGCTGAGCGGTTTGGGCCGGGGCTGATGGCAGCCCAGCGTACCGGAGGTGCGGTATTGTCACCCTTTGATAGCTGGTTGCTCTACCGGAGCCTGGCTACCTTCCCACTGAGATTCAGGGCCCAATGTGCTACAGCTGAGGTAGTAGCGGCCTACCTGGCGACCCATCCGGCTATTGAGCGGGTATATTATCCGGGTCTGCCGGACCATCCCGGCCATGAGATTGCTAGTCGGCAGATGCAGGGTGGGTATGGGAGCATCCTGTCTGTCCTGGTACGGGGGGGGCAGGAGGCTGCTATGCAGTTTTGTGGACGGCTGCGGGTATTCCGGCATGCGACCAGTTTGGGAGGCGTAGAGAGCCTGGTTGAGCACCGGCGCAGTGTGGAGGGTGCCTATCCGATCAGCCCTGATCACCTGATCCGTATTTCTATCGGACTGGAGCACCCGGAGGACCTGCTGGAAGACTTGCGCGTCGCCCTGGGCTGAGAGACCCGCTGTTAACCTTTGGCTGAGATTTCTGTTTGTTCACCCAGCCGAAGTACAAGGTGTGGCACTTTCAGGGCTTGGGCAGCGGCTACAAAGTCCTGGGGATCAGCAGTATTAAAGGCAAACATATCATAGTGGTGGGGAATAACACACCGCGCTGCACAGGCCTGCCCAAAGGCTGCTGCTTCCCGCGCATCCATATTACCCGCTACCCGGCGCTCAGGCAGGTTGCCGTTGATGGGCAAAAAAGCAATATCCACCTCATGAGGCCTTACCCATGTCTCCAGCCCGGGGTACCAAAGGGTGTCACCAGAGTGGTAGATGGCATACGGCCCAAACCGCACGATATACCCCAGGTAACAACACCGGCCCTGGTCATCCCGGTCTATCGTGTTATGGGCAGCGGGAATACCTGTAAACTCAAACCCCGCCAGGTGGAGGGTCTCCCCGTCGTTGATACCCACCGGAAACGCCGGATCACAGCCGAGCCGCTGGCATACAAAGGCACGATTGGCCTCCGGGATCAGAAAATGGGCTGCCGGACTGGCTGCCAATACGGGCCCCAGGGTCTCGGCATCCAGGTGATCGGTATGGTTGTGGGAAGACGTGACCACCGTGATCATATCCAGTAACGCTGGTGCTATCACCCGCTCGCTGATACGGGTATGTGGTTTGTCGGTCTGGGCGTATTTGAGGGAGAGCGAGTCGGACAAGTAGGGATCCAATAACAGGTGTTTTCCGGCCCACTGGATCAGAAAACCGCTTTGCCCCAGCCACCAAACCCGAAATCCCTCCTGCTTGCCAGCAGTAGCAGCGATGTCCCGCAGGAGGCCTTCGCCCTGCTGCACCGGTCGTATCATAGGCCGAGTGATTGGCGTACGTGTTTGGCAGCCTGGCACATAGCCGCCAGTTTCTGACGGGATGCCCAGCGGGCTGTCTGGCTCAGGCCACAGTCGGGGGCAATAGCCAGTTTTTCAGCCGGGACATAGGTCAGGCACCGGCGAATACGGGCCTCAACCTCGGCCACGGTTTCGCAGTAGTAGTTTTTGACATCAATAATGCCTACTGCTACATCCATACGCTCTGCAAAATGTGCCAGCAGCGCGATCTCGTCAAACTCCCGGTTGGCCATCTCAATATGAATCTCATCCACGTCCAGGTCCAGGAAGTCTGGCAGCATGGGGTGTAGTTTGCGGTAGCCCACGGGCCTGCCCTTAAAATTGCCAAAACAGAGATGTGTCGAGAGCCGTACAGGCCCCCGGACACCTGCCACGGTGCGGTTAAAAATATCTACAAACCGCCGGGTGTCTTCTTTATAGGCATAACAAGACATGGACGGCTCGTCCACCGTGATCTCCGTACAGCCTGCCGCTGAGAGTGCCAGTAATTCCTGCCGTACCAGGGGCAGAAGCGCTTCAGTCACGTCGTATCTGTCCCGGTACAATGTCCCGTCCGGGAGAAGCCTGCCGCTGAGGGTGTACGGACCCGGCACAGAAGCCTTGAGCGTAACACCGGCAGGGGCAAGGCGGCGCAGCCGCTCAAATTCCCGGACGACGCCCAGGCCGCCCGGTGCTGTGATAGGGGCGATAATCGAGTGTTTGCCGCGCTGGTCATGGGCTGGCGGGCCCCACTTGCGGGTCTCGGTATGGTTGGGTTGCAGGCCCCGCAGGTAGCCGTAAAAGGACAGGTTAAAATCCAGCCGGGTTTGTTCGCCATCGGTGATCACATCAAGACCGGCAGCTACCTGGTCGTGAATCGCAGCGATGACGGCATCTTCGATCATTTCTTCTACATCGGCCGGACCAAACTGATCCAGATGCTGAGAGGCAAACTCCAGCCAGCCCGGAAACGGATAAGACCCGACAACAGTGGTGCGGATAGGGACAGGTTGCATAAGCGTAGTCAGTAGGGGTAGTGGCCGAAAAATACACAAGGCTGCGGAATTTTCCGGGAAATATTTTGGTCGTGTGGGTCGGATCTCATGCAGGTTGATTGCTGAAAAAGTAATGCCGCTGAAAACCAGGCAGATGTTATAGCTCGTATGTGTATTGCTATTTGAGAATAAAGTATTCCTAACCATTAACAGATAAAGTCTATGAATTGTAACATTTTTCCTATTGTTAATCTGTCTCTTGCTTTGCGGCGGTGGGCAGGGTGCCTGGTCCTGGGACTCTGTATGGTTGAGGCAGTGGAGGCGCAGACCTGTTACGGTATCGCTGGCAATAGCCTGATACATTTTGATGCCGCAGCTCCGGGTGTCATCCTGAGTACGCAGGCGATGACAGGTATTATGGCAGGGATGGAGGTCGCCGGGCTTGACTTCCGGCCGGCTACGGGCGAGTTGTATGCCATGGGGTACACCCAGACGACAGGTATGGCGCAGCTGTATGTGATAGATCCGGCTACAGCGGCTGCTACGGCTATTGGTGCAGGCCCTGTGATGCTCAAGGCCAATATGGGCAAAGTCTCCATGGACTTTAACCCTACGGTGGACCGTATCCGGGTCGTGGGATCGGATAATTCAAATTTTCGGATGCACCCTGTGACAGGTGCGGTAGTGGCCACCGATGGGGCGCTGGCGTTTGCGGCGGGTGATCCTAATGCCAGCCAAAATCCCTCAATCGGTGCTGTGGCCTATACCAATAGTTATATTGGGGCTACTGCGACCACCCTGATCAATTTTGATGATTCGCTTAATGTTTTCTGCACCCAGATCCCACCCAACAATGGGACACTCAATACCCTGGGCGGGGCAGGCATTGTGGTGAATCTTGTCAGCCCTGCTACGGATTTTGATATCTATTTTGATGCGGCAACAGGTACCAATACCGGTTTTTTTACGGCAAACCTGAGTACGGCCGCTAACCTCTCCGCACTCTTCAGGGTCAATCTTTCCTCCGGACAGACTACCCTGGTCGGCAATATTGGGATCGGGGTACTGGTGCAGGACATTGCCTGCCAAATAGCGGCCCCTCCGGCTACACCTGCCATGGGGCCATTGGCTGTCGCCCTGAATGCCTCAGGTCACCTGATCACATTTGATACGGAGGCACCTGAGATGGTCCGTTCTCAGGTCGGGGTTTCAGGCCTGACAACAGGTCAGGTATTGGTGGGGATGGATTTTCGCCCGGCTACCCGGGAACTGGTAGGATTAGGGTATGATGCCGCTACAAAAAACAGCCAGTTGTATACCATCAACTATACAACAGGTGTCGTTACCGCTATCAACACAGTGCCTTTTATGTTGGAGTTAGGTACCGGTGCTGCTGTCGGGTTTGATTTTAATCCCACGGTAGATCGTATCCGGGTCGTGGCCGCCAACAACATGAACTACCGGCTGAATCCGGTTACCGGTACTATTGCAGCAACAGATATGGCACTTTCATACGCAGCCGGAGATGTCAATGCGGGTGCAAATCCGGCCATTGCGGCGGCGGCCTATACCCAGAGCTTCAGCGGCGCTACGACGACCACCCTGTATGTATACGACGACTCCCTGAACACCCTCTGTACCCAGATCCCACCTAATGATGGCAAGCTGAATACCCTGGGCAATTCTACTATTGTCCTGAACCTGAGCGATGCAACCCTTGACCTGGACATTTTTTATGACCTGACGACCATGGTTAATACAGCCTATGCTGTTGCCAATCCGGCAGGAGCTACTGCCGACTTTTTATACGAGGTAAATCTGACAACAGGGGTGTTTACACTGCTGGGCAAAATAGGACAAGGCATCGCAGTACGTGACCTGGCCATCGTCCCGGATGCTGCCACTACGTCTATCGGACGGGCAGACCTGCCGGATGCCGGTCTGGTCGTCAGCCCTAACCCCACCCAGGACCTCATGACCCTCGCCTTTGACCTCATCTCATCCGGGCAGACCCACCTGGTCATGACCGATATGATGGGGCGTGTGGTGATGCAATCACCCGGCCAATACCTGACGCCCGGACACCATGAGTCAACCTTGTCAGCCCATGCGTATCCGGCTGGTATGTATATCGTGTCAGTAGTCGTGGAGGGTATCGTGCGCGGCAGTACCCGTGTACACATCCAGCGCCCCTGACGGGCATCTTATAGTTGAGTGGAGTTGTGATGTTATGCTGAGGCCTGCTGCGGGTGCTCAGCATACCATTTTTGTACCGGGTGACTCACAATCAAGGTGGACCCTGTCCATACCGGCAATAGTCCTGCTTCAATGGTGCTGGTAGTCCGGCGCAGCCTACCTGGCTGGCAGTATTTTTGCCACCTTTTCCCAGATTGGGGCATCTGCATATGGCATATCACAAGACCAGGTACGAATGGGGAGCAGCCATTACGGTAACGATGGGTTTATTTATCCTGATGGGCTTATTGTCCGTGAGGTGGTACCCTGCGCCCGGCCCTGTCCCGGTCTATCATGCAGGGACCCTCACCGTGCGCCGGGACACGACGCCTGCGCCCGACCATATCGCCGGGCTTGATGCCTGGGAGCAGACCCGCGCATCCCTTTTGTTGCTTCGTAATACACATGCGGTATTGCCATTCGGGAGCCTGAGCGACAGACGGTTCCGGCTGGTCGTGCTTGGGGAGGCGCTCCCGGTTTTTGCCCGGACCCTGGATGCCTATACACAGATACCGGTACGTCAGGTGCATAGCCTGCGAGATTTGTCCATCGCGGACCTCAGCATGGACCATCAGGTGATCCTGGCGATCAATACCTGGCACGGTGATACCAGCCTGCTGCGGCCCTGGACGGAGGCGCTGGCAGCCCGTACGGAGGTAGTGGTGGTTAATTTTGGAGATTATGCTTATCTGGAACCGCTGCGGTCACTACCCACCCTGATGCAGGTACCCGGATCAGACAGCCTGAGCCAGGCCCTGGCCGCGCAGGCATTGTTTGGGGGGGTAGCTGTCACACGGCAGACCCTGCCGCGGGGGCTTACTGCCTGGCTGAACCAGGAGGCCCTCAGCACCACCCCCAAGACCCGGCTGGGATTTGCCCCCCCGGCCCAGGTACAACTACATGCTGATACCCTGCGCCGGATAGAGCGCATTGTGTCAGAGGCTATCGCAGCACGGGCCATGCCTGGATGTCAGGTGCTGGTCGCCCATCGCGGACAGGTAGTCTATCATCGGGCGTTTGGGCATCATACGTATGAGCAGCAGCGCCCGGTGTCCCTGACAGACCTGTACGACCTGGCCTCAATCACCAAAGTAGCGGCTACGACCCTGGCCCTCATGAAGTTGTATGACCAGGCCAAATTGGACATCCAGGCGCCGATGGGAGCTTATTTCCGGGATCAGACCTATCTCCCGGGGCGGCCGGATGTGCCGGACACCCTGTACCGCCACCAGTGGATGGCCCTGCCCCCTGCTGCCCGGCACCTGATGGTGTCTGTACAGGATACCGTCGCCCTGGCACCTTTTTCACGGTATGCCCAGCCCCGGCGGGCGCCGGTGTACGGACTCCGGATCCAGCAATTGCTGACTCATACCTCCGGCCTGCCTGCCGGATTGCCGCCGGGGAGTTTTCCGGGCATCCGGGGCCCCTGGTTCCGGCAGACCCCACAACCCGGATTCAGCCTGGCAGTAGCCGATAGCCTGTATGCATTTGACCGGATGGGGGCTATTCTCTGGAATACGATCCTCTCAGCCGCCCCCACAGGCCGGGGCTACCGCTACAGCGACCTGAACATGATGCTCCTCCGCCGACTGGCAGATACCCTGTCAGGGCAGCCGATGGATATGTTTTTGGAGGATCAACTGTACCGGCCGCTGGGCCTTCAGACCCTGGGGTTTACCCCCCGCGAACTCAGAAATGCCACCCGGCTGGTGCCGACAGCAGGAGATGTCTGGCGCGAGCAGCTCCTGCAAGGGGTCGTACACGATCCCGCAGCAGCCCTGCTCGGAGGCGTTTCGGGGCATGCGGGGCTTTTTTCCAATGCGATGGACCTGGGAATCCTGGGGCAAATGTTGCTTAACGGCGGAACCTATGGGGGGACCCGGTTTTTCAGGCCGGAGACCGTAGCCTTGTTTACCCGGCGGCACACAGGGCACCGTGGACTGGGGTTTGATCTGCCCGCCGGACGGCGCGACTACCCGGTGGCCTATACAGCCCCAGCCACCACCTATGGCCATACCGGCTTCACGGGTACCTGCCTGTGGGTGGACCCCGTGCACGAACTGGTATTTGTGTTTTTGTCCAACCGGGTTCACCCCGATCCTGATAACAACCGCCTCAACACCCTCGAAGTCCGGCAGCGGGTACATCAGGTTGTGTATGAGGCGCTGATGGGGATGTAGGTAGGAATATCCTAATGGTTAACATACCCGTCTTTGTTTCTATACCCACTCACCCCTGCAGCACAGTCTCCGTACTTTTTCGTCACAAGACTCGGCGCGTCCGGCATCAGGTCGCAGCAGTATGTATCTTGCCCGGTGCATACGCCCGCAAAAAATCTGCGCAAAGATCAAAATCATTGGGCCAATAGATACCCCGCTGGTCTTCGTAGAGGCGTACCTGGGCGAAAAATACAGGGTCGGAGAGCGGGGCGGTAAGGGGTGTCTTTTTTACCAGAGATTGTATATCAACCGTTTTTTCTGCCCCGTCGTGGAAGCGGAGGGATAGTAGCATTGGTTTCATCTGCAAAACTAAAATATAGTCAATATAATTCATAGGGCTACAGCTTTAGGCCATAAGCCAAACTCAAAGCGTCTTCAACTTGTTCCTGAGAGAAACTAAAAATACTCCCGTTAATTTCGTGTATAATTGAATCAGGTATAACAAAGTTTTTCATTGTACTTTTGGATAACCAAAAGTAATTACTATCATAAGGCTTACTGGTACTTTTGATGTATTCCCAAAAAACAGTTGTATTTAATACTTTTTGGATAATTTTAAGTAAGTGTGCATTCTTAGACACTAAGGCATATCCATTATAGAAGAGAAGATCCTGATCGTTTGAAAAAAAGAATCTTGGAACATCAGAAATATGAGGGGTAAATAATTTATATCCATGAATATTTAAAGCCTGCGTTCTGCCAAAAGCATACCAGCTCTGATAGCTTCCATTCCCTTTATCACGGGTAGATAGTTCTAACCTACAGTAAGAGAGATACTTATATGCCAAAGGGTATTTTTCTTGTAAATCATTTTCTGGAATCAATGATACAACTGACTCTTTCGATTGATATGGAAATAATACTTTTTCAAGCTTATTAAACAAATCTTCCTGCGAACGCATAATATTTGGCTTTACAATATTCCGACATATTGACTTTTCAATTTTCCATATCTGATTGAATTTCTTAACGTAATAGTTTGAATCATCTTCCTCAATTGGAGAGAAAATAAATAGGTTATTCTTCAAAGTTGCAATACCGTTCTTAATTTCGATTTCTGCCATATTGCCTAAGCTAACACCTTGTGCTTTTTCAATCTTATTGATCCTAAAAGTAGTTTGTACATCACTAAGATTCCAGCCATCTTTCACTGGCAATGAATTATAATTAAAAGAATGAAATGAAATTTTTTCTATACTTGAAAGCTCTATAGGATTAATTTTTGTGTATTTAATTGTGTTTGAAAGGTATTTGCTCAAGAAAAACAAACAAGTATAAGTATTTCTACCTTTAAAGACCTGGTTATTGCCAAAATCAATGATTTCTACAGAGTAGTTTTTCGCAATTAAATGGGCCCTGAAGCTTCGCCCATTAAGGCTCTTTAGGAAGCTGTTCATTGTAATATACCCCAGAATACCATCTGACGCTAACATTTCAGTGCCTATCTGAAAAAATGGAATATATAAATCCGGATTTCCTACCTTGGAAACAGACCAGTTCTTTAAAAGGCTTTTAGATTCCCCATCCATCTTACGGGAACATACATAAGGTGGATTGCCTACAACAATATCAAATCCACCATTCTGTAATACCTGGGGGTGGCTTGATCTCCATACATGACTTAGTGCATTTGATCTAACTAAGTTGAAATTAATTTGCAGAAAATCTTCACCTTCACTTATTGCTAAAAGCGAAAGTAAGATCTTAGATCGCTCAATACTATAAGGAGCAATATCTAATCCATATAATTGTTTCTCAATAATTTCTTTATAGGAGCGATTTGTTTTAGCTTTTATTCGTTGTGCAGCAGTTAACAAAAAGCCCGAACAGCCGCACGCTGGATCACAGATTAAAACCTCATCAGGTTCTGACTTGCAGGACTCAATGCATTGATCTACAATATATTCACGAATATATCCCGGCGTATAAACAGCGCCGTTAATCTCTTTTTCAGCAGGGGAAACAACAAATTCAAAAATTTCAATTAATACCTCTAAATCAAAAACAAACTCCTTCCAAAGCGTCAAAAACTGTTGTAATGCTTTAGCTTCTGAGTCGTCTCTCGATACGGTCTCAATAAGTAGCGACTGTATGAAGAAATTTTCTTTAACAAGAATTTTGTTGCATGCCACAAACGTAGACACAAGTAACCTGTTTATAAGATCAGGTTCTTGGGAGTATCCTCTCAAAAAGGCTAGTATGGCACGTTTCTCTAACACAGATAGGGCAATAGATTGGTTGGACTATCTAAGCTACTACTTTTTAGCGAAGAATCCCAATAGGACGCCAAGCTTAAGTAGTAAGGTTTAAGGAGAGCCTCTTGATATCTCTTGATGATAGTGATGTAATTATGGTCAGATCGTAACGAGTTATAAATATCAGGATAAAAATTACCAGCAATAAAATCTATTCCTAAAAACAATTCCATCGGATGGTGCGCAAAACGAGGTGTTTCTGTGACCAATATCCATCCTTCATAAACACCACCTTTACTTAAGTTTCTAATTTGTTTTAATTCTTTTGTACCTAGCTGAATATGCAAATTTGGATGTACATAAGGAGATTTGGGGCTTCCAGCTAAATTGGGGTCTAAGTGAAAAAACAGATGGTACTCTTCCGCCGAACTATCATATCCAGTAATATTTACCTGAAAATGAAGGCTTATAATTGGTATTGAGACCCCCCACTTTAACGTATCAAATGATGCGGATACCAATAGTTCAATAGTAATTTCTTCTACCTTTGCAGGAAATGTATGAGGAGGCGCTGGAATATTTGGGAATTGGATAGAAAAGTCATCATAGGAATCCTTTGTCTTTGACTTGCTCTTTACAGTAATTTTATATTTCCGTAGAAGTTTTTCAATAATGCTATAGTCAGTAATAAAGTTCATTTGTCCAGTCATTAAAGGTCAGATGGGTTTACTTGGAATTTATAACCGGATGAAGTGTCTCTACCCTTCTTAGATAAGTATCTGTGACTTTGCCATGACTTAGGTTCTGGTTCTGTAATCCGTAATCCTTCAAGAGGGTCTAATGGTTCTTGCTGAGCTTCACATATACTCCAATATCGGTAACTACGGTTTCCTTCGATAGGCTTTGCTACTTCAATAGATTGAAGATTAAGTTTTTCCTTCAGAAGAGCAACCCGAGTTCGTGCATCAATTGTGACTATTGATTGGTTGGTTAGTTCCTGAAAATATTCGTTAACCTTCTGTCCCCACCACCTCTTAAAGCTGCAAGATAAAACACCTGTATAACTAGCATTGGAGAAAGTACCTTTAATTTTATTCCATTCCTCAGTTTGTATAATATCTTCTTTGACTGTTGGGAGGCTAATCCCTAGACGAGCTGCAAATGTTTCCTCATCCACAAGCAATCCTGGACGCTCTATCAGTTCTCTTTCAATAAACAAAATGTACTCATGTAAAGGAAAAAATGTATCTTTAGTACCAAAGTCAGACGAAACAGCCACATCCAACTCTGAATCACTTATTCCAAGAAGTTTACTCAGAGCTTTTTGAGGATTTTCATAAGGGACGTTTGTTTCAGTATATGCTTTGGCGAGACATACCAGCTTTTCCGCAAAAAATTTGTATCTATCTGGAATTTCTTCCTTCAACATTCGCCAATCAAACAAATCCTTTCCAACTTTATCCCCGCTGAAAGATTCTACTATCTTTATATCAGAAGACGTTAACACAATAGGTACATCTTTTAATCTTATCGTTCTATTTCGATCCGCAGCAGAAGACCTAACGGCTTGTGCAAACTCAGGAGCACGGAAAACCGTTGAATCGAGTCTTAAATCAAGAATTAAGCCATCATAGTGCATATTGCTTATGTCACTAATTAAAGACTCAAAACTGATAGGTCTCAAAACGTTGATTACTAACGTGATCGTACTATCTATATAAGATATTCTCTTCGAGTTTAGGAGTTTGGCGTGAGATTTAGCTTCAGCTTCATCATCATCAATCCAAATATAAATACATTCTTTTGCTTCCATATGAATAACTAATCGTTTAAGTGAACAGGAAATTCTACACGAATGGTAGTAGCATATCCAGGTTCAGACGCGCTAACATACACATCTCCATCATAACTTAAAACAATATCTTTAACTATTTTTAGTCCCAACCCTGACCCCGTCATACTTTCTGCATATGAAGCATTGTAACCTTTGGGTAATGATGTTGAAAAGAATGCATCAAATATTTTTTCGTGATTTTGAGGTGGTATCCCAATGCCGTTATCCGAAAATTCAAGGAAAGCTATATTTTTAGCTACTCCACATCTAATAAATATAATGCTATTGTCCTTTCCATTAAGAGCTTTTTTCGAGTTTGTGTATAAATTTAAAAGAATAGACTGCCACTCGCTTAAGTGCATTGGCTTTAGCATAATTTCAGGGTATTCAAATTTATATTTGATCTCTATTTTATTTGCTTTCGAATCATTTTGAACCATGTCTTTAAACTCGAAAACTACCCTTCTTAAATCTACTGGCTTTAGTTCTCGAATATAGTCGGATGTTACAGATTTATCAAAATACCCTGTATAACTTCTGAGAATATTGACATGGTTTAAAAGTGAGTTAATCAAACCTTCTTCTACGGTTTGGCTGGATCGTATTTTTTCTGAGATATGAGCCACATCTGAACGGATTGCGCTAATTTTATTCTTTGCCTCATGAGAAAACTCCCCCAACATTAACCCAAGACTAGCCAAGACTCGGAGTAAGTTAATTTCCTCTTGCAACTCCTGAATTTGTTTTTCATTGTCAGTTAAACGATATTTAAATCGCTCTACTTTTTCAGCTATACTTTCATCTTTTGAACTCGCGACATTAGTTGTAAGAGCATTCTCAATCTCTTCAAAAGCTTCCGTTAAAGTCTTTTTCGAGGTATTTTTCTTGTCACTTGCCTTAACTTTCTTTCCTCGCACTTGTGCAACCTCTGAAACAGCAGAAATAAGTACCCTATATATAAAATCTGTTAATTCATCAAATGCCTCACTCTGTAATATACCTTCACGATTGGCTGCTTCTTCAAATAAGATGCCTTCTTGATCAAAAATTTCTACAAATCCAAAAAAATTATTGTTTCCATGTGGTGGTAATATTTGGTTTTTTCTGGTGGATTCATCTAATTTAAGCCAGTCGTCATTTCGTTCTGCATAAGGCAATACCCTAAATCCATTCCTATATAGTCGAATTCCTCCTTTCTCATGTGCTATTTCTTGAATATAGCTCCTGGTTTGCCTGGGAAGTAAGCCTGCGGCATAAATAAAATAATAAGCCTTAAAATGTATATTTTTTAATTGATTGAAAGGAACATCTTTTTTACCTTCTTTGTTATCCTTGCCCAATAACTCATCAAATTTAAGTTCAAGTTTAGTACTTTTTACGCCCCAGTAGCCGATTTTGTCATCTAGCACATACCCTTCAATTTCTGCTAAGGCATGATCGAATACATTTTGCTGATCATCAGCAATCGACACAAGTTGATCTTTGTCAATTCTAAAAAAAGATGCTTTAAATCCAGGATCTAAACCTTTTCTTTTTTCTGCTTTTTCCTTTGCGGACTCTGATATTGGAAAAGGCTGAAGAAGATCAGAAACATACCTGTAACTCCTTTTGATCTCAGCATCAGTCCAAGATTCCCTAAGCTGCTCAATTATCAGAGTGGTGCCATGTAGCTTTCGCTTTGGAATTTCAATTATTTTGTTGGAAATAGAGAATAGTTCTTGATTCCTTTTGAATAACTCCCAGTCAATAGTTACTTGTAAAGCATGAATTGCATCTTCTGCTTGAGTAATAACTGTAAGTTTTGTACCTAATCTATGTACTGCAAATCTTCCAATTCCTTTTCTACCTGCACGAGTTCTCCCATAAAGAGGTGATGTTGGAGAGTCAATTTTTTCAGAGGAAGATATACGCATAAAGCCATTAACCAACTGGTCTCGGTTCATTCCATTCCCGTCATCTTCAATAGTTAATGTCCCTCCTTTAGTTTCAGCATCTTTGAAAGATAGTATAACTTCCGTTGCATCTGCATCATAAGCGTTCTTAACGAGTTCAGATACAGCAATCTCTTGCTTGGTTACAAGTTCATAACCAAGTCTTTCTATTACTGCTGCATCAACCGAAAACCGGACATGATCGTTATCCTGGCTGGCCAGCTCATTTGAAAGAGACAAGACACGATCATAGTTGACAGTTTCCGATTTTAGCTCATGAGTAATTTGCTCCTTTAACTCAATCAGCCTAGTTTTTTCCATGATTAGTTGATCAGATCATTACCCAATATACACATTTACCCCTTCAACACAATCCCCAGCTCATCCAGCGCTTTGCGCGGTATGTATATCGCTCCCGGCACATGTGTCCGCAGGAAATCTGCGCATAGGTCAACACCATTGCACCATTCCCTCAACAGCTCAACTACACCACAGACACGCATATACATCCTCCGCTTCCAGGCCCGGATAGTCGGCGATCAGGTCTGCTACGGTCATACCCGATGCCATCAATTCCAGTACGGTCTCGACCATGAGCCTCGATCCGCGAAGGGTGGGCTTCCCGTGGCAAATACTTTCATCGAGGGTGATGCGTGACAAGCGGGATATGCTCATACGTGTCAGGTTAATACTCAAATATACACATTTACCCCTTCACCACAATCCCCAGCTCATCCAGCGCCTTTTGGGGCACAAAACTTGGCGCGTCCATCATCAGGTCGCGGCCCCCGGCGGATTTGGGGAAGGGGATCACGTCGCGGATGCTCGGCTCGCCGGCCAGCAGCATCACCCAGCGGTCGAGGCCAAAGGCACAACCGCCGTGGCTGGGCGCGCCGTAGTCGTAGGCGCGGAGCATAAAGCCAAATTTTTGTTCTTTTTCCTCCGGGCTTAGGCCCAGGATATCGAAGATTTTGTTCTGCACATCGGGGCGGGTGATGCGGATGGAGCCGGAGAGGATTTCGCTGCCGTTCATGACCATGTCATAGGTCTGCGCGTAGCAGTTCTCCGGGTCGGTATCAAGTTTGTCGAGGTCCTCCTCGCGGGGCATACAGAAGGGGTGATGCGCAAAGGTGAGCTCGCCGCTCTCCTCGTCGCGCTCGAAGAGCGGGAAGTCCACCACCCAAAACACCGACCAGCTTCCGGGCGCGATCCAGTTTTCCTGTTTGGCCAGGTGGAGGCGCAGGGTGCCGAGCATCTTACGGGTTTTGGACTTAAGTTTATCTGCCAGGATCAGCAGGAGGTCACCCTCGCCCGCGCCTGCATGGGTCAGGATGGCGCGGAGCTGGTCTTCGGAGTAAAATTTGTCCACGCTGGACTTGATCCCGTCAGCCCCCCAGCGCACGTACATCAGGCCCGTAGCGCCGATCTGGGGCGACTTCACAAAATCCGTGAGGGCATCCAGTTGCTTGCGGGTATATCCGGCGCAGCCTTTGGCGACGAGGCCTGCCACCAGGCCACCCGCCTCCAGTACGCTGTTGATGACACTAAATTCAGAGCCGCCTACCACTTCGTTCAGCTCCTGGATTTCGCAGCCAAAGCGCAGGTCAGGCTTGTCTGTGCCGTACTTGCGCAGGCACTCCAGGTACGGAATACGCTGGAAAGCAGGGAGTTCAACCCCGATGGTTTCTTTAAATACGTATTTTGTCAGCCCCTCAAAGGTCTGATAGATGTCCTCCAGGCCCACGAAGCTCATCTCGCAGTCCACCTGCGTAAACTCCGGCTGGCGGTCGCCGCGGAAGTCCTCATCCCGAAAACATTTGACGATCTGATAATAACGGTCCATGCCGGCCACCATCAGGAGCTGCTTGAGGATCTGCGGTGACTGGGGCAGGGCATAAAAGGTGCCGGGGTGTATGCGGGAAGGCACCAGAAAGTCACGGGCACCCTCAGGAGTGGACTTGATAAAGTTGGGTGTCTCAATCTCACAAAATCCCTGCGCATCCATGTACGTACGCACGGCACGGGCCACCTGTGCCCGCAGGAGCAGGTTTTTGACCATACGCGGGCGGCGGATGTCGAGGTAGCGGTAGGTCATGCGGAGTTCTTCCGAGCCGTCCGTCTCGTCCTCGATGAGGAAGGGCGGGAGTTTGGCGGCGCTGATCAGCGACAGGCTGTCCGGGATGATCTCAATATCGCCGGTGGCGAGTTTGGGGTTTTTGCTTTCGCGGACCGCTACCGTGCCTGATACCGTGATCACATATTCGCGGCCCAGCTTGCGGGCTGCCTCATAGGCTTCTGCCTGCATATCCGACTTGATGGATACCTGGGTGATGCCGTAGCGGTCCCGCAGGTCCAGGAAGAGGATATAGCCCAGGTCCCGGGTGCCTTGTACCCATCCGCAGAGGGTGACAGACTGGCCGGCGTGTGCAGCGCGGAGTTCGCCGCAGGTATGGGTGCGAAGCGTAGTTTGCATGGATCAGATACGGTTTAAACACAGGTTTGGCGGGGACAAAGGTAGGAAAAAGATTGCTGAATGTCCGCACGCCATTTGATGCCAGAAAACGGCCTGTACAGGATTGCCCATAAACGCTATGAATCTGATCCTGCCCGTATGGAATCTGCCCATTTTCCCCCATCTTTAAGGTGCAAGACTGGAGACTTTTTCCCTGTTGGTTTTACGTATTATTTTTTCACATGAAATCTTTGATCACCCTCGCAGTCCTGCTGGCTGCCTGCACCAGCCTCCTGGCCCAGAAAGTAGAATATCGGGACGGACTGGTCTCCGTGGACAAACAACCGGTAGCCAAGATTGTCAGCACCAAAAACCCGGACATGATGGGCCTGGTAAAAAACTTTGCGGCCACCAACCTCGCCGGGGACACGCTCTTTACGGCTGTATATTCCAGCCTGATCCCCGAGGACCCGGACGACAACACGGTGTATTACTTTGAGTTCCGGTTTCGGGGGTATGATACGCCGGGATTCCTGCCTGTGAGCAAGCTCGGCGGCGAAAAAACCCTCGCCAACCATATCGGCAACTTTGGGCTGGTAAAAGACCAGCAACTCGACCTGAATGCCGTCCGGGCCCTGATCCAAAAAAAGGGCAAAACACCGCCGTACCGCCTCAACTACACGATGGTCACCCGCAACCGGCAGTTTCCGGTCGAGATCCGCGAGCCTGGCAAAATCTCCCAGGCCGGGACCCTGATCGGGCTGTTTGCGGACCTCGGCACCCAGAGCGGGGTGGATACGTATAATTTCCAGATCCCTGCCGGAACCCTGATCGCCACGGCTACCTTCAGCGGTGGCAACCAGGCCCGCGTCGTCACCGTCAAAACCTACCGCGACAACATCACCCACACCGTCGCTGCCAGTGGGGAGTCCGTCACCCTGATCGCAGGCGTGGACCGCAATGTGCTGATCCTGAAACAAATCGCGCAGTGGCTGGTGACCCAAAATTATTTGTAATACGGTCGCTCACCAGATAAGGTATCCCCGGTTCCGGCCGGGGATACGTTTTTTTATGCCCGGAAATCCCTATCTTCGGGTCAATTCCTGAGCCACCTCCGCAATGAAATTTTTCCTCCTCCTCTCCGGCCTCGCCTCCGCCGGCAACCTGTACCTCGGTGCCCGTTTTTTTCTCAATGTCGTGGGCCTGCTTCAGACCACCAAGTACGGTCCGGTCGCTACCGCTGTTTTGGCAGTATTATTCCTGGCCCTGGGCCTGGGAGGCCTGTACGCCGCTGTCTGGATGGGAGACGTACGCCTGGCCCTCCTGCTCAGCATCGGCCCCTGGGTGCTGGCCGTGGTCGGCATGATCATCAGCGCCCTGATCGGGTATTACGGATAACAATTATAGCCGCAGGTATCGGATACCTCATCGGCATCGGGTGTATCGTTGTCCGATACCTGCGAACCTCTGGGGGATGGGGCATAGCCCCGGCGATACCCGGCACAGGGCGCAGCCCTGCGCCAGCTTAAAGAAAGCTTATCCACAGATCAATTTTATCCCGTCATTTTCGATACTCTTTATCTTCATCGCATACTCTTCAATCAGAATGTTCTCTGTGATAGATAAATTGATGATTTTGCGAAATCTTCTAACCAGCTCCGGCAGATGGCGGCTAAGTCTGATAAGGGTAGCCGGATGGCTCAGGTTGCTGTGAACGAAGTTGTTGCGGCTGCGGTGGGCTTGCTGTAACAGGCGCTTATAGTATTGGGATACGCTTTTGTCGAGGGTATAGCCTGTGTATTCTCTGATTTTTTCCTGAATGGTAAAGTAGGTAGTCATATCCTTGATTTCAGCAACTCCCAGGTCAAGCCTCTCTATTCTGTTTCTAAGTGCCTGTCTCTCTATGGACAGGCCTAGGATTGCCGGATCATTTGAATGGGTGTTATTAAGCCAGTTGATGAGCAGCGTCTCTGCCTCCCGGCGGTATGTTTTCTCTTCATCCAGGAGCAGGATATTGCTTACAGAGGTACAGATTTTATCTGCTTTTTCCCGGGGGTCTTCTTCGAAATGAGGGAAACAACGCTCAAGATATACCCACAGGTACATCAGTTGTACCTCCGGGTCTTTGCTGCTCAGGGCATGAAAATAGGCTTCATCTGCCTGCTGGAGGATCTGGCAGTCACTTGAATTAAGGGCATGTAGTTTTTCTAAGTCCCAGGCATGAATGGTCTTCGTAGAATTACGCAAGGTAGAGCCGCGTAGTTTGCCTTTTATGAACTCGAAGTGTAGATCTGCGTGCAAGCGAATTTCAGCCTGCCAGATGGAGTTAAGGGTATTGACAATTCTTTCAGCCTCTATGAGTGCCTTATAAACAACTTGATTTCTTGTAATGCCAGTTACGGCAACGATCAAGAGCAGTGTGTCGGGCCGACTGAGAAACTCTTTGATAGATTCTGTATGCAGTTCATCAAGCTCTTGTTCTAACACATTTAGCTTCTCTGAGGGCTTTACGATCTGATATGCTACCCGTAGCTTACCACTTATCTCAGAGGTAACATAGTCGCTAACCTCAGCATTTTCAAGCAAAAGCCAACACTCGAATTCCTCTTGGAGACCGTTCAATAAACTGTGTCAGGTAAAAAGTTCATATCTTTTAACCTTGACACAAGTATATGGAAAAGGCGGAGAAATTTGACTTTGAAACATTCGAGTCAGAAGCGCTGGAAAAGCTTCGTATGGGCAAGCCCCTTGAAGGCAGTGACGGAGTTCTGGGCCCTC
>JANRLQ010000027.1:0-98833 GCA_033762375.1 Bacteroidia bacterium
CCGCCCGGTACGGGGGGTAGGCTCGGTACCGACCTGCCACTCGTAGCTGTCTAGCTCCTGGATGGCGCGCAGCACAACCCGATTATTGGCCGATACACTTCGGAAAATAGGCATTCGGTCCGGCCAGAAGGTATGCGATTCTTCCATCGTAAACTCCGCCGAGACCGCTCCCTGCACATAACACGGATCATAGTTTTTGCACTCCGGATTAGTCGGGTCGTCACACTTACATCCCCCCCACACCAGCAGTGCCAGGACCGGGAGGCAGATCAGATATTTTTTCATAAGGCCGTATCGTTAGCGATTGGCGTTTTACTTCAGGTTATTATTTTTGGCTTCCAGGGCCTCAGTACGCTGGTGGAAGGCAATTGATCACTCGTGTAAAAATTAGTACAAATCGTGGCTTAAAATGTTTTCATATTTTTTGTCATGACAATAATATTTATTCTTAAATATAAAAAAACCTACACATGTTTTTTAGTGAATATAATTATTGCCATCACGCTTTTTTGGCCTCCTCTATCATAATAGTTCAGCGGTTACCTGAAGTAAAGAAGCCCCTAAAAGCTGACATTTCCAATAGGGTATAACATTATTTATACATTGAACAACCGTTCAATCTATTCCCGGACATCAGCCTGCGGCGCGTCGTCCCCTCTGTGGTGGGCAGGTCAGCTCCCACCCTACTATACATTTTCAGAGATGAGCGGAAATAGCATAATACCCGCTCCCCCTCCGTTTATCTCCATCGCCTTCTATCCTTCATACAGAGGATGCAAACATATGAGAGGATGCAAACATATGAGCTACACCGAGACAAACCTCCGTGTAGCTCCGTACCTCGCTGTCTCTGTGAAATACCTCGCCCCCCTTCCGCAGGAAACACACAGCCACTGCTGCCTTGCTGCACGCAACAACCTTGTACTTTTCACTATTTTTCAAAAATGTATAGCAATATGGTCAGCTCCTCTGTTTTGTGACCGAAGGGCGGAAGGTTGCTGCGCAGACTTCGCTACCAGCTCAGCGTAAGCCCGTCCCATGCGATCGCTACCCCTGCCGGGAGCCGGGCACTTGTCTCGGCATGTAGTCCCATCTGGTGGCTGATATGGGTGAGCCATGCCTGGCGGGGGTTCAGGCTGGCAATGACGGCCAGGGCTTCATCCAGCGAGAAGTGAGAATGGTGTTTTTCTACCCGCAGCGCATTGAGTACCAGGGTATCAAGCCCCTGGAGCAGGTCGAGTGAGGCCGGACTGATATCATTGGCGTCGGTGATATATGCAAAGTCTCCGCAGCGAAATCCCAGGACCTCCATTCGCCCGTGTTTGACGGGGACAGGGGTCAGGGTCAGGTCACCAATGGTAAACGGAGCCTGGCCGACTTCATGGAGGCTGAGCAGGGGCAGGCCGGGATAGTTTTCGTTTTCAAAAACGTAATAATACTCCCGCCGGAGGTTGTGGAGGGTGCCAGCATTGCCCCAGAGCGGCATGGGTCGCTGCTGGCGGTAGTTGAAGGAGCGTACATCGTCCAGGCCTGCGGTATGGTCCTTGTGTGCGTGGGTGAATACCACAGCATCCAGCTGCTGCACCCGGTGCCGCAGCATCTGCTGCCGGAAGTCCGGGCCTGTATCAAACACCACGGTCGTCGTATCAGACATCAGCACCCCGGAGGTGCGGAGGCGGTTGTCATGGGTATCTGCTGACTGGCATACGGCACAGGGACACGCGATGACGGGGATGCCCTGCGAGGTACCCGTTCCGCTGAAGATAAATTTCACGTTTGCTGCTGTTTGAGGGTTTCTACGAGTTTGAGTTGTTCCGGTTCCAGCAGTTCGGCCTCTATTTCCACCTTGCGGACGATGTCTATGAGCAGGTTAATTTTACTTTCCTGCGGGTGAAACTTATTGATCATGATGAGTTTACGATCCATCACAAGACAATAGCCTCCCTGAAAAGTACCTTTTTCGTACCGGATCTGGTAGCCGAGGGCTTTGAGGATGTCCTGGAGTTTGTCCTGGGTATGTTTGGTGATACGCATGGCAGCAGATAGGGCGTGAAGTCCGGATCAGGTCCGGGTTGTATATGCATGGGCGATGTCGGCGATGAGGGTATCGAGGGGGGTGTACTGAAATCCCAGCCGGCAGATAGCGGTGCCGTCAAACCGTACGGGGTCGGAGGCGCTGCGCATGGAGGCGACAGACATCTGGGCATCGGAGCCTGTGAGGTCTGCCCAGGCCTCAGCCAGCCATCCGGCGGCCAGGGCCAGTGGTGCGGGCAGGGGAAGGGCAGGGGGGCGGCGGTGCAGGGCATGTGCCACCCGGGTGAGAAATTCGCGCTGGGTTAGGTTTTCGCCGACGAGGATAAAACGGCTGCCGGGGTTGACGGGTGCCTCCAGCAGCAGGTGGCAGGCACGGGCTACATCAGCTGCGCCCACATACCCGCTGCTGCCTGCCGGATAAAACGAGAGTCCCTGATCCACCAGCCGGAACAACTGAGGTGTGCCCTGGGTCCAGTCACCGGCCCCCAGGATAATTCCGGGATTCACACACACGGCGGAGAGGCCTTCGGCTACGCCACGCTGGACTTCCAGCTCGGCTTTGTGTTTGGCGATAGCGTATCCGGAGAGGTGGCGGCGGTTTTGCCAGGGCGTGGCCTCTGTGATGAGGGCCTTGTCCTCGGGCCTGCCCAGTGCGCCGATGGTGCTCACATGTACGAGCCGGCTGATGCCCATTTCCAGGCACAGATTGACGATATTGGCAGTGCCCTGCACATGAGAGGCCAGGAGTGCCGCCTTGTCCCGCCTGCGAAAACTCACCAGGCCAGCGGCGTGAATGACCGCTTCTGCGCCTTCCAGGGCCTGCTCGACGGACAGGAGGTCCTGCACATCCCCGTCCACGACGGTCACCAGGTCCCGCCACGGCAGGTCCCGCTGTGCGGCATGGCGCACAAGGACGCGTACCTCATGACCGGCTGCCACCAGTTCATCTACCAGGTAGCGGCCCAGAAATCCGGTAGCGCCGGTGAGTAATATCGTCATATTCAGCAGGCTAAAGGTATATGACTGCGCTGGGGCAGGTATTGTTGAGAATTATCTCCCGGAGCATACATACTTCCCGGAAATTCGCCCAATTTTACATCATTCGCTGATCACTTGAAAATTTATCCGCGTATGGATCTGTCGGCCTTTTTTTATCCCCTCTCCGGCTCGCTCCGCGAACTCGTAAGCGTCCTGCCAACTGATAGCCTGGGCGTACAATGTCAGCGGTTTGAGACGTCGTTTCCGGCCTGGGAGTCGGCAGACCTGATCCTGATCGGGTGTGAGATAGACATGGAAACGTACCCGCGTGGCCATACCTCCGCGATCCGGCACCAGCTCTACGGGCTTACCCATCCGGGCGCGTCATGTACCATCGCCGACCTGGGAGACCTCAGGCCCCGGAGCAGCCTGGAGGCGGCCTGTGAGGCCCTGGCTTTTGTCCTGAGCCACCTGCAGGCAGCGGGCAAAACCATTGTGATTCTGGGCAGTGCCCCGGAGCTGGCCTGGGGGCAGTACCTGAGTTATGAAAACGCAGACCGGTTGATTGAATATGTCGAGGTGAGCAGCCGCCTGCACATGGCAGACCATGAGGTGGCCCCGGCTGATCAGGCTTTTAACCACAACATCCTTACCCACAGGCCCGGATGGTTGTTTCAGTACACCAATCTCGGGTATCAGACCTATTTTGTGCCGGAGTCCCTCCGCACGGATTTGCGGGAGCAGGGGATGCTGCTCCAGCGATATGGCGAGCTGGCCGCTGCCCTGGAGCTCGCGGAACCGCCGCTCCGGACGGCCGACATGGTGACCTTCCACCTGGGGAGTGTGCGGCATGCTGATGCTCCGGCAGGTCAGCGACCCTCGCCCGGTGGATTTACGGCGATGGAGATATGTCGCCTCGCCCGGTACGCAGGTATGGGGCATCGCCCGGCTACTATCCTGGTATCCGGCTGGAATCCCGACCAGGACCTGCATCACCAAACAGCCCTCCTGGGGGCGCTGATGGTATGGTATATCGCAGAGGGCATCCTCAACCGCAAGGATGATATGCCCCGTGAAGACCGGTCCGTTTTCCGTCATTATGAAGTGCAGGTGAATGCCAGCATCCCCCCGATGGTGTTTTATTGCCACCCCCACACAGGCCGCTGGTGGATGGAAGTGCCTTATCCTGAGGCACTCGGACAGCGCAAGGTCCCGGCCCGGCTGGTAGCCTGCGCGGAGCAGGATTACCAGACGGCTTTGGCGGATGACATACCGGAGCGATGGTGGGTGATGTTTCAGCGGCTGAGTGCGGGGACCCGTCAGGCCTGACCCGGCTGGGTTGAGATGTGAGCCAGGGTTTCCTGCCGGATATGTGCCCATTCGGCTGCGGTGGCCTCGTCCCACTGCGGATCATTTTCGGCCAGGACCTTGATCAGAATGTCCAAAAACAGTTCAAAGTCAGCTGACTGATACCGGGTATGGTGTGTATTACCCATCAGGGCGCTGAGCAGGTGAGACTTGTGGCTGAGGTCCAGCAGTACGTCCACGGCCATCTGGAGCATAGCCGACTGCCGCTTCTGGCTGATGTAGGAGAAGTGATCCCGGACATGGGGCGCTGCCTGCTGAAATGCCTGATAAAAATCCCGGATAAACTCCTTGTTGAGGGCCATACACCGGCGGTAACTCCTGCGGGCGAGGCTGATGTCGGGACTCTCAGCCCTTGTCAGGGGGTGCAGGTGGCGCAGGAGTTCGTGAAGACTCTCATAGCGGTCGGCGGGATTCTCCCGGAGCAGGCGGCGGATCACATCTGCCAGCGAACGTTTTTTGCCATCAATCCCTGCAAAAGTTACTTCGGGTATAGCCTGCATACGGGCTTTGCGGTAGGCAGGATCACCCGCAAACCGGTTGCGGCTGCGCAATACCTCCGGCACGGTATCTCCCTCAAACAGGTGGTCACCGGTGAGCATCTTATATCCCAGCAGGCCCAGGGCATACTGGTCGGCGTGTTTCATCTCAGGCATGTTGAGCCCCTTGCCGTCCCGCGCCAGGAGCTCCGGGCTGCCATACCGGCACACATCCATAAACCGGTTGAAGGTATGTTCGCCTGTGGTGACCTTGTGCATGTCCACGGGAGAGATCATCAGTTGCCACTCGTCGTCCACATAGATCTTGGAGGGGCGTATATTGGTGTGCAGGATGCGTTTCTGGCGCAGGTAATCAATGGCGTCGGTGAGCTGGTAGAGCCAGTCTGTGGCCTGGGCCGGGGGACGGGGGCCGGTTTTGTCAACGGCCTCAATCAGGGTCGGTCCGTAGATATACTCTGAGATAATAAAACATGGGTAGGACTCCAGGTCGTAGTCAAGGATTTTGATGATGTTGCGGTGGCGGAGGTCAGCCAGCCGCCGGACCTCGGCTTTGGCCTCATCTGGCAGGACCGGGAGTTTGAGGACAATCGCAATGGCGTGCCGCCGGGTATCGGGGTTGAGGAGCTGGTAGATGATGGAGGAGTTGCCTTCGGCCAGTTGCCGCTCCAGGGTATATCGTCGCGGACGCAGGCGCAAGTCCAGTATCTGCTCGATCACGGCATCCCGGCTGGTGAAACTGCTGAGATAGGTTTCCTTGTCCCGGATATCAAAGTAGACAGAAAGTACCTCCCGCCGGAAGGATTCGAGTTGGGTGAGGAAACTCAGGGCGATCCGGTTGCGCTCAATACCCGCTTCATTGCCTACAGTGTGGGCCTGTACCTGGCTTTCGACATAGGCATACCGGCTCTGGGTCTGGATCATCTCAGCGCGCATGTCATTGCAGCGCTGCACAAACTCTCCAAATGAGGCAAAAGCCTGCCCCAACTCGTTGGCGGCAATGAGTTTTTCGATGTTTTTTTCAGGAGAATGTTCCATTCAAGAGAATAATTACCGGGTCCTGCGGGATGTAGGGCGGGAGCGTACTGTCACGTATACAAACGTCTGGTACAGCGCAATAATATAGGTAAATGAAGTGAATAATGTTGCAATCAGTACAATCTGTGTGTACCGGCCGGAGATTGTTGCCGGCTGATCGGGTACATTTTCGGCAATTAAGCGGTCGAATACAACATCTGTTATGTTTACGGAGAGATGCCGAGATAAATAGTACGTATTTAAGTAATTTTAAATTAGTAATAAATCGGACCATATGAATAAATTGTTGACCCTTTGTTTCCTTGGATTGCTCTGCCTGAAAACCTTGTTTCTCCCGGCCCAGCTGACGGTCCCGCAGGCCGAAGCCGTATATGGTGGCCGGATCAATGCCATCACGGGCATTCAGACGGCTGCGGACAGCTCACGGATTTTTATCACGACCGAGAGTGCCAACTCAGCTTTTTATGCGGATGTGTATCATCCTACGCCTGACTCAGCGGTATTTGGGGCATTCCAGCTTATGCCGGATATGGGCAGCACTGCCAACCTGGGCTCAGGGATCCGGGACATAGCAGCACATGCAGGTTCGCGGTCGTTGATTTTTATGCGCAATCCGGGCCAGCTCGCCCGCGCTGCTGCCAGCGGCGGGGGCCTTGTGAATATAGGCCCGGCCAATGTCCAGTCTTTTGCCGTATATGGTGACTACCTCCTGGCGCTCTCGGGCAACCGCCTGCACTACGGGACCCTGGATCTGACAGGTGCCTACACGGAGTCCGCGGGTTCGCCTCTCCTGCTGACGATGCCACCCGGCCCGTCACCGGCGCTCTCAGTACATCCCGGCACAGGGCATATATATATGTATATCCGGGGCAATACCCCCAAGGTAGCCCGCAGCTCTGATCCCTATACCAGCCTGAACTCCGGGACGACTTTTGCGGATATTTCTCCCGCCACCCTGCCTGCTACCTTTGAGTGGACGGCGTTGGGTATCGCGCCTGACGGACGGTTGTTTGTGGGGGGCTCAGATTTTGCCCATAAAAAAATTGCCTACAGCGATGATGAAGTAACCTGGACCTATTTTGACCTGCCGTTCGGCGGGGCACCGGGGAGCAATATAGCTTTCTCCGGGGACAGCAGTTTGTATGCTGTGTATTTTGCCAGTGCCTATAACCTCAATAAAGGGGTCAGCGGGAGTTGGTTTGGGTTTGGATCTCCGGGTGGTTTTGAGACACATCCCAATGACGGAGCGGTGTATGCCGATCCTGCCGGCAAAAAAGTGGTATATATGACGACCGACCAGGGTATCGGGGCCAGCCTGAATGGAGGGAGCCGGATATTTGAGATCAATGAAGGGGTGGAGGCCGTGCAGGTAAATGATTTTTCGATGCACCTGTCCAATAAAAACGTGGCCTGGATCGCCTCTAAGGCGGGTATCCGCAAGGTGTCATCGTACCAGAGCACCCCTGCCTGGACCCCTGCGATATTTCCCAACGGAGATGGTTCGCCGTATTATGCTGCTGCGATGGCCGGCACGGATACCAATACGGTATACGTCGGCAACCTCCGGGTATATAAATCCGGCAACGGGGGCACTACCTGGCGGAATATGTTTTCGGCGGAAGTAGCGCCCTATAATTTTAATGCCATGGGTACACCCGCTACGGGGGCTGCTGCCATTACCTCCCTTGCCGTCTGTGAATGGGATACGAGCCTCGTCATGGCGGGATATACCATAGATCAGGGGGACGAAGGCGGGTTGTTTTACAGCCTGGACGGCGGACAAACCTGGGGGCAGGTATTGATGGAGGCCACTGTGGTCGGCAAGGATGTGGACGTGCAGGACATCGTGTTTAATATTGAGTCGGGTGATACGGTGGCGTATGTAGGGGTGCACTATGACCTGAGCAGCCCCCAGGGCCACAGCGTCTATCGCCTCGTCAAGTCCGGCTCCGGCTGGACGCCCTCCCAGGACATGGGACCGGGCGGGACAAGCACAGGGGCGACCATCGTTGCTTCTGTTGTGGACCTGCACCGCAGTGCTACCGGAGATACCCTTGTGGCTTGTGGTACGGATGCAGGTAATAATCACCCCATCGCCTACCATAAAATTTTGAGTGCCGGGGGCAAATGGACACCGTTTCCCACCAATGGATTTCCGTTTATGCCCGGCAAAAAAGGAAAAGCCATTACCATCGGGATAGACACGGTATATGTCGCCGTGGACAATGAACTGTATTATCTCGCTGCAGGTGGTACTGCCTGGACACAGGGGTATGTGTATCCGGCGGGTGCACAGATTCATTTTATCTTTTATGACGAGTTGCTGGTCGGGACAGGGACTGGCCTGTATGGGCACCAGGGCCCGGCACAAACCTCCAATGGGATTGGCGGCCCCTCTGTGCCGGTACGTTCCCTCCAGTTGTATCCTAACCCGGCGCGGACCGGCGAGGTGAACATCACCTTTGGCGGGCCCGGACAGAAGCCGGCACTCCTGCTGATCCGCAACACAATGGGCCAGATCGTGTATCGCCGGGCCGGTATCCGGGGGCAGCAGGTAGCGGTCAGTACAGAGGAGCTGCCAGGGCCGGGCTTGTACATTGTCGAGGTGCGGGTACAAGGGGCTAAATATGTGGGCAAGCTGATCGTGCAGTAAGAATTTTTTGGTGGTGGGTCAAAGTGGGTGATATCTACTTTTAAGACATTGAAAATCAAGTTATTAAAGGATTTTTCCAACTTGTTTGACCCACTGCCAATTTTTTTGCGTGTAACTGCCCCCGGTGACAGGTGAGATGCTGTGGCCGGGGGCTCGGGTAGATTGAGCGTAGAAAGGAATAGATCAGCGCAGGTGTACAACTAAGCAGTTATGCGCTACGATGCGTGGCTTCTTTGAGAGCAGATACAAATGCTGCCAGGCTGGCGTTGTTCTTGGCTACTCTCTGTAGTGTGTTAGACTTCCGGAAGTCACGGGTCAGCCGGTCGAAATTGTCAAAAGATTCCTCGGAAGAAAGGCCTTTTTTGGTTAGCAGACGCTGTAGTTTTTCTTTCGGCTTAGCGGAGTCATGGGTGTCAGTCTCATTATAGAGAGTCATTACCCAGGCGTCTATTTCTTCGATAGCAATAGCAAAAGCATATATTTCCTCAGGTCCCCTGGGTTTGCCACCAGTATGAAGCCAGTCCCATATCCGCTCAATAATCCGTGCGCTGAGTGCTGCGCAGTAGTGCCGGGAGGTTTTGGGGGGCCTGTCCACCGGAAAATCGTCCGCCTCAGCGCTATCAAGGTGGATGATGAGCAGATCATTACCAGCTATAGAAAAAAATTTTTCGATCTCTGTTTTTTCCTCACAGTCTTTTTTGACATAAGACCAGCCCCCAAAGGTTCGGGTGTTGGCGGGATTATGCTTATCTGTTTCGTCCACCTGAGGCCGCAGGTAGATGATGGCGCTGCTGTCCACACCGCAGGCACGCAGGATATTTGAAATTACCGCTTGATCCGTTCGCCCCTCTGCCAGAATACCTACTTTCATAGTTGTCCCCTGTTAAAAATTAGCGGGGACCGCCCCCAGATGACCTGACATCCATAACTCGGAGAGTTTGGCAGGCAGGGGCTTGCCTTCGCGGAATTGGATGCGTCGCACATCTGTGTGCCCTTTGTCACTGCGGAATACTTCGAAAAGTCTTATCTCGTCATCAAATAAATTCAGCCCGTCCAGCACCGCAGGATTGTGGGTGGTAATGAGCATCTGCTTACTTTTTTTCGGGGCCAGCTCGCAGAGCGAACACATAATTTCAGTACAGAGGCGGGGATTGAGTGCGGTCTCGATATTGTCTATAGCTAAAAAAGAAGGTGTCCGGCGGCTTATCATCAGGGCCAGATAAAATAGCAGGTGCAAAATTCCTTCATTGGCATTTTCTGCGGAGAAGAGGTTATTTTGTTTGCCCATGAAGCGGTCTCTGAAATAAAGACGGGAACTACTCTTGCCCAATTTAAGGCCAAATTGTTTATACATATCGTATTCGTCATGCTCCACATCCTCCAGCCAACTAATCAGGCGACGAATATGAAAGGTCAACTCTTCCTGCTCATTAGGATTAAAACTATTAATCAGCAAGTCTAGATTTTCGCCATTTATCCCTAATGGTTCTTTTTTGCTTTCGGAGTAAATGCCGCGAAGTGATTTAGTGTTAGGCGAGTAGATTACATATCCTAATAAGGGTAGGTAGGCGTTTTGGGATTTAAGCAGTTGAAATTCTTTTACGGCAGGAGAGGCTGACATTCTGCGCTCTAGTAATTCCATGACAGAAGTTGCTTCTACCGACCCTTGTGAGCTGAAAATTTCTCCTATAATCTCTCCAAGTAGCTTGTTTTCAAGATTTTTTTCCTTTTCATTCCATTTAGTAAGCAGATCGTAATCCTCTGGGATGAGGGTACTGGCAATTTCTAGGTCTGTATCAGCTTCTTTGGCACTTATGGTTATTTTAATCTCGTCGTGCTGCTTTTTTCTGTAAAACGAACTCATTAGTAGTTCAGGTCTTGCCACCCGTATCCCCTTGGAGTACATCCCCTCTACGTCCAGCCGACCTTCTTTGGCGGCGCTAGCCATCGCGATGGCTTCCAGGATATTGGTTTTGCCGCAGCCGTTCTCCCCGATAAACACATTAACCCTTCCCAACTCAAAGCGGGTATCCAGCACAGACTTGAAATTTTTGATTGAGATAGCCTTAATCATACGGCAAGATAAGGATAAATCTACTCATAAAGTAAAGCATATCTCAGTTGCAGGCTAAATTATCGCATCAGGCGGGGTACTATGTCGGGTGTAAGGATCATTTTATGTTTTGTAGTCTCGGCAATAATACAAGACTTATCCGTTAAGCCGAAGAAGGGCAGGTACAAGATATGTCTATACACATCGCCCAGGGTTGAGGGCAAGATATACTACCTGAAAACAGGATTAATAAGCCTGTTTTCAGGTGTATTGGGTGTGCCTACTTCCTAAACATCCCGCTGCCGAGGATATTGGCGGCGCTGCGCCAGTCGGGCTGCCAGGAGATCACGGTGGTATGGGCACCCTGGTTGTCTATGTCAGACATGCCGATGTTGAAGCGGAAGGACTCCCAGGTTTTGCCCTGCATCTTGTCGAGGTATGCGATGGGGATGGCTGCTTCTACCACATATCCGGTGGCAGTGCGGCGGCAGGCGGTCTGGGTGCCGGGCGGCAGGGCTTCGGGCATGAATACATTGCCGGCACCGGTGCCACTCTCCAGCGGGCTGATCAGGATCAGGGCATAGTTTTTCATATAACCTTCGCCGTTGCTGTTGGTGCTTTCGGTGGCCGGGCGGGCATCCAGCTGGATCCCGATACCGTCCTGGCTCAGGGGATTATTGCCGTCTGTGACGGAGACTTCGTCATCGGTGACCGCTACACACATATACACAAACTGATCGTCTGCTGCCAGGTCAAAGGTAAAGCTGCCATCGGCGGCACCTTTATGCGCAAAGGGTGATCCCTGTGCCTGGGCTGGATCGGTAGCCGTATAACGCAGGTTTTTCCACTCAGCGGGGTCTCCGTCCACAGCTACCAGTGCGGGTGCTTTGGAGACGGGGCGGCGGTACTCCGGCCGGAGCTGATATTCTGACTGTATCTCCAGGAGGGGGCGATTTTCAGGGCTGTAGGACAGGGTGGTTTTGAGGGCCAGGGCAGTCAGGGCATCTGCTTTGACAGGTTTGCCGGTGCGGAGCCGGAAGGTCACCAACTCTACGGAGTTTGGTGCTATGACTTCGTCAAAGCGGGTATTTTGCACCCAAATCTGGGCGGTAGAGGACAGGTCCAGCCGGGCACGCATCGGTACGTCGCTGTCATTCGTGACCCGCACGATCACTTCGCCACCCTGAAACTCAGGCTTGTCCAGGATCAGCGGCTCGACCCGGACCGCACGGCCCTCTATCAGGGGCTGGGTAAATGCAGCCTGTTTTTCGGTATTGATGTTTTCGTCCCAGATGCCCTCCAGCAGGAGATTGGCCATGATCGGGCCATCAGGGGTCATCGTGATCCACACCACATGGTCAAATTCCCCAAACTGTGGACCCCGGAGGCGGCTCCCCCCACCCGTAGTAGCCAGGATGAAATATTTGCCATTGTTGCGCTCGTACTTGACGTACTGGTGATTGTGGCCGACAAATACGGTATGTTTCCGGCTGGCAAGCAGGGCCTCTACATCGGCCCAGCGTCCGGTATTGGTTTGGTTCCAGAGGGGCTGATGCATAAACAGCAGGGTCCACTTCACCTGCGGATTGTCCCGGAGTGCCTGGGCGATGTAGTCATGCTGGGCATCACCGATGTACCCCCGGCCTGCGCCTGTCATACGCTCCTCGGAGTTGACACAGAGGAAAAGGACGTCCTTGTAGACAAAATGGTAGTAGTCTCTCCCGAATCGTTCTTTCCATTTGCGGGCCATGACTTCATTGATATAGTCATGATTGCCAGGTACATAAAAAAAAGGCATCTGAAGCCGGGAAATAAATCCGGTGAATTCTTCCCACTCGCGGTCTATCTGGTCCTCGTTGCGGGTATATCCCTCGATCAGATCCCCGACAGACATGACAAACTCGGGCTGGAGCAGGTTGAGTTTGGTGACACCGTCTTCAAAAACACCCTCGCGGTGGCCGCCGGTGCGGTCGGTGACAATGGCGAACTGAAACGTCTCAGCCCGGTTGTTGACCTGGAGGTGGTTCCAGGGGTTGACGGTTTCATCCGTTTTGATGATGATCTTGGCAGGCTCCTGGGCCAGCAGCGGTAGTGCCAGGCAGGAGAGAAGCATAAGGGTGGCGTATGGGCGCATAGGTGATTGGATTTGTTCAAAATTGGGCCTATTCTCCGGTCTGTACAAGGAATTGATGTTACCGTAACGTTAAAGATCATCTCAGCCTGTGCAGATAGGGGTTGAATTAGCCCGGGGCCGCATGTATCTTGCCCCCCTGAAATGAAACCACCCTTCACACATATTACCCGCCTCCTGTCCTGGCTGGAGACGCCCGTCCCTGTCGCACCACTGGTCACACTCCGGATCGGATTTGGGCTGATGATGCTCGTGGCTACGGTGCGGTTTCTGGCCCTGGGCTGGGTACAGACGCACTACCTGGAGCCGGTGTTTCATTTCACCTTTTTTGGATTTGGATGGGTCAGGCCTTTGCCAGCTCCGCTGATGTATGGACTTCATTATCTGATGATTGTATGTTCGGTGGGGATCATTATCGGGTGGCAGTACCGGGTAGCAGCCCTGGTGTTTGCAGTCAGTTTTACCTACTGTGAGTTGATAGACCTGGCGTATTACCTGAATCATTATTATTTCATCAGCCTCATGGCATTCCTGCTGGCACTGGTGCCCGCTGCTGGTGACCTGTCCGTGGACGCCTTCCGGCACCCGGCGCACCGCCGGACTACAGTCCCCCGGTGGATGACAGGCTTGTTTCAGGTACAGATTGCGATCGTGTATGTATACGCCGGGTGGGCTAAACTGAATACCGATTGGCTGCTCCACGCTCTCCCGCTTCGGATATGGCTGCCCCAGCACCAGGACATTCCCTTGCTGGGGCCGCTGCTGGCATATCCTGAGACCGCTTATGTGTTTAGCTGGGCAGGTATGTTGTACGACAGCACCATTGTGGGATTTCTGTGCTGGTCCCGCACCCGGTGGTGGGCTTATGCGGCCGTGATCGTCTTTCATGTGCTGACAGGCATATTGTTTCCGATCGGGATGTTTCCTGCCGTGATGATCCTGATCGCCCCGATATTTTTCCCGGCCCGTATCCATGCACAGGTGGTTGAGTACCTGCGCCGGTATCTGCCGCCGCTGCCTGACGCCGGCCCCATACCCCCCCCGGAGATACGCGGGCGGGTGTTCCGGTACCTGATCCTGGGTTTGTATCTTGGGTTTCAGGTATTGTTTCCGTGGCGGTACCTCCTGTATCGGGGCAATCTGTTTTGGAACGAAGAAGGTTTCCGGTTTTCCTGGCGGGTCATGCTCGTCGAAAAAACCGGTACAGCCCGGTTTTATGTCCAGGACGGCCCGGAAGGATCAGCCCGCCTGGTCCCCAATGCTCAGTTTCTCAATGCCTGGCAGGAAAAACAAATGGCATTCCAGCCAGACATGATCCTGCAGTATGCGCATTTTTTAGGTGCACACTATCGGGCGCAGGGGATGCAGGATCCGCAGGTACGGGCATCCGTATCCGTCTCCCTCAATGGACGCCCGGCCCGTCCGCTGGTGGACCCAGCGCTGGATTTGCTCACCGTCCAGGACGGATGGGCCCAAAAAAACTGGGTTTTGGAAGAAAATTAATACAGGTATCCGGGTAACAATTTTATCCGGCCTACCCTGCCCGGTGCAAGGCTGATTCATATTTAAGTCCATACCTCACCGAAGCTCAGGTAACAACCTGTCATTTTTGACTGCGGTGCCATACGGGTTGCCGTTGTATTTTGCTCCTGTTCATATAGTGAACATCGGCCTACCAACGATATCCATTTAGCTGCCGGTACTGGCGCTTTAGAGATAACCTCAGCAGATATGCTGGGGTTGTTTCTTTTTTAGGGGGGGAGTACCTGCGACCTCCGGCACCTGGCACCGGGTGTCTATCTGGTACAGGCGGTACTCGGATCGGCAGTAGTCACCCGCCGCATCCTGCTGACGCATTAACAAAACACACCTGACCTGCCGGTGGCACGGGTCGTGCCACCGGCAAATTTATGATGGGAGCTGGCCGGCCATGCGGATCAGCCAGGAGGTGTCTATCCGCAGCCCTGCAGGCTCGGCCTCCAAGGAGGTTACCCAGACCGCCAGCTCGTGAGGGATTGAACGACGTGAAAAAGCAAGTAACTCACGAAACTTCTGTAGCCGATGGTCAATATGTGTACGCTGTGACGGGGAAAACGAGGTCTGGCGGCGTACCCAGGTTTTAATCCCGTTTAGCTGGCCGGTGAGGTCTGCAGCACCGGGACGTAGCTGGAAGGCAGCTTTCCAGGTACATACCCGCAGTTCCAGGGCCCAGAGATCGTTGTCGGGCATCTCCTGGTTGTAGCGGGCATATATTTTCTTGAGCAACGGCTGATCGCCTGCCCGGCTGGCCCGCTCAAACTGGCATATCACCTGGCAAAAATCATATACTACCGTAGCGGTTTCAGGCTGTAAGTACAGGCTGAGTTCAGTCAGCAGCGTTTCGGCTTCGTCCAGCTCACCGCGTTTGATCGCATCAAAAATCAGCTCTTTATACGCCACATCCGAAAGCCTGCCGTGAATCATGGCCTGGTTCGGCTGGCTGCCAAACCGAAACCAGGCCGTAGCAGCAGCGCCATCCTGATATTGAGCTTTGTAGCGGCGGCAGTTATTCAGTGCCCAGTTATAGACAGAAGCACGGGTGGCCGGGCTGTACTGGGGCCAGCAGCGCTGGAGCTGGGTCAGCAGTTCCATGATCGGGATATCTTTAGGAAAGAGACTGTGCCGGAGGAGGGCTATCAGGGCTTGGAGCCCCGTCTCAGCTGGGGGACAACAAGCCTCCAGCCAGCGTAGTTCCTCCGTCAGCCCCGGCACATTCACCGGTTGTAAGGTGAGCTGCCGCCCGGCCTCCAATACCCGCTCATACAACTGTTTGGCCAGGAGATGATACCCCGGGTCACCAGAGGCTGATTTTTCCTTGGTGCGTAACCCTTTGTACTGATAGATATCCAGCTCTGTCAGGGCAGCGTACATCTGTTGGTGGTAGGTATGGTCCCGTATGGGGGCTTCTTGTAGTTTTTGCACCAGCCGATTAAAGGTATGCATAAATACCTCCGGGCTGTTGCGGGCATTGAGGGCCTGGGTCAACAGATACAGCCGGGAAACTTCCTGTTTACGCAGGTGCTGGTTGATCAGGTAGTTCTCCAGCGTAGCTGACAGGGTAGAGGACAGCTTCCGGAAAGGGCTGGGATTAAAGCGACTCGCAGGATAAAAGGCTGCGGAGGCCTCCTCAGGGGTTTTGCCGTCCTTGATCAGGTCAAACAGACGCTGTTCATACGAGGGTTGGTTGTTGCGTCCCGGATACAGGACGGGCAGGAGGCGGGTTATTTCTTCCAGCTCTGACTGACTCAGCAGGCTGACCAGGTACCAGACTTTCATGTATCACTTGTAAAGTATAGAGAAGGAATAGTATTTTTTTGTCGCAAAATACCAAAATGTTATAAAAATTTCTGTACACAAAAATATGCTAATTGGGTAACTAATTGTGCTGTGCGCACATAAAAAAATCACTATTTGTCATCTCAGACATTTTATAGTCGTCTTGCATTGCCCTGTTATTTTCTAATAAACAGTAACATCCCCCTCCCCCTCAAAACCGGCTCTTTCAGCCGGTTTTCTTACATGCAGCCCCGCCGCCAACCCATACCATTCATGCGGGCAACATGACCGTTTGTCCGGAGTTTCATATGAAAAATGGGTCTTGTGTCAGTATTTTGTAGGGAAAGCAAGCAAAATAACAAGTTGATATTACCATACGGGTGCAACTGGCTTCACGGTAGAACCTCATCACATTACTGTTTTCTTACATCGTCTTCAATCAAGTTTCACGCTGTTGCCTCGTGCAACAACTACCACACATGTTATGAGCAAAACGTACTATGCAGGTCGCAGATGGGTAGGCAAAGCGCTGGGGTGGGGGGTAATGCTCCTGGTCGCGCTGATGCCGGTAAGGCTCCAGGCCCAGCTTCCCGCGGGGTTTCAGGAGCAGACGTATGCAACGGGATTTACCAATGCCGTCGGCATCACCTTTGATGCCCTCGGCCGGATGTTTGTCTGGCAAAAGGATGGGAAGGTGTATCTGGTCGAAAACGGACTCCGCACGACCCAACCCCTGATTGACATCAGCGAGGAGGTCGGCAACTGGCGGGATTTTGGCCTCCTCGGCCTGGCCCTGGACCCCAATTTCCTCACCAACGGCCATATCTACCTGCTCTACACGGTGGACCGCCACCACCTCATGAACTATGGTACCCCGGCCTATAACCCGGCGGCCAATGACTACTACTCTGCTACCATCGGGCGCGTCACCCGCTACACCGTCACCAATCCGGGGGCGGCGATAGATGTGATGTCCCTCAACTATGGCAGCCGCCTGGTACTCCTGGGCGAAACGCCCCAGACCGGTATCCCCAGCCTCCATGAGTCACACGGGATCGGTTCGCTGACCTTCGGGGCTGACGGCACCTTGCTTGTCACCTGCGGTGACGGCGCCAGCTATAACCAGGTGGACCCTGGCAACCTTACGGAAACCTATTATGCACAAGCCCTGGCGGACGGGATCATCACCAGCGCTGAAAACATCGGGGCCTATCGGGTACAAAAAGATTTTTCGCTCAACGGCAAGGTCCTTCGCCTGGATCCCGCCACTGGCAACGGGGTCTCTTCTAACCCATTCTACAACGCTGGCGCCCCCCGCAGCCCGCAGTCACGCCTCTGGGGCCGGGGCCTGCGCAATCCCTGCCGGGCTTCACTCCGGCCGGGTACAGGCAGTGCCAACCCTGCTGACGCCAATCCTGGTGCCCTCTATATCGGGGATGTAGGCTGGGGTACCCGTGAGGAGATCAACGTCTGTGACGCTGCCAACCAAAACTTCGGCTGGCCCAAGTACGAGGGCATGACCTATCAGCCTGGTTATAACAACGCTGCCCACGCACCGGCCGTACACACCCTCGCCAAGATAGACTGGCGCGGGGGCAATGCCCGGTTTAATATCGGCGGGACGCCTACCGACGTCAATCCCGGCGGATACGGCCCTAACTTCGTGGGCAACTGTGCCATCGGAGGCGTTTGGTACACAGCCACAGACTATCCGGCTGAGTATCAAAATGCGTACTTTTTTGCAGACTACGGCGACCAGTGGATCATGTACGCCAAGTTTAATGCGGCCAACCAGCCCCTGTCTGTCCAAAACTTCCAGCCAACCCCCGGCGCGATCACCGGACTGGGTACCCACCCGCTTACTGGTGGTATTTATTATGTCAACAACGGCAGCACCGTATATTATATCCGCTACGCTGGCCAGGGCAATCAAAAACCAACGGCTATTGCGGCTGCCAGTGTGTATTATGGGGTGAGCCCGCTCTCCGTCAATTTTCAGGGTTCCCTCTCTACAGATCCTGACGGACAGGCCCTTACCTATCTCTGGAAGTTTGGGGACAATACCACCAGCACCCTCGCCGATCCGGCCAAGACCTTCTCCGGGACGGGCGTGACGGCGTTTACGGTAAAACTCATTGTCACCGACCCCAATGGCAACAAGGACTCTACTTCCCTTGTCATTTCGCTCAACAATACCCCGCCCGTGATCCAGTCCACCAGCCTGGATGCCGTGACGACGTTTAGCCAGGTGGGAAATACGGTCCTGCCCCTCAGCGCGGTCGTGACAGATGCAGAAGGCGGACCTTTCACCTACGGATGGCAGACCGTGCTCGTCCATGACAACCATGAGCACCCCGAGGCGGTAGATACCAATCCTACCACCACATCCACCCTTTCACCGGTGGGGTGTAATGGCGAGTTGTTTTATTACAAAGAAATCCTCACGGTCACGGACAACGGTGGCCTGACGGCTACGGCCACCCGTGCTATCTATCCGGACTGCGATGGGCCTACTGCGGTCAATGACGAGTCCGAATACACCTTTGGCAGTGCCGTTGTGGTGAACATCCTGAGCAATGACCTGACCTCGCCTGCGGCGATTAACCCGGCGACGGTGACGATCACCCATGCACCTGCCTACGGTACTGCCGTGATCAATCCCACCACCGGTGCCATCACCTATACCCACGGAGGGCAGAATTCCCTGGATGATTACCTCCTGTACACCGTCCAGGATATAGCTGGCAATACCTCCGGGGTAGCCAAAGTATTCCTCACACGTGGCGGGCCACGTGGGATCGCCGTGAGCGACCCGATCAATGGCGAGGTACTGATCCAGACCCAGGCCGTGACCGTAACGTACAGTGCCTTCGGGGGCTTGCTGGGCAATGAAAAAGTGCGCCTGACCCTCGATGGAGGTACACCCGTGGACCTGTTTTTTGTCAACGGCACCTATACGTTCACTGGACTGGCCTACGGCAACCATACCCTGGTCGCCCGACTGCTGGATGGCAGTAATACGCCCCTGTCCAATGCAGAAGCTTCTCAGACCATCGTCTTTACCAATGTGCAGCAGATCTATCCTGGCAATGTCAAAAACAACCTGGCACTCTGGCTGCGTGCCGATGCCGGGGTTTCACTTAACGGGGGAGATGCTGAGACCTGGAATGACCTCAGTACCAGTGCCCTGCACGTGACAGAAAACGTCTCTACCCAGCGGCCTACCCTGGTCAGCAACGGGCTGAACTTCAACCCCGTCCTGAACTTTGACGGAGACGACCGGATGTTCCGGGACAATGTCGCTGGCAGCACCCTGTTTGTGGACCGCCGTACGACCATTTTTGCCGTACAAAAAGCTACAGGCCTGGTGACGTTTTCCTTTGCAGGTGGGGTAGCCAACTCCAAAGTAACCCTGGAGGACTGCGGTACCCGGTTTGATTTTGCGTCTCAGACGATCAACTATGACCCCAATACCAACTACTGCGACATCCCGCATGTGGTCATGGCACGCGCCTATCACACGACCGGGACAGGGTCTTCTTCCTTTTCCCGTCGCCGCGAGATCGAGGTGGACGGAGCAGACCTGATAGACCAGCAGATCGGTACCCTCCAGGCCAGTACCACGGCTACCATGGAGATCGGCGCCCATGCCAATAACTATTTCATGAATGGTGACCTGGCAGAGGTGATTGTCTATAAAGCAGCCCTTACGACCGCACAGATAGACACGGTACTGACCTATCTGGCCATCAAGTACGGGATCAGCATTGACGAGGCCTCACACCTGACCTACAACTACGCTGCGCATGACGACGACATCGCCGGGATCGGACGGGATGCCCTCAAGATGGGCCTGAACCAACCTAAAAGCCGGAGCGTCAACGCCGATGACATCGTCATCATGAGCAATCCCAGCGACATGCAGGATGGCGAATACCTGGCCTGGGGGAATAACAACGGGGCAATGACCCTCACCTCAACCGATGTACCTGCCGGTCTGGGCACCAACCGCCTCGCACGCGTATGGCGGGTCCAGAAAACTGGAAACGTAGGTACGGTGGACGTCAGCTTCGACCTTTCGACCCTCGGTATCCCGGTTTTTGATGCGTCAGATGTTGTGCTGCTGGTGGACACAGACGGGGTGTTTACCAATGCAACCCAATACCCTGCGTCTGTAATTGACGGCAATGTAGCGACAGTTTCCGGCGTGAATTTTACCTCAGGCAACTACTTCTCCGTAGCCCTGCGGGTAGCTTGTGAGCCGTATTGTGACAACTTTGCCGTGGTCGGCAACGCTGCCTACAATGCCTACGGGTGTTATACCCTGACCCCTGACCTGGCTGCCCAGACCGGCGCAGCCTGGATGGACTCCCTCGTCAACCTGAACGAGCCGTTTACCTTCACCTTTGACGTGCGCCTGGGTGCCAATGACGCCGGAGCTGACGGGATCGCTTTTGCGCTCCAGCGGGCAGGCAATGCGGCCATTGGTATCGGCGGCGGAGGACTGGGTATCGGAGGGATCACCCCTTCTGTAGCTGTGGAGATAGACAGCTGGCAAAATGACGGGACCGAACTGGCTGCGGACCACCTCTCGATGTTTGCCAGTGGCGACTTTGGGCAGGTATTGGCCGCGCAGGTACAGGCCCTGGCGAGCAGCGATAATATCGAGGATGGCCGCAGCCACCGGGCTGTTTATCAGTGGGATCCGGCGCTGAATGTCTTCCGGGTGTATATGGACGGTGTGCTGCGCCTGACCTATACGGGAGATATCCGCACGTATTTCCCCAATGAATATGCCTACTTTGGGTTCACGGGAGGTACCGGCGGGGCCAGCAATGAGCAGGGATTCTGTGTAGTAGACCTTCAGGGCGACTTTGTTCACCCCAATGATGCCTGCCTCAACTGCTCACAAAACGGGTTTGTACTCGTGGGCAATGCCGCTGATGCAGGACCCTCCTGCCTGCGGCTGACCAGCAACGCTGGCAATCAGGTGGGAGCTGCCTGGTACCAGGAGCGGATCAACCTGGCCTATGACTTCACGATTGATTATACCCTCTACGCCGGAGACCAGGACGCAGGCGCTGACGGGACTGCCTTTGTGCTCCAGAATGCCGGCAATAACGCCATCGGAGCAGTCGGAGGCGGACTCGGTGCCAGCGGGATCACCCCAGCCCTCGGTATTGAGTTTGATACCTACGACAACGGGGATGGGTCTGACCTGGCTGATGACCATATCTCCCTGTTCCAGAATGGAGACATGAACAACCAGCTTGTCACCAAAGTATGCGCGGTGGATGGGTGTGGCAATATCGAAAACAACACCGATCATGCGGTACAGGTGGACTGGGATGTGACGACCCAAACCCTGCGGGTATATGTGAACGGCGTACTCCGCACGACCTATACCGGAGACGTTGTCAACAATATCTTTGGCGGGAATACGCTGGTGTATTTTGGGTTCACAGGTGCTACAGGCGGTGCTACCAACCTCCAGGAGTGTTGTGTCCAGAACATCAGTGCCGTACTGGAGAGCGGTTCTTCTTTCCCGATTGAGCTGCTGACCTTTGAGGCCGGCCCGGCCCGTGACCGTGTCAACCTGAGCTGGACTACCGCTACCGAGACCGACAATGCCCGCTTCACCGTGGAGCGCTCCCGCAGTGGTGAGGTATTTGAGGCCGTCGTGAGCCTGCCAGGTGCCGGTACGACCCTGGAGCCCCGCAGCTATGAGGCTACAGACCTCGATCCTTATTATGGATATTCATACTATCGCCTGCGCCAGACGGACGTTAATGGTCAGTCCACCCTGTCTGAAAAAGTAGCAGTATATCTGGATCCGGCTGATCTGGTATTTGATGTACAGATTTATCCGAATCCTACTGCCACCAGCACAGAGGTGACCCTGTCCTATACCACCAAAGATGCCCGCAAGGTGCAGATTGAGGTGTACAATGCCCAGGGTCAGGTGGTGTACAAGACCCAGGATCAGGGACAAGCAGGGCTGAACACCCGTCAGATTCCCGTATCGGGTCTGGCTGCCGGGGTGTATCATGTCCGGCTGTCTACCGGGGTCCGGGCCGTGGTGACCCGGATGGTTGTACAGCCATAAGGCGATCTCCTGCCATACATTCAGGGCTGCCCGGTATCGGGCAGCCCTTTTGGTTGTGCCAGGGTGGCACTCCCACTTTTTGGGGATTGATATACTCGGGTATGTACCGGTACTTTCGGCAATGAACAACCCTCGTACCAAGACCCATGTATAATCTAATCAGACCTTATGTACTGGTGATGCTGCTGGCCCTCTCAGCCTTCGGCAGCCCTGCGCAATCCTGGGAGCCCCTCGGCCCCGAAGGCGGGCAGATTCACCGCGGCATTACGGTAGGCAACCAGTTGCTGATCGGTACCGGATCGGGTGTTTACCGGAGCACCGACGGTGGCAACACCTTTCAGCCCCTTTCCCGGAGCATGCCGTCTGGCAATGTCATTGACCTGTTTCAGGACGGAAATTTCCTGTTTGCCTGTGTGGTAAATAAAGGCATTTACCGCAGCGCCGATGGCGGTGTTACGTGGGAACTGAAGCTGCCCGGACGCTATCTTTCCCAGAATGCCCTCGGGATCATACGCATGCAAAAGGCTGACGGCCACCTCATGGTCCGGAACTCAGACGAACTGAACGACACCCTCTATTTCTCCCCCGACTTCGGTAATACCTGGATCAAACAAGCCCTCAGCCCCTTTTCCCTGCTCACCAACCAGGTGTTTGGCTTTGGCGACGTATTTCTCACCAATTCCCTCGCCGGGGTGCTGGGGCCGGTGCAAGGCCTGTACCGCACCGAAGACCTCGGCCAGACCTGGACATTCAGTGGCACCGGCATCACCCCGGGACTGTCAGTAAACAACATGGTATCCATCAACGATACCCTGTATGCGCTGCAAAAGCACATTTTCCGCTCCACCGACAACGGGCTGAACTGGACCCAGGTAACCACCGATACCCTCAAAAACCCAAATGGTTCCTTCGCCTTCAGTCCGGCTTTTTACACGGTAATGGGCCGAACGGTATATGCCCGCAACGGCGGCAATGCGGCTGTTGTGTGCACCTCCTGGACCCCCGGCCAGTCGCGCTGGCAGCCTCCTGTGAGCGGCAGCCCCACCACCGGGGCTGCGCTGACCATGTTTACCCATGCCGGCAAGATGTTCCAGACCGGGTTTAATGGTGAGATCTTTACGGCCTCCAGCCCTACCCAGGCCTGGACACCGGCTACGTTTGGGGGCGTGTACAGCGTTGTGACGCATGACCTCACTGCATCCGGGAATCAGGTATTTTCCACCACCGCCTCCCGGTTTTGGGCGGGCAACGATGGCCCCAACAACTGGCAAGTACTCAACCCGGCCAATATCCCCGACAACTATACGCTGCGGGCGGTGACCCAAGTGGGCAGCAACCTGATCATGGGCGTTAGCGACAATTTCAACGGCCCCCTGCAGATGTATGTCTCTCAAAATCAAGGCATAACCTGGCAAAGTGCGGATGGCACCTTTTTCCGCCCCGAAGCGCGCATGCGTACCTTCGGCGACAGCGCTTTAGTCTTCGGCACCGACGGCGGCCCGATTCCGGTGGCAGGGGTGTTCAATGGGCAGGGCCAGTTTGTGACGGGCCTTACCGGGGCTTCCGGCTTTTCGGGCACCACCGAATGGCTGGCCATGACCCGGCACAAAGGCGAACTCTACGGGCTTGCCACCCGGCTCAACAACCCGTCCTCCCGCATATTCCGGCGCAACTCCACGGCAACCAGCTGGACCGTTGTGAATCAGTTTCTGTTTCCCAACGGTGCCCTGTCTTTCGAGTCATGGCAGAACAAGCTCTATCTGGGTCCGGCCCTGGGCGGGGTGCTGGTCTCGGAAGACGACGGTGCCAACTGGACCAGCTTCAGCAGCGGGCTTGACGGGGCTGTCGTGAATCACCTCTATGCCTTCGGCGATTTTCTGGCTGCGGCCACCAGCAAGGGCATCTTCCTGCTCGAAGCGGGCGACACCACCTGGACCGACCTTACAGGGGATTTGCCTATCGCTGACTTCATAAAGGTACAGACCACATCGGCGTACCTCTGGGCACTGGCAGAAAACGGTGCCGTCTGGCGGCTGCAGCGTGAAGGAAATGTAGGGATCAATACAAAAATGGTTGATTTTCAGCTATATCCGAATCCGGCAAGTACCCATCTGTTCATTTCCTGGGAAAAATCTGCCGTAGCCGGATGGGAAATCCTCGACGGTGCCGGACGTATCTGGCAGGCAGGCAAGCTTGATCCCGGCAGCCAGTCGACTGTTTTGTCCCTCGCCGGTCTGCCCGCAGGTCTTTACCTGTGTCGCTTACAGGGAACAATATCCCAAACGGTTTCTTTTCTGAAACAATAGCCAGCGCTGTTACCGGTCAGCTCTTGTTTTGAGGTTTTCGCTTCTAATCTACTTACGTGATGCGCAGCATTTTTTTCTTGTGTCTTAGCCTTTCTCTTCAGGTAGCGGTCGCTCAGTGGAATCCTGTCGGTCCCTTCGGCGGGCTGGTGCGCAGTGCCGTCACCGTCAATGGCAACCTGCTGGTGGGCACCAATTCCGGGATCTATCGGAGTACGGACGGCGGGCAGACTTTCAGTGCCTGGTCACAGGGATTGCCAGCCGGCAATATCATTGACCTCATGCAGGACGGGACTAAACTGTATGCCTGTATATTCGAAAGAGGAGTGTACCGCAGCGATGACGATGGGGTGACCTGGACCCGGATATTAACAGGCCGGTATCTCCGGCAGGATGGATTTGGGCAGTCCCGGATCCAGAAAGTCGGCAGCTATATCATGGTCCGGAACTATGACGACTTTAATGACTCCTTGTTTTTTACCAGTGATGGAGGGGCGACCTGGATCAGACGTGCCGTGAAGGGCAGTTTATTCAACAATATCTACGCCTTCGGGGATGCCCTGTTTGGATATGGCAATGCCAATATATTCGGGCCGCAGGCAGGGCTCTACCGCTCGGATGATCTGGGGCAAACCTGGGTCTTCAGCGGTACGGGTATGCCTGCCGGGCAGTATGTGGGACAGATAATCAACTTTGGTGATACCCTTTATGTCCTGGACAAACATATTTTCCGCTCGGTAAATGACGGTGCCAGTTGGACCCAGGTGACGACCGATACCCTGCTGACCGTCGGAGGGGCCTACGCGTATGCGCCGGAGTGGTTTATCAAGGTGGGCCGCACCATTTATTCCCAGAACGGAGGCAATTTTAATGTCAAAGTAGCCACCTGGACCCCGAGCCAGGCCCGCTGGCAGGACGCCTACACCGGCCTGCCGACACAGGGTAATACCCTCGGTTTTTTTGCCATCGGCTCAAAGGTATTTCTGGCGCGCTACGAAGAGATTGTGTACCAGACGACGGGCCCCGGCCAGCCCTGGACTGCGGCCTCGCAGGACGGGATTAATGCCATCGTCCATTATGACATTTTTAGCAACGGCCCCCAACTGCTGGCGACTACAGGCCGGACAGTCCGGAGCGGGGGAGATGCTGCCGGAGCCTGGTCCCCCGTTAATCCCGGCAATATCAGCGACGAGCAGCGCCTCTTCAGCATCACCCGCCTCGGCAGCAATTACCTCATGGGCGTGGAAAATATATTTGGGGTGCTGGACGTCTATCAGGCCACCAGCCCGGCAGGTCCCTGGACCGATAAAGATATCTACGACATTGTCCCCAATGCCACTTTTTTGCCTAAGGGAGACAGCATGGTTATATACGGTTCCCTCGGAGGTACCCCCACTTGTTTTATCGCCAATACACAAGGGGTCAAAATCAGCGATTTCAGCACGGGATTATTTGGGTTTTCATTTGATGACGGCCTGCCCAGCATGATCACGCATAAAGGAGACCTGTACTGTGTGATCACAGGATATACCAATAATTTTTCCAAAATCCGCAAGTACAACCTGCCCTCGGGCACCTTTTGGGAGCAGGTGGCAGAAAAAATTGATAATCAATTTTTTGGGGCTACCGCTATTGGTTCCTGGGAGCAGTCGCTTTACCTCGGCATGATCGGGGGCGGGGTGAAAACCTCGCCTGACGACGGACTCACCTGGACGGATGTGAATGCCGGACTGAATGGTGCTGTTGTGCGGCAGTTTTTGGCAGTGGACAGTTTCCTGCTGGCGGCCACCAACCGGGGATTGTTTCGCCTCAAGTCCGGGGAGACGACCTGGGCTGATCTGAGTGCTGACCTGCCCGTCACAGAGCTGGCCAAGGTCGTCGTCAGCCCCCGGTATGTCTGGGTCCTGCCGGTGGAGGGCGGGGTATGGCGTACGTTGCGGGAGGGCACGGTCGGGACAGATCCCCGATTGGACGGCCCGGCGATTACCCTGTATCCTAATCCTGCGGTGGAGACCCTCGCCCTGCGGACAGATGTCAGGGAGGTGAGCGACTGGGAAATCGTAGATGTGCAGGGCAGACGTTATCTGTCCGGTCAGGTGGTGCCGGAGGGTGAATTGTTTATTTCAGTGCGGGATCTCCCCGCAGGGACGTATTATTGCCGTGTGGATACGGAGACCGGATATACAATCGTTTCATTTGTAAAATACTAATTGTCAAGTTATTATGAGAATAGTTTTCCTGGCCCTGCTGGGGGTATTAGCCGTTCCGATGGCCGGCCAGACCTTCATGCGGGCCTACAGCCAGGCACCATTTACACAGCCAGGCCTGATCCTGCCGGAGGACGCGATCGGGATGAGCGATGGCACCTGGGTATTCACAGCCTTTGATGGATACCTGGTGCATACCAATGCGGCCGGAGAGCCCCTGCGGACGTTTAGCGTGACAGACGCCGGAGGAGGTGCTTTGGCTTCGGTTAATCTTGATTATCTCGCACAGGCAGGGCCTAACCAGCTATATGTGGCGGGTAATACCTCGTCTGATACCCTGTTTATCCTCAAACTCAGCCTGGACGGCACGATTATCTGGCAGCGGAGCTACCGCACGCCGGACAATTATCCCCGGGCCATCCGCACCATGCCGGACGGCGGATTGATCGTCCTGGCCATCACGGCCCGTGGCACAAGCCAGTCGTCTATCCCGGTCCTGACCCGGATAGATGCCAGTGGCAACCTGGTCTGGCAGCGGCGGTACTACAATGCCAATCCCGCCAATGGCCGGATGAACTGGTACGACCTGAACCTTGCGGCCAATGGTGACCTTCTCGTCACCGGCACGACCACACCTGCCGCCCCGCAACGGGTGATCGCAGCGCGTATCTCCCCGACAGGGGCGGTGCTTTGGGCAAAAGAATGGAACGCCTCCAATAACAACAACGAGTTTGGGCGGACGATCGCCGAGCTGGCAAATGGACAGATTAAGGTGCTGGTCAATAATCCCGTTCCGGGTACCCAGTTTGGAACGGTACGCCTCAGTGCGGCGGGTGACCTGATCAGCTCGACGGCCTACAGCGGGGGCGGGGCCAATGTGACCCGGGCCCATATCCAGGCCAGCGGGCGTATTACGGGGGCCCTCACCAACCTTTCGGTGGTATTTGGGCTCGCACCAGACGGGACGCCTGCTTTTGCCCATACCTACGACCTGCAAAATGGGAGTTCGCTGTTGCTGAATACCATGTTTCCCACTTCAGACGGAGGGTTGATGACCTTTGGCGGATATACGTATTCATTTTTCGGAGATTTTGCCTGCGTGCTGCTCAAAACCAGTGCCGATGGCCTGCTGCCACCCGGATATTCGACGCCTCTGACCCTGACCCAGGTGGGATATACCCCGACCCTTAGCACGGTACCCCTGGGCGACTCCACCTTTGGTGCCCTGAATGCCGGGCTGATCAATGTCGCGTCTGCTGCTGTGGTGTATGACACCCTGCTGGGTACACCGCCGCTTGCCCTGGACCCTGTTGTTGCCCCGCTGTTTCACCTGGGACCCAATCCGGCCACCGAAACCCTCCGGCTGACGTATGATGGAGGGACAGGGGCTACCTGGCGTATCCTCGACCTGAGCGGACGTATCCTCAAGACAGGCGTTATCCTGCCTGGGCAACAAGAGGTGCTGCTGCCGGTCACGGCACTGGCGTCCGGACGTTACCTGTGTGAGGTGCTTGCAGAAGGACACCGGCAGGGGATGGTATTTATCAAACCATAATCCCTGATTAGTATGTATTTTCGTACATGTATCCAACTATTCGCAGCGGTTGCCCTGACGGGATTTATCGCCTGCACGTCTGGTTCATCTTCCGCTGATTATCCTGCCAATATGTATCCGGTCAATCCCCATACTTCTTCAGGCAACGCAGGCACACCACCCGCAGAGCTGCGCATCGGCCAGGGCCAGTTTTTTTCCTATGCGCTCCCGCCCGGGTGGCGGGTAGGGGAGGACGGACAATTTGCCCTGACGCTTATTGCCCCAGACAATCAGGCCCTTACGGTGATGGTCGGCAACTCCGGGCTGATGCCAGGATACCCGCCTGCTCAGTTTGTGTATGAAAAAATGATGAGCCTCGGCCCGCAAAACCTGCAACTGAGCCAGCCCCGCCGGGGGCAACCCGTGACGGGATTTCAGGAGGCATATACCTTTGAGGTTTCCTATTATGCCCAGGGGCAACCCTGCCGGGGACTGGTCACCTGCCATGTGGCCCCTTATTATGGCGGATGTACGATGGCCATGACCGCTGCCCTCTCTACCGAGCGCCAATGGGCGGGGTATGCCTCCTGGTTACCCCTGGTCGCCAGCCAGGTATCCGCCTCCAACGGAGGGGCCTTCGGGATGCGCGGGGTCATGGCCCAGAATCTCCAGAATTCTATGGCGTATGCCGAAGCCGCCCGCCAGTACCGGGACTGGTCTCAGCGCAACTGGCAGCAGGTCACAGACGAGCGTAATGCCTCGGTGGACCGGCGTAATGCGGAGTTTCGGGAAAATCTCGGAGCCGTCCAGACCTATACCAATCCCTACGACAGCCGCGTACCCCTGGAACTCACCACCCAATACCAGTACTACTGGGTGGACCGCCAGGGCCGGATCCTCGGCACCAATGACCCCGGTGCCAACCCCAATGTCGGAGATACGGGCGATTGGGTACAAATGTCACGGCATAAACCTTGATCTGGTTGTAGAGCCTGATTATATGGTTTGTATGGTTGTACTGGTTTACTGTAATTGCTGATACGATGAAACCTCTTTTCCTCATACCCATCCTGGCGGGCCTGGCCCTGGTCACCGCTTGTAAACCGGATCCGATTGAACCGGATCCCGATCCACAACCTGCCGATGAGCGGCTTTATACCCCTGAGTTTGCCCTGAAGGCAAAGGCAACCTACCCGGTCGGAACGGCTGTGCAGGCAGGCAGAATCTCACAAAATGCGTATAGTCAGTTGATTACCAAGGAATTCAATAGCCTGACCGCCGAGTATGAGATGAAACAAAACATCGTCCATACGGGGCCTGATACCTATAACTGGGCACCAGTGGATGCGATCGTCAACTACGCGGTGGCCAATGGTATCCGGGTGCACGGTCACGCTTTGTTGTGGCATAGCGCCGTTCCGAATTGGCTCAACAGCTTCAGCGGCACCGATGCTGAATTTGACTCGCTGATGAAACGGTATATCCAGACCTATGTCGGGCGGTACAAAGGCAAGGTCGCGAGTTGGGACGTGGTAAATGAAGCTTTTGAAGACGGTACCGGCGCGTACCGCAACACGATCTACCGGCAGCGGATGGGAGCGGACTATATCGCCAAATGTTTTCAGTGGGCACACGAGGCCGATCCTGATGCCAAATTGTTTTACAATGACTACGGCGCAGAGTATGACGCGACCAAACGGGGCGCCATTGTGACCCTGATCAATGACCTCAAGGCTCGTGGGGTGCCGATCCACGGATTTGGGTTTCAGATGCATATCAACCACAACTGGCCCTCGCTGTCCACGCTTACGACAGCCGTGGAGGCCCTGAAAAACACGGGCCTGCTGATTCATTTTTCAGAACTGGACGTACGCGCCAATCCCGACGGTGACCTCACCGACCTCACGGTCTCCCGTGCCCAGTCGCAGGAGGACCGGTACCGGGAGATTGCGGCCCTGCACAAGTCCCTGCCCGCTGCTCAGCAGTTTGGGATCACGGTATGGGGCATCAAAGACGACGAAAGCTGGCTGATCAGCTTCTGGGGCAATCCGGAATGGGCCTTGTTGTTTGACAAGAACTTCAAGTACAAACTGGCACACCGGGGGATGGTGGCAGGGTTTTGAGGAGGCGCTGAAGGGGCGTGAAACATCCCCGGCACGGATGTTTCACGCCATGCCTCGCTCCGAAATCGTTTTCGTGTAACTTTTTCCCCATTTCCAGGGACAGCTTCTTATCTTACCCGTATCCGCTCTTCCGGCGGGGACTGCTACTGCTATTAACCTGTATCTGTATGAAAATCTCGCATCTGCTTGTATGCATTTGGGTAGCCTGCTGGGGCTGGAGCTGCCAGGAAGAGGTCCCGCCGACCCCGCTTAATGAAGTTCCTGAGCTGACCTACCTGGACCTGGACCTGCGCGGGTCTGTGTTTAATACCCGGATCACGGACAGCACCGTGACCCTGACCCGCGCCCTCCCAGGCGGCACTACCCAGGTTTGGGTCAAAAGTATCACCGCCAGCCCCAACAATACCCTCTCCCTCAAAGCCGGTGACCCGCTGGACCCAAGTGCCCCCGTGAAGATCACCGTCACCAACCAGACCTCAGGCCGCAGCCGCACCTATACCCTGACATCGGCCTACCGCCCCTACACGACCCCGGTAGCCCATCACGGCCGCCTGCGTACGAGCGGCAACAAGGTCGTGGACCAGCATGGAGACCCTGTTTCGCTGGCGGGCAACAGCTTCTTCTGGAGCAACAACGGCTGGGGCGGCGAAAAATACTACACCCCCGGTGCCGTCGCCTGGCTGGCCCTGGACTGGGACGCCACCATCATCCGTGCCTCGATGGGTGTGGACGATCCCGGCGGGTACCTCGACTACCCCCAGGCCAACCGGGACAAGGTGATCACCCTCGTGGACGCTGCCATTGAGGCGGGGCTGTACGTCATCATAGACTGGCACTCCCACCACGCCGAGGACTACCAGGCGGAAGCCGTCGCGTTTTTTGCGGAGATGGCTGCCCGCTACGGCCACCACGACCATGTCATCTACGAGATCTACAACGAGCCGCTTCAGATCTCCTGGGCCGGCACCCTCAAACCCTACGCCGAGGCTGTCATCACCGCCATCCGGGCCGCCGACCCCGACAACCTCATCATCGTGGGCACGCCCGAGTGGTCCCAGCAGGTGGACAAACCCGCCGCCGACCCCATCACGATCTCCGACAATATCGCCTACACCCTGCACTTCTACACCGTCTATCACCAGCACTGGCTCCGCGACCGCGCCACCGCCGCCCTGGCCAGCGGGATCCCGATCTTTGTCACCGAGTGGGGTTCCGTAGGGTACACCCGCACCGACCCCGAGACCGACAAGTGGATGGACTGGTGCCGCCAGCACCAGATCAGCCACTGTAACTGGGCCGTCAACGACAAAAGTGAAGAATGGTCCATCCTCCCCACCGGTGCCAACCCCGGCGGCAACTGGCCTGCCCTGACCGAGGCCGGATACCTCGCACGGGAGATCATCCGGGGGTGGTGAGTCCGGGATGTATGGGTTGACTGCGCGTATTTGTCAGATAATCGCTATATTTACCTGCCGCTGGCTGGAGCAGCTGCTGGCGGCAGGTAGGTTTATGGCGTTGGTGACCGTCTCCTGACCGGAGTCAGGTGCGTTAGTATCTATGGCAACTCCTCGCATATATCAGCTATGATCAGAAACCCCAACTAAAATGCCTAATAGGATGGATGAACTATTTTTTCAGTCGTTCAATCAGGTTTTTAAAATCAATAAATGTATCTTCTAATTGCTTGGCATCTAATAGTTTAAGTAATTCGACTCCATGCTTAATTTCATGATATTCACCTCGTTTTGAATCTTTTGTTGCATTTTTCAGTTCGCCTTTAGGATCAGGAATTTCAGTTATTTTTCTTTTGGGTAATTTATCTGATACTTTTTTATTCTTGTTGTCAACACCAAAAAAATTATCCAGAACATCCGGTTGAGATAAAAACCATGTTTCCATCTCTTGTACCATGTAAAATACATTTTCCTGCTCTGGAAGTAGATTATTGTCTTTTATGTCTTGTTCTTTTTCTTCTTCTGGTCGGTCTAGGTCAATCAACAACAAAAATGCATCAGCATCCAGTTTGTTTTTTTGAAATTTCCGGACTGTTTGAGATTTGCCTCCCCCTAAATTGATCCTTGGCAATTGGCCCTCGATTTTTTTCCCGAGAAGCTTAGCAAAGCCCTGGCGTAAATCACCATTCGGTGAATTCGGTTCGCCCTCGATGAATAATATCTTCTTAGTTGCCATACCTGACACCCCCAAAGTCTCCTTGTTTCCACATCTGACCAATTGAAAATTCTTCATACCAGTCTGCAAACTGTGCGGATGTGTATGAATTTATTACACTTGAATTGAATTCATTTTTTTCAAATATTTTCAAATTTTCTACTTCAAAATAATTTAATAAATTGTCAGAATGAGTGGATATAATGAGCGTAGATTCTTCAGAAGCTTCTTTGATAGCGTTTGCAATATTTACGATCATATCAGGATGAAGTCCAACTTCAGGTTCGTCAATACACACTAATCTACCTCTGTCAGGATTAAACAGAATGGAGAGCAGGCATAGATATCTTAGTGTCCCATCTGATATGTTTGAAACATGAACTGAGCTATTTAACCCTTTCTCTTCCAGCATAAGCTCAATATTACCCCCAATAAAGTTAAAGTCAAACCCGGAAAAATTGGGATTAACTTCATTTAGCATATCAACAATTTTTTTATAATTTACCTTATAATTGATTTTAATTGTATTTAATATTTGAGGAAGATTTGTACCGTCAGGAAAAAGCCGTTTTTCTGACGTTGGCAACATTGGTTTCCTGATATTGCTCTTAGGGGTTGTATCAAAATAATCATAAACAAAAATATCCCGAATGGCTTTTTTAATAGTAGTTATTGCATTATATCTGTCAGTATCACTTACTTCCTTAATGACAAGCTCTTGTGGGTCAAAGTCTGTATATCGTATTAGACTCTGTTTGGGCTTGGGACCTTCTTCAACTTTTTCATTTAAATATCCTTCTCCACTTTTAAAATCAAGATATACATATCCTCTTTCACTTTTTAGGTTTTCAACAATATAGAAGTTCTGATAACTAGGAGATTTAATTAACGTAATTGTGTAGATAACGTCTTCTGTAAATTTGAAGCCATATTTCCCTTCTGTAATTGAGTTCCCATCAAACGTATATTCGATTGAAATTTTATTTGTAGGATTTCCGTTTGTGTAGCCCTTAAAGTATATATTATCAAACCCTCCCAGGTTGTCTAATATATGTCTTTTAAGACCAATTCCATCAACTCCTTCTTTCAACAATCGGATCGCTTTCAGGAAATTAGATTTGCCTGATCCGTTGATGCCAATCAAAATGTTTGTCTCAGGATGAAGTGGAATGATGGCCTCCCCAAAACTGTAAAAATTTGTAATTACAAGTTGTTTTATCATGTCGTGTTCCTTTATTACTTCATTCATTAGTGCGCATAAGCACTACCTATTAAAAATTGTTTTGCACTGTCACAAACAAAGATATACCCGCCGCCTAAGATTTACAAGTGGTTTAGAAAAAACACCCTCACGCATCAGTTTCACCCCTACTGATACGTCTCCCCCACCGGCAGCCAGACCTCGCCTACGCGCACGCGGGACTTCTGGGTGGCGGTGACGTGATCCAGGTTGACGAGCCAGGAGCGGTGGATCCGGCGGAATCCCCTGGGGGTGAGGCGCTCGGTGAGGTGTTTCATGCGCTCCAGGGTGAGGATGGGGCGGGGCTGGGTAGCGAGGTAAATTTTGACGTAGTCGCCCATCGCCTCGATATAGCGGATGTCGCGGATGAGGAGGCGGAGTTGCTGGTACTCGGAGAAGACGGAGAGGTAAGGATCCTCCGGGGGCGGGCCTGCGGCCTCGGCGCGGCGGCGGAGCCGGAGCAGGTCAGCGGCTTTGTGCAGGGCCTTGTGAAACCGCTCCTGGGAGACCGGTTTGACGACGTAGTCCACCACGTCCAGGTCAAACCCCGTGACCGCATGTTCGCGGTAGGCCGTGACAAAAATCACCAGGGGCCGCATTTCCGGCAGGTCCCGCACGAATTGTAACCCGCTGATATCGGGCATGTTGATGTCCGTCACAAGCAGGTCCACCGGCTGCTCCCGCAGACAGGCCGCAGCAGCCTCCGCATCCGTAAACGCCCCCAGGAGGGTCCAGTCAGGCAGGTCGGCGAGGTGTCGCCGGAGCAGGACCAGGGCCAGGGGTTCGTCGTCGAGGAGGATCAGGTTCATCATAACGTGAGGTCCAGGGTGACCCGGTGATCGTGATCGTCCTGCGTCACGTCCAGCGTATGCAGTCCGGGGTAGGTATGTGCGAGGCGCTGCCGGGTATTGGCCATGCCGATGCCGTGGGGCTGGCCGTGGACATTGGGTTTGGGGGGGAGGAGCGGGTTGCTGACGAGGAGCCGGAGGTGGCGGCCCCGGACCTGGATCGAGATATGGATCTCACTGGCCTGGCGGGTGGTGAGGCCGTGTTTGAAGGCATTTTCGATAAACGTAATCAGGATCATCGGTTCAATCTCCAGGCCCTCGGGCAGGTCCTCCGGCAGGTCGGTGGTCAGGACCACATTAGGCGGGAGACGCAGGTGCTGAAGGGCGATATAATGCCCGATAAAAGCCAGGTCATGGGCCAGGGGTACCCGGGGGCTGGCACATTCGTAGAGGATATAGGCCACCATCTCCGAGAGTTTGAGGAGGGCGTCCGGGGTTTTGGCCGGGTCCGTGAGCGCGAGGGTGTAGAGGTTGTTGAGGGTATTGAGGAGGAAATGCGGGTTGATCTGCGACTTGAGCAGGGCAATCTCTGCCTCCAGGCGGCGGCGGTTGGCTTCTTCTTCGGCTTTTTTCTGGTTTTCGAAGGCCGAAAACCCCCGGTACGTAGCGGCAATCCCAAAGATAGACAACCCCGTGAAAAACGGCGGAATGATGATAAACCGGAGGGGAATTTTCCAGGGGTTGGCGCGCTGGGCTTCCGTCAGGCGCATGGTGTTTTCGGGGCGGCCCAGGGTCAGCTCCAGGGTGACCGAGAGGCCGATATATCCCACAAACACAAGCGGAGCCAGCCAGAAAAAAGCCCGTCTTTTGCCCGAAAAATACATCGGCAGCAGGAGATAATTGCTCACATTAAAGAGCAGGGCCATGTTCACGACCCGCAGGGCCGAGACGATATAGTGGCCGGGCAGCTTGTCGGCTGTATGACCTGAAAACGTAAATATCATCCAGAGCCCGGTCCAGGCTACGGCTTGCAGGAGGAGGGGCGCATATTTTCGCATAACCATTATCTCAAAGGTCAGGACAAATCCGAAACCAGCCTATACCCCCTGCCGGGATTGGGCTGGACAAAGTGCCGGTTGGTCGGGACACGCCAGCCGCCTGTGCGCCGATCGCGTACTTGCAGGGACATTACGTTTAGGCAGTCCGGGGCTTCCGGTTTTCTATCTACCAAATCATATGCAATTCCCCAAGTTTTTTATCACCCTGCTCCTGTCAGTGCTCACCCTGGCAGGCCGGGCGCAGTTTCCTGCCGGTGGCAGCATGCCTGCTGGCGGATTTGACCGCAGTAAAATGAACATCGGCCGGTTTTACGGCAAGATCGTAGACGAGTCCGGCAACGGGGTGGGATACGCCCCGGTGCAGTTGTTTGGCAAAACCTTCAACCCGGCCACCCGTCAGCTGAAAGACACCCTTTGGGCGGGGCAGCTTACCCTGGCCAATGGCGATTTTAACCTCGAAAAACTCCCCATCGTTGGTGATTTTGAGCTGGTGGTCACGTTTTTGGGATATGCTGAGTTGCGGCAGACCGTGACATTTGGGATCAAGGCTCCGCAGATGCCTGCGGGCGGGTCACCAGGCGGTCCGCCTGCCGGGGGATTTCCGGGGGGAGGGGGTTTCCCGGGGGCAGGCATGGGGACTGCCAGCTTTGAAAAAGACCTGGGCAATATCGAGCTGACAGCCGCTACCTTCACGACCGAGGAGGTCACCGTCTCAGCCCAGGCCTCAGTCGCTAACCTGGCCATTGACCGCAAGGTATTCCGGGTGGACAAGGACCTGACCACTGCCGGGGGCACAGCCCAGGACGCCCTCAAAAATGTGCCTTCGCTCTCTGTGGACCTTGACGGCAATGTCAGCCTGCGCAATGGCTCCCCGCAGATATTCATAGACGGACGCCCCACAACCCTGAGCCTGGACCAGATTCCCGCTTCTGAGATCGAAAGTGTGGAGGTCATCACCAATCCCTCCGCCAAGTTTGATGCGGGTGGCGGGGCTGCCGGGATCGTCAACATTGTCCTCAAAAAAGAAAAACGCCTCGGCTACAACGGCAACCTCCGCCTCGGAGGAGACTCGCAGCTCGGCTACAACCTCGGCGGCGACCTCAACGCCCGCGGCGGCAAAGTAAACCTTTTTGCCTCTGCCATGCTGATGCAAAACCGGGGACAGGGCGAGGGCCTGACTACCCGCCAAAACCTCTTTGGAAACCCCCTCTCCAATGTCACCCAGGCGTCTGAAAACATCATGCAGGGCACCTTTGCCAATGCCCGTGCCGGAGTGGATATTTTTCTCGGCAACCGCAATACCCTCACCTTCAGCGGGAGTTATGTAAACGGACGGTTTACGCCCAGCGACGAGATCACCACGACCACTGACTCATTGTACCTGGACCGTACCCTCAGCAGCGCCTACACCCGCAGCTCTGAGCAGGAGCGGCACTTCCAAAACATGGGGGCTACGGTACAGTTTAAACACCTTTTCCCCAAAAAAGGGGCCGAGTGGACGGCAGATGCCAACTATAACCGGGTCCAGTTTGAGGGAAATGGCCAGTACCTGACCCTGTACGATACCGGCCTTCAGAGCCGCGAAAAACAGGAAGCCCTGGGAGCAGGCAGTTTTATTACCCTTCAGACGGACTTTATCAATCCCCTCAGCGACAAAACCAAACTCGAAGGTGGTCTCAAAGCCACCATCCGCGACAACGAAAACGATACCAAAAACTTTGTTTTCAGCGAGTCCAATGACCTTTGGGTACAGTTCGCCCAGCTCTCCGACCGCTACCAGTTTGACGACGATGTATATGCGGCATATCTCCAGCTCGGCCACCAGCAGGGGGCCTGGGGCATACAGGCCGGCCTCCGGGCGGAGAGCAGCCTGTACCGGGGGGCGCTGACCGACCTGGACTCGTCTTTTACGATTGCCTATCCGATCAGCCTCTTCCCGAGTGCGTTCCTGACCCGCAAGCTCGGTGATAGCGGTGACCAGCTCCAGCTCGCCTATACCCGCCGGGTCAACCGCCCCAACTTCTTCCAGACGATGCCGTTTACGGATTTTTCTGACTCGCTCAACCTGCGCCGGGGCAATCCGCAACTCCTCCCGGAGTTTACCAACTCTGTCGAGTTGTCCTATCAGAATATCATCGCCGAGCGCCATACCCTGCTCGTATCGGCGTACTACAAGCAGGCCAGCGACCTCATTACCTCCTACCAGTTCACGGAGTACAGCGACGTGCTGGACCGCGAGGTGGTCATTACCAGCTATGCCAACGGCGACCGCGCTGCGGCCTACGGGGTGGAGTTTACGCTCAAAAACAGCTTTGGCAGATGGCTGGACGTGACCACCAACCTCAACGTCTATCAGTCCGATGTGGACGCGAGCAATATCGAGACAGACCTGACCCTGAGCCGGGCCAGTGCCTTCCTCAAAGAAACCGTACAAATCCGCCTGCCCAAAGATTTCACGCTCCAGCTCAACGGCGAGTACCGCACCCGTGCCTCCTTCACCCCGGTGACCAATAACGATCCTTTCCGAGGACCTGGCGGCTCTCCCAGCCAAAACACAGCCCAGGGATATACCAATGCCTATTGGTTTATGGATGCCTCTGTACGCAAGAGTTTGTTCAAAAACCAGGCATCCCTTACGCTGAGTGTGCAGGACGTATTTGCGACCCGGAAAATCGGCTCCTACACCGAGACCGGCTTTTTCACCCAGGAGACTTCCCGGCTGATGAACCCCCAGATGGTGCGGCTGAACTTCTCCTACCGGTTCGGGAAAATGGACATGTCGCTGTTCACCCGCAAAAACAACCGCGTCAACATGCAGGGTACGGACATGATGTAAGCGAAGGTATCTTAGATACGTTGAAAAGTGTTCCGGCACCGTCCCTGTCTGCTGCATCTGTTGCGGCGGACAGGGACGGGTGTTTTTAGGGGGAGTGGTTTTACTGGACCCGGTCGGCGACGATCTCCAGCGTATCGGTGTTATATGCAAGTGCCGTAGCGCACCGTATATATACATGAGAAGGCCAGATAGGTATCTGTCAGGCTGTCAAATGTAAACTGCCCGGTCCACTCCAGCTCACGGGTCGGGGCCTGGGCCGTCACCAGGCTGAGCGTAGGGAAAAAACCCTTCGCAACCGCCGGAATCACCCGCAATGTGATGTCAAGGGTCGTGGTGTCTATCACGCGTTGGATTTCGCAGGGCGCATGCCGAGGATCTTCACGGGGTAGTATGTTTAATTGCCCCAGACCCTCACTCAGCACGATCACCGTATCCTTAAGGGGGAATTTTTGCCCGCTAAGCGTAAGGGTGCGCACCATCCAGGTGCCTTCGAGTTGATGGGTTATCTCATCGGCTTTACGAAACTCCATCCGCTCAGTGTTGCAGCTTATGCACAGGATGAGCATGATCACACAGGTGGATTTTGCGATAGGTAATGTATTTTTCATAAAGATCGTTGCATATTACTGTTTATAAAATAAATATAGTATTAATATTAAATTAATGTTAATTAAAAATATCTAACAAGAAATTATTTTTTTCTTGGGAAGTTGACTAATTTTTTCTTACTCTTGTGTAGGGATTGTGCGTAATTCTGTTTAACTTACATAATAAACTAAAATGCTTTATGGCAAAATCAGCACGTGAATGGTTTTCAAATTGGAATATTACGTCACTAAAGATAAATGCCTCTTTTTTAGAGGTGGAGTTAGATTTTAGAGACGAGGATAAGAAGGCTGCTTGGGAGCTTTATGTTGAACTTTTAACGCGTATTGCAACGCAGCCATTACCCAATAATCATGGTGATGAAAAGGCAGCATTAGATAGCATCTATGCTATATTTCCTACTACCAGAGACATATTAAAAAAATACGGTAGTGATTGTATTCAGTTTTCGAAAATTGCCATCATTGTACTTAACCAAATTATAAGGCCATTCACGGCAGAGTGGCATGGAAAAAGCCTGAAAGGTGATTTTAATGATCCTGTTCAATGTTTAGAATTTAGGAAGGATCTTGAAAAGCTACAAATTAATCTAAGAAATTACATGCGATTGCTTAGTGAAATTGCACAGGTGGAAGACTTGACGGATTTAGAAGATTAGATTGACTTCATCATCCAATAATAATTCAAATAATTAAGCACTATTATGGCACGAGCTTTCCTTAGCTACTCGCAAAAAGACAAGGAGTCTGTTACAAAGCTTTTTGAAAAACTCAAAGAGTTTGCAAGGCCGTATTATAATAGGAATAAAAATATAAATGATCTAGAGCCAGAAATTAATATAGATATTGAGCTTATAGAAGTCGGAGATAACTTTGTAGCGAGAATAGAACGAGCAATAAGTCTGGTTAACTATTTAATTATCATCTTGTCTGAAAACTCAGCACAAAGTAAATGGGTCTATTATGAGATAGGTCTTAGCAAGAATCTTCGCAAGAATCAAAATATCGAATTACTTCCTGTTCTTATAGACAATAACCCTCTTCCTCCTGAATTGTTGAATATTATAGGTAATATTCATGTACAAAAAATTGTTAATAGTAGTGAAGATGAGTGGGATAAATCTATCAAGCAATTAGTAAAAAAAATATATCCTCCAGATACTCGTTATGCCTTTGATTATGAGATAGAAACGATTTGGAAAATACATCTTACAAATATTGCATCCGGAACTTTTTCTGAGGAAGAAGAAAAACGTGATATTGATAAGGAGCGGAGCAAACGAGAGGCCAAGCTGGCTCTCGAGGTAATCAAAGATAATCATAATAAAGGGAATCCTCCTAAAGTATTTGGTGCAAAAAAGGATGGGGGGCATAGATTTTGGGCATTTTTTGATTTATTGGGTGGAAGAAGGAAGAGTTTGTGGATTAGTTGGGATACGGAAGGTCTTAAACTGGTTATAATAAAAGAGGCAATTACAGAAGATAGCAGCCTAAGAATAAAGTGGGAAATTCATCAACTTAAGAAAGCTAAAACTGCTGCAAATGATAATAAAATACCTAAAATTATTCAAGAAAATGAAGAAGATAGTATTAAGCAAGAACATAGTAATAGATGGTTTGCAATGGAGCTACAAGACTATGGGGATTTAGAATGGCAATTATATCCTGGTCGTCTAAGAAGTGACGATAGTTTTTTCACAGAAGTAGAGAGCCTACTTTTTAAAAAAAATTTGCATCAAATAATCAAACAGACTTCTGCTTATCAGATAACTAGGAGCAAAAATAAGAGTATAGATTGGAAAAATCTAAAAGATAAACTTTTTATACCTATTGCGCAAATTATCGAAAGTATGCACATGAAGGATATTGCTCATCTTGATATTCATCCTTCTAACATTCTGATTAGTAGTGTTCAACGAAATCAACAAGATCAACAAGATCAAAAAAATAACGAAATAAAATTTTGTTTAGCGGATTTTGATCGGTCTGTAAATGAGTATTTTGCTTATGACAAAGAGGAAGAAAGTAGTAACAAGTTTCAAGGAGATATCTATCCGGTTTTAAAGAAACTAAGAGGGCGAGGATTATTTGATGCGCCTGAAAGATTCGAAAAGGATTCTTTTTTTGAAGGGAAAGGTGCTGACGTAAAGATGGATATATTTAAGAAATGTGATTCTTATTCTTTTGGCGTATTATTAGCAGGGGTATTGTTGAATCGCCCAGATCTTTTTGTTGAATTTACTAAAGTAGGCATTGAGTTTGATAAATATAAAAATGATAGGGCTAAACGGAAAGATGGCACAGACAATAATTTAGAAATGAGTCATTGTTTAGACAAATTAGATAGTTTAATTGCTGATATTAAAAATAGCGATGATTTATCGCCGCAGGCAAGAGCAATTTTAATAAAAACCTTATCGAAAACATATACAAACCGTCCTTCAATAAAAGAAATAATAGGAAAGCTCGAAAAAAGTAATAGATGGATTCCTATTCGAACCTGGAAACAATTGCGTCTTGTTTTAATTGCTATTGTAACAACAGTTTTTTGCACTTTTGCCTTATATGGGATGTCTCTATATATAGATAATTTTTATTATAAAGTATATGGTGAAACACAAAAAGAGGAGACTTTGAATGGAAAAATCGTATGGAACGAAGAAGACAATGTGTTAGTAAAAGGGCACTTGTTTATTAAAGATTCTCTCATTATTAAGCCGGGCACAATTGTCAGAATGGAGAGGGAATCAAGTATTACTATTTGTCAGGGAGCATATATAAAAGCAGAAGGAACCTCTAATAGCATAATTGCATTTGTTCCATTTCTTGGTAACAATTCTAAATTTAAATTTATTTACAACTTATTTAAGGGCGATGAAATATCTCCTGAGGCTGGATTTTGGGGAGGGCTTACCATATGCGGGCCTGTATGTGAGAGAGTGGGTAATAAGTTAAATAAATTAGAGTTTTTTAGTAACTTAGATTCAACTAAAGTTAAGGAATATATGTGGGCTTATGGAGATTCAACAAAGATTAACAAGCAAGGATCAGTACTTTCTTATGTTGTTATTGCATATGCTGGAGACGATCCTCATCAAAGCACATCAAACTCATTTAATGCGCTATCTTTAGCTGGGGTTGATTCATCTACTAAAATCAGTAATGTCTGTATTTTTGAATCTGGAGACGATGGTATAGAGTTTTATGGAGGATATGGTAGATTGAGTAATATTATGATTTTTAATACAAATGATGATTACTTTGACTTTGAGGAACGATTAACATCTAAAGTGCAGATCGATCAAGTTTTTATCTGCTCTACTAATCCGACTTACATTGCCGGAGATAATGGAGATCCAGGTAGATATATTTTTGAGGGACTTTCTGAGGGTGAAAAGAAAAGCTTTAATTTTAAGGATTTCACAATTGTTTCTTCTAAGCAGTCTCCCTCAAAAGACACTTTAGCTAATACATTAAGTGATGTATTTAATGACTCGAAAAGGCGTGGCCAAATTAATACGCTAGAACTTAGTCTTTGGTTTAAAGGCGTAGATAATTCATATGATTATATGGCTAATGACAATAAATTTAATTTCGAATATAAATCACGTACTGACAATTCAACATTGATACCTACATGGTTGAATGCAAATTTTATTAACAAAATAGATACTTTAAGAAAACATTATTTAACTCCTCGAGTAGATTTTAGATCACTTAAAAAGACGTATTTTTAATACTTATACTGCGCTCTAATCATACTACTGTACATTTTTGAATTCAAGCACTCTTGACTGATCTCAAAGCCTCATACATGAGGCTAAAGGCGGTCGTTGAGCGGTGCGCTGAGCGCAGCCGAAGCGTGGTATGCTGAGCCTGCCGAAGCGCTGCACTGAGCCTGTCGAAGTGTACGGAGTCGAAACGACCCGAAATGAAAATGTCCAGTAGTATGAATCTCTACTAGCAGGGCAAAAATGCTAGCGTATACAAATAGTGTATCCAGCATAGTACAAGAGTTATCTGCCTGCCTCCCTCTCTCCAGTTGTTTTCTCCACCAAAAAAACCCAATTTTCCCCGCATAAACCGCTAACGGTCCTGACCTATGCATGCCTATCGCACCCTGACGACGGAGATTACAGATCATACGCTGATTATCAGGCTCAACCGCCCTGAGGTGATGAACGCCCTGAACCGGGCCACGCTGGAGGATATCCACGAGGTCGTGCAGCTCCTCAACAGCCAGCCGGGTATCCTCGGTGCGATTATCACCGGGGCAGGGGACAAGGCCTTTGCGGCAGGGGCTGATATCGCTGAACTGGCAGCCCTCAATGGCCCTGACGCCCTGACGGCCAGCAGATTTGGGCAGGAAGTGTTTTTTGCGATCGAAAACTCACCCAAACCCGTCATTGCTGCCGTAAATGGGTTTGCCCTCGGAGGCGGCTGTGAGCTGGCGATGGCCTGCCACATGCGTATCGCCGCTGAGAATGCGCGGTTTGGACAGCCAGAGGTCAAGCTGGGTCTCCTGGCAGGCTACGGCGGCACCCAGCGCCTTGCCCAGCTCATCGGGCGCGGCAAGGCTACGGAGCTCCTCATCACCGGTGACATGATCACGGCGGAGGAGGCCTATCGCCTCGGGCTCGTCAACTATGTCACCACCCGCGGCGAACTCCTCGAAAAATGCCAGGACATCCTCCGCAAGGCCTACCAGCAGTCTCCCCTCGCCATTCACTATACCCTCGACGCCGTCAACGCCGCCTACCTCACCCGCAATGGCTACGGCAACCGCAATGGCTACGAGGTCGAGGCCGAAAACTTCTCCCAGGCCGTCGTATCAGATGACGCCCGCGAAGGGATGTCGGCTTTCCTCGAAAAACGCAAACCGACTTTTACCGGTAAGTAAGGTCCCTGCTCGGGTGCCGCAGCAAGGCGGTATCACTTCATCAGGGCTGGCACCACCCAGCTTGTGGCACCAGGGGTGACCATTGGGTGAAAAGTTCCTGGATACAGCAGGGATCATTTTGCCTGTCCGGGTTTTTCGGTATCTTGAGGCAGCTTGATTACTGGCAACAAAGGACTATGAACCGTATCTTGTTGCTGGCACTGATAGGTGCCAGTGTTGTAGTATATGCATGCCAGCCTGGCCATGCACGCCGGCGGGACCGGATTCAGGTACTGATGTATACCGAGGCCGGCCAGGCCGGTGATACCTGGGTGCAGGACCTGCTGCTGGCTGCACAGGCAGCCGACATGACGGTGCGGACGACCACCGACCGCCGCGCCTTACACCTGGATTCCCTGTCGAAGTACAGCGTTTTGGTGCTGGCCGGAGCCAGGCCAGACGCGTTCAGGCCCGTGCATACCACCGCCATCGAAGCGTATGTGCAGGCGGGCGGGGGACTGGTATCCCTGGGTTCGCCGCTCACCCGGCCTTATACCTGGCCCTGGTATGAGCCCATCGGCATGCCCGATACGATCCCGGCGGCCTTCAGGGCACACAAGACCCGGAGCGGGCCAGGAGCGGGCTGGGTACAGCGGGCCTATGACGGAGGACATATCGCAATATTTCAGGGGGACCCTGCCACCGTATTGCCGGAATCGTTTCAGGCGCAGTTTGCGGCGGTCCTTCGGTATACAGCTGGTGACAATCAGGTGGATCTGCGCCGTATCCGGACCCGGCTGGCCCCGGCTGACAACCGGTTTACCCGATCGGTACTTTCAGCAGGGCTGGATGAACCCATGGAGCTGACCGTCCTGCCAGATGGGGTTGTATTGTTTATTGAGCGAAAAGGTGCCTTCAAGCGCTATGACCCCGTCTCAGGTCAAACTCAAACCCTGAAGACCGTGCCCGTCTGCACCACCGGCAATTATGAAGATGGGATGCTGGGCATCACCGCCGACCCTCATTTTGCGGACAACCATTATATATACCTCTACTATTCGCCCGCCTGCGACCTGGGGGTACAACGCCTCTCCCGGTTCACGATGTGGCAAACCGACTCCGTGATCTGGGCCTCCGAAAAAGTCATCCTGGATGTGCCCGTACAGCGCGAGACCTGCTGCCACTCAGGCGGTTCGCTGACATTCGGGCCTGACGGATGCCTCTACCTCTCCACCGGAGACAATACCGACCCGGGGGCCGCTGACGGATACGCCCCCCTCGACGAGCGCCCCGGACGGGCCCCCCAGGATGCCCAGAAGTCTGCGGGCAACACCCACGACCTGCGGGGCAAGGTATTGCGTATTCGCCCCACCCCGTACGGCGGCTACAGCATCCCCGCTGGCAATCTTTTTCCCGCAGACGGCACCCGGGGTCGCCCGGAGATATATGCGATGGGCATGCGAAATCCCTTTCGGATTTCAGTAGATGCCCGGCGGGGCTGGTTGTATTGGGGGGATGTCGGGCCCGAGAGCACCGTTCCGGGTCGCTACGGACCCGAGACCTATGACGAGATCAACCAATGCCGCGAGCCGGGTTTTTATGGATGGCCGTATTTTGTGGGCCCCAACCGGGCTTATACTGACCGGGATTTTGCGGCAGATACCGTAGGCGCAGCCTTTGACCCCGCCAGCCCCGTCAACTATTCCCCCCACAACACAGGAGCCCGCGTCCTCCCGCCTGCCCGCCCTGCCTTTCTAGCCTACACCAAACCACCGATGCAGCAGTACCCGATGTTGGGAGCAGGCTCCAGCACGGCGATGGCCGGTCCTGTATATTATCCCCCGGCTGCGGGGACCTCCTCTACAGCCTTTCCGGCCTACTTTGAAGGGGTATTGTTCATCTACGAGTGGGCCAGGAGCTGGATACAGGCCGTAACCCTGGACAGCGCCGGCAACCCGTACAAAATTGAGCCCTTTTTGCCAGATATGCCCCTCTCCAAACCGATAGACATGGAGTTCGGGCCGGATGGCTCCATGTACCTTCTGGAGTACGGCAAAGATTATTTCCTCAAAAACCCGGAGGCACGGCTTGTCAGGATCACCTATGCCGCAGGCAACCGCGCACCAGTGCCCAGTATTACCCTGGACCGGCCGGCGGGGGCAGCTCCGCATACCGTACAGGCATCAGCAGCCGGGTCATTTGACCACGACGAGCGCGATTCCCTCACCTATGAGTGGTTTTTTGTGGCCGGACAGGCCCCCCAGGCCACAGGCCGGGAGGCGCGGTTTACCTTCTCGCAGCCCGGCACCTATCCTGTACAGGTACGCGTGCGGGATGCACAGGGAGGCGTCGCGACGGCAGAGGCCACCGTACACGTCGGCAATGCCCCGCCCGCCGTGACCATCCACTACGCAGGCAATCAGTCCTTCTTTTTCCCGGGAGAGACCGTCGGGTATCAGGTACAGATTCAGGACGCAGAGGACGAGGCAGCCGGAGGGATCCGGCCCCAAAATACCTCCGTGATCTGGCAGTACGTAGATCATCCCGGTGATGCTGCGGCACATCTCGGCGGGACCCGGCCAGCCGATCATGCCGCCTCCCTGGTGTATGCCGCCGGCCTGCAGCAGATGCAGGCCAGCGACTGTATGTCCTGCCATGCGATGGATCACTACTCAGCCGGGCCGGGATATGTCGCCGTAGCCCAGCGGTACGCAGGACAACCCGGAGCTGCCGACCAGCTGGTCGCCAAGATATACAACGGCGGCAGCGGCAACTGGGGCAATAAACTCATGCCCGGTCACCCCCAGCATACCCACGACGAGATCCGGGTGATGGTACAATATATCCTCTCCCTGGCCGACAACCAGGGACTCCCCGCACAGGGAAGCCTGACCGCCTCCCGTGCGTACAAACCCGGTGGTGCCTATCTCCTGGCGGCCACCTATACCGACCAGGGCGGTGGCGGACAGCCGCCCATCAGCCAGCGGGAGACACGCCTCCTGCGGCACCCCCGCCTCCAGGCAGAAGAAGGTGACGAAAAAGCAGGACTGGAGCTCTTCACCGTCGGCATCAACCGCGACATCGCCTCCATGGCCTCCTACGAAAAAGGCTGGATACGATATGACCAGCTTGACCTGCATGAGATCAGACAAGCCCTCATCCAGATCAGCAGTTATGGAGGCGGACTGGTCAGCCTCCGGCTCGACAGCCTCGACGGACCTAAGTGGGGCCAGATACGCCTCCTGCCCGGCCCCTCGACAACCCTGGCCGCTAACTTTGAAGTGCCCTGGAAACAACTTTCCATACCCCTCAGCCCCATGACGGGCCGCCATGATGTATACCTGATCATGGAGCCCGCGATACCCGGCCAACTCTCGCTCGTCACCGACTGGGTCGAATGGAAAAAATAAGCCGCCTGCCACCTATCCCTTACGATCTTTTCCGGTACCTGGGGCGTGCCCGCTTCGCTGCCAGCATGGCAGCTCGCGGTCGGGCTATCCGCAGTAGTCCTCCTTCGTCCGGGCTACTTGCTCCTATCCCTCACGCATCACAGGCATCCGCCAGCTCAGGCCTGCCAGCATCGCTTTGCGACTGCCTGATCCCTCACCCCTAACGCCCAACTCTTAACTCCTAACTCCTCCTATGCCAACACCTGACTTTTCCCGAAGATCCTTTCTCAAAACTGCCGCTGCTGCCGGAGCAGGTGTATCCCTCCTCGGATTTGAATTTCCGGTGCCCGCTGACCCCGACAAAAAAGTACGGATGGGGTTCATCGGCGTGGGCCTGCGCGGGCGTGACCACCTCGACCTTGCCCTGAGACGGCCTGATACCGAGGTCAAAGCCATATGTGACATTGACCCGGCTGCGATTGCGGCTGCTCAGACCCAGATACGGGAGGCTGGGCGCAAGGAAGCGGCTGTATATCAGCAGGATGCAGAAGACTTCCGGCGCATGCTCCAGCGCGGTGACCTGGATGCCGTCGTCATCGCTACCCCCTGGGAGTGGCACGTGCCCATGGCCGTAGCAGCCATGAGAGCCGGTGTCCGTCCCGGTATCGAGGTGCCCGCTGCTGTTACCCTGGAGGAGTGCTGGGACCTGGTGGATACCTTTGAGGCCACGGGCGTCCCCTGTATGATCCTGGAGAATGTCTGCTACCGCCGAGACGTCATGGCCGTCCTGCACATGGTCCGGCAGGATATGTTTGGTGAGTTGCTCCACCTGGAGTGTGGGTACCAGCACGACCTGCGCGAAGTCAAGTTTAATGACGGCAAACAACCCTATGGCGGCGGAGTTGAGTTTGGCGAAAAAGGATTTTCGGAAGCCAAATGGCGCACCCGCCACGCAGTCCTCCGCAATGGAGACTTGTATCCGACACACGGGCTCGGCCCGGTCGCCGTCATGCTGGACATCAACCGCGGCAACCGTTTTATCTCCCTCAATGCATTTGCGACCAAAGCCCGCGGCCTGCACAAGTATATCGTGACACACGGCGGCGAGGACCATCCCAATGCCCAGGTGGAGTTTAAACTGGGGGACATTATCACCACGATGCTGCGCACCCAGCAGGGGGAGACCGTGCTGATCTCCCATGATACCAATAGCCCCCGTCCGTATTCCCTCGGATTCAGGGTGCAGGGGACCCAGGGCATCTGGATGGACCTGAATCAGTCACTGTACATCGAGGGGGTGAGTCCGGAGGCTCATCGCTGGGAGCGTGCGCAGCCCTATCTGGACAAGTACGATCACCCGCTCTGGAAGCGGTACGGAGGTGACGCCTCAGGTGCCGGACACGGCGGTATGGACTTTTTTGTGCTGCATGCCTTTATTGAGTCCACCAAACGACAGGTGCCCCCGCCGCTTGATGTCTATGATGCAGCCGCATGGAGTGCGGTTTCCGCCCTTTCAGAGCAGTCTATTGCACAGGGAGGAGCTTCGGTGGTATTCCCGGACTTTACCCGCGGGAAATGGATGAACCGTACCGCACTTTTTGCGCCGGACGATACGTACTGATGTAGCAGGGTAGGAGCCCGTCAGGTAATCAACACAGCTGGAGAAGGTCCCGGCTCACGGCAAGTGAGCCGGGACCTGTATTTATCGCCGCTTGCGGCTGCCGCCGCCGATGCCCAGTACCCCCAGCAGCCCCCGCGTCAGCTCCCGCGCGACGGTGCGCCCGATCTGGCGGGCCATCGGATTAGCGGCTATCTGCTCAATCACTGTTTTTTCGCGGCGGCCCCCTCCCCGGGAGGAGGTCTCGCGGGCTTTTTCCTGCTGAGCCTTCAACTCTGCCTGATGGGCTTCTTCCTGCGCCTCCTCAATTTTGGCACTGAGGATTTCCAGGGCGCTGTCCCGCTCCACGGCCTGGTTGTATTTTTTGACCATCGCCGAGCGGTTGTTGATGGCGGCGATCTCCTCATCCGTCAGGATGTCCATCCGCGACTGTGGACCACGCATCATCGTATGCACCAGCGGTGTCGGGATTCCTTTTTCATTCAGCCCGGTCACCAGTGCTTCCCCGATCCCCATCTCCGTGATGAGGGACTCCAGGTCATAAAACGACGTCTCCGGAAAGTTCTGCACCGCCAGTTTGATGCCCTGCCGGTCTTTGGCCGTAAAAGCCCGCAGCGCGTGCTGTACCTTGAGGCCCAGCTGCCCCAGCACTGCTTCCGGTATATCTGTCGGGGTTTGGGTGATAAAAAAGATACCCACCCCTTTAGAGCGTATCAGCTTGATGATGCTCTCTATCTGATCCAGCAGCTCGTCAGAGGCATTGGCAAAAATCAGGTGTGCTTCATCTATAAACAACATCAGCTCCGGGCGGTCAGCATCCCCCCGCTCCGGAAAGGTGCTGTAAATCTCGGCCAGCAGGCTCATCATAAAGGTCGAAAACAGGCCGGGTTTGTCCTGTATATCATTCAGCCGCAGCACCGAGACATATCCCAGGCCCTGGTCATTAACCCGGCACAGATCCCGCACCTCAAAGGACGGCTCACCAAAAAACGTGGCAGCCCCCTGCTGTTCCAAGGCCAATACCTTGCGCAGGATGGTACCCACAGAGCTGGAGGCGATTTGGCCATACGCTTTTTCTGCTTCCTCCCGACCCTCGTTGGTCATGTACTGGAGGGTTTTTTTGAAGTCTTCCAGGTCAAGCAGGGGGAGTTTGTGGTCATCGGCATACTTAAACACCACCGACACCACCCCGGTCTGAACCTCACTCAGGTCGAGGATGCGGGAGAAAAGTACAGGACCAAACTCCGTCACCGTAGCCCGCAGGCGTACACCGGGTTGGTCGGAGAGGGAGAGAAACTCCACGGGACTTCCCGCCAGGGTGACAGGCAGACCGATTTTTTGCTGGCGTTCTTCAAGGCGGGGGCTGGTAGTGCCTGGCATAGCCACCCCGCTCAGGTCTCCCTTGATGTCCATCACCAGGCTGGAGATACCGAGCAGCGAGAGTTGCTCAGCCATCATCTGGAGGGTTTTGGTTTTACCGGTACCTGTAGCGCCAGCGATCAGGCCGTGGCGGTTGAGGGTGCGGAGCGGGAGTTGTACCAGGCTGCCGGTCTGGGTTTCGTTTTCAAACATAGCGCCTCCCAGCACCAGGGTGTCCCCGCTAAAAGTATAACCTTTTTGGAGCGTCTCAAGAAAGTTCGTTTTCATTTGCAGAAAAGTTGAATCAAGCCCGCCTGCTGCATGGCTGACAGCACAAAGTAAGGATATTTCAGGGGAATGGCATAATATCCGGCGGGGAAGTTTCCGGGTACCTGCTCCGGTCTTTTCGCCCGGCCTTGGCCGGGCAGGGGAGATCACAGGGCTCAGGACGGGCGTTTTTCGCGGCGGGCGAGGTACTCGTGTACCGTCAGGAGGATATCATCCCCGTACTGCTCCAGTTTGCGTACACCGATCCCGGAGATATCAGCAAGCGACGCATGACTTTGCGGAAACCACCGGGCGATCTCCTGGAGTGTCGCATCGGAGAGGACCAGGTACGGTGCCAGTTCGTACTCACGGGCGATCCGGGTGCGCATCCGCCGCAGGGCTTCAAACAGATCTGTATCGTAGGGGCGTACCACGGATTTTTCGGTAGTGGGGGGAGCGGTCGCAGGCTCGGGCGGGCGCACGAGTTCGACTTTTTTGTCATGCAGCAGCACGCTCCGTCCTGCCTCTGTCACCGTCAGGACTTGACCACCCTCCCAGCTCAGCTCGGCCAGGCCCAGGTGGAGGAGCTGCAGGATAACGTATTGCCACCTGGCAGCACTCAGGTCACTGCCGACCCCATATGTTTTGAGCTGGTCAAGGCCTTTTTCGGTGATTTCCTTTCGGGATGATCCCCGCAGGACATCTATCACCAGGGCCATGGTCGCGTGTGTGCGCATACGGGCAATCGCAGAGAGTGCTTTCTGGGCCAGGATGGTTCCATCAAACCGCACCGGCGGATTGAGACATACATCACAGCGCCCGCAGGCTACCTCCCGGTGCTCCCCAAAGTACCCCAGCAAAATCCGCCGGCGGCATACCTGTGCACGGGCGTAGGCCTCCATCCGCTGGAGTTTGGCTTCCAGCAACTCGCGCTGAGGGCTCTCGGCTACGATCTCACGCCGGCGCAGGACATCTGCCAGGGTGTACAGCAGCAGGGTGTCGCCCGGCAGTCCATCCCGCCCCGCCCGTCCGATCTCCTGATAATAACTCTCCAGGCTGCCCGGCAGGTGATAATGGATCACCCAGCGTACATTGGACTTGTCTATGCCCATCCCGAAGGCCAGGGTAGCGCAGATGATCGGTACCCGGTCATAGATAAAATCATCCTGGACCTGGGCACGGGCCTCGTCTGGCATACCGGCATGGTAGCACGCCACCGAAAACCCCTGCTGCTGAAGGCGGGCAGTCAATGTTTCGGTGCTCTTGCGGGTCATGCAGTAGATGATGCCTACCTGCCCCGGCCGGCGCTGGATAAACTGCACCACCTGCCTGAACCGGTCCTGGACGGGTTTGACGGTCAGGCTGAGGTTAGGCCGGTCAAATGATGCAACAAAAATGGCCGGATCCCGGAGACTGAGCTGCCGGAGAATGTCCTGCCGGGTGGTTTTGTCGGCTGTAGCCGTAAAGGCGCCTACCGGCACCAGGGGGAAGGTCTGTTTGATGTACCGGAGCCGGGTGTACTCGGGCCGGAAGTCATGGCCCCATTGGCTGATACAGTGGGCCTCGTCTATGGCAAACAGACTGATTTTGATCCGTTGTAAGGTTTGGAGGACCTCCGCTGTCAGGAGTTTTTCGGGCGAAATATACAACAGCCGGGTCTCGATGATCCCCACTGAGTCGAGGACCGCTGTCTGTTCTTCCCGGGTTTGGGTACTGTTGAGATAGGCCGCAGGCACACCATTGGCACGCAAGCCGCCTACCTGGTCCTTCATGAGGGCGATCAGGGGAGATACGACCACACAGACCCCCGGCAGTACCAGGGCTGGTACCTGAAAACAAACGGACTTGCCTCCGCCGGTTGGCATGAGTGCCACAGTATCGCGCCCTGACAGCAGTGATGCGACAATCTCCGCCTGCAAGGGCCTGAAACTGTCATACCCAAAATACTGCTTGAGTGCTTCACGAGCTTTGTCCAACGATACCACGTGACGAAGATACACAAAAAAAGCCGCCGGATGATACCAGCGGCAGGATACAAAAAGAGCAATGCAAAAGGCCCCTGTTATTCAGGCACTTGCATTGCCCCCTACTTAACTACATCTAACCTAAAAACTAACTCGATTGCTAACGTATATCTTGAGGGATTTGTTATTAAGATACGAAAATCTGGGTAAATGGGTTTTCAGGAATCTGCCCTGGCACAGGTCCTCCCAGCAAGTTTTACAATTACTGTGCCTGATTTTCCGGCGTTACAAAAGGTTTTGCGAACGGAAATACAGGGTGTATTTGCTGTCTGGATGGTTGTGTATTTGGCAAAATGTTTAACTTGAAGGTCCAAACCCACGTAAGGGTGTCTCAATAATTGTCCAAAAACGCAACATGGAACTGACAGAACCCAAACCCCGCGTCGAAAACCTGGCCATTGCTTTTGCCTGGCTGGGTCTGGCATATATGGTCGCGGCTTTTCTGGGCATGGAGATCGCTGTATGGCTGCCCGGCACCGGCGGCATCTGGAAGGCCTTGCAGGCTGACCTGGTGGCTACCGTAGTTATTTTTGCCTTTAGCCTCGTGTTTCGCAATGCCAGCTTTTATGATCCATACTGGAGCCTGGCACCTATTCTCATCGGCGGGTATTTTCTGGGCGAAAGCCATGGCGCCGCCCAACCCCAGCGGGCCCTGGCCGTGCTGATCCTGGTGACACTCTGGGGCCTCCGCCTCACCTGGAACTGGATGCGGGGCTGGACAGGTCTGCACCACGAGGACTGGCGTTACCGCGACCTCCGGCAGCGCACCGGTAAGTGGTATCCCGCCGTCAATTTATTGGGTATACACCTTTTTCCGACCCTTCAGGTATTTCTGGGATGTCTGTCCCTGTATCCGGCCCTGGCCTTGCATGGCAACCGCCTCAACGGACTGGATGCCCTGGCTTTTGTAGTAACAGCAGGAGCTATCCTGCTGGAGGCAGTGGCTGATGAACAGCTCCGTGCTTTCCGCCTGAAAAAACGTGCCCCCGAAGAAATACTTGCCACAGGGGTCTGGGCCTGGTGCCGGCATCCCAACTATCTCGGCGAAATCCTCTTCTGGTGGGGGCTTTACCTGTTTGGACTGGCAGCCAGCCGTGACTGGTGGTGGACCATCGTAGGGCCGCTGGCGATGACCCTGATGTTTGTGTTTATTTCTATCCCGATGATAGACAACCGGATGAAGAAAAAACGTCCGGCTTATGCCGCACATATCAAACAAGTACCGGCGCTGCTGCCCCGCCTGATTGGCCGCTCCCGCTGATCTTTGAGGCAGTTGCTCTCCCGGCAGGTCCCCGGACAGCGAGGTATGCGCCTGATTCGGAGCCTCCCGTCAGCAATAATCATGTCGGGTATTGGGTAGAGACGCGATTCATCGCGTCTCTACCGGGTGCTGTGCACCGCTATTCCCCTCCTGCGGAGGGGTAGGGCGGCGGGTACGCCGACCGGGGTGGTTCGCAGGCTCAGGCTTGGTAGGGGCGGCCTGCCGGACCGCCCCTACGGCACGCCCGCTCCCCGCTGGCGCAGGGTTGTGCCCTGTGCCAGTTATGACCGGGGTTATGCCCCGTCCTATGCCACCCCTTCGGGGTTACGCCAGCAGGTGTGGTTGAGGTTGGGCTATCATCTTGCCATCCCTTCGGGATTGGGCTGCGCCGGGCACCCAGGTCCCCGGACCGTTGTCACGCGCCTGATTCGGGGCCTCCCGTCAGCAATAATCATGTCGGGTATTGGGTAGAGACGCGATTCATCGCGTCTCTACTGATAGGAGTGGCCCGCAGGGCTTATTTATACTCCTTGGGGCCGTCTTTTTCCGGGAGGGAGATAGAGCCGGGGATGCCCAGGAGCGGGTATTCTTTTCGCAGGGGAAAAAACTGGAAGTCCTCCGGGAGATACATCCGGCGGAAGTCTGGATGGCCCCGGAATACGATGCCGAGCATGTCGTAGGCCTCCCGCTCGTGCCAGGCAGCACCAGGCCAAAGGCCGATGGCTGTTTCCAGCTCGGGCTGGTCTTCTTCTACACGGCAGCTCACGCGCAGGCGCTGCTGGTGGGCGTGTGACACGATATTGTAGGAAACCTCAAACCGCTTCTCGTCCGTGTAGTGGTCGGAGGCGGTCATATCAGCCAGATAATTAAACCCGAATTTATTTTTCAGGATGTCCAGCACGACCAGGATATGTTCAGGCCGGACTTCCAGGGTCGTTTCATCCGCGTATCCCCGGATGTCCAGGATATAATCTTGTACGGTGTCCTGCCGGATGGTATCGAGAAACGTGCTCATAAAAATAAAGTGATACGCTGAGAATCAATAAATTACGGACTCGCGACACAGATCAGGGTTTCCAGTTGGCGGGGTCTTCGCGCCAGCGGAGTATAAGTGCCTGATCTTCGGGCCTAAGATAGGCAAATTGTACGGCTTTCTCCAAGAGGTGATGCAGGGTTGTGAGGGAATGATAGGAGACTCCCGTCTCCGCAAACGCCACATCTGCCTGCGGAAAACCATAACTGAAAATCGCCAGCACCCCCCTGACCTCGGCACCGGTAGCCTGCAGGGCCTGTACAGCCTGTGCACTGCTTTTGCCGGTGGAGATCAGGTCTTCGATGACCACATAGGGTTTGTCTGCCTCGATGCGGCCCTCTACGAGGTTTTGCATCCCGTGGCCCTTGGCCTGGGCGCGGATATACACAAAAGGTAACCCCAGCAGCTCGGCAGCCAGTGCCCCCCATGCAATCGCGCCGGTAGCTACTCCTGCAAGGGCTGCTGCGTCAGGATACCGGGACCGGATCTCATCTGCAAATGCCTCGGTGACGGCCCGGCGTATCTCCGGAAATGACAGAATCATCCGGTTGTCACAGTACAGGGGCGAAAGCCAGCCCGAACTCCACGTGAACGGCGGGTCAACCCGCAGTTTTACAGCTTGTATGGAAAGTAAATATTCCGCTATTTTGCCTGACGACATGGTGTATGGTTTTGGACGACCAAGGTATGAAAATTTTTGCCCTGAACCTCTGTTTGGATTTTACGGTTTCCGAACCTGGCACCCCGCCCCCTGATACGCTGCACCCCGCCAAATCCTGGCGCCAGTGGCTAGCAGGCGGACATTTTACCCCTGGACAGACCGTTCAGGTGGCAGGTGTGGCGGATAAAAAATTCTGCAAAGAACTGTTTGAATTTCAGGCAGACGACATCTGGCGCAGCCGGGACCTGGTGATCCAGGTGGTGTTTGCGACTGAGGCTGACCGCGACTACGTGACCTCAAAGTTTACGGATAAATGTAAGGAAGTCACAGCTGCCGGTGGGGTTGTGATCAATGAAAAAGGCGAATTTTTGTTTATCCTGCACCGGGGCGTATGGACCCTGCCCAAGGGACTCGTCCAGCGCAATGAACCCCTGACCGAGGGCGCACTCCGGGAGGTGGGGGAGGAGACCGGCCTGGTACGGCATCAGTTGGAGCGGTTTGCGGGGATCACCCGCCATACCCACCTCCGCAAAGGAAAATGGTCGCTCAAAACTACTTACTGGTTTGAGATGAGTGCCAGCTCTGCCGAGGCCATACGCCCTCAGCTTGACGAAGACATCACCCAGGTGGCCTGGATCACACCCGCCCGCTGGCAGGAAATGGCTCCTACCAGCTACCCGCTCACCCGGCAGCTCATGGAGCATGTGTTTCTGATGAATATCCTCCAGCGGGACGTCCCTGGCACTTTTTGACCGGGATCAGTTGTGCTCCAGAAGTTCCTCCTGGTAAAAATAACTCTCTGAAGCATTAAACTCCCCGTTAGGGCCGTTGTTGACGATATTGCGGTCGTACTTCTTGATCAGGCCGATGCCGGGCGCATAAATTTCGTATGCAAACCGGTCGTAAATAAAACTATTGGTATCGGCCTTCTGGACCACCAGTACACAGTTTTCGTATGTGATACCCTGCACGGTGACCGTCGTATCATCTGTCTCATAGGTATAGGCCTGTGTCCCGAGGTTGTTGTAGAGGTTGCCATTCCAGGAGACGCCCACAGATACCGGAAACTTCAGCAGGACGTACCGTACATTTTCCTCAATGCGCTCAGCATAATAATCCCGTCCATCCTCAGGGGCCAGGTACTGTTGCCAGATACGGCTCAGGACAAAATTATAGTCTGTCCCAAATTTTTCGTCCGAGCGGTACACCTCTATCAGGCGGGCGGTACGTCCGGTAAGGTCGGTTTCTTCGCCCGTCAGCAGCTCTTTTTTGTAATAGGTATCCGGTACAGGTCCCTGGGTGTTGTAGGTGGTATCTATCACCAGGCTGATCCGGTAATGGCCCGAGTCGTGGGGGAAAATATCGTAGGTATGTGATTTGATGGTGACCTTGACGCGCTCGCAGGCACCCAGGGCCAGGAGCGTCAGGAGGACAACAGACAAGGCGGCAAGCTGCGAAATAGGACGAGCTGACATGTTGTGATATTTGGGATAAAGGTAAAAGGCATTAGCGGGATTGCCAATGCCTTTTTTTCGGTATCATTACGTAAGGTCAGATCAGAGCCCGGTCACAGGCTGGTCTTTGGGGTACTTCACCTCAAACTGGAGGGTGACCTTGCGGGTTTCGCCGGGTTTGAGGTCCAGGTCCCAACTGATACGACCACTCTCAGGCTGGAGCGTACCCCCGGAGACCTCCAGAGCCGTGATGACAATGTCTTTGTTTTGGGAGACAGGCACCTGATCGAGGAGATTCAGGCGGACAGGGGTGGTTTTGTTGTTTTTGACGGTGATCTCATAGCCGTAGGTTTTGCGGATATTGGAGCCGATGACCTTTTCGCTGGAAAAAGCCTGTACCTGCTCCCGTTGAATCTGCACTTTGGCGTCACGTCCCAGGGAAATTTTGAGCGAATCTGTCGGATTGTCCGTATTAATCTGGGTTTCGCCGACAAATGTCCCTTCAAAATACACATTGGCCTTGCCCCGGAGGAGGTCCTGGTGGATATAGGCTACGAGAAAGGCATCCCGGTCGGCTTTAGGTACGGCATAGTGCCGGAAGTCTCCCTTCACCTCAGAGCGCATGATGTCCACCTGGTGCTCCTGGGCATCGGCTGGCACATCATACGGGAGCGAAATCGCAAAGTCCAGACCTAATTCCCCTTCTGTCGTTTCGGTATAATCGTAAGCATACCCTGCTTTAGCCTCTTCACCCTCATCGTTGGAGTCAGCCAACGGTTTGTATGAGCGGGCATCAGCGACATTGGCCATCGGGGCAGGTGCCGGGCGGGATCTGCCTGTGGCTACACTTTCATACATAACAGGCTGATATACATCCACATACCAGGGAGAAAGGGTTGGGCTTTGGTTGCCGGTCTGATTTTGGGTGGTGGAGAGGCGGAGTTTGACCTGCTTCCAGTCTATGCCCGTGTTGTTGACAACATTGGCCTTGAGATACAGCTGAAGGGGCTCCGCTGTGCTGGCGACCCGGATATCATAAAAGGGGTTCCATCCGGCATTCTGCACCAGGTAGCGGAGTTCCATCGTAACGGTGCCACTGGCCGTCGCCTGAAAAGCTACCACGACCTGCTGGGTGGGCTGGTTGCGCTGGGCTGTGATCTGCGCCAGCTCCTGGTTGTAGTCAGCGATCTGTTTCCGGAGTTTTTTGTCCCGGAGGGCAATGGCCCGCAGGCGCTCCCGGATCTGCATCAGGCGGCTGTGATAGAGGTCTGTGAGCTGCTGGAGTTCCTGGGCCGTAACCCCTTTTTCCGTCCCGCCCGTCTGGTTGTTTTTCAGGATCAGGGCCTGCTCGTTGTCCAGGACAAATTTTTCGTCGGCCAGGGCAGCCAATACCAGGTCGAGGGCCTCCAGGCTGTCTTCGAGCATCACCATGCGGGCAGGTTTGGCGGTTTTGCTGAGATAACTTACCCGGTCCGTGACGGACTGGATCACCCCGGCACCTTCGCCTTTGACCGTAATGCTGTTGGTGACAATAAACCGGGAAATACCGGAAAATATGATCAGGTTATCCCCTTTGGTGACTTTGACGCTGCCCCGCTCGGTGATCATCGCCCCCTGGCGATACACCTGGACTTCTTCTATCTCAGAGACAATCTCCACCTCGGTCGCCGCAAAGGCAGGGTGAAACAACAGCAGGGCAATCAGGCAGACAATAATTCGGTTCATGTGCTTGTAAGTAATATTATACAGGAGAATACGGGTAAGATACAAAATCAGGCCATATTCCATACGACACCCCAAAAAACAAGCAGCGCAAACACGTCTGCCAATGTTTTGGGGTTGTACGCTCCTGCAGTAAGCCACATAAAAATATGCTGATATAACCGTAGCTGTGGGTGACACGTGTGAGTGATCAAGTAACAATCTCATCTTGTCGCCGGGTCTGGATACCTGATGAGACAACGTGCCTGACGGTTCGGGGGAAAAAGTAGTCAAATTAAATCTTAAATTATTCTATAGAATAGATAGACTTTGTATATTTGTCGTGTTGTTTGAGCGCAGTATAATACTTGCGCCATTTTTTTACTCATGCACTCTATAAAAACAATAGACATTATAGAGTTTTTTTCAGTCTGCTTTTACCTCCAATTCGCCTTTGCCTTATGAAAAAGCTCCTCCAATCCCTTCCGCTTCGCACCAGTATCTGGGCTGTCGCCTTGTCTTCTCTGCTGTTGATTATAATCAGCTTGTTGGTGTCTGTTTTTTATCAACCATTAGTGGCAGCTATTCCACCGATTAATATTCCCGCTGCTTTTTGGGGATTTGTCCTGGCAGGCTTTGCGGCTCAGATGGTAGATGGGGCTTTGGGAATGGCTTATGGCGTCAGTTCTACTTCATTACTGCTGAGTATGGGGCTCCCACCTGCCTCTGCGAGTGCTGCTGTGCATACGGCCGAGGTATTTACGACGGCGATGTCAGGGCTTTCACATCTGAAGTTTGGGAATGTACACAAGCGATTGTTTGCGTGTCTGGTACTGCCGGGGATGCTGGGCGCAGCGGTAGGCGCATATCTGTTGACCCAGATAGATGGCAATATGATCAAGCCCTATATCTCGCTGTACCTGCTGGTGATGGGGGCTATCATCATCCGTAAAGCATTGTTGCCTCGCCGACCCCGGAGCAAAACCAAAGCTATCGGCTGGCTGGCACTGGTTGGCGGATTTGTTGACTCTGTTGGAGGGGGTGGGTGGGGCCCCGTTGTGGCGTCTTCTCTGATTGGTGCTGGTCGCAGCCCCCGCCTGGTCATCGGATCTGTCAATGCGGCTGAGTTTTTTGTCGCAGTCGTGAGTGCCGGTATGTTTACGATTTTTATGGGTACAAGCAGTTGGCTGATTATAGCAGGCCTGGTCGTCGGCGGGGCCCTGGCTGCACCTATTGCGGCGGTCGTGTGCCGGTATCTTCCCCCCAAACCGATGATGATTCTTGTTGGCATTGTGATTATATCCCTGAGCCTGCGCACGTTTTATATGCTGCTGTTTTGAGTGGCACGGTTTAATTCAGTACATAAAAAAACGTTGCGGCCCACAGGCTGCAACGTTTTTTATACTACCTGTCCGTGTCCTTTACCGGAACAGGGTCACCGTACCGGTCTGTGAGATGTTTTTGTCACCTGGCAGGACAGCACTCAGGTGATAAATGTATACGCCCTGCGGGGCTGCGCGGCCGCCTGCGAGCGTACCGTCCCAACTGTCGGTGATGGCATTGCTCTCATAGACAAGGGCCCCCCAGCGGTTGAATATCCGCAGCGAATAGTTTTCGACCAGTTCACCCTTGACAATAAATTTGTCATTAAACCCGTCCAGGTTAGGCGTAAAGGCATCCGGGACGTAAATGGCACCGTCCTGCCGTACTACAAACGGCCCTACCGTCACGGAGTCAGCACAACGTGAGGCGGAGTTGCGGACGATCAGCTTGACAAAAAAGTTGCCGGTATCCTGGAACACGTGGATCGGATTGGCTTCATCCGAACTGGTGCCATCGCCAAATATCCAGGTGTACGTTTCACCGCCGGAGGAGAGATTGGTAAACCGGAAGGTTGCCTCGCTCAGGGCCACTGGCACGAGGGTATCAGGCGTACCGGTGAAGGCAGCTTCTATCAGCGGTGCACCCTCCAGGTTGATAAATCCGGACACGCTGCAATCAGCAGCATCGGTCACGGTGACGTTGTAAGTGCCGCCGGGCAGTGCTCCGACAGATGAACCACTGGTACCATTGCTCCAGGTATACCTAAAGGGAGGGCGGCCTCCCGTGACATTCGCAGTCGCTGTACCATCTTCCAGTCCATAGCAGGTCTCCGGGGTGCCCGTGACATTGATGGAAAAACCTGCCTCATCGCTCACGGTCACCAGAGCCGTCAGGTCGCAGTTGAGGCTGTCGCGTACAGTGACCTCATATGCACCGGCGATCAGACCGGTGGCAGTAAGGCCCCGCTGGACCGGACTGGTCGTCCACTCGTAGCGGTAGGGCTGGGTACCACCGGCAAAATCCACCCGCGCCGTACCGGTCGCCAGGTTGCAATAATCCGGCACCGTCTGGCTGGTAATCACCCGTAGCGAGTCGCGGCCCGGCATATTAAAGGCCCGGAATCCGATACAACTGTCAGCATCCATCAGGATGACTCCATAGGGGTTGCCGGGATCGTTGCGGCGGAGGTAGTAGGCGATGATGGTATCCGCAGGCTGCGGCGGATCCGTAAACCAGGTCACCTCGTAGGGCGGGCGTCCTACCGTGACATTCAGCCGTACAATTCCCTGCCCCAGACCACAGTTGTCTTCCTGTGCCACCTCCGGCTCAAACACGGGTCCTACGGTACTGCTCAGCACGACCAGTTTGGTATCCTGGCACCCATTGGTATCGGTGACGGTGAGGGTATATTGGTCAGGTTTCAGGTTAAAGATGGTATCATTGGTAGAGCCGGTGCTCCAGAGGATCGTGTAGGGGGGCGTACCGCCCGCCGGGAAAGTCCAGGCGGAGCCATTTGGGGCGCGGCAGCCGGAGGCTGGGAAAATATTGTAATTGGCCTGGACGGGTACGGGGTTGTTGAGCGTAAAAGCCCGTGTCAGGGTACAGCCGTTGGCAATCAGGGTCACCTGATAGTTGCCGGCCCTGAGGCCCGTGACGACGGAGTCGGTCCCGATGACCTGGTTGGTAGCCTGGCTGAGCCAGGAGTAGGTATAAGGTGCGGTAGCCCCGATCGGATTGACCTCCGCAGCGCCATTGGCCTGGCCTACGCACAGGGGTATGGTCAGGTCCAGGCTCAGGTCTACTCCATTGGAGAGGCTGCCGACGGTGACAACTGCGCCTGTCTGACATCCGTTGGCATCTGTGACTACTACGGAGTAATTCCCGCCCCGGAGGTTGTAGGCGATGGGGCCTGTCTGGTTACCGGCAGCTGCATCCCAGAGATAGTTGAAGGGGGCTGCCCCCCCGCCATTGGGGTTGATCAGGACGACCGCCCGGCCATTGGGGGCGCCGCAGGTATCCGGGGCGCTGCTCGTCAGGACGAGGATCGGGCGTGGCTCGGTGATGGTCACCTGTACCGTCGTGCTGCATCCGGGAGACTCGACAATGGTCGCTGTATAGGTGCCTGCCGGAACATTGGTGAGGCTGAGGCCGGTCTGCACGGGATTGCTGTTCCAGGTGATCGCATAGGCCGGATTGGTGTCCAGCGTGGCACTGCCATCGCTACCGGTGGGGCAACTTACGTTGCGGACAGAGCCGACATTGGCCTGGATATTACACTGGGCGAGTGTCCGGGCCGGATAGGTAAGTCCAGCCAGCAACAATACGGTCCACACAGCCTGCAAGCGGCGGACAGCTACAAACGTAAACAGATGTTTCATCGTACTATGGAACAAGTGGAGGATGTTATCTGATCATTAACGTACAACCTTATCTGAAACGCACATTCGCTAAACTTTTTGCATTTCACAAGGTACATGCTGCAATTATACTTATGTATCTTACAGGAATTTACCCTATACCAAAAAAAATGGCTTATGGCATCTGAAGCCGGTCCGCTGGGGATTCATATTCTGGCCGAACTCTATGGTGTCTCGCCCCTGCTGCTGGACGACGAGGACTGGATCAGCCGCCATATGCAGGCCGCAGCGGCAGCGGCTGGCGCTACGGTACTCGGGGCGCACTTTCATCGTTTTTCCCCCCAGGGCGTCACAGGGGTGGTGGTCATTCAGGAGAGCCACCTCACGATCCATACCTGGCCTGAGTACGGGTATGCGGCAGTGGACATCTTTACTTGCGGAGCGGATATACACCCCTGGCGTGCCTATGAGTACCTGCGGGAAGCCATGAATACCGATCAGGCCAGCGCCCAGGCTTATACCCGGGGACAACTCCCCCGTCATCACAACCCCGTATCCGGGCCGGTTATTTGACGACCGTGATATAGTCCGTATATACCGAACTTTCGGCACCCTCAATCGGCGTGGCGAGGTTGCCAGCCCGGTCGTAGAGTTTCACCTGGTACCGCACCTCTTGGGAGGTATTGGGCGGGATCACAATCGTAAACGGCATACTCACCGTAATCTCTCCCTGGATCGAGGGACGCTTGACGTTGGGGGTGAGATTGGGTACGCTAAACTGGCTGGTCGCCTGCTCCCGTGTGAGGCCGTTGTTGATACGGCTGTCTATCAATTCCAGGTTGATCTCGCCGTCTTCACTGCCCAGGTTGCCGTCACCATCCTGAAACTTAAATACGATAAATATCGAGTCCTGAAGGGACTTTACGACATCCGGGTATATGTCCAGTACTTCGATCTTGGGCTCAGCCGGAAACACAGGTGCTGTGTTACAGGCCGGTACCACGATGCCGACAGACAGAGCGAGCAGGAGGATATGAAGGTTTCTTGCGGTCATATTGATTCTAAATCTAAACAAATCACCTGACAATATCAACAACTACAGAAGTTACTTGCTGTTTTTTCCTGCGTCGGGTCTGACATGAAACCCTGACCCAGCCGACCGCAGCCCTGTGCAGCCTCCCGGCCCGTAGTACGTTTTGAATATACGAAAAAACAAACGCCAGGGCTGAGATATTTCGGGTAATCAGGATGTATGGTTGAGCAATTGGTATAAATAGCAGATGATCGTTGCAAAAGTTTTAAAAAGTAAATTCATTTTTTGTAGCATCTGTAAAATTTCGCAAAAAAATTCCTAGATTCGCCAGCCCAGGAAACATTTGCAGGGCCTGCGGGCTGTTTTTATGAAAAAATTCAACAAACTCCTTGTCGCCAACCGTGGCGAAATCGCCATCCGTATCCTCCGGGCTGCCTCCGAGCTGCATATTGGTACAGTGGCCATCTACTCATACGAAGACCGCTACTCGCTGCATCGGTACAAAGCCGACGAAGCTTACATGATCGGAGATCCTAAGGAACCGCTGCGGCCGTATCTGGATATTGAGGAGATCATCGCCCTGGCCAAAGCCCAGCAGGTGGATGCGATTCACCCGGGATATGGATTTTTGTCGGAGAATGTCCGGTTTGCCCGGCGTTGTGCCGAGGAGGGAATCGTGTTTGTCGGCCCCCGGCCTGAAGTGATGGATGCGCTGGGAGATAAGGTCCGAGCCAAGGAGATCGCCAAAGCTGTCGGGGTGCCCCTGATCCCGGACAGCGAGATCCGGCTGGAAAAACTGGTGGACGCTGTTAATGAAGGCGCCCGGATTGGGTATCCGGTGATGCTCAAAGCCGCTGCCGGCGGGGGGGGGCGTGGAATGCGGGTCGTCAGGAGCGAGGAGGACCTGTCAAGGGTGTTTTTTGAGGCTAAAAATGAAGCCCTGAATGCCTTTGGAGACGATACGGTTTTTTTCGAAAAATTTATTGAAAACCCCAAGCATATTGAAGTACAGCTCCTGGGTGACCAGCATGGCAACCTGGTGCATCTTTTTGAGCGGGACTGCTCAGTACAGCGCCGGTTTCAGAAGGTTGTGGAGGTAGCACCCTCGACCCTGCCGGACACCATGCGGGAGCAGATATATGAGTATGCCCTGCGCATTGCCCGGCACGTGGGCTATGACAATGCGGGCACTGCTGAGTTCCTGGTGGACCGTCACGGTGGCGTCTACTTCATAGAGGTGAATCCCCGGATCCAGGTCGAACATACCATCACAGAAGAGATTACAGGCATTGACCTGGTGCGTTCCCAGATTCTGATTGCCGCCGGGGCTGCGTTGTCTGATCCGCAGATATATATCCGCTCTCAGGCGGACCTCTCCTGCAATGGGTTTGCGATACAGTGCCGCATCACGACGGAGGATCCGGAGAATAATTTTAAGCCCGACTACGGGCGTATCAGCGCCTACCGCAATGCTGGTGGATTTGGGATCCGGATAGACGAAGGCAACTCGTATCCCGGGGTGACCATCTCACCTTTTTTTGACTCGATGCTGGTCAAGGTATCTGCCTGGGGCCGCACCCTCAAGGGGGCTACCCAGCGGATGGACCGCAGCCTGCGGGAGTTCCGGATACGGGGGGTCAAAACCAATATTGCCTTCCTGCTGAATGTAACCCGCCACCCGGAGTTTCAGCAGGGAGAAGCGACGGTAGGATTTATTGAAAATCACCCGGAGCTGCTCCATATCCGCCGCGGACGTGACCGCGCCACCAAAACCCTGCGTTACCTCGGTGACGTGATCGTTAATGGCAATCCTGACGTGAAGGCCGTGGACCCCGAAAAACGGTTTCGGGAGCCGGTCGTACCGCCTGTGGACCGCCGACTGCCCTTCCCGGAAGGTACCCGGGACAAACTCCGCAGCATGGGCCGGGAGAAGTTTCTGGAGTGGCTCCGCCATGAGCCCCGGATCCAATACACCGATACCACCCTCCGGGACGCACACCAGTCCCTGCTGGCGACCCGTATGCGCTCCATGGACATGTACAAGGCCGCCGAGAGTTTTGCCCGCCGGCACCCGGAGGTGTTTTCGATGGAGGTATGGGGCGGAGCTACCTATGACGTGGCCCTGCGCTTCCTGCACGAGGACCCCTGGCGCAGGCTCCAGTTGCTCCGCGAAAAAATCCCCAACATCCTCCTGCAAATGTTGCTCCGCGGCGCCAATGCCGTCGGGTATAAGTCGTATCCGGACAACCTGATCGAAAAATTTATCGAAAAAGCCTGGGAAAACGGCATAGATGTATTCCGGATTTTTGACTCGCTCAACTGGCTGGACGCCATGCGGGTGAGCATCCGCACGGTCCGCGACCGGACTGATGCCCTGGCAGAGGCCTGTATCTGTTATACCGGTGACATCATGGACCCCAACCGGGGCCACAAGTACAACCTCCAGTACTATCTGGATCTGGCCCGCCGCCTGGAAGATGAGGGCGCACATATCCTCGGGATCAAGGACATGGCAGGTCTGCTCAAGCCGCTGGCCGCCGAACGACTGATCACCGCCCTGCGGCAGGCTGTCTCCATCCCCATCCACCTTCATACCCATGACACGGCCTCTATCCAGAGCACTACCTACCTCAAGGCCGTGGAGGCCGGGGTAGATGTGATAGATCTCGCCATCAGCTCTATGTCAGGCCTTACCTCACAGCCCAGCTACAACAGCTTTGTGGCGATGATGCAGGGCCATCCGCGTGAGTTGCCTACGGACCTCGACAGCCTCAACCAGTTTGCCAACTACTGGGAGATCGTGCGGGAGTATTATTACCCCTTTGAGTCCGAGCTGCGGGCGGGCACGGCTGAGGTGTATAAACACGAGATTCCCGGTGGTCAATACTCAAACCTCCTGCCGCAGGCACGGTCGCTGGGCCTGGAGAGCAAGTTTGAGCAGATCAAGGAAAACTACGCCATTGTCAATGAACTTTTTGGGGATATCGTGAAGGTCACGCCTTCGTCCAAGGTCGTAGGCGACATGGCCCTGTTTATGACTTCCAATGACCTGAGCCGGGAGGATGTATTTACCAAAGGTCCTCAGCTGTCATTTCCGGACTCGGTCAAAGAACTTTTCAGGGGCGAACTCGGACAACCTGAGGGAGGATTTCCACCTGAGCTCCAGGCGATTATCCTCAAAGGAGAGCCTCCGATCACGGGCCTGCCCAATGCACACATGGCACCCCTGGATTTTGACCGGGAGTATCAGGCATTCCGCCAGAAATACCCGGATCCCCGGATGAATTTCCTGGATTTTTTGTCATTCAGCCTATACCCCAAGGTATTTGACGGGTACTACCAGCACCTGATGACCTACGATGAGGTGTCCAATATTCCGACACTTCCGTTTTTTTATCCGATGAAACCCAATGAGGAGATTCTGGTCGAGATCGAGCCGGGCAAAAAACTCCTCATCCAGTTTTTGTACATGCTGGAGCCAAACGAGGACGGGGTACGGCCGGTTTTTTTCCGGATCAACGGCATGACCAGGGCTATAGACATCCGCGACAACCGGGTAAAGGTCGCCAAAGCAGAACACCGCAAGATTGCAGGTCCCGGCGAGGTCGGAGCGCCCCTCCAGGGTCGCCTGACCAAGATATTTGTGGCCGCAGGCGATGAAGTCAAACGGAATCAGCCCCTGTTTGTGATTGAGGCCATGAAAATGGAGTCCACCATCGCAGCCCCCCTGGCGGGGCGGGTGCGTAAGGTACACCTCTCGGAGGGTATCATGGTGGGACAGGACGACCTGGTGATCGAGCTGGAATAACGCAGCCTGCATTTCCCGGACAACCCCGGCTGGCATATACGCCAGCGGGGGTTATTCGAAGTTGACGTTGATGGAGAGTACCTGGCTGCTCAGCAGCTCGATGGCATTGGCGTGGGACGTAAACTGCGGCTCATAGAGATTGAGCAGGCCCAGGCTGTAGCGGATCTCCGGGGAGAGTTTGATCCGGTCACCGTAGATATTAAACCCAAATCCAAAGACCAGCGACAGGTCCTGGTTGGAAATTTTCAGAAGGTTTTTGTCATTGCGCACCCGCTTGTTGCTGGCGAGGTTGACTCCATACTGTGCACCGGCCACCACATACGTGCGCATGGCCCGGTAGTACCCGGTTTTGAACTGGAAGGTTACCGGGAAATTGAGATACGAGGCCTCAATCTTGCGGTTGACCGTGGAGTCGGCAAAATAATAGGTAAAATCACGCTCCTCCAGAGACACCTGCGGGATAAACCGCATGCTTACCTGCTTGTGGAGGTTCATATTGGTGATAATCCCAAAGTTCAGGCCGTACCGTGGGACCAGCTGGATGTTCTGGAGCAGCACCCCATTGTCCACGATATTGATCTGCTCCTTGACGTTGTACGTATTGTACGTCACGCCCATGAGCAGGCCGAGGTTAAACTTTTTGAGGTCGAAGGGGTGATTGTTGCCATAGCTCTGCGCTACAGCCTGCAAGCTCATACAACACCCTACCAACAGAAGCGGCCCTATGCGGAAAAACAACCGTTTATTCATGTACTGCAAAATCTGACTTCAGGTAGAGATAGGCTATGGGCAGCAGTGTTAGGCGTATGACGGTAATTTCAGGGCGAATATACAGATAACGGCAAGCTTGCTACAAACGTACAAAAGCTACTACAAACGTAGGAGGATATTCCCTAATTTCCACCTTCAATCCCTCCCGATTGTGACACAGTCGGGTGCATAACGCAGGCAGAAGGTTTCACATTGTTTATCCCCGGGCTTTTTCCAGCAAATAACAGGAGCAGGCCCCGAAGGTGTACGGTTTATACACCGCTTTGTGGTAGCCGACCCGGTAACAAATGTCGGTGAAGGCTTTGCCATTGGGAAATGCCTGGACAGAAGCCGGGAGATAGGTGTATGCGGCACTGTCACCGGAGATCATCCGCCCGATGAGGGGGGTGAATACCTTAAAGTACAGCTCAAAAAATTGTTTGAAGGGAAACTGGGTGGGGAATGACGGCTCCAGGATGACCGCCGCTCCTCCGGGTTTGAGGACGCGCAGGAGTTCAGCGAGGCCTTTTTCGAGGTTTTCGAAGTTGCGCACCCCAAATCCTACCGTGATGGCATCCACGCTGTGGTCCGGAAGGTCAATGGCCTCAGAGTCTCCCAGGCGCAACTCAATGAGGCGGTCCAGGTGGCGGGCCGTGATTTTTTCGCGGCCTTTTTCGAGCATAAGCGGCGAAATATCAATGCCCAGAATCTGCCGGGGTTTGAGCCGCCGCGCCTCAATCGCAAAGTCAGCGGTGCCGGTCGCCATGTCCAGGATCACCTGGGGCCGGTAGGGTTTGAGCGCCGAGATGGCCCACCGCCGCCAGAGAAAGTCCATCCCGAAGGTCAGGGAGTGATTCAGGAGGTCATAGCGCGGAGCGATGTTGTCAAACATCTCCGTGACCTGGGTTTTTTTGGAAGCGTCAGCTTTATTGTAGGGGGTGACCATATCAAAAGGATAACTGACACGTGCGGGAAATGTTGGCCGCTGCGGCTGCGCACGCCGTGTCATAATTTTTGCGTAACTTGAGCCGCCAAAGGTAATAAAATTAACGCCTTGCGCCACACAGATATACAGCATCTGTTTTTTTGTGCAGCTGGCGCATCCCCTCGGCCTCGATACCTACGGGCAGGATAATCCCGGCATATTATGGAAATAAGCTCAGCCAACTACCTCATCAGCGCCGCCAATATGTCTCAGTTGGCCCCCCCGGCTTACCCGGAGTATGCCTTCGTGGGACGGTCCAATGTAGGCAAGTCCAGTTTTATCAACTGCCTCTGCAACCGCAAAAACCTCGCACATACCAGTGCCACCCCCGGCAAAACCCAGACCGTCAACCTGTACCTGATCAATGAAGCCTGGGTCCTGGCTGACCTCCCCGGATTTGGATACGCCCGCACCAACAAAACCCAGCGGGAAAAATTTGCCAAACTCATTATTCATTACATAGAAAAACGGGAGTCGCTGATGAATGTCTTTCTCCTGATAGATGGCCGCCTGGTCCCACAGGACATAGACAAGGAGTTTGTCCAGTACATGGGGGAGGCTGGTATTCCGTTTTCGATTGTTTTCACCAAAATAGACGATACCAACCAAAAGTCCCTCGCCAAGATCAGCCATGCCTGGGAGGATTACCTCAGTGCGACCTGGGATGAACTGCCTCCGGTGTTTTTTACGTCTGCCCGCTCCGGCAGGGGGCGCAAGGAGGTCCTGGCCTATATCGCGGAGATGAATCCGCTCTGGGTACCGGTCAAAACCTACGGCCCCGCCGGAAATCAATCGCTGTAATAAGCCGGATATGAGCCTGGCCCTCACCCGCAGGAAACTCACCCAACTGGTCAAGGACCGGGGACAGGCACTGGGGTTTGATCTGGTGGGTATCTCCCGTGCGGCCTTTCTGGAGGCAGAAGCGCCTGACCTGGAGCTATGGCTCCGCAAGGGGCTGCACGGCTCGATGAGTTATATGTCCAACTATTTTGACAAACGGCTGGACCCCCGCCTCCTGGTCCCGGATGCCCGATCGGTGATCAGTGTCATTCACAATTATTTTCCCGGCCCGGAAACCCGGCAGCCTGACGGTGCTCCGCTCATCTCCCGGTATGCCTGGGGGGAGGACTATCATACGGTGCTCAAAACCAAGCTGTTCCGCCTATATCAGGAGCTGGCAGAGGCGGCTGGTACAGAGGTGAATGGGCGGGTATTTGTGGACTCGGCCCCGGTCATGGACAAAGCCTGGGCGCGGCGCGGAGGATTGGGCTGGATCGGCAAACACACCAACCTGATCACCCCCCGGAGAGGATCGTATTTTTTTATCGGAGAGATCATCCTGGACCTGGAGCTGGACTATGATGGGCCCGTACGGGACTACTGTGGTACCTGTACCCGGTGTCTGGACGCGTGCCCGACCGGTGCCCTGACACCGTATCAGATAGATGCTTCCCGCTGCATCTCGTATCTCACCATTGAATTGAAGGAGGAGATACCGGCTGACTTTCAGGCCCAACTGGCCGGATGGGCCTATGGTTGTGACATCTGTCAGGAGGTATGCCCCTGGAACCGCTTTTCGAAGCCCCATCCTGGCGGTGAGTTTGCACCGCTGCCACATGTCAGCTTCACGGCCCGCGACTGGCAGGAGATCACCCGTCCGGTCTTCAACCGGCTGGCGCGGCGGTCGGCCATGAGCCGTATCCGGTGGCCCAAACTCCAGCAGAATATCCGCGCAGTTCTCGGCGACACCTCGCCAATGCCAGACGCTTAACTGCGCTCCGAAACTGCTGCCTGCTGGGCTGGATAGGCAATGCGGCCGTGGTAAATACTCAACAGTTGTTTGTACATCACCCGCCGTATGTCCGTGATGTCTTTGAAGGTGAGGTTGGAGTTTTCTAACTGGCCGTCTTTGATCTTACGGTCTATGATAATGTCCACCAGGTCCTCCAGGGTCTCCGGCGTCGGGTGGGGGAGAGACCGGGAGGCCGCCTCGACCGAGTCTGCAATCATGACAACAGCCGTTTCCTTGGAGAATGGGAGAGGACCCGGATAGCGAAACTGATCCTCATTTTCCGGCTCACTGCAGGCGTTTTCCTTGAGGTATTTCCGGTAAAAATACTCAACCCGTGTGGTGCCGTGGTGGGTCTCGATGAAGTGGATGATCTCCTTCGGCAGGTGATAACGATTCCCTAGTTCTACGCCACGTTTTACATGGCTGATGATGATTTCCGTACTTTCCTCACAGGAGATCAGGTTGTGGGGATTTTCCAGTTTTTCCTCATCGTTGTTGTTTTCAATAAAATACTTGGCGTGGTAGATTTTTCCGATGTCGTGATACATGGCCCCCACGTGTACGAGCAGGGCATTGCCCCCGATCTCATTGATCGTGGCCTCTGCGATATGGGCCACCTGGAGGCTGTGCTGGAAGGTGCCGGGAGCCTTGCGCTGGAGCTCCAGTTGCAGGGGGTGATTGGTGTCTAGCAGCTCCAGATAGGTCAGGTCGGAGGTAATCCCAAATATCCGCTCAAACAGATAGATCAGGTTGTAGGCTACGAGGGTGATCAGGAGGTTGACCCCAAACAAAACAAGGGTACCCGGATTGATGGTATCTGCATGGCCGGTACCTGCCAGGTGGTAGGCTATATAAGCCAGGACATAGGCAATAAAAACGTAGGCCAGGGTATAAAAAATCACATCCCGCTTGCGCAGCCGCCGGAGGGTGAATACCACCACACTGCCTGCTGCTACCTGCACGAAGGCATACTCCAGCGTCTGCTGGATCAGCACCCCCCCGATAAAGGCTACGAGGAGATTGCACATAAACCCGGTCCTGTGGTCAAAAAAGTTGCTGATAAATATCGGGACAATACAGGCCGGGGCCAGATAAATATAGGGCAGGAGGAGTTGTTCGGTATTCAGCACCTGGGACAAGACATCCTCCAGGAGGCGGAGCTGGGTGGCCAGGACCATCATGCCTGCTGCCAGAAACAAGATCAGGAGGATCAGGGAGAGTTTGGTGTTGCTGAAGTATATCCTGGGCCGGTTGACACTCAGGTAAAACAGCAGGAGCATGGTGATGAGCAGTACCATCAGAAACTGCCCCAGCAGGAGGTAGGGGCCCTGATGCCGGTCATCCAGCCCGATGGCCTGATAGGCGGCGATGCGGTCAGCTGCTGCCTGGTCTACCAGTTCGCCCTGCCGGATGAGGGTGTCGTGCTGGTGAAAATAGGCATGTACCGGCTGCAAGAGTGCCAACTGCCGGTTGCGGGCTTCCTGTGTATGGGCTTCATCAAAGCGGAGCACCGGCTCGGCATACCGCTCGACCAGCCTGAGCAGGAGCTGACGCCGCAGGCCATCTGTCGTAATCAGGCGGGAGGCGAGGGCCTGCACATCCCGGAGGCTGTTGAGATAACGGTTTGCGGGTACCAGCACCTCTTCACCGGGGCGGATCCTGACCGTGATATAGGGACCTTCTCCCGACTCCAGCTTGATAAATCCCTGCTGATAGATCGCCCGCAGGAGTGTGATGGCATCCTGTTCCAGTCCTTCGCCCACCTCTGCTGCCATGGCCGGAGTCAGGGCTGGCTCGTTGGTTTGGGTGGCCCAGTTCTGGCCCAGTACCTCGGCCCGCAGGGCATTTTGCTGAGACAAGGCTTCCCGGTACCGGACACATATGTCTGTCCACCGGCGGGCGCGGGTGGACACAGAGTCCAGGATCCTGCCCAGGCGCACACTGTCAGTCACGTACACGTTGCGGACCTGCTGTAATACCTCCGCCTCTTCCGCCTTACGTACGTCCTCGGGCTTCTGTACCGCAAAATCAGTAGCCGCCACCAGGGCCGGATAGGGCCAGGGCTCATTGATACGGTACACCTCGGTGTGCCGGCGGCTGCGGGGTATGATCAGGGTGGTCAGCACCAAAAACAGCGCAATGACGCCTGAGCGTACCAGATACCGCATATTGCGCAGCTTGCGGTGATAAAATATGTTGAGCAGTCGGCTCATGTCGGAAACCTCCGCAGGGTATATTGAGTTAATGGCACAAATGTACTTACTTTGCGCCTTTCATTCACCGGATACTATATACGAAAAAATATGATACAGACTGAAAAAAACGTCTCAAAGGTAGCACACCGGTTTGAGGCGCCTGACTACTACCTGCTCGATGACTTGCTCACCGATGAATACAAGCTGATCCGTCAGTCTGTACGCGACTGGTTCAATGATAAAGTAATGCCCTATATCAACGACTGGGCACAACAAAATCACTGTCCGACGGATCTTGTGACCGAGATGGGCCAACTGGGCCTTTTTGGACCTTCTCTGCCGGAGGCCTACGGGTGTCCGGGGCTGGATGATATTGCCTACGGGATCATCATGCAGGAGATCGAGCGGGCAGACTCCGGCCTGCGCTCCATGTGTTCTGTGCAGGGGTCGCTGGTGATGTACCCGATCTACAAGTACGGGAGTGAAGAGCAGCGGCAGCATTACCTGCCTAAACTGGCTTCCGGCGAAATGATGGGCTGTTTTGGTCTGACAGAGCCGGATTTTGGGTCAAATCCCGGGGGGATGACTACCCATTTTACAGATGAGGGCGACCATTACCTGCTCAATGGGGCTAAAACCTGGATTTCTAATGCACCTTTTGCGGATATCGCGGTAGTATGGGCCAAAAATGAAGCGGGCAAAATCCATGGCCTGATCGTAGAACGGGGAATGGAAGGTTTTTCTACCCCCGAAATTCACAACAAGTGGTCCCTGCGTGCCTCTGCTACCGGTGAGCTGGTATTTGACAACGTACGTGTACCCAAAGCCAACCTCCTGCCCAATGTCTCCGGCCTCAAAGGCCCTATGGGATGTCTGGACAAGGCCCGGTACGGCATTGCCTGGGGGGCTATCGGGGCGGCGATGGACTGTTATTCTACGGCCCTGATCTATGCCAAAGAGCGGATTCAGTTTGATAAACCGATCGGTGGATTCCAGCTTCAGCAGAAAAAACTGGCGGAGATGGTCACCGAGATCACCAAGATGCAGCTGCTGGCATACCGCCTCGGCCAACTCATGAACGAAGGCCGCGCCACCACGGCGCAGATCTCCATGGCCAAACGGAACAACGTGGACAGTGCCCTGCATATCGCCCGTGAGGCCCGGCAGATGCTCGGCGGCATGGGGATCACCGGCGACTACCCCATCATGCGCCACATGATGAACCTGGAGTCCGTCATTACCTATGAGGGCACCCATGATGTACACCTCCTGATCACTGGTATGGATGTGACGGGCATCAGCGCCTTCAGATAAGAGGGTGACAGTCAAATAATTATTGCAAGGCGGCCCTGGGCCGCCTTGTTTAGTTGGGGGGGAGTGGGGCAGCAGGCGGAGCCAATGCCGGAGGAGCCTGGGGAGCACCCGGGGGCACTGTTTCCGCAGGTGCCAATACAGGCCGAACCGGTTTTTGGCCGATCTTCCAGCTGAGCCCTTCCAGCTCGGCGTTTTGCTGGAGCGCCTCGTACATCGGAAAAAAAGTGCCCTCAGGTTTGGCCAGAAATACGATGATGGCTACTTCGTTGTCCTCAAACTCAATGCGCATGGCCTGTGACAGGGCTTTGTTCATGCCCTGATACGATTGCCGGACGGTATCTGCATCGTTTTTGATAAAATAGATACTCTCGCTGTTGCCCTGCACAAAAAGCCGCGAGAGCTGATTGTCCCTGAATTTCGCCTGCATTTGTTGGCCCTTGATCTGGTTGTATCCGACCGTATCAGCCTCTGAGGCCAGGAAACAGTTGTTGCTCACCCAGAGTGAGTCTGCCTGATTGTTTTTCATCCAGACAGCAATCGTGTCACCCGTGAGCTGGTTTTCCTCAGACCAGAGGATGGGGGCCTGATAAAGGTAGATCACCGAGTCATCGTAGCGATAGACCATCGAGTCAGCCCGTCCCTGCATCTGGTTCATAAAAAAACGCACCTGCTTCCAGGCCCGGAACACCCGAAACTCCACGGTATCAGGGGTTAGCTGCCGTATCAGGGACGAGTCCAGTCCTGCGGTGTCGGTGTACCAGGTACCTTCCGTAAGGGTATCCGGAGCAGGCCCCCGCCAGCCCGTGCGCTCCAGGGTGACCGCCATGAGGGTATCCGCAAAAATATACAGGGTATCGTCGTCAAAATACTGGATCGCAACCGGGTCCTCCGTGAGCATACTCTCCTTGCGTTCGCGGTTAAACAGGCCATAGTTGCCCCGTATCTCCAGCGTGGAGTCATTTTCCTGGACTATGACCCGTCCGCGGGCCAGGCCCAGGTTGTTGTTGTCACTGTAGTTGAGGGTGTCTGCCGTCAGGGTATAGGTAGTATCCCTGACTGTGGACCGGGCCAGGAGATTGACCTTGCCGGCCTCGGTATCATAGGTGCCACTCCGGGTCTCGATGTCTCCGTCTTCGCTCTTGATGAGGGTGTACGTGACAAAGGTAGCTACTTTGGTTTCGGTGTTGTAGGCGAGGGTATCGGTGAGGAGGGTATAGTCCGGATGGGTCAGGACTACTTGTTGTTTGAAATAGGCCTTGTCTTCATTGGGGTAATAATAACCGTACTGGCTGGTGAGCACACTCTCGCCGTCCACCAGTTTGCCGCCGCCCCGGTAGTATCCATAGTCCAGGTTGCGGTCATAGGTAAGCCGCTGGGTGGTGAGGGTGGACTTGGTATCGGTCAGCCGGATGTTTTGATAGACCTCTGCGATCCGGGTATTGCCATCGTACTCAATACGTTTGGCATACAGATATACACTGTCCGGCATCTCGACCCGCACCCGGGAGAAGGCCTCCATGCGGTTGATGTCCTCATAATAGTAGGCACTGTCGCAGAAAAAATACGTCGAGTCCTGCCGGAGTTGTACCCGCCCGATGAGTTTTTGGAGCCCCTGTCCGTCCCGGCTTTCATAGGAGAGGAGATCAGCGTAGATAATGTGGATACGATTGGGGTTGGTGGTGTCCGGTGGCAGCGGTGCCGGTCCCTGGGCCAGGAGTTGGCCCGGGAGCAGGAGCAGGAGACAGAGCCAACGGGCCGCCGCCGGTGATAGACGTACATTCATACTGCAAGTTCGCATTTGATGATGAAAAGTACAGGCTCAGGCGGAAATAGTTGGCTGGAGGGATTTGTATATTCCCCGATAACCACCAAAAAACGCCCCCGCGAGGAGGCGTTTTACCAGACTCAAGGACTATACGGGGCAAAACTCATCAGATCAGCGGACTCTTGCAGAAGCCGATCTCGTCAGAGTCGAAGGCATCTGAGCGCCGTCCAAACCCCGAATCCAGGCGGTAGTACGACCAGAGTTTCAGGATAAACGCACAGTTGGGCTGGGTCGTGAAGTCATACACATGGATGCCGGATGCTTCATGATTGGCATCCACCACCGGATTATACCCGCCAAAAGCACCAGATGGCCCCTGGATTATCATATATGCTGACGCCAGGTAGGGGTGGTAGTTGGTATGGCGGGCAGTCACCGTCGTGGTGATTTTATTACATCCCATACCGGCTCCCATGATCTCAGCGATGTCGAGCATGGCGACGCCTTTGAGTGATTGGGTGTTACCGCTCCAGCTTGGGTGCCGCTCCTGCTTAAACTGGCCGTTCCAGACCACGATCCGGGCGAGGGTATTGGTGGCAGAAAGCACAGCAGTGCCTGCCTCACGGGCTTCAAACGTGATCCGGTACGTCTGGTCAGGCCCGGCAAACCGGTCTGCGGCGTTCATGGTATTACCTGCCACATGCACAGTGGGGGCCGTCAGGTCGCGCTCTCCGGCATTAAACAGGGTTTGGGTATTGATCCGGGCCAGTCCAAAGAGGCCGGGGTCAGAATAGTTGGCCTGAAACTGGCCTACGGTGTCAAGGTTATTAAGCCGGGGGACTTTGATCCAGCCTGCGGCATCAGGGTCTGTGTTGTAGGTTTCGCCGGGATTTTTGATCCAGAAAGGAAATGTCCGGTAATATCCTATGCCCGGGATAGAGTCCGGTACGGTCGCGTTATGCGGAAACCGGCGCAGCACCGAGCCGATGACCGTGGGTTCAATGGCAGCAACCACCTGAGCAGGGGACAGCAGGGTGCCCGCTGTGAGGTCGGCGATCATAAACCGGTACTCCATCTCATTGGAGGCGTTGCCACCTGGCAAAAAACCTTTGAGGGGGATGACCTCCGTAAAAGCATTTTTTTCGACCTTGCTGAAACCCTGTGCGTCAAATCCTGTCAGGATATCATAGATCCCCACATGGGTGAAAAGTGCTGGTTCATAGTCCGTATTGGGCAGGGACGGATCGGTATCTACACAGAGGGTGAGGCAAAAACAAGGGCCGATATTGTCCCGGTCAGGCTTGCGCCCGCGTGAGGGATCCTCCCGCAGGAGGGTGACAGGCTCAGCACCGGTGGTCTCAATGCTGAAATATACGTCCGGGCCGCTGTTGTAGGGGGCTGGTGTCTCCGTATTAAAGAACGGGGACAAAAAGGTACGGCGTACATCGGCTGTGGTGTAGTAAATCCGGAAGTGCCCGTCTGCGGCAGTGACATCGCTGCCGAGTTTGTCATCGGTGATCCAGTCCTCATCAAATGCCGTCACCCGCACATTGGCCAGGGGGCGCTTGGTGTTACAGTCCACCACTTTGCCACAGATCACCCAGGTGCCAAACAGGCTCCGGATCAGGCACCAGAACCGAAACGGGAGGACATACGAAAAATCAGCTACCTGATGTTGTTTGTCATCATACGTCCACTCCGGAATAAGGTACGCAATGCTGAAGGTGACCGGGTCATACTGTTTGTCAGCCTTGGCACCGGCTACTGTGTGGGCTCTGCCCACCAGCAGGAGGGTTGCCCGACCGTCGTAGGTGTTGCTGAGTTCCAGCTGGTACGCGCCTTCTTCGTTGGTTTCACCTTTGGCGAGCAGGTAAGGCTCCAGCCGCGCAAATTCTTTGTCTTCCAGCACCTGCTGGGCTTCTTTGGGCTTGGGGAAAGCAGATGCCCGATCCTGGGGGACCTGGAAAACATACAGGGAGAGCCGGGATATATCCTCGGAACAGTCATCACAGTAAGCGCCGCTCAGGCGCCCTTTTACATGGTAGGCCATAGGGTAATAGGGTTGGTTGTAAATGATTACCCCTGATAGACGCGTACATCCGGGACACTACACGGCAGCAAAATAATCTTTAGTGTATATAGATGATTTTTTTATTAACGGTGTTATATGTATTTAAGTGTCTGATTATCTGAATTTTAAATGTTGAAATATTTTCTAACGATGTTATGGAGTGTACCTGCTAATTTTGGCGCCTGCTCAGGTTACGCAGGATCAACCCATAACCGAAAGGGGGATGCTGATGTCCAGTGCAGGTATATATGCCTGGCTGCTGAGGTCGGTGTAGGGCGTGTAGTCCCAATTAGCGTCTTCAGTCCGGTACCAGACTTCGATCAGTTTTTTTTCGTAGTCAGCCAATACATAATGCTGGAGCGAAGGAATCTGGATATAGCGCAGGAATTTATCGGTCCGGTCATTGACCCGGCTGGAGGGGGAGATAACCTCTACGATGACTACCGGGTGCCGCTTGATATAGGGGTCTTCGCGGTCGCGGGGATCGCAGGTCACAAATACATCGGGGTAGGTATAGTCCTTTTCGGGTGAAACCTCCACTTTTACGTTTTCCTGAAATACCCTGCAAGTAGTCTCCTTTAAAGCCTGTCGGAAGACGGTATTAAGCTGAAAACATATTTCGTTATGAACATCGCTGGTGCCTGGCATAGGGATGAGTTGCCCGCCTATGTACTCATGCCGTGTCTGTGAAGATTCTTCATGTGCGATGTACTCGGCAAGGGTCAAGGGTATCAGGGCCGTAGATTTCATTGTGACAATATATTTGTCCTGAATATACGATTTTTTCAGAAACTGTTTCGGCACATACCCTGTGTTCCGGTGTTATTTTTTCCGGAAAAACAGGTTTACAGGCACGCCGGTAAAATTAAAATGTTCGCGGAGCTGGTTTTCGAGGTACCGGCGATATGACTCCTGGATATGGGTCGGGTGATTACAGAAAAACAGGAAAGTCGGAATGGAGGCTGGCACCTGGGTCACATACTTGATTTTTACGATATGGCCCCGATAGGCAGGTGGGTGTACACGCTCTACGGCTGCCAGCATCACCTCGTTGAGTTCGTGGGTGGAGATGCGTTTTTGTTTGTTTTGATACACCTCGATACCTACTTCGAGGGCCTTGAGGAGGCGTTGTTTGGTCAGGGCCGAGGTGAATACAATCGGCACATCGGTAAAGGGTGCAATACTCTCCTGGAGTTTTTTCTCAAAATCCCGGGCCGTATTGGTTTCTTTTTCGATCAGGTCCCACTTGTTGACGACGATGACGATGCCCTTGCGGTGTTTCTGGATAATGGCAAAAATGGTCATATCCTGTGCTTCCAGTCCTTGCTGGGCATCCAGGACCAGCAGGGCCACATCACAGGTCTCGATGGCACGGGCTGTGCGCAGGGCTGAGTAAAACTCCAGGTTTTCGGTGACACGGGCCTTGCGCCGGAGTCCTGCCGTATCCACCAGGACCAGGTCCATCCCAAAGGCACTAAACCGGGTATCGGTACTGTCCCGTGTAGTGCCGGCAATGGGCGTCACGATCTGGGATTCACGTCCCAGGAAGGCATTGACCATGCTGGATTTACCGACATTGGGTTTGCCTACGACGGCAAACCGAGGCAGGCCATCGGTGGTTTCCAGCTCGCGGTCGTCCGGGAGATTTTCGAGAATGGCATCCATGAGGTCTCCCATCCCGTACCCATTGGCTGCCGAGACGGCAACGAGGTTTTCCAGCCCCAGTTCATAAAACTCAAACTGGTTGTTGTACCGCAGGGGGGTATCAAGTTTATTGGCGACGATGATCACCTTATGCGACTGCCGGCGTACCAGGTCCGCAAATGCCTGATCGAGGGGTGTCACCCCGGCATTAACGTCCACCACAAACAACAGGAGATCGGCTTCTTCCATTGCCAGGTGTACCTGTTCACGGATGGCTTTTTCAAATACATCATCTGACTCCGTGACATATCCACCAGTGTCAATGACTGTAATTTCCCGGCCATTCCACAGGGAGCGGCCATAGTTGCGGTCGCGGGTGACACCGCTGATGTCATCCACGATGGCCTGCCGGTCCTCAACCATACGGTTGAAGAGGGTGGATTTACCCACGTTAGGCCTACCGACGATCGCAACAATTCCTCCCATAGCACTTGATTAAGGGGGACAAAGGTACGCGCTTTTGGCTGAATATCAAATCATATCCCGCGATTCTTCTGAATCTGACATGGCCAGGACAGACACTTCCGGCTGGGTAGGGGTCTGCTGCAGGATCACCTCCCGCAGCATGTCTGGTTTGAAAGGTTTGGGGACACAGGCATTCATACCCGCCTCCTTCATGAGGCGCACGTCGTCCGGGAGGATGGAGGCACTGAGCCCGATGATCGGCAAGGTATGACCGGCAGCCCGTATGAGCCGGGTAGCGGTGACGCCGTCCATGACAGGCATCTGGAGGTCCATGAGGATCAGGTCAAATGTTGCCTGGCCCATCGCTTGTACAGCCAGTTCCCCATTGGCGACGAGCTGGGAGTATACCCCCCACTTGTCCAGAAATTTGAGTACTATTTTTTGATTGACCGGGTTGTCCTCAGCGACCAGTATCCGGAGGCCCAGCAAGCAGTTTTCCTGCGGCTTAGGGGGGGCTGTCTGGGTATGATCAGGGGCGGGTGGCAGGTTCAGGTCAAAATAAAACACACTGCCGGTGCCGGGCTGGCTGGAGATGTGGATGTCACTCTGCATCAGGTGCAGGATCCGTCGTGAGATCGCCAGCCCCAGGCCTGTACCGCCGTATCGGCGTGAGGTATCTGCCGATGCCTGGATAAACTCCTCAAAAATAGCTTGTTGCCGGCTCGGCTCTATACCAATGCCTGAGTCACTGACCTCAAACCGGAGCCCGCCTGTCGGCAATGCAGTCACCACCAGCGAGACACTGCCGCTCTCCGTAAATTTTACTGCGTTGCCCAGCAGGTTCATCAGGACCTGGGCCAGCCGGGTAGGGTCGCCGATATAGTGGGCTGGCAGGTCGGCGGGAAAACTACTCAGCATCTCCAGGCCTTTTTCCTGGCACCTGAGCCCGATTACCTGGGCCAGCTCCTGCACCAGCTTACGGCAGTCAAAGGGTACCTGCTCCAACTCCAGCTTTCCTGCTTCTATTTTGGAGTAGTCCAGTATGTCGTTGATGAGGGAGAGCAGATTTGTCGCTGAAAAATACAGGGTGCTGAGATGATCCACCTGATCGGGTCTGGGGGATTCATTTTGCAGAAAATGCGTCATGCCTATCACAGCATGCAGGGGCGTGCGTATCTCGTGGCTCATGACCGAGAGAAACTGGGATTTGGCCTTAGAGGCTTGCTCGGCGGCCATACGGGCTTCCTGTTCTTTTTCCTGCATATGGACCAGCTCTTCAGTACGCTGCTCTACCAGACGTGAAAGCTCGGCCTCCCGTGCCTGGCTGGCCATGTCTCGCCAGTAAAAATAGTATCCTGTCCCTCCCAGCATGAGCAGGAATACACAAAGTTTGAACCACCAGGTCTCCCAGTAGGGTGGGAGAATGGTGATCTTTAGCGAAATCGGGTCGCTCCACACTCCGTCATAGTTGGCACCCATCAGCTCGAAGGTATAGGTTCCCGGATCAAGATTGGTATAGGTCGCAAATCGCTGGGCAGAGACTTCGTTCCAGTCGCTTTCCAGCGGTGTCAGCCGGTAGCGGGCATGGTTATAAGAGGAAAGGATGGGACTAATGACGGAAAACTCAAGGGTAAAAACCAGATGTTTGTGCGAAAGGGTAAGTTCAGGCTGATAGATAAGGGACTTGTTCAGGATGGGCCGGTTAAGGGAGGAATCCACCTCGCCCGGCTTCACGGGCCTGCCTGCGATACGCAGGCCTGTGATCATGGCTACAGGGCGCTGGCGGTTGGGGACGATACTCCCTGGCGGGAGCAGGCTGAAGCCCCGCTCTCCCCCGAATACCAGTGTACCATCACTGGCGCAGTAGCTGCTGCGCAGGTAGAAGTGTTCATTACCCAGCCCGTGCTTGTAGGTATAATAAACAAACTGACGCTGTGCCTGGTCCAGCCGCGCCACACCCGGGTCAGACTGGATCCAGATGGTGCCATCTGTCCCGCGTATGATGCTGGAGGCATTGTTGGTGACAAGGCCCTGGTGAGAGTTATAAATATTGGTAAACCTGCCCCTGGCCAGATGAAACTGATACACACCCTGCACAGAACCTACCCAGACAGACGTATCATCACAGGTCAGCGAGCGGTAGTTTTTATTAAACAGGCTGATAGGCCCCTCATCGTTTAGATAAAAATGCGAAAAGGTCAGTTGCCCGCCCTTGCTGGCCGTCGCACGGATCAGGCCTGCATTGTCACTGGCGATCCAGAGCGAGCCACTCTCATGAAAAACAGCCTGGTTGAGCTGATTGTCAAGAATATTGGAGTTGTCGCTATGATACCGGCGGATCTGCTCCCCCTGGGGCCCGAGCTGGTATAACCCTGAATGACTGGTCACCCAGAGCCCCTGTACGGGATCTGCAATGATCGAACTCACAAAACGGAGCCCGCTCAGCGGCACCAGCCTGAGGCGCAGGGTACTGGTGTCCATCCGCCATATATGTCGGTCAGTCCCTATCCAGAGCTGCCCGGTTTTGTCAAGGTGCAGGGCACTGGCCACCCGGTCATCCGGCAGGGGGATCTGACGTAACCGCTGGCTGGGGGGGTGATACGCAACGACACCGGCAGGCGTGCCCATCCATACCCACTCGCGGGCATCCCGCAGGATGGCATGTACCTGGACACCGGCCGTCTCGTGCAGGAATGAATTAAACAGCGTAGTACTGGCATGGTAGCTGGAGACTCCCTCCCGTGTGGCCAGCCACATCATACCCTGTGATGAGGGGATGATATGACGTACCTCAGAGCTGATCGGCGCCAGGTGCTTGATGGGAGATTTCTGGAGATGTGTCCAGGGGCGACTGACCAGGGCTGCAAGGGTGGTATCATGTGTACCTGGTGGAATAGGCGGGGTGATAATGAGCCCGTTGCCCGTGCCGATCCAGATCCGGTGCTGCGGGTCCCGTGCCAGGCAAAAGATATTCTCCTCCTCCAACTGCTGCGGAGGGGGCCCCTGAATGAAACTGTATCGGCCTGTGGCGCGGGTACGCGCCGGTGACAGGATGCTCACGCCCTTGCCAAACACGCCGATCCACAGCCGCCCATCCATATCCTCCGTGATCCCCCATATCCGGTTGCCCGTCAGTCCATCCGGACGGTCTGGTTCTGCCTGGATGGACTTGATGCAAAACGTCTGGCTCGCAGCATCTTCTATCAGATAATGAAGCCCTCCATCCCAGGTCGCAGCCCAGAGGATGCCCTGACGGTCCAGATACAACGATATAACCGCAGGTGCCTGTAGCCCACATTCCTGGCCGGGCGTGGCATATATCCTCCTGAATGATTTCCGGTCTTTGTCCAGGAAACACAGGCCTTTTTCCGTACCTACCCAAAGCCGTCCCTGGTGGTCTTCTGTGATCGAGAGGACCTCATTGTGGATCAGGGTAGTGGTATCGTCTGCCCGGTGTGTGTAGTGGATAAATTGTCCTGACTCAGGTACATAACAATCCAGGCCTCCGCCCTGGGTGCCGATCCAGATACGCCCCGCCTTGTCCTGGTAGAGACACTTGACGATGCTGTGACCCAGACTGGTAGTATCCGCAGGATCATGCTGATAGACCTTGATCTGCGTACCGTCGTATAAGTTCAAGCCATTGGAAGTCCCAAACCACATAAATCCATGGGTGTCCTCCAGCGCACAAAAGGTCATGGGGGACGAAAGCCCTTCTGTAAGGCTCAGATGAGAAAAGGAGAAGGTCGTACCAGGCTGAGCCGTCAGGCCCCCAGCGAGCAGGGTAAAAATCAGGCCGAGTGGCAATAGTTTCATTATAGCCAGCTATCTGGTTATAGACGTAATATCAGACAGGGTATGAATATTGGGTAAGGGGATCAATCAGAATATCAGGAGGCAATAGGGCTAATATACACAAAACTCCCTGAATACAGGACTCAAGCGTAGGTTTATAGACGTTTTTGTACAAAAAAGTATCAGTACCCCAGCCCCCGGAGGTGGTTGTCGTTGTTTTTCCAGTCTTCGGATACCTTGACATACAGCTCCAGGTATACCTGGTTTTCGACGAGTGCTTCTATCTCCTGCCGGGCTTCTGTCCCGATTTTGCGGAGCATGAGTCCTCCCTTGCCGATCACCATGCCTTTTTGGCTTTGGCGCTCTACGTGGATATTGGCGTATATCTTGATCAGGTTTTCCTGGTCTTCAAACCGCACGATCTCCACCGCCGTGCTGTACGGCAGCTCTTCCTGGAGGTTGAGAAAGAGTTTTTCGCGGATCAGCTCTGCTGCAAAAAAGCGGATGGGACGGTCTGTGACCTGGTCTTTCTCAAAAAAAGCAGGCCCCTCCGGCAGGCGCTCCAGGATAGCTGCTTTGAGCAGGTCCACGCCCTCCCCGGTCAGGGCAGATACACGCAGCGCTGCATCACAGGGGAGTTGTGCCAGGATCTCTGCTTCACGGCGGGCTACAGAACTGGACGCAGATAGGTCTATTTTGTTGATTACGAGTAATTTAGGTTGCCGGGCTAGGCTGATCTGACGCAATAAATTTTCCTCCGGAAACCGCTCATCCATAGAGATCAGCAGCAAAACCAGGTCTGCGTCCGCCAGGGCCTGCCCTACGTATTCCATCATTTTGTGATGGAGTTTGTACTTAGGCTCGATCATGCCGGGGGTATCTGCATATACGATCTGGTAGTCCTCCTCACTGTCTATACCGAAGATCCGGTTGCGGGTCGTCTGGGCCTTGGGGGTGATGATACTCAGTTTTTGACCGAGCAGTTGGTTGAGGAGGGTGGATTTCCCGGCATTGGGTTTTCCTACGATTGAGACAAAACCAGATTTATGACCCATTGACATACATACAACCCTGAGACGTGAATGAAGGTAATGCCTCAAACCTACGACAAATCTACCCCCCGGACAACTCTTGTCGCCGATCATCCGGATACAGGGTCCCGTCGGGCCTGTATTTTTTTTGAGGCTCGCAGGCCCACCATAATTTTTGGCAATTTTTACCTATTTTAAACGCTTGATAATGAGATGATTGCTTATTTAAGTTGGCGTAATCCTGGCTTTATACAGGCTTAATATTAGGAAAAGAAAAAAAAACGCCGTAACTATGCCCCGTGGGGTGGAGCAGCTGGCAGCTCGTCGGGCTCATAACCCGAAGGTCGCAGGTTCGAGTCCTGCCCCCGCAACTCAAAAAATGCCCTGTAAGACAACTTACAGGGCATTTTCATATCATAAAAAAAGCCCCAAAGGGGCTTATGTTTTCCTACACTATCCGACACTCAACGACGGCGGCAGCCATGATGCCCGCCCTGGTGACCTGAGCGCTCCTTCAGTACCGGCTCACCTGTCTGAGGGTCTATCGTCATCTCAAGTACTTTTGTTTCCTGCATATGCCTTTCCTGACGAATCTCGCCACAGTGACGGGCACGATTTTTACGCCATATAGTTGAATGCAGACCGGCAGAAAAAGAAAGGGCAAGTGCCGTTGCCAGTATCCATGCTTGTCTTTGTGACGTCGTCATATGGTTATGGTTTAAAATGTGATATACGGATTTCATTTTAATATACGAAAACACTTGAGAAGTGTGCAGGTCTGAAGTGAATTTTTTCGACAGATAAGCCATAATTATCGCCATCTGATGCGATAGCGGTATGCATCGGCTGAAAAAGCTATATATTTGTTTGCTGTTATATGTTTTACACGGCTATTCCCGATTGACTCGCTGGATTTGATATGAATATTCCTGCTGCTGATACGCTGACGGCGCTACCTGCTGCCCTCGCTTCCCGTTATCTCGGTGATTTTATGTACAGCTACCGCTACCTGTACCCACAGGCAGATGAAGCCCGGATCAACCGGCTTCTGGCGCGGGTGGCAGCTATGCAGGCTTCCAGGCCGGCAGCACTCGTCCGGCTGGACATGGAGCGGTCCACGGATCCTGCCTGGTTTCAGGCCCCGCACCATGTCGGGATGATGTTGTACGTGGATCTGTTTGCAGGTGATCTGTCGGGATTAATGGATCATATCGGCTATTTTAAAGAGCTGGGAATCACCTATCTGCACCTGATGCCCCTGCTGCGTCCGCGCACAGGCCCCAATGACGGTGGGTATGCCGTGGCCAGCTACCGGGAGGTAAATCCCCGCCTGGGTACCCTGGATGACTTGCGCCAGCTCGCCACCCGCCTCCACGAGGAGGGCATTCTCCTGGTCATAGACCTGGTCATGAACCACACGGCACGTGAGCATGAATGGGCTGCCCAAGCCCTGGCGGGAGATCCTCATTATCAGGCTTTTTACCTGATGTTTGATGACCGCAGCCTCCCCGATCAGTTTGAGCGGACACTTCCCGAGGTGTTTCCTGATTTTGCTCCCGGCAACTTCACCTGGCAGCCAGAAATACGGAAATGGGTATGGACTACCTTCTATGACTTTCAGTGGGACCTCAACTACCGCAACCCGGATGTGTTTGAGGCCATGCTGGAGGAGATTTTTTTCCTGATTAATATCGGGGTGGATATCCTGCGGCTGGACGCTGTGCCGTTTTTGTGGAAAAACATGGGGACCACCTGCCAGAACCAGCCCGAGGTCGTACACCTGCTTACGGCGTTTCGGGCACTGGTCAAGCTGGCAGCACCGGGGGTACTCTTCAAGTCGGAGGCCATTGTTTCACCGGAGGACATCATCAAGTACCTCGGCAGCGGAGGGTTTGAGGGCAAGGCTTGTGAGATCGGGTACAATGCGACCCTCATGAACCATCTATGGCAGGCACTCGCCGCCGAAAACACCCATCTTCTCCGCACGACCCTCCGCAATCTCCCACCTTTGCCCCGGGAGGCTACCTGGATCAATTATATCCGCTGTCATGATGATATCGGGTGGGGCATATCGGATGCCAATGCTGCTGCTGTAGGCCAGGGCGGACGGGACACCCGCAATTTTTGTACGGACTTCTACGCCGGGGCCATCCCGGGGAGTTATGCAGAGGGATATGTATTCCAGCGTGACCGCGTGAGCGGAGAGGCGCGTATCTCGGGTACTGCCGCTGCCCTGGCGGGGTTACAAAAAGCGCAGTTTGAGGCTGACCCCGACCTGATATCCCTGGCGGTCCGGCGGCTGACGGTGCTCAACGGGGTGATCTTTTTTATGCGTGGCATCCCGCTGATTTATGCAGGAGATGAAGTCGGCCAGCTCAATGACACCTCCTATCTGCTGGACAGCGAAAAAGCATTTGACAACCGCTGGCTGCACCGGCCGCCTATGAGCTGGACCAAAGCAGCCCGCCGGGAGGTACCCGGCTCCGTTGAGCAGCAGTTGTTTGACATGCATCGCCGGTACATACACGCCCGGCAGGGCGCTACCGCCCTGCATGGACAGTCTGAGGACCGGCTGGTGATCCCTGACAATCATCACCTCTTTGTATGCGAGCGTATGTACGGAGGGGCCCGTATGATGCTCATCGCCAACCTCTCCCGCAACCTCCAGCGGGTCAGCCTCACATACCTGCCCTATGAGTGGCGCAGTGGGGTCTATCGTGATGTCCTCACCGGCCACCAGGTACGGGCCACAGATGGCGGGGTAGTTGTGCCCGGATACGGGGTGTACTGGCTGGAGTCGCTGCCGGCTGATGAAGCCCCTGTGTACGAGGAGATTACCCTCCGGATGCACGTGATGACGACCTACGGAGAGACCGTATTCCTTACGGGCAGCCTGCCAGAGCTGGGTGCCTGGGCGCCTGCCCGTGCCGTTGAGTGTCGCACAGATACACAGTATCCCTGGTGGGTCGCACGTGTGCGGGTGCCCGTGGGACAACCTTTTGCCTGGAAGTGGATCCGTGTCCGGGATGGGTACATCACGCAGTGGGCCCCCGATAATCAGGTCCATATACCCGGATTTATGTAAGGCACAGCCCGGTCTGTGCTGTCTGCCCTGAAAAGGTGTGGTGATGGTATCAACCTGCAGGAAAGTTCCCGGTGTAAAAAAATATTTTTTACGCCTCAAATTTTTTTGAGACAAATTTTTTAAAGAAACAGGCTTTATATGGCTGAATTTGAGGATTTTGGTCAGCTGGTATATACTACGGCTGCCAATCTCCTCAAATACTATGTATGAAAATTTTTTAATGACAAATTTTTTATTAGCTTGCATTGCTTTTAAACAGAGTTACTTATTTCTTTTAATTTTTTTCTAGTGAATATTTTTGTTGCAAAACTGAGTTACGGTACTACCAGTGACGAATTGAACGAACTGTTTGGACAATTTGGCGACGTTAGCTCTGCCAATGTGATTTCTGACCGTGATACTGGAAGGTCTAAGGGGTTTGGTTTCGTCGAAATGCCCAACGATGCTGAGGCACAAGAAGCAATCAACAGCCTGAACGATACCGAGCTGGATGGCCGTACCATTGCGGTGAGCCAGGCAAGACCGAGAGAAGATGCACCGCGTCGTGACAGCAACAATCGCTTTAGCGGCGGTAGTGGCAGAAGCAACCGTTACTAAGATCACCTGATCTTAGGGTAGTATATAACCAGAGGCCGTCCCGAAAGGACGGCCTCTTTGATTTTTTTGGGGGTAAACGCAGCGTAGTGACAGCCTGCTTGTCACCTCATCAGGCTCTCTCAGGCGTGGGCAGCAGCCTGGCTGCCAAACGGGTCGGGCCGCCACATACGGATGATCATCAGCGCCGGCACCAGCAGATAAGGTAGATTGACCCAGAAATAATAGGCTGTATCAGGTGCTACGACCTCTGGCAGGGTCTGCCAGCCTTCCCGGGCATAATACCCAAACATACCCTCTGCCATATAGGTGATCATCCCATGGGCCAGGGCACCTCCATACACAAGCCCCGGTACCCGGATACGGGCATTGCCCCGGATAAATCCGATCACAAACCATACATACATAGGTAGCCAGATAGTGGCTGATATCCAGGCACTTACTTTCACCTGGGGGGGATTGTAGATCAGCAGCGGATCACAAAACTTGGCATAACTGTGATAGATATACCGCTCCACGGCATATCCACTGTTGGGGTCTAGCTGACCGCCCCAGCCATTCACCGTATCTGTCACGATAGAGGTGATGGTAAACAGGGAGAAAGCCAGGATAAAAAACCAGTCGTACCAACGTTTGGCAAGTGGAAGAGACGATGTCATGATGGGTGTATGGGTAAAAAGAGGAGAAAACTCAGATGGCAAAAAGTGGCTTCGAGACCGGTTGTTCTTCCAGCTCATCATCGTGTGGCTCCTCTACAATGGACAGGCCTCCCCGTGTGCTGAAGGCTGCGCTGCTGGCATCGGGCAAGGTGGGAGCAGCTTGTGCGGCGGTGATGACCCGGTCCCATGCAAAAGCCGGTCCTATGTCAAACTTATCGCTCCGATAGTTGACATGGGAGACAATCCCCCGGTGGGTCAGGACCTTGTCTGTCTGTGTGTAGCGTATCGATTCTGGCAGGAAGTCTCGGGGTATAAGAAAGGCAGCTGTCAGAAACCGGAGGAGCTGGCTCAGGCTGTTATACTGTGCATCCGTAAACGTCGCAAAATATTGGGCGCCCCGGTAGCTGACCTGCTGATACAGGGTCTGTTGGGTGAGGTCGCAGTAAGGATCGGGATGGGTCGCAGAGCTGTACGCTGTCATCAGTTGGTTGCCCTGCAGGGTCAGCCCGCCGTAGTTGGAGAGTTCAATCCCGATGGTCTTGCGGCTTTCTGCCTCATTGCCGCCGAGGGCACCCTTGCCGAGGTGATAGGACCAGCAGGCAGGGTCAAAGAGCTGATAGATCGTTCCGTCCCGTGCGACGACATAGGCTACGGAAACTTTGCCCCGGGCAGGATCCGTGAGGGAGTAGATATCGCTGCGGAGATTGCCTACGGTGTAGTGCAGGACAATCCGCTCTTTGGCGACAGATTCCGGCGAAAAATATCCGGAAAATCCATCTATCCGGGTGCATGCGACCACTTCGATATCTGTGTTTTCGCCCGGAATGCCGATACGGCGCGTCTCAAGACGATACTTACCGTCTCCGCTGTTTCTGAATGCCTGCTCGACGTTTGCGATCCGCTCGTATGTGCTCATTGCTGACAACTTTGTTGATAGTGTCTTAATTACAACCAAAGATTTCAAAATACAAAAAAATCCTTTGAATCACCGAAGTAATGTTCGGCGCTTCTTTGCAGGCAGGCAGGCCCGGGATCGTATCCAGAAATCAGCAGAGGTAATCACGCAATGGGGTTGAGCACGACCGAAAATACGATATAGGTATCAGCCTGGCGGCCATGATAAAATTTATCCAGTACCTCGTACATATCCTGCGCCCTGAAGTAAGAGGTGTGGAGTTCGCCGGAGCCCCGCTGGGCCCACTGTACGGTATAGGATTGTTCCTTCCGAAAACTTTTCACCACATAGTCCAGCATCATCTCCAGGGCCTCAGTTTTGCCCGTAGCCTCTACTGTATGAAAAAGAAACGCCTGATCATGGCGGGGGTTGATGGTGATCAGCTCCAGGGTGATACCGGGGCTGTTTTCTCGAAAATTAAAAACCAGCTTGTCCATCGGCAGGTCAAGTTTCCGGCTGATATCCCGCTGGAGGCGGGCGATCTCTACATGCTGGTCGGGTGCGGGAATAGGCGCAGCCATGTCAGGTGAAAATTACATTTGATCAAAAGGGAAGGTGAAAATTGCAACTTTTTCACGAGAAATCCCTTTTAGCATAAAAAAATCAAAAAATACTCAGGCCGTATCGTGTATGCAGGGGTCAGGGCGTAATCCCCAGGGCCGCTGCACGGACCGCCGCCGTCCATATGCTGGTGTTTCCCTGATCCATACGGGTCCAGATCGGAAAAATCCGCCCTTTGTACGCAGAGATGTGGCAGTAATCCCCAAAAAAATACTCACTGGCAGGGACAAAAGGGGTTTCACTGATCAACTTATTTTGCCAGTGCTGACCTCCGTCCACACTCCAGGCCAGGGTCACATCTGTCTGGAGATCGGTATGGTGCTGCCGGTCATAATAGACACAGTAGAGATAGCCGGTCGCAGGGTCCACGGTCATCCAGGACAAAAACTGATGGCGCCGGCTGCTGTCCTGGTTGATGCGGATCGGACCGGTCCAGGTATCACCTCCATCCCGTGAGGCGGCTACCCATATATCAGTATCTCCGGGGCCATGTCGCTGGTCGGCCCAGTGGACGTACACACTGCCCCGGTATGGGCCGGTACTGATGTCACAGACCGTGACCGGGAGGCCATTGCACCGGCTGATGCCTGGTACGGAGAGGGTCCAGCCGCCGGGCTGGGTGGCCGCTATCCGGTCTGTGTCGAGCCAGGTTTTGCCCTGGTCCCGGGACCGGTCAAAGTATATTTTTTCATCCAGAGCCCATGCCACATACAGCTCGCCTCCGGGACCTGCGGCGGGTACTGCTCCCTCTGTCGTGTGGTCATCATCAAGACAGTCGCCCGGCAGTTGGCTTATCCGTACTGCTTTGCTCCATTTTTTGCCGAGGTTGGTGGACCGGGCAAAATAAATATGGCTTTTGTCAGCAGTGTCCCGGCTGTCGTATTTGTCAAACTGGGTCCAGGTAGTGTACAGGTGGCCCGTGAGCGGATTGACGGTCATCCATTCTTTGTCCTGATCCCTGGGAGGGTTATATCCCATGTAACCACCGGGCGTCCAGGTAACTCCCCCGTCAGCGGAGCGCTGGCATACAATGCGATCGAGGAGAGAAGGATGCGCCCAGCCCATGCCGGAGGGGTCGGAGAGGTGGAGGTAATATACATTGCCCCGGTAGTCAGAGACGAGACAGGGGTCACCAAACACGCCGTAGGGAGATGAAAGGCTGGACTTTTGCCACGTGGCTCCGCCGTCATGCGAATAATACACCCGGTTGAGGATGGCACCGGCTACGATGGTATCCGGATGTGCCATATTGATCGCGATACTGGGCTCGCACGGGTTATATCCCATGCCGGGGATGGCCGCATCAAGTTTGATATTGGGAAGTTGCCCCAGGAGCAGGGCAGGGGAGAGGCACAGGGCCAGCCAGCCAAATCGGGTCAGATACATGCGTAAAAAATTAGACTTATCTCGCGCCGGTCATCCAGCTACCTGCCAAACTGGACATTTAAGCCCATATTGCCAAAAAATGTTTCTGACGGGCCGGGTGACTGGCACAAAATTCTCTGCCACTTCATCCGTACGATCGGCTTGCGAAGGGACGTAAACTTGGGTAGTATTGCAGGTGTATTGAGCATACAATCTATGAGTGGTCAGCGGATACACATTATCGGAGCGGGGATATGCGGCCTGACGGCGGCAGCGGCCCTCCACCAGCGGGGGTACGAGGTGGCTGTATATGAGCGGGCTGCGGCCCTGCAGCCCGTAGGCGCGGGGCTTGTATTGGCTTCTAATGCGATGCGGGCGCTCAAGTCGGTAGGCCTGGACGAGCTGGTGATTCCTGAAGGGGCCTTGCTGGAGCGGATGAGTATCCGGGATCATCAGGGCCGGGAGATTACCAGGGCTGATACGACCACGGTCACCCGTCAGTACGGTATCCACAACTTCACCATTCACCGGGCCGACCTCCAGCGGGTATTGCTCTCGCAGCTCCCGGAGGGGTGTGTGCATACCGGCAAGGCTTGTGTGCAGGTCAGCCAGGCGCAGCAGCAGGTTACGGCCCGGTTTACAGACGGTACGACGGCTGTCTCCGATATCCTCCTGGTCACAGACGGGATTCACTCCGCCGTGCGTCAGTATTATTTCCCGTTTAGCAAACCCCGCTACGCGGGATATACCTGCTGGCGGGGGGTGACCTCCCATATCCCGGAGGGTCTGGAAAAAAATGTCGCCACAGAGACCTGGGGGCCTGCGGGCCGTGTCGGGATTGTGCCCATGAGCCGGGACAGAATATACTGGTTTGCCTGTGTCAATGCCCCTCAGGGCGACGAAACCCTGAAGAACTGGAAAAGTGCCGAACTGGCAACGGCATTTGCGGCCTACCATGCTCCCATCCCGGAGTTGCTGCAAAAAACACCTGATGAGGCCATTATCTGGAACGATATTCTCGACATCAAACCCATCAGCCGCTTTGCCTTCGGACGGGCCCTGCTGATGGGGGATGCGGCACACGCTACTACGCCCAACATGGGCCAGGGTGCCTGTCAGGCGATCGAGGATGTCGCTGTATTGGTGCGCTGCCTCGATCAATATGACAATACAGAGGACGCGCTGCGAATGGTGGAGGCCCGCCGCCGCGCCCGCACAGCCCGTATCATCAACCAGTCCTGGTCACTCGGCAAGCTGGCACAGATGGACAAACCCCGCAGCATTGCCTTCCGCAATTTTATGCTCAGGATGGTCCCCCCGGCCGTGAATGACCTTCAACTCCGGTGGCTCTACCATGTGGCCTTCTGAGTAGCTGGATTAATAAAAAAAACGCGGGGTATGGCCCCGCGTTTTTTGTCAGGTATCACAGAGATCGCTTATTCGTCAGGTCCGCGTACGGCCTCAAAAGTGCCGGATATGCTGATATTGGTCAGCGGCGTGGAGGTTTGGTTGGTATAATTAAAGATATCACCATTCATCACCGCGCTGAAGCTGCCCCGCACAAGGCCGCCCACGGCTCCGTACTGGTCTAGGGTCAGGCTTCCGCTCACGATATCCCCCAGCGTATAAAACAGGCTGTCATTTCCTGTAATACCGGAGAAGAAGAAGGTCAGACTGGTTCCCTGATCATCAAGCGGGAAGGTACCGGTTGTTTTGCCAGGGATACCATTTGCTTCTAAGCCCGTGCTGTTTCCCTGGCTGTTGAGCACATACAGATCAGTCTCATTGTCTGACACCCGGTAAGTGCTTAACGCTGTTGAGACATTAAAAATCTGGAACGGAACGATGATAAACTCTTGGTTGGTGAAGGGGCCTCCGTTCAGCGTGATCCGGGCAGGCGTTATCAGGGCACCCGCACAAAGGCTGATGTCTGCGGTGGTGACGGAACCAGGACCGCCGGTCTGCACCGTGGCAGTGCCCACATTGCTGCTAAAGTCCCATGCCTGGATGCTGACGGTGGTATTGGGTGCGACAGGCATCCGGAAACTGGTCTCCTGGGAGAAGAAGGTTGTGGTCCCTCCGCTCCAGGAGGCACTGATATAATAAGGTGGTTGCGGATTGCCGCTACAGCCCGTGATCGTAACGTCCAGATAGACCGGGCAGCTCGTGACGATGGTGCTCAGGTTTTCGGTAGCGCCTTCGCTGACAGCATTCACATTGACCGGAGAGAAGGTGACAACATTGCTGGCAGAGGCAATGGTGAAGTTGACCCCGGCCGGTACCCGGCGGGTAAAATATCCCTCTGCATCTGTTATAGTGGTGCCCTGACCTACGTTGATCTCCAGATTGGACAGCGGATTGTTGTTGCAGTCGAGCAGGCGGCCCTTGACCGTACCGGTGCCTTCCGGGACATCGCAGTTCCAGTCGGTGAAGTGGGTGACGGTACCTACGTATTCGTTGCCCTGGCGGGTGGCTTCGCCTTCTTCCATCCAGAGGCCGGTCTCCTCATCAAGATACCAGAGGGGAATGGTCGCAGGGGCGGTGCCACTCATAGTGGTCGGAACCGGCACCCGGATCGTAGCACTGGTGCCAGAGGCCAACTGGAGTTCGGTACCGGCAGGGTCACGCATCTCCACGCGCAGGATGCCGTAGGAGTACAGGGAGGCTTCGCTCTCATCGGTCCTGATGGCCTGGAGGTCGCCACCGGCCACCATCGCCGCAAAGTCTGCATCTGTAGGGTCCAGGTGCTGAACCGCTACCTCCACCGTGCCACTGTAGGCAGAGCCGTTTTCGCGGACAATCCCCCCGGCCGGGAGTTCTACCCCGGCTCCGTTGCCCAGGACAGCCTCTCCACCTGTGGCGGCGTCCAGGACCGCCGTCACCTCCAGGGGCATAAGTACGATTCGCACATACTGCACCTCATCATCAGACGGTACAAATCCCTGAACCCCGGCATAATAGTCAGGATCAGCAGCCGTGACTACACCACGCCCGGCAGGCACTTCTACATCTTCCAGTGAAAACAGGCCCAGATCATCGGTCAGGGTACTTTTGCCATGGGCCGTGATGCGGATGCCTGAGAGTGGGCGGTCGTCAGGGTCAACTACGACCCCACTCAGGGTTTTGCGGTCGGTGGGCCCGGGCTTGTCCCGGTCGCAGGCTGAAAACAGCAGCAGCCCCGTAGAAAAAAATATCAGCAGGAGGCGGGTAAACAGATTCATAGTGAAAAGGATGGTTTGGATATTCAGCGTACAAACTAATAACGCTGACGGAAAAAAAATAGGTATCGGCAGATGCCAACCCGGCTAAAAAAAGTGCCCGGCCATGCTGAGCAGCATTCCGGGCTAAAAAAGGACTGGCACAATCTGAAATTTACTTGAGCCCCAGGGCTTTTTTGCGGGCTTTGATCAGGGCAGCTACATCCAGGGTCTGGTCGGCAATCTCAGGGGAGACGGTGAGCAGGAGGTAGCGTTTTTTTTCATGAAAAAAATAAATCTCCGTCCCCGCTTCTGTGGTCACGCCGCTGTTGGAGAAAGGGGACAGATTAGGGTTCATCACACCCACGATGACCAGCGGGATAGAAGACGGGGTATTGTTTCGCAGGGTAAACGAAACATCATCTTTGGCAAACAAGCTCATTCCGAGGAAGAGCAGGGGGATCAATACCAGCTGTTTTACCGTATCCATCATAATAGTACACTAAAGGTATGGTAGTCTATACTGCGAAGCCGGATACGGGGTTGTGCGTATTCTGCCAATGTTTTTTTCCTGTCTGCCAGTCCGCGATTCAGGTATATCACCGGCGTCAGTATGAAAAATTGTCTATATCCAGGGTCCAGTCGTAGGCGCTGTACTGGATAGTCGGTTCCTGGTCAGCAGGTATCACGGTGTAGGCTTTCAGCATACGGAGCTGTCCTTTTTTACCGCCAAAATCTCCCCGGAACCAACTCATCAGCGGGGTTACCGTAACCGTCTGCCCCTGGAGTTCTGTGTGTGTGCGGAGGTACATGCTGGCAGAGGCGTCGAGTTGTGCATCCAGGGTAGCAGCCCGATACACCCGCACCGGCGGACAGGCTTTGGCGCCACAGTTGAGGGCGAAGTGTACACGGGGATCCACGGCCTGCGTGCGAAACATCCGCTCAAACTTATCGGCAAAGGGATTTCCGATCAGGCCCAGGCCTAACTTCACCCGCGACCGGCGGATGATCCCATGCTCGATGTCGTCAAAACTCAGCAGCCGGCCGGCTATGGTCACCCTTGGCTGGGTAAAAAAACTGCCCCGGTCCTCAAACAGCGCCGGATTTTCACGCAGCAGGATGATAATGTGACTGTTGTACACATTGATCCAGAAGGCTTTGGCATGCGCATCATCCGGGAGTGCCTGGCGCAGGGCTTCCGGATCAGCCGTAGCCAGTACGGACTGGAGAGAGTCTGTAGCGTCGCCATCCCGTACAGCCTCCAGCAGGAGGGCGGCAGTCGCTTCATAGGTGGATACGGCCCCAACTGAGGCAGGTGTACGGGCCTCGGAGGCACAGGCAGACATCAGGAGCCATAATCCGCCAGCGAAGAGTCTGAAAAAAAGTGACATAAGGGCATGGAGTTAAATCTGGTTATCAGTCTTTATACGTATATTGAACATAACCAGATGTAACCCCCGAGTTGTATGAAGCTGAGTGTCATCATCCCGACATTAAACGAGGCAGAAAACGTCATCCGGCTGATCTCCCACCTGCGGCGATGCGGAGACAGCCGTTTGCTGGAAATCATTGTGGTGGACGCTGGCAGTATGGATAATACCCCTGATGCTGCCTGGGATGCCGGGGCTGATATGGTCATCGGAGCCCCACACCGGGGACGTGCCCGCCAGATGAACCTCGGGGCCCGGTATGCCAAGGGCGATGTGTTGTATTTTGTCCATGCAGATACCCTCCCACCTGCGAGCTTCCTTGATGACATAGCCGCTGCCCGCACGGCAGGGTATCCCATGGGATGTTATCGGTTCAAGTTTGACTCCGACCGGTTTCTCCTCCGGATCAATGCCTGGTTTACCCGGTTTGACCGGCTTATGTGCCGGGGCGGTGACCAAACCCTGTACGTGGACCGGGATTGGTTTGAAAAACTCGGTGGATATAAGGACCACTACCTCATCATGGAGGAATATGAGTTTCTCATCCGCGCCCGGCGCGAGATTCCTTTCCGGATCATGGCCAAGGAGGTCATCGTCTCCGCCCGTAAGTATGATACCAATAGTTACCTGCGGGTCAACCTCGCCAACCTGACGGTATTTATGCTCTTTTACCTGGGACGGCCCCAGGAGGAGCTTGTGAATACATACCGGCAGATGCTCAACTATCGCTGAGGAGCTGAAGGAGAAAGGGCAGATTTTTCTGCCATTATGTCAGAAAAGAATTATATTTTTGTAGGCCGGTCTGGTGCCGGCTTATTTTCTGACTCAGATGCGCGACAAGATTACCCAACGTACCTTCAGTCCGATCCAGGAAAAAGTACTGGACGAATCCCGCCAGGGCACTGCTTTTGAGGGCCTTGAGACCGTAGACAGCCCGGCCCGTCTGGCTTATATCGAGACATACGGGTGCCAGATGAATTTTTCAGACACAGAGATTGTAGCTGCTGTCCTCACAGATATGAACTACGGCTTCACCAGTAATCCTGATGAGGCCGATTTGTTATTTATCAATACCTGTTCTATCCGTGAAAACGCTGAGGACAAGGCCTTGCAGCGGCTCCGGGGATTTCGCAAGCGCAAGGAGCAGCAGCCACACCTCATGATCGGGGTGCTGGGATGTATGGCCGAGCGCCTGAAAGGCCGGCTGATCGAGCAGGAAAAACTCGTGGACATCGTCGTAGGCCCGGATGCCTACCGCGACCTGCCCCGCCTCATCGGCGAGGTAGAGACCGGCCAGAAGGCAATTAATGTCCTGCTCTCCCGCGAGGAGACCTACGCCGACCTCTCTCCCGTCCGCCTCAACTCCAACGGGGTCTGTGCCTTCGTGACCATCATGCGGGGCTGCGACAATATGTGTTCCTTCTGTGTGGTGCCCTTCACCCGCGGGCGGGAGCGCAGCCGTGACCCCCACTCGATCCTGGAGGAGTGTCGTGAGTTGTATGCCCAGGGTTACCGCGAGGTGACCCTCCTCGGCCAGAATGTGGACTCCTATCTGTGGTCGCCAGATGATACCCTCAAGGGCAAAGCCCAGGTCGTCAAAGCCCTGGAGGAGGTCGCCGCCGGGACACGGCCAGCCGTGGAGACCACAGATTTTGCCCAGCTCCTCGACCTGGTGGCCCGGATAGCGCCAGACCTGCGGGTGCGCTTCTCTACCTCGCACCCTAAGGACATCACGGACGAGGTACTCCATACGATGGCCCGCCATGCCAATATCTGTAAGTATATCCACCTGCCGGTCCAGTCTGGCAGCAGCCGTATCCTCGACCTGATGAACCGGGGCTACACCCGCGAGTGGTATCTCGGCAAAATAGACCGTATCCGGGAGATCATGCCGGACTGTGCCATCTCGACCGATATCATCACCGGGTTTTGTACCGAGACGGAGGAGGACCACCGTGAGACCCTGGAAGTCATGGCTTA
>JANRLQ010000028.1:0-31163 GCA_033762375.1 Bacteroidia bacterium
GCTGCGGGCGGGGTCTTAATGACAAAGTCAAAAGACTTATCAGAATAGACCGTCAGAAGTACGGGCAATACCTGTCCGACTCTGTCCTGCGTCAGGGCATTAAAACGCTTGCAAAACTCCATGATGTTCACCCCTTTCGAGCCCAGTGCGGGACCGATAGGAGGTGCAGGGTTTGCCTGGTTGCCTTTGACCTGAAGCTTTACGTATGTTTCTACCTGTTTGGCCATTGGATTCAGGGGTTATATACGAAACAAACTATCGCAGACGGGGAAGCACCGGCCAGATTGAGGAGATAAGCCGGCTGTCAGCAGTAGCTGTGTCAGTATTCTTTTTCGACCTGGAGATAGTTAAGTTCTATCGGCGTGTTACGTCCGAAAATTTTCACTACCACCTTCAGTTTTTTCTTGTCTTCATAGATTTCATCCACCACACCCGTAAATCCATTAAAGGGGCCTGCCATTACCTTGACAGTTTCACCTTTGATAAACGGATTTTCAGGTACTTCACCCACCTGGTTGGCTTCGTCTACTTTGCCGAGGATTTTGTTTACCTCAGCCTGACGCAGTGGCACCGGAAGCCCGCCTTTTGACTCAGAGAGGAATCCGATCACATCGGGAACATCCTTGACCATTGGCATCAGCTCAGAGACCATCTCACACTCCATGAGGATGTATCCGGGCAAAAAGGTCCGCTCACGCAACTTCTTTTTGCCGTTGCGCATCTCAAACACTTTTTCGGTGGGAATCAGTACCTGGGAAATGTAGCTACCCATCTTCAGGCGCTGAATTTCGCTTTCCAGGTATTGTTTGACCTTTTTTTCCTTCCCACTTACAGCCCGTAACACATACCATTCTTTGGCCATCTCTCCGCCCTGCTGGGATGCTTAAAATATGGAGTACAAGCCGGTGATTCCCCGGTTGAAAATAAAATCAATCAGTGCGATCACAATCGCGATCATCAGTGATGCAATAAGTACGGTTACCGTACTGCTCTGAAGGTCTGCCAGGTTTGGCCACTGCACCTTGTAGAGCAATTCGTCCGAGTACTCTCTGAACAAAGCCCGTAATCTTTCCATGATACCTGGGTTAGGCACGGGCACAAGGATTCGAACCCTGATCAACGGTTTTGGAGACCGCTATTCTACCATTGAACTATGCCCGTGTGCCGTATGAACGAGTAATTAGACAGAAACATCGGGCACTTGTACAGTGCCCGATGTCTATCTGAAAAAACTTAAGCCAGAATTTCAGTTACCTGACCTGCACCGATGGTGCGGCCCCCTTCGCGGATAGCGAAACGAAGACCTTTTTCCATCGCGATGTCATAGATCAGCTCCACGGTGATGGTGATGTTGTCACCAGGCATAACCATGTCCATGCCTTCAGGCAGGCTGATCACACCTGTTACGTCCGTGGTGCGGAAGTAAAACTGCGGGCGGTAGTTGTTGAAGAATGGCGTGTGACGGCCTCCTTCTTCTTTGCTCAGTACGTAGATCTCACCTTTGAATTTGCGGTGTGGAGTTACGCTCTTAGGCGCTACAATTACCATACCACGGCGGATAGCTTCTTTTTCAATACCACGGAGGAGAAGACCTACGTTGTCACCAGCTTCACCACGGTCCAGGATCTTGCGGAACATCTCAACACCGGTTACGGTAGAGGTGAGTTTCTCAGCACCGAGGCCGATGATCTCAACAGGATCACCAGAGTTGATGACACCACGCTCGATACGACCGGTAGCTACCGTACCACGACCGGTGATGGAGAATACGTCTTCCACCGGCATGAGGAAAGGTTTGTCAGTCTCACGGGGAGGCGTAGGGATGTAATCATCAACGGCCTGCATGAGCTCCTCGATCTTGGCTACCCACTGAGGCTGGTCATTCAGACCGCCGAGGGCAGAACCCTGGATAACAGGAATGTCATCACCTGGGAACTGGTACATGCTGAGGAGGTCACGGACTTCCATCTCAACCAGCTCCAGAAGCTCGGGGTCATCCACGAGGTCAACTTTGTTCATGAACACCACCAGAGAAGGCACCCCTACCTGACGGGCGAGCAGGATGTGCTCACGGGTCTGTGGCATAGGACCGTCGGTAGCAGCTACCACGAGGATAGCACCGTCCATCTGAGCAGCACCGGTAACCATGTTCTTCACATAGTCGGCGTGACCTGGGCAGTCTACGTGTGCGTAGTGGCGGTTGGCGGTTTCGTATTCTACGTGTGCGGTATTAATGGTAATACCACGCTCTTTTTCTTCAGGAGCGTTGTCAATAGAATCGAAGGAGCGAACCTCAGCGCCGCCGTGCTTGGCCAGTACTGTGGTAATCGCGGCGGTCAGGGTAGTCTTGCCGTGGTCTACGTGACCGATGGTGCCGATGTTGACGTGCGGCTTGTTCCGTACGAATTTGTCCTTAGCCATTGTGATATACGTGTTTCAGACTTTGCCGAATAACGAGAAAAAGAAAAGAGCCAATGACCGGAATCGAACCGGTGACCCCCACCTTACCATGGTGGTGCTCTACCTGCTGAGCTACATTGGCTTCTTGTATCATGGTGGCTGTATCAAAACAGAAAAGAGAGCGGACAACGAGACTCGAACTCGCGACCCTCAGCTTGGAAGGCTGATGCTCTACCAACTGAGCTACGTCCGCCTTTCTGAGATCATACAGCAAAAGAACTGTGCCGGAGCACTCCAAACCCGCGCAGCCTCAGGGACTCCCAGCAAACCTGGGCGTTTACCTGACGCATACACGTCCGGTGGTATATCGGGTGGGGAGAAGAGGATTCGAACCTCTGAAGACTATGTCAACTGATTTACAGTCAGTCCCGTTTGGCCACTTCGGTATCTCCCCGTATGTCAAAAAGGTTGTTTGTGCAACCATGGTAATCTTTTCCTGGAGCCGGCGGAGGGAGTCGAACCCACGACCTGATGATTACAAATCAACTGCTCTGGCCAACTGAGCTACGCCGGCGTGACTTGGCTGACCCGAATCCACCTCCGGGGAAAAGGTCAGCAAAGTTAAGAAAGTCTTACGGATAAATCAAATCCCGGAATACAAAAAATATCAGGGACTCTCCGCTTAGATATCCTCGCGGATACGGGCATCCTTACCAATTTTATCACGCAGATAAAACAGACGGGCGCGACGTACACGACCTTTGCGCAATACCTCTATCTTCTCGATGGAGGGTGAGTTGATCGGAAAGATACGCTCTACTCCGACGCCGTTGGAAATCTTGCGTACGGTGAAGGTCTCTGTAGCTCCTGCGCCTTTGCGCTGAATGCAAATCCCTTTAAATTGCTGTACGCGCTCCTTCGAGCCCTCTATGATTTTTACATGCACGTTCAGCGTGTCTCCTGACTTAAAGACAGGGACATCACTCCGCACATAAGACGCTTGAATCAGCTTAATTAGTTCTTCCATCACCTTTTTCCTTAGACGGCTGGCAAAATTAGGATAATTTTTTTTACGCTCAAATATTGTGAAAAAAAAATATCTGAAAAACGCTTACACCGGCTCGTCGTTGCCTGCCAGCAGGTCCGGGCGCAGCCGCAGGGTCTTCTCATACGCCTGCTCCTCCCGCCACGCCTCGATCCGCGCAAAATGCCCCGACATCAGCACCTCCGGAACGCTATGCCCCTCAAACTCAGCCGGGCGGGTGTAGACCGGGGCATCCAGCAGGTTGTCCTGAAAAGAATCAAACAGGGCGGAGGTCTCATCGCTGAGCACGCCCGGAATCAGCCGCCCCAGGGTATCCACCAGCACCAGGGCAGGAAGCTCGCCGCCCGAAAGCACATAGTCGCCGATCGAAATCTCACGGGTCACAAACAAGTCCCGTACCCGCTGGTCTATCCCTTTGTAGTGGCCTGCTATCAGCAGCAGGTTCTGTGACATGGACAGGGTATTGGCCATGCGCTGGTTGAAGGTCTGGCCGTCAGGGGTAAGGTAGATGACCTCGTCATAGGTACGCTCGGCCTGAAGGGCCCGGATGGCGGCAGCCAGGGGCTCAACCATCAGCACCATACCCGCGCCTCCCCCAAAGGGGTAGTCGTCTATCTGCCGGTACTTATTGGTCGCGTAGTCCCGGAGATCGTGCAGGTGTATCTCCAGCAGCCCCTTGTCCTGGGCCCGCCGGATGATGCTGTGCGAGAGAGGCCCCTCCATGAGCTGGGGCACGCAGGAAATGATGTCTATGCGCATGATCAGCCCGCTATGTCAAGCTCGCCTTCCTGCAGGATACGGATCGGGCGGCGCAGGCTTTCCTCCAGGGAGATGAAGGTCTCGGTCCGCTGTACCCCTTCAATGGGTTGTACCTTGTCATTGAGGATGCTGCGCAGGTCCTTCGTGTTGCGGCTGACGATCTTCAGAAAAATCCCCCAACGACCGGTCGTGTAGTGGATCTCTGTGATCTCCGGGATTTGCTCGAGTTGTTTGACGATCCGGTTGTAGAGAGAGCCCTTCTCCAAAAACATCCCGACAAATGCACAAATGTCGTACCCCAGGCGGCTGGCATCTATCTCCAGGTGAGAACCTTTGACGACACCCATGCCAATGAGTTTTTTCATCCGCACATGGACCGTACCACCGGAGACCACCAGACGCTTGGCGATCTCGGTATATGGGGTCTGAGCGTCCTGCATGAGGATGGACAAAATCTCCAGGTCAAGCTTATCAATTTCTAAATTCATTGCCCAAATTGGTTGCTGTTTTTGAGTAATTAGCAATATGTGGCTTCAAATAATGCATTTTTAATAAAAATACAAAATATTTTTGCCATTCTGTTGCTTTTTACCCTGATTCGTTTGTAGATTTGTAATGTCAGTAAGGGAAATGCTGACAAGTTGAAAACAAAACATACTGTAGGGTGATGAAATCGGCAGCCATGCCCTCCGGTCTCGGGGGTGAGGGTTCGGGACAAATCTCCTCAAAAGACTAACCGCCTCGTGAAGGTTCGAATCCTTCCCCTACAGCTTCTTACGTTGGTACAAGTCGTTGAATGGTGCCTTTCCTTCGGGAGAGGCTCTTTTTTTATTCCTTCTCCCCGTCGGCGTTCATACGTTTCCGGATCACGTCCACATCCTGGCGGAGTTTCTGGATCGCGTTGGTCAGCTCTGCGAGGTTCCCTGTCTGTGCGTTGCCTGCACCGGCCCCCGGATTGGCTGTACTGCCTCCGCTTCCCGGGGTGGGCCGGGTCGTACTGCCCCCGCTGGTGACACTTGCCCGTGTTTGTTCCTGGTACTGAAGGGTGTTTTCGAGACTGGCTACTGAAGCTGCCAGCGCAGCCATCCGCTGCTGATTGGCTTGCTGAGCTGCCGCAGCGTCTGTATACCGGTTGCTGAGGTTGATGCGAAACTGAAAAAGTTTGGACGGCAGCTCCAGTATCGCACTGATCGCTCCGAGCACCGTATCTGCGACCGCATTGGCCGCTGACGGACGGTTGACTTTGAGGGAGACGGGGATACCTTTATTAAAGGTCACATCCAGGGTCGTACGGACGAGAGGGGCAAAGGGGACATTGAGCAGAAACAGTGCCTCGGGATTAGGGATGCGGACAAACCGGGTCACCGGCCCGGTGGCTGTGCTCAGGCTCAGCTGACAAGTACCCAGCGGGCGGCAGAGGATACCTGCATTTACCTGGCCTGCGTCGGGCTGAGAGATGGCCTTGGGTTCACACATACAGGGGGTCTCCATCTTCAGGCTGGGGTCTATCTGCTGGAGATACGTATTCAGCCTGGTGATCTGGCCTGCATCAAAGGGGTCAATTTTGCCGGTAAACAGAATCTCCTCTACGCCCCGTACCCCCGTAGGAAGGGGAATGGCCATACCTGCTATCTCCACACCTGCCTTGACAGCCTTGCCGATGACCTCGTCGAGCTGATCGTCAATCACGGTATAGACCCGCTTCAGAAACCCTTCTTCCGTAAAGTCTATTGAAATCTCATCGCTGGTAAACCAGCCGGATTCATATTTCAGGGCAAAGGAAAACCGGGGATCCGGCACCCACTCTACGGAAGGGGTCAGCAGGTCGTACTGGGTTCCGGTCCGTTTGATTGTGATCTCCACCAGGCCTTTGGGCAACTGATACCCAAAAAGATTGCCTTCGTGCTGGGAGGGAATGGTATAAAGTCTGTTCTTGGCCATGAAACGGGGATTTCAATATGGAGGTGTGAAAGATGGTGCGGTTATGCGCGGCAAGTTCGCACGGGTTTGATTCACTTGCAACGCAGATTCACTAAAAGTTAACGGCTCCTGAATTCAAGTTATGAATTTTTCATAAAAAGATATGTATTTTTCACAAATTAAAAAACAGGGTGCTGCCGGTACCCATACCTGTATCCTTGCCTAATTGCTTGATAGTCAAAAAATTGAAGAAAAAATTGATTTTTGGGGTAAAAAAGCTGATTTTGGTGGACCCTTGCTGAGGCTGAGTACACACCCGGGCCATTAACAAAATGAAATACGGATCTATGCAGGTAACCTGGGCATGGGGTTTTCGTCTGAAAAAAGTATTCACCTATTGTATAACCTGAGCTAAGAAGTCCTATGATATACATAATCGTATTGGCCACGATGGCTGCGAGCTGGCTGGTCCGGTTTCGGTTTCAGCAAGTGATCCAGGAGTTGTCTGAAGTGCCTACCCGCTCAGGCATGAGCGGCAAGGAGATCGCCGAGCGGATGCTGCGCGACTATGGGATATATGATGTCAAAGTAATCTCGGCACCGGGGATGCTCACAGACCACTATAATCCGGCTGACAAAACTGTCAACCTCAGCGAGGCAGTATATCATACCCGCAACGTCACGGCAGCAGCCGTCGCCGCCCACGAGTGTGGACATGCGGTCCAGCATGCGACAGCTTATTCATTTCTCCAGTTCAGGTCCTCGCTGGTGCCGGTGGTCAGTATCGCATCCCGTTTCAGCCCCTTTGTACTGATGGGCGGGGTGCTCATGATTCAGACGTTTCCCCTCCTGCTCCAGATCGGTGTATTAATGCTGGCAGCGGCTACCCTGTTTAGTTTTGTGACCTTGCCGGTGGAGTTTGATGCCAGCCGCCGTGCCCTGGCCTGGCTGGAAAAAAGCCATATCACCAGCGGAGACGAACACGTGTATGCCAAAAAAGGCCTCTGGTGGGCAGCTATGACCTATGTAGTAGCGGCACTGGGTTCTCTGGCCACCCTGCTGTATTATCTGGCGATCCTGCTCAATCGCCGGCAAGACTGATACACTAGCGGACCTGTGGGCTCAGGGTATAGTCTCCCTGATAAGCGCTGAGAGACATATATACAGCATCAAATATTTTCTGCCGTACCCGCTCCGTCTGGAGGAGCTTATTGGTGCTGCGGGGATACGTACGATTGGAGAGAAACACATATATAAGATCCTGTGCCGGATCCACCCATACGCAGGTGCCGGTAAATCCCGTATGACCAAAAGTCAGGGCTGAGGCGTACGTGGAGACGACCGGATCCCCTGTCTGCTCGGCATCTGGTTTGTCCCATCCCAGTCCCCTGCGGCTGTCCTGGTGCTGGCGCGTTGTGAAGGCCTGGATGGTCTCCGGGTGTAAAAATGCCTCCCCGCCATACGAGCCCTGGTTCTCCAGCATATACAGGAGTTTGCCCAGGTCATGGATGCTGGCAAATAACCCTGCGTGACCCGATACCCCCCCTAATAAGGCTGCGGCAGGATCGTGGACATACCCCTGGATCGTGGTGTTGCGCCAGTCTGTATCGTACTCAGTAGGTGGGCAATAGGCAGGGTCTCCGTTTTCGGCAGGTTTAAAACAGGTGCGGCTCATGCCCAGGGGCTGATAAAACCAGGCATCGGCGCAGACATCCAGCGGCTGACCCGATAGGCGCTCCACGATCCGGGCCATGAGCATCATGCTGATATCACTGTAGACCATCCGCGACCCGTTGGGGAGGGTGGTTTCGCGTATTTTATCCCATATCAGGGTATCCAATGCCTGCGAACCATACAGGCCATTGGCGATGCTGAGGGGATAGGCAGGCCCGCTCCGGTAGCTAAAAAACCTTGGATGAAGGAGTTTACGCCGGGGATCGGAGTAGGTGTCCAGATAAAAAGGAATAAAAGATGGTAAGCCGGCATTGTGCTGGAGCAGCCTGCGGGCGGTGAGGGCAGCCTTGTCAGTCCCGGCCAGCTCTGGCAGGTACTCCCCGATGGGCCTGTCCAGGTCCAGCAGCCCTTGCTCGACGAGGCGCATGACGCAGACCGTCGTGGCAGCAACTTTGGTGACAGAGGCCAGGTCATAGGTGTGCAGGAGCGGGTCAATGGGGTGACCTTGTGCACCATAAGCGGTGAGGCCATACCCTTTGTCCCAGACAATTTTTCCTTGCCGGATGACCAGTACCGCACATCCGGGCATAGCCATCCGGGTGATATAGGTTTCGGCCAGGGTATCTATGCGGGCCAGCCTGCGGCTGTCCAGTCCGACCTCCTCCGGCAGCGCAAATCCGAGCCGGAGGATCTCCCGGATCATGATGCCGGTACCCGCCGGAAAATCTGCTGAAGCCGTCACCGGCAGGCGGCCTGTGACGGTCTGCCCGCCAAAAATAGCTGCCGCTGCCGCCTGGCTTGTTTCATTCACAGCCTCATACGCCACGAGAATAGCAGACTCAGTCCCGAAGTATTGGAGCGCATAAGGCGTCCCGAAGAGGGTCAGGATGGTTTTTTTGCCGGAGCGGGCCACCTGCTGACAGAAGTCTACGGTTCCGGTGCTCACCCCGTAGCGCTCACTGGGGCGGTTGGAGAGATCGTACACCCCGATGATCACCGTCGTGAAGTCCCTGAGTTGTCCCAGGACCTTGTCCCGCTCCCCGGTAGTGAACCCTTTGCGGAGGTAAAAAGGGGTCACATCCCCGTACTTCTGGAGAGTACGGTCAAAGGCATTGCCGCTGCCGCCTCCTACCTGTACATACGCGATACGGTGCTGAGGGAGGTTGCGGAGGGGGATAAGGGCCGAGTCATTTTTGACGAGGGTCATGGCCGCTTCGTACAACTGCTTGCGGAGTACCAGATGCTCCGGGGCATTAAGTTCCGGGAGGACATTGGAGAGGCTGGGTGCTTTATGGGCATACAGGCCGGCATCGTATTTGGCCCCTAATACCCGGCGTACATGTGTGTCCAATACGGCCTGGGTGACAGTGCGTTTGTCTACCGCCTCGCGGATCATCTGCACCGAGAGGGGGATGTTTTCCGGAAACAGCAGGATATCGTTGCCGGCCATCAGGGCCTTGAGGGCGGCTTCGCCGGGGGCGGCATACTTGGTGACCCCCTGCATATTCAGTGCGTCGGTAATGATAAGTCCCTGATAGCCGAGGCTGTCCCGCAGGACACCCTGCACCACCCGGGGCGACAGGGTCGTGGGTGTGGCGGGGCTGGGGTCAAGGGCAGGCACAAAAAGATGGCCCACGATCATGGACGAAATCCCACCCTCTGCCAGCCGTGCGAAGGGGTACAGCTCCAGGGTGTCGAGCCGGGCCAGCGGGTGGCTGATCACAGGCAGGTTCACATGAGAATCAGTATCAGTGTCGCCGTGTCCCGGAAAGTGTTTGGCGCAGGCGATCACGCCATGGTCCTGGAGGCCGCGGGCCAGCATCAGGCCCTTGCGGGCGACATTGTATTTGTTTTCGCCAAAAGACCGGAACCCGATCACCGGGTTCATGGCGTTGTTGTTGACATCTATGACCGGCGCAAAATTGAGCGAGATACCCACCCGCCGGAGTTCCCAGGCCATACGTGTACCCATATGGTAGAGGAGGGAGTCGTTTTCAATCGCACCGAGGGTGATATTTTTAGGGTAACCAGGTGCCTGGGTCAGGCGCATGCTCAGGCCCCACTCAGCGTCCTGGGCCATGAGGAGCGGGATGCGGGCCACAGCCTGGTAGCGGTTGACGAGCCGTACCTGGTCAGTAGGATTACCCTGCATAAAAATGATGCCCCCCAGGTGATAGTCCCGGATGAGTTTTTCGATGTAGCGGTACTCCGTTTCGTCTTTATTAGAGTAGGTCGCCACCATAAGCAGCTGCCCGATTTTTTGATCGGTAGAGAGGGTCCGCAGCACACTATCTGTCCACGCTTCCCGAGAGAGGAGGGTTTGACCCTGCGCCAGCGAAAAACTCCCGCCTGCCAGTAAGCCCCACATCAGCCTGAATACCACCCGGAGATTCATCCTGCGCCTGTTCATGTACGATTGGTCAGATGATTTAGGGTGAAATTTACACAATAATTGCGAAAATTGCAGCTTTAATCGAGGGATATTTTTCATGGTTGTTGAGATCAGGTTGTAGGAGGTAAACGGGATTTTTAATGAGAAAGATACAATACGGTTGGTAATCACAAAAATATCCGTACATTTGCGATCCATTTCGACAGCAAGTATGGACATTAAACCAAAATCGTTTCAAAACGAGTACGAAACCACCTTCATCGTCAATCCCGATCTGCCCGGCGATGAACACAAAAAGGCAGTTGACAAATTTGTCAAGCTGATCGAAGACAATGGTGGAACGATCCACAATGTAGAACGCTGGGGAGTGCGCCGCATGGCTTACTCCATCAACCGCCACCGGAGCGGGTATTATGCCTATATCGAGTTTCGCGGCAATGCCGAGTTTATCGAAAAATTGGAGCAAAACTACCGCTACGATGAGCAGATCATCCGCTACCTGACCGTCAAACTGGACAAGCACGCCGTTGCGTTTAACAACAAACGCCGTGAGCTTGGATTCGGGCTGCGCAAAGAAGTAACCAAGGTATCCGAATAACCCACATCACTATGTCAAAAGCACCTGTGATAGGGCCTACCGCGGTCAACCAAATCCGCACCCAGGCCAAGCAAAAAAAATACTGCCGCTTCAAAAAAGCCGGTATTAAGTACATTGACTACAAGGATCCGGACTTCCTCCTGAAGTTTGTCAACGAGCAGGGCAAAATCCTGCCCCGCCGTCTGACCGGCACCAGCCTGAAGTTTCAGCGCCGCCTGTCTACTGCCATCAAACGTGCCCGTCATCTGGCTTTTCTCCCATTCGTAACAGACGAACTGAAGTAAAACTATGGACGTTATTCTGAAACAACCCGTGCGAAATCTCGGAGACCAGGACGACATCGTGAAGGTAAAGCCCGGCTACGCACGCAATTTTCTCATCCCACAGGGACTTGCTATTCTGGCGACTGACTCCGCCCGCCGCTCGCTGGAGGAGAAAAAACGCCAGGTAGCCCATAAGCAGGAGTTTGTCAAGCAGCAGGCCCTCGATGAGGCTGAAAAACTCCGCGACCTGACCCTTACCATTGAAACCCTCGCCGGAGCGGATGGCAAACTGTTCGGCTCCGTGACGACTCTCCAGGTAGCTAATCGCCTGAAGGATAAAGGGTTTGACATTGATCGCCGCACCATCACCCTGGAGGATATCCGCAATACGGGTGAATACACTGCTGTGATCCACCTCCACAAAGAAGTGAAAGTCTCTATCACCATCGAGGTGATCCGTAAGGAAGACTAATCACAACGCTGGATATGATACAAAAAGCCGCCTTCGGGGCGGCTTTTTGCGTAGAGACGTTATGGCTCTGGTATCTGCACCAACAAGTCATCCACCCAGAGTTTCACATTGCCATAGAGGGCGATCCCCATCCGGTTGCCACGACCTGGCTCGTATGGCCCGGTCAGCACCTGCCGGTCGTTGATATAATACCGGAGGGTGTGTCCCTGCCGCACGATCTTCAGGGTATTCGGTTTGTCGTCCCGCTCGATAAACCGCGACTCCGTCCAGCGTTTGATCTCACTAAACTCCCCCCGACGCATCCGCAGGATCGTGTATTTACCGTTGGCACTGATAAAAAAAGCATTAAACTCCGTATTGTCTTCCCGGAGGCCCCATACCAGGCCATAGGCCATATTGTCTGCCCCGCCTTTGTGGGTAAGGTTGACCGAAAACTCAAATACCGAGTCAGAAATCTCTATTGGACGGGCAAAAAAATATCCCAGTGCCTCAGACCGGCCCTTCAGCTCCAGGACGCCGCCTTCGATACTGCCTGTGATCAGCGGCTCATTCGGCAGCGACCAGTTGTGCTGATTGGTAGTGAATGAATCTACAAACACGATTTGCCCCTGTGACCAAACGCCATAGAGTAAACCCATACACCAGAAAAAAACAAATATCCGCAGCATAGCCAAAAAATAAGGTCGTGTGTCTGGAAAGTGCAAAAACAGGGCCGTAAGGCCCCCATGAAACCATTATTTACGCAAGAGGTCAGCGGCACTGATAATCAAGGCAATATAATAAAACCCCTCCGGTGCGCTGAGAGATTGCGGCCTGACATCCAGCCGCCGGTACCGTGTATCTGCCTCTATGTGCAGCACCGGTACAGCTACCGGAACCGTGTCTGACGCTGTCTCCAGGGGCCGCAGGAGCGTGTATGCCTGGCCCATGGATCGCCACAGCAGGCAGGTATCCCCTGCCGTCATGATCTTCCAGCCCAGGCTGTCCGGTATTATTTCAAAGGTCTGCTGCCCCAGCTCCGCCCTGCCCGGCTGTCCTGGCCAATATACATCTCCGCCTCCGCTCCCGAACACCACCCAGCGACCCTCACGCACCAGATGCCGGATATATACATCTGCTCCGTCCGGGGGCCTGACCTGTATAGCCGTCAGTTCCTGCTGCCGCCAGCGCAAATCTGCGCCCCACGCAGTACCTGCCTGCCCATGCATCATATTGACCATCAGGAGACCTGTCAGGAGGGCTATGCTGTACAAACTTCTCAGCAGAATGAATCGTTTTAACGGGAGATACATCATGAAGGATGATACATAACGACTCAGTATAACATATACGAAGGACTTGTCCAAAAAATTTCCTTCCGGGGTTAACGCTTGATAATCAAAATGTTAATTAAAATTAATTTCAATTAAATGCAATTTAATTTAAGTAAAATATATTTTTCGTACAAATCGCAAATTATGGTAAGAAATTATCCTGCTTCGTCCAGCATATTAGGCAGGTATCTCCCATTTTTACCTAAGCAAATGAAACAATCCTTCACTCAAACGGTCAATCAGCATGAAAATTACAGTTACCCCCAGCCATATCCGGTCTGCCCGCCTCACGGAGGGCAAGCGCACCCCGGTCGAGTTAGCCGTCATGGACCTTGAGTGTTTTGAGGACGTAGCCCTCCGGCCCCTCAAGACCGTCGGATACTACCTGGAGCTCGACGGCGAAAAAGTCAAACTCCCCCGCAAGGTACAGGGCCTGATCCAGACCTGGCAGGAGACCGGCGAGATGGAACCCTTTGCCTTTGACCTCAAGCCCGGCAAGGATGTATCCATGTCACCCGCTGACGGACTGTTTCTCTACAATCCCTATGACGAAGGTTACAGCTACGGTTGGGTAGCCTGAACCCATCAAACAACAAGGCACATGACGTGCCATTTCAGCCATGAGGTTAGGATGTTAAAGGTGGATGTGTTGCCCTGTGCATACCGTGCGCAGGGCAATTTTTTTCAGTACAGTCCGCCCATCCCGGGGCGTGCCTGCTCCACAGCCCGGGTCAGAGCGGGTCAGTAGCCCAGGGCTGTATCATCCCCGCGCGGGTCTGCGCCACCCTCCAACCGCCCGTCCGGCAGCACCAGGATCCCGTCCACCCGTCCATAACTGTCCCGCTGCCGCAGCGTGTGGCCCATCGCCCTGAGTGAGTCCATGACCGCTACCGGCAGGGCCTCTGCCTCATACTGGATATAGTCCGGCAACCACTGGTGGTGAAACCGCGGGGCCGATACCGCTCCCTGCATAGACATACCCCAGACGACTACCCGCAGGAAGGTCTGATATACGGACGTGATAATCGTCGAGCCTCCGGGGGTACCTACGACCATAAACAGCCGCCCGTCTTTTTCTACGATCGTCGGTGTCATGGCGCTGAGCATCCGCTTGCCAGGGGCGATGGCATTGGCTTCGCCCCCGATCAGCCCGTAGAGATTGGGACGTCCGGGCTTGAGGCTGAAGTCGTCCATCTCATTGTTGAGGAGAAACCCCGCCCCGCCTACCACCACACAACTCCCATAACTTCCGTTGAGGGTTGTCGTGACTGAGACCGCATTGCCAGCGCTGTCCACGATCGAGAAGTGGGTAGTCTCCATCGCCTCTGGCAGGCCCGCCTGCACACTGTCACTGCGGGTCGCCCGCATCAGATCAACATCTGCCATACGGTGGCGCAGGTAGGCAGTGTCCAGCAGCCCGCTGACCGGCACCTTCACAAAATCGCTGTCGCCCAGGTACTTGGCACGATCGGCATATACCCGGCGCTCAGCCTCCGTCATCACGTGGACATTGTACGGATCGTGGTAGGGCAGATCAGCCCGGAGCAGGGGGGCACTCATGCCCAGGAGCTGCATCAGGCATATCCCCCCGCTGGAGGGCGGCCCCATGCTGATGAGCCGGTAGTCACCCAATGCCCCCCGGACCGGAGTCCGCCAAACAGCCCGGTACGCCCGCAGGTCCTCGTGGGAGATCAGGCCCCCGCCCCGTTTCATTTCGGCGACAATCAGGTCAGCCGTTTTGCCTTCATAAAACCCTGCAGGTCCTAAGTCCCGGATCCGGGTGAGGGTCTCTGCCAGCCGGGGCTGGCGCAGGGTATCTCCTGCCGCCCAGGTCTTGCGGGTCGTGAAGGCTGTCGGCAGGGTACTGTATTGTTTGATCGTCTCCCCGTCCCGGTTGAGGCCCCGCGCCTCGCGCTCGGTCAGGGCCACACCCCGCCGGGCCATGTCTATCGCAGGCTGGATCAACCCGGCCATCGGCAGGGATCCCAGGCTGTCATGTGCTGCCTTCATACCCGCCACCGTACCTGGTACCCCAGCTGCCTGATGTCCCAGCAGGCTCAGGTTTGGAATGGCTTCCCCTTTGGCATCCAGGTACATATCCCGCGACGCCGCTCCGGGTGCTTTTTCCCGGAAGTCCAGGGTATAAGCGCGGCCATCTGCCATCCGCACCACCATAAATCCCCCCCCGCCGATATTACCCGCCACCGGAAACACCACTGCCAGGGCATACTGCACCGCCACTGCTGCATCCACCGCATTGCCGCCCTGCCGCAGCACCGCCAGCCCTGCCTCCGTAGCCAATGGGTGTGCCGAGACTACCATCGCTCTGTCAGCGATCACCCCCCGGGTCGTATCCCGGGGGACGACATACCGGTCTCCGGCAGCCGGTACAGTCCCCGGCTTAAATCCCCAGAGCGGGAGCAGGCATATAAATCCCGTTATCAGCGGACGTATCATAGATTTTTCTTTTCAGCGTGGTATCAAAATAACCCTTCCGGCGGAGAATATACAAGCCCCGCCCCGATTTTACCCGCATGGGTTAGGTAACTCCCCGGACGGCGAGGCACGAGCGCAGCCCGGGGCCTCCCATGCAGCCAAAAATCATGTCGGGTGTTGCGTAGAGACGCGGTTCACCGCGTCTCTACGGGATGCTGCGCATCAGATCGGAGACCTGTAGGGAACCACCCCGGTCGGCGTACCCGCCGCCCTTTTCCTCCGCGGGAGAGGAATATCCGGCCCTGAGCAGTGCCCACCTGAGAATGGTTTCCCGCAGGCTTTTTATCGCCTGATTTGGTAGGCTAAACCCTTATTTGCCTATATTCGTTCAAGGTACACAGGCAAGATTGGGGTAAAACTGTATGATTCAGCCTACCTAGAGTTGTCTGGGGCAGGTCATTTGCCCGGACAAAATTAAATTTTCACTAACGCGTCACGTCGTATGCACATTCAGGATATTCTGGCCCTGCCGCGTATCAAACAAATTGCCATTGTCCAAGCCATTCTGGCGCAGTGGGAGGCGGAGGAAGGAACCGAAAATGGTTCCCTGCTGGAGCGTCAGGCAGACGCTGCTACACAAATTGCGGCAGAGGTGGATGCCGGGCATATGCCTGTAATGACCCTGGACGCGTGGCGGGAGCAAACGCTGCTGCGCCGCAATGCCAACCAGCCATGAAGTACCGGCTGTTGATCTCAGAAATAGCCATGCAACAAGCTTTTTAACTGGAGGCTTGGTATCATACGTTTGGGGATAGAAAAGGGGAAATATTTATAGATACTCTATTTGAATGTTATCAACAGATCGAAGCCAAACCCTTAAGATGGGCTGTCGTGAAGCAAAACATCCGCCGCGCTTTGATACCCTCATGTACATGTGCCGTTTTTTATCGGGTGCAAGACGATCAGGTATTGGTATTAGCCGTTATGCATCAGGCTTCTGATCCCGGAAAATGGCCTGCATGAGGTCACTCTGCTGACGCAGGGTTGCGCCCTGAGCCTTCTATCTCCGGGGAGTATGTCCCATTCTCTGTCACCCCTCCAGGGTTATGCCAGCAGTTGAGGTTGATTTTGGGCTACAATCTTGTCATCCCTTCGGGATTGGGCTGCGCCTGGCAGTGGCAGGTCCCCGGACAGCGAAGTATGCGTGCGATCCGGGGACCTGTAGGGGGCGGCCTGCCGGATCGCCCCTACTGCTTTTTTGGGGTGCGATGCACCGATATTCCCCTCTTGTGGAGGGGTGATTTACCACAGGTAAATCGGGGTGGTTGGATCCCGCTGACGCCGGATGCTGCGCATCAGACCAGTGACCTGCAGGGGCGGTCCGGCCGGCCGCTCCGCCAATCCCGCAGGAGGGAAAAAACTGTCATACCCCCGCTGCGCCACAGCCTGGCATCGTCGTCTGGTAGCCCAGTCGGTAGAGCCGGGGGGTAGGGGGCAGGTAGAGGACCAGCCAGTCGTCTTCGCGGACGAGGCGGCCGCAGATCTGGATGGGGTCGGCTACGTAGTCGAGCAGGCGGGTGTCCAGGGTGGCACGGCCTTCTGCGGCGAGGAGGCAGTACTGGGACTGTCCGTCGGGGCGGGTGATCTGCAGGACGGCTGGGATCCCCCCGGAGAGGCATCGGATGGCGCAGGCGCGGTGCGGCTTGCCGTAGCCGGGTTTCATGACCCCGAGGGCACATTTGGGGTCGAGGATTTCGCCGAGGAGGGTGACTTGCCCCAGCGGCTCGGTGTGGGGGGTATAGGCAGCCGGGGGCGCGAGGACAGCCAGCAGCGATTGTACGCCTTCCGTCAACTCAAAAGCAGTTTTGTCCTGGTGATAGATCAGGCTGCCCCGGAGCCGGAGGGTGGCGCCGTCCAGGGAGCGGCCCTCGCGTGCCTCAAACTGGCGGAGGGTCTCCAGGGCACCGTATTTGCCCAGGCCGACCAGCAGGAGGCTCTGTGTGCCTGTGCCGTCCGGGTTGGTGCGTTTCAGCATAGGGACGGGGTGCATCACAAGGGTACCTTCGATCTCCTTCAGCATGCCAAACTCAAATACTGACGCCTCAAATCCCCGCTGCCCCAGCACCCAGCCAGCGGCGGCCAGCAGGCTTATGCCTGCGATCAGGCCCAGGGCCCGCCGTATGATGCGTGTGTAGCCGGCCGGCATTGTGTCCTGCCAACCGATAAAAAATTCGTCAGTCTGCCTTTTCATGAGGAGGGGATGAGAGGTGTGCAGCGGGAATCTGAACCGGGGGGCGCTCGGTGCCTTCGGGGTACGGGCTTGGATGGACCCATACCGTCGAGCCGATGATTTTTACGTCATAGGTTTCGACTTTTTCCGTAAAAGGTGGGGGCGACTGTCCGTTGTGGGGGAGGTACTGATACCCGTGCCAGGGGCAGGTGATACATCCGTCCACTATTTTACCTTCGCCGAGGGGACCGTTCTGGTGGCGGCAGCGGTTGCTGACGGCAGCGAGCTGGCCCTGGTATTTGAAGACAGCAATATTTTGCCCCGCAGCTATCAGGGTTTTGGCGCGGTTGTCCGGGATCTCGTGTACGTCGCATACGCGGACAAATCCGGCAGCATCCGGTCCTTCTGGCGGGGTTTCCAGGCGCCGGGTGCTGGCTGCGGCGGCCAGGTGCAGGCCCAGGACTGTCAGCAGGCCCAGGCTGATCAGGCTCAGCCATAGCGGGTCTTTTTCCAGTTGCAGGGCTCCCAGCATCACGTGCATGACCAGGAGTGCATAGGCGACATACACCATCATGTGCAGGGATTTCCAAACCCCGGGGCTGAGATTTTTAAGCCAGAAGTCGTGACTGGTGGCCGCCATCAGAAACAGGATGAGCAGGGCTATGAGTCCCAGGACTTCAAATGGAAACCGGGACAGGCTGTTGTAGTGCAGGTTGGAGGTCAGCAGCGACACAAGCGGATCTGTATTGCCCTGGCTGTGAAACTGGATCAGGTTAAACAAACCATGCACCAGGGCAACGAAAAACATCGTGACACCCAGGTGGCGCCGGTTGTAGAGCAGGGGCAAAAAGCGGACGTCAAGCCGTGCCAGCGGGCCAATCGAGAGGATGACGTGGAGCATAACATAGGCCAGGGTACCCGTAGCCCGGATGATCAGGGTCTCGGGTGTGATATCCGGGTACAGACGCAGTTGCAGGATCGTGAACAGGAGCAGGTACAGCCCCATGACGGCAAGCATGGCCTGGTCGTACAGGCGTTTCTGGCGGTTCCAGAGTACGGGTTGATAATGTACGCTCATGGCTGGGGAGACGTAGCTGCGGATGGATATAGGGTGTCCTGATAAGCAGGTGTAGGAATGGTCAGCCAGGCAATTACCACCAGAATCGGGAGTAAGATGGCCCATACAAGCCAGATATAGCGGTGGCGTTTCCGGAGGGAGGGCGTCATACGCGGGTGCGGATTAGGGAGTCTGGAGGTATTGACGCAACAAGAGAGGCCATAACGCGGCGGCTCCAGGCAGCAGCATCAGCCGCAGCCACCAGCCACTGTCTTTCATGCCGGGGTCTGTGCGGTGCACGCCCCCGAACACAAACCAGCAGGCAAAAATCAGCCCAGCCAACGCGTAGGCGTACAACAGGCCGACCAGTATCCAGGCAATTGTCACAGGCATAAGGGGCAATGTGGATTCAAATACAGGATTTTTTCTCAGCTTTCATTATACAATTTCAGCACGCTGCCGCGCATCTGCCGCCCGGTATCTGAGAGGACAAATGTGATGGCGTCCGTGATGGTTTCCGGGCTTACCCAGCGCGAAGGGTCAGCTCCGGGCATGGCCTGTCGGTTGGCAGGGGTATCCAGGGTGCCGGGTACGATCACCGTCGCGTCAATGTGTTTGTCATGGCCGTAGGCATTGATCAGGTCTGCCAGCTGGAAAACCATGCCCTTGGAAAGGGCATAGGCCGTCAGGTGCTGGCCTTCAGCAGGCAGGAGGGCTGGTCGTGCCCCGATGAGGATAAATTGTCCCCCGCCCCGCTGTGCAAATACCGGCAGGAGTTCCCGCACCAGATAAAACGCCGTCTCGACATTCAGGAGGATCATCTTGTGCAGGTCTGATCCCGGCGTATCCGGCAGGGCACCCGTCGCAAATCCACCGACCAGCAGGATAGCAGCCGCGATGTCATGGTCTGCCGCCGTCGCTGCCACATAGGCTTTGACCGCTTGTTCGTCAGTGAGGTCCAGTTGGGTGGAGGTGACCTGGTCGCTTTGGAGTGACTGGGCAGAGGCGGCAGAGGAGGCAGGTGCCAGGATCGGGTATCCGGCACCGGTCAGCCGTTTGAGTACGCTGGCACCCAGGTTGCCGGTAGCGCCAGTAATCAGGAGTGAAGGTTGCATATCAGGAGGGAGTTAAGCGTTGGGTGGGGCCCAGTACAGTATAGGTTTCGTTGTGGTGTTTTTCGCCCGACATGTGGCAGTCCATGGTGAGACAGTTGCCGCCGTGTGTGTACCGGTACCAGTGCCTGTATATAAAGGCCGCTGCCTGCATGCCGGTTACGGGCCCGATGCAGTATATCCACCAGTCTGTCCATATCCCGGAGGACAAGGCAGAGGCTATCGTACGCGCCGGGTTGATACTCATGCCCGTAAGCGGTGCTTCAACCGTAATGTACACAGCGACCAATACCCCGGCGGCATATCCGGTATAGGGCGCCAGTCGTTTGTGATTGCTCATGATCAGCACCATCAGAAACATACCAGCAGCCATAGCCGCCTCCAGGCCCAGGGCTGTCCACACACCCGTACTGCCAGGCACGGTAACCACATAGTTGACTTCCGGTGCCGAAATATAGGAAAATAACAGGGTTTTCATCAACAACATACTGCCCGCACTGCCGATACATTGGCCCAAAATATACCCCAGCGCGTCGTATGGGCTGATACGCTCAATCTGCAGAAAGGCCAGGGTTACGGCAGGGTTCATGTGCGCGCCCGACCGCTTGCCCCAGCCCGAATAGATCAACAGGACCGCCGTGAGGCCCATGGCAATGCCGATGATCATGCGCCGTATCCATCCGTCTGTGATAAGCCCCCGGACGGGCAGGGCCGGGTGGTCCATCAGGATGACCACCAGAACGGCGGAAACCATAAACATACCCAGGGCCCAGCCCTCGATCAGGTAACTCCGCCAGTTGGTTTGCCAGGCTTTCAGCATATACTCAGGGGGTAATGATCCGTTGCCAATAGTCGTTTCCCTTGTCTATCAGCTGGCTTTCGGGGACCTGGGCCAGCCTTTTGTCCCAGAAGGTTCGGGCATTGAGCCATATAAATCTGTAAAACAGCACATTACGCCCGTTGATGATCTTGTAGCAGCGGGGATTAGCCGGAGCCTTGACGCCCCGTGCTGCCATCGCATACCCACACCACCCACCCCAGAGGGGTTCGTATCGGGCAGGATCTGACCGGAAGGTGATGAGGTTGGCCTCATGGCTAAACAGGTAGGTAGCCCCCTGATACGTATAGGAGTAGGTTTTTGTACCTTTTTTGGGGCCAGACGCCTGAAAATAAGACACCGGATCAAATCCCTGGATCGCCAGGTGTTGGGTGTCGAGGTTAGCGTGCCGGGTGCCTGACTCATTTTTACGCGCCCGGACAAAGGGAAAAACAGCCATATACAAACAAACGCAGGTGATAAGGTGTAAAGATTGGGTGAAATTAAAAAGCATAGGGCTGGGCGGCCATACAACCGGACCGGTGGTCATGCATCTGATTTCCAGGCAGGGTCCAGCAATACCCGCAGCATCATGCCGACCGACCAGGCCTGGTGTACACAGCCCCGGCCCGGTCCCGGTGTCCCGCCGTCAAATATCTCAGAGATGCCGTGGAGGCAGTCAGCTTCATAAAAATGCCGCTGCAGGCCTTCGGCTTTGGTGCGGATCGTGCGGCAGGCAGCCGTTGAGTAGTCATGTAACTTCAGATAGGCCAGGGCATATTCGCCCCACAAAAAAGCCCATACCGTACCCTGGTGGTAGGCGGTGTCCCGCTGCCAGATATTGCCCCGGTACACTGGCTTGAAGTCCGGGTGGGCGGGATCAAGGGAGCGCAGGCCAAGGTCCGTATAAAGATGTGCCTCAATCAGGGCGAGGATCGGCAGCGAGGCCTCGCGGCTCAGCGGGCTGAAGGGCAGGCTCAGGGCATAAATTTGATTGGGGCGGAGGCTGTCGTCGGAGTAGGAACCGGGAATGACCACATCGTTGAGGTATCCCCGCTCATTGAGGAAAAAACGCCTGAAAGCAGCCTCCGCGTCTTCCGCTGCCCGGGCATACGGATTGGGGTGGGTGGATAGCTTGCGGTGAAATACCTCATAAATCCGGAGTGCATTGTACCACAGGGCGTTCACCTCTACGGCACATCCGTGGCGGGGGGTGACCACATAGTCGCCTATCCGGGCATCCATCCAGGTGAGTTGTACAATACCTTCTCCACCAAAAAGCAAGCCCTCTTCCGTGACGTGAATGCCGTAGCGGGTGCCCTTAAAGTGTGCTTCCAGTATCTCGTGGAGCCGTGGAAATACTTCACGGATGAACTTCAGGTCCTGAAATCGTTCGTAGTATTCGTACAGCACCACAAACAACCACAGGGTAGCATCTATGGTGTTGTACTCGGGTATTTCGCCCTGGTCAGGAAACCGGTTAGGGATCATGCCCTGGTCCAGCGAATCAAGAAAGGTCTGGAGAATAGACGCTGCCTCCTGCTGCCGTCCCTGTGCGATCACAAGACCGCGCATGGCGATCATGGTGTCCCGCCCCCAATCCGTAAACCAGTGATAACCCGCCAGCAGGGTATAACTCCGGGTGGAGCGTCGCCATACTAAAAACTGGTCCCCGCTGATGGCCAGGTCCCGCACAAAGGGGTCTGTCACGCCAGCGGGCGGGAGTGCGCGGAGGCGGGCGATCTCCTCCTCGATCCAGGTTTCGGGAGCTTCCTCCGGGGGCATGCTTTCTGCCGAAAACACAAGTATCACCTCCCGGCCAGGCTCCAGCAGCCACTCGATGACCCCCAGTGCAAAGGCGTCCTCGTGATAGTCAAGCCCCCGGTACGCTTCCCGCTCATACTGGAAGGCCCGGTACCAGGTTTTGCCCGGCGTGAAGGTCCCCTTACCAAAGCTGATGTGTAATGGTGGCACCCCGTACTGCGGATATACACGGAGTTGGCCGTTGCCGAGGTCTTCGTGGTAAAAATCAAAGTAGGACTGCTCCCGGAAGAGGCCGTGATAATCACGGGCTACCAATAGCGGCACAACCCGTAGCCGCAGAGACTGGCTGCCAGAGTTGGTGTAGATCACGGCAGTAGTCGCACTGCCTTGTTTCATGCAGATGGTTTTGCGCAGGCAGGCCTCCCCGACCGTGTAGGTTGCCTGGGGCAGGGGGCTGCGCTCAAACGCAGACAGATAACGATGACCCTGGGGATGTATAGCACCCGGATACCGGTTGGCAGACAGCGCTGCGAGCTCGCCGTCAGGCAGGACGAGGGTTTCTTCGACCTTGGATACCAGGACCTGGCGATGGGTCGGGGGATTAAGCGCTGCGACGAGGAGTCCGTGGTATCGGCGGGTATTGGCACCGCAGAGGGAACTGCTGGCATAGCCCCCCTGCCCGTTGCTGATGAGCCACTCGCGGGAGGTCGCGTCTTCGAAGCTGGGATTTGAGAAACGGATCATAGGCTTGGGGTAGGCGTGTCAGACTCGCGCAGGGACTCGATCAGCTCGGCAATCAGGCCTGTCCATCCTGTCTGGTGGGAGGCGCCCACTCCGCGGGCTGTATCACCGTGGAAATATTCATAAAACAGGATCAGGTCCCGATAGTGGGGGTCAAAATGAAACTCATTGTAGCGGCCATGGACGGGGCGTTTGCCGTTGTCGTCCCGCTGGAATATCGAAGCCAGCCGCCTGGAGAGCGCCTGAGCGATCTGAGCCAGGTTCATTTCCTGGTCTGCGCCGGTAGGATAAGCCACTTTGAGCCGGTCCTGGTAATAGGAATGGTACGTTTTGAGTGACTGGATCAGCAGGTAGTTCATCGGCATCCAGATAGGACCCCGCCAGTTGGAATTGCCCCCAAACAGGCCTGTGGTACTCTCTCCCGGCTCATATTGCAGTCCGAAGGACTGGCCGTCGACCTCTACCATCGCCGGGGTCTCGTGGCGTTTGGAGATGGCGCGTATGCCACCCTGCCCCAGAAACTCCTGCTCATCCAGCAAGGCCACCAGCAGTCGGCGCAGGCGATGCTCAGGCACCAGCGAAAGCAGCAGGTCGTGTCCCTCCGCAAACTCCTCTATCACGTGATCTTCCTGATTGTCCATCCGGTACTGCCGGAACCACTTCAGGCGCTGGTAAAAGTCAGGCAACTTTTCCAGTTTTTCTTTGTCCAGCACCAGGGTCGCAAACAGGGTCGAGAGGCCCACCAGTGAGCGGATTTTGAGCGGGATATACTGCCCATCAGGAAGGGCCAGAATGTCATAAAAAAGCCTTCCTGCTCATCCCAGGCTCCGGTCCAGTCCTCGCCCATGCGGTTGAGAGAGGCAGCGATATAGACAAAATGCTCAAAAAACTTGGTCGCTACATCTTCATACGAGGGGTCTTCTTCAGCCAGTATCAGGGCCATTTCGAGCATATTGAGGCAGTACATGCCCATCCAGGCCGTACCGTCTGCCTGCTCCAGATACCCGCCACCCGGGATCTGGCTGCTCCGGTCAAAGAGGCCGATATTGTCCAGGCCCAGGAATCCCCCCTCAAATACGTTATTGCCCTTGCGGTCCTTGCGGTTGACCCACCACGTGAAGTTGATCAGGAGCTTCTGGAAGACCCGTTTTAAAAACAGAAGGTCTTGATTGCCATGTTGCTGGAGGTCTATTTTGTAGACCTGGAGACAAGCCCAGGCATGGACGGGCGGGTTCACGTCACCAAACGCCCATTCGTAGGCCGGTATCTGGCCATTGGGGTGCATATACCACTCCCGCAGGAAGAGGACGAGCTGGCTTTTGGCAAACGCCGGGTCTATCATCGCCAGGGGCACACAATGGAAGGCCAGGTCCCAGGCGGCGTACCAGGGATACTCCCACTTGTCGGGCATCGAAATGATGTCCTCATTGTTAAGGTGGGACCACTGGTGGTTTCGTCCGTTTTTTCGTGCTGCTGGCGGCGCAGGCTGGCCCGGATCACCATTGAGCCATCTGGGTATATCCAGGTTAAAATACTGCTTGCTCCACAACATCCCCGCAAACGCCTGGCGCTGGATATTGGCCATATCTTCGTCCAGCCCCTGTGCATACGCGCCATAAAACTCGTCTGCCTCTTGTATACGGCGCTGGAAGGTGGTCTCAAATGTGTTGCCGAGAGGGTCTGCCGTAAGGGTGGGAACTCCGGTCCGGCAAAGCCGCAGCCTGATTTCGGCCTTTTCGCCCCCCATTAATTCCAGGGCATACACCGGCGCAAATTTGGTCCCCATACCCCGTGAAGCAAAAGGTTCATACTCTCCTCCGATAATGGCATCGTGAAACGCATCCTTGACAAAAGGATGATCCGGCGGGGTGCCATACAGGCGCCTGGTATTGGTTTCGTTTTCGGTAAACAGGGTATGATCCGTCGGGGCAAAATACACCTGATACGCGCCCAGCTCCGGATGTGTCAGGTCTGCCCAGGCATATCCCGCTCCCTGACCGCCTGATCGGATTTCAGGTTTTTGCTCCATTAACCCAAAACGCCACAAGTTGCGAAACCAAACCGTAGGCAATACCCAGATGGGTGCGGTGTTGCGGCCCCGGTTGTGGACCGTGATACGGATCAGGATGTCTTCCTCGGCTGCTTTGGCGTATTCCGTAAACACGTCAAAGTAATGATTGGTATCAAATACCCCTGTGTCCAGCAACTCATACTCCGGCTCAAACCTGGAGCGTTGCTGGTTGGTCTGCACCAGGTCCGCATACGGAAAAGCTGCATGCGGATACTTGTACAGATGTTTCATGTAGGCATGTGAGGGGAGATTGTCCAGGTAAAAATAGAGTTCCTTGACATCCTCTCCGTGGTTACCCTCAGGGCCAGCCAGGCCAAACAGGCGCTCTTTGAGGATGGGGTCTTGCCCGTTCCAGAGCGTCGGCGCAAAACACAGCCGCTGAAGGTCATCGGAGATACCGGCGAGGCCATCCTCCCCCCAGCGATAGGTGCGGGAGCGGGCATGGTCATGCGGGAGATAATCCCAGGCGGCTCCGTGCTCGCTGTAGTCTTCGCGCACGGTACCCCATTGTCGTTCGCTCAGATAGGGCCCCCAGCGATGCCAGGGTTGTCCTTGCTGATATAATTGTTGAAGCCGTTTGGCTTCCGGAGTTATGGTTTTATTAGCCATGATGCGGATGGGTTATGGCCAGATCAGCCGTTGTCCTTAAAGCCGGGATACAAAGCCATACCACCATCCATGACCAGGGTTTGGCCATGTATATAGTCGCTGTCATCGGATGATAGCCATACGGTCAGGTTGCCGATGTCACGTGTCTCGCCGATACGCCCGTAGGGAATGAGGCGCAGGAGGTTTTTTTCGGCTTCGGGTGTCTCCCACGCCATGCGGTTGATGGGGGTGCGGATAGCACCGGGCGCTATGCTGTTGACCCTGATTTTGTGTTCGCCGAGTTCCTGTGCGATGGATTTCATAAAAAGCATGACCCCACCTTTGGACGCAGCGTAGTTGACGTGGCCTGCCCAGGGGATCAACTCGTGGACAGAACTCATGCAGATGATTTTGCCCAGGGCCACGGATACCTCGGGACGTGGTCCCCGGCGCAGGAACTCACGGGCGGCCTCGCGGGCACAGAGAAACTGACCGGTAAGGTTGACGCTGAGGACAAAGTTCCAGTCAGCGAGGCTCATGTCCACAAAATTGGCGTCCTTTTGCAGGCCGGCATTGTTCACGAGGATATCCACGGTGCCAAATGTCTCTACTGCGGTGCGAAACATCGCCTGCACCTGGTCTTCCTGGCTCACGTCGGCTTTGACGATAATGGCCTGGCTGCCTGCGGCCACAATCTCAGCAGCGGCTTCTTCGGCGCCGCTGGGGTTGCCGACATAGTTGATGACGACGCGGGCACCCGCCTCGCCCAGGGCGATGGCACAAGCCTTGCCGATGCCAGAGCTGGCACCTGTCACCAGGGCTGTCTGCCCTGCGAGTGAAATCGTTTTAGGGAGCATATTATAATGCCTGAATGGTTAAAAAAAGAGAGGCTAAAGGAGAAACACTCCCTAAGGAGGTGTACCAGCGTACCGCAGCCCAATGCTAATCCTGCTGACGAATGGCTCAGCATCAGCTCCGGGAACAGGCAGTGACTCAGGAGAAGGTTAGCGCAAGACGGATTGCAGGTGTTCGCCTACGCGCAGCGCTTGTGCGATGATGGTCAGACCGGGGTTTACGGCAGAGCTGGAGGGGAAAAAGCTGCCATCCACCACATACAGGTTGGGAATCTCATGTGAGCGGCAGAAGGTATCAAGCGCCGATGTATGGGGGTCAAGTCCAAACCGCACCGTACCACATTGGTGTGCCGTGCCTGCGATGGGGATTTTTTTGCCCAGGTACAGGTTGTTGGGGAGAAGATGGGTTTCGCAGCCTACGTGCTCCAGGAGCCAGTGGAGTTTTTTGCTCAGCCTGCGGTGCCCTTCGAGGTTGTTTTCGGTATAATGCAGTTGAATGCTGCCGTCTTTTTTCAGGACGACCCGGTTGTCTGGGTCAGGCAGGTCTTCAGAGGTCAGCCAGAAGTCCAGGGCATGCTGGGCGATATAGTCCAGGGCCAGTCCCGGGGCAAAACCCGGAGCGTCCTCCCGAAACATCAGCGGATCAGATTTGCCGAGCATCTGGATATGACCCAGCGGAAAATCAAAGTCATCGCTGCCAAAGTAAAAATCATTGATACCCAGGGTTTTGCCAAACAAAGTAGGATTGGGTTTGCGGGAGATCGCCAGCAGGGCAGAGTTGTTGTGGGCCATGTAGTGGCGGCCTACTACACCAGATCCATTAGCCAGTCCGTGGGGATGGGCTTCGTTGGCAGAGCGAAGCAGGAGGGCGGCAGAGTTGATCGCCCCACAGGCCACTACGACAATATCAGCCGTATAAGACTCGGTGGTGTCCTGATGCCGGACGACTACTTCACGAATCTGCTTGCCCGTACGATCGGTAAGGAGCCGCTCTGCATAACGATGGGTCATCAGCGTGACATTGGGATAGGTCAGGGCTGCCTTGATGCAGGTCACATGCGAATCAGCTTTGGCCTCAGATGCATCTGGAAATCCATCAAACCGATCCAGTACCGGCGGAGCGGCGCCACGTTCATTTTCGCCCATCCGTACCCCGATCGGGAGTGGGAAAGGGTTCAGGCCCAGGTTTTTCAGGTCGTCATATAACGTCTGGATACGTGGCTCGTGCGGGAGGGGCGCATAAAAATACGGGGTGTCAGAAGGAGGATCCGTGGGATCAATTCCCCGCTGGCCGTGTACCTGATACAATTTTTCGGCCTCTGTATAATACGGTTCCATATCCGCATACGACACAGGCCAGGTAGGTGATACCCCGCCGTGGTGTTGTACTTCTTCAAAGTCCCGTTCCCGCATACGCAGCAGGGCCGAACCATACACTTTGGTATTACCCCCTACACAATAGTGGATGCCCGGGTGAAACGTTTTGCCATCTTTGTCTTCCCAGGTTTCATGTGCTTTGTACTTTGCATCAAGAAAGACAGCCTGGGTGCTCCAGTTGTCTTTTTCGCGGGGGATGTAGTCACCTCTTTCGAGGATGAGGATTTTTTTACCGCTGGGCGCTAGTTTGTACGCCAGGGTGCCACCACCGGCACCTGTGCCGATGATGATGACGTCATAATGGGACATAAAAAGAGAGTTGTGATGAAGCGGGTTTGATATGTGTTACAAAAGTGAGCAGCAGCTCGCTGGCAAGGTGTAACGCGTGTAACACCGGGTGATTTTTTACAAAAACTTAATATTCAGCACCATACGTATCCACGACCAACAAACTGTGAAATCCGCCAAGGCCATCAGGCACCTGATACAGGTTGCGGGTATCGGTGACCCAGTCTTGGTTGTTTACCATAAATTTGTAGGGATATACCCCCGGAGCCGGGAGGTCCAGGGTTACAGTCCAGTGATGTTCTGCTGTCATCACCAGCGGGCGTCCTGGTTTTTTCCAGCCATCAAATCCACCTGCCAGCTGTACGGAGTTGCAGGTTTCGTGATGAAAATAAAAATGAACCTGCCGGGCATGATAGTCAACCACGGGGTGAAACAGCGGCGGTAGCGGGTGATCATCCTCAGCGGCCAGGGTGACTGCACTCAGCGGGTGCAATACCCCAAATCCCTGACGTTCAGCAGGTACGCCTGGCAAAGGACGTGCCGTACGCAGCAGGATGTCCCGCAGCGCCGCCGGGCTCAGGTCAGGACGTGCCTCCAGCAGCTGGGCCGCTACGCTGCACACGATCGGGGCAGCAAAGGAGGTCCCGTCAGCGTGCTGATAGTGGGGAGAGATATACTTGGCCGACTCCATCCGGGCAGCAATAGCCTGCTCCAGCGCCTCAGCCGGTGCCAGCAGCAATTGCCGGGAGAGTTTTGTCTGGTGAATGGTATTGGTCAGAACCGCATGCCGGTGGCGAGGGGATGCTTCCTGTATGCTCCAGAGGGCCTCAGCCTCCCGCTGGGCGGCTGATCCGGGCAGGAGGGGAGCCGCCAGCCAGATGGCAGGTGCTATCAGATCGGGTTTATACGTGTGGTCGGCGGTCTCGCCATAGGTCGAGTGGTAGAGGGTATGCCCCAGCGGAAAAAGGGTATTATGGTCATCCAGTCCGCCTACGGTGAGGGCATGCGGGGCATTGGCAGGGGCCTTCAGGGCAGCACCCGCCTGATTGCCCGCTGCGGCGACGACCAGAACCCCTTCCGCAGCCAATGCCGCGATACGTTGTCCGACTGGGCTCGCTTTGTACGAAAGGCTGTTGTCACCCGAGACCGACAGATTGACAATGCGTATGCCGTACGCTGCGTGATGGGTACAGACCCACTGCAAGGCGTCCGCCAGGGCCTGGTCGGAGATCACACCCGCATCGTCCATCACCCGGATCAGCACGACCTGTGCATCAGGTGCCAGGCTGCGGTAGTATCCGGCTGAGCACCAGCCATTTCCGGCTCCGGTGACAGCCGTCATCGTACCATGCCAGCAGGCAGCGGCAGGTTCACCCGAACTGTCTGCCCGTATCGGCTCCTCCGGCCAGCGGATATCAAACATCCGCAGGATGCGGTTGTCCGGCTCACAAAGGTCCGGGTGACGCACAAACCCGCTGTCTATGAAGCAGATCGTAACCCCTTTTCCTGTATACCCGGTGTGTGCGCTCAGCCGGGCCGGTATCGGCAGGATGGTATATCCCATACGTTCCTGCCCGCCCAGCCGGTGGCGGTCCCCGGGATTGCGCTGGCAGGCCGCGAGCTGGGCCTGGTCCACACACCGGGTACAGGCACCTGACTCAGGCTGCCAGCCTGGCAACTCAGCCCGCAGTGCTTCAACGGTCGGCCCGTCACTGGGGTTAGGAAAATAATGGACAAGCGGACCGTGGTCCTGCAGGCAAATGGGACACATCATGAAACAATACGTTGGTTACAAAGCTGCTGACCGCGTGGCCGCTAAGCTGTTACGGCGATGACAAAGTCAGGAATACCTGCAAAGTTTATAGGGCGTCTAGCAGATCGGACTTTAGGGGCTTGAACCTGCCCAGGGCCAGCAAAATAGTGCCCTCCTTTTCGAGTTCATTGAGCAGCAGCGAGACAGTTTTGCGCGAAGCTCCGATCAGGCTGCCGATTTCCTGCTGTGTCAGCCCGTGATGTACCCAGCCAGGTTCTTTGGGGCAGGGGTATAATGTTGTGAGGTCCTTCATCAGCTCCAGCAGCCGTCGGCGGACATCCTTGTAAAACAAAATCTCAAGCCGCCGCTCCAGGAGTATGATCCGATCCGCAATTTTTTTGTTAAGTTCCAACGAGAACGGTACATAGTCACGGGACAATTCCTGTGCTTTCTCAGCACTCATTTTGCATATTTTGGTGCCAGCCTGCATTGCCTGGGCAAATTCCCGCCGCTGGCCTTTGCCCAGATAGGCCATTTCACCCATGATTTCTCCTTTGCCCAGATAAGCCAGGATCAGTTCGTTACCGGCTTCATCATAGACCCCGATTTTTACTTTTCCTTCCGCAATCAGGTATATGTCCTGGGCTACTTCATGGGGCATAAAAATAAACTCGTGCTTATTATACCGGGAAAGCGGGTGATCTTTGAGATGTTTTTCGTATTTATAAGGACAGAGGATATGATAGAGATCCACTCCCTCAAAATACCAGATAGAACTTTTCATACAAGCCAGATAAGGTTTTAAGTCTGAGACTGATTTATATACGGCAGAAAAGATAAGCCATCTTACATTTTCCGGATTATAAAAAGAAATGTCGGGCACGAGACCCAATCCAGCCGTGGCGGACCCGGTTGTCGGGCTTCGGCGATAGCGCAGGAGGGCACCTGCTCAGCCCTTTTTGGGGGTGCGATGCACCGATATTCCCCTCCTGCGGAGGGGTGATTTACCACAGGTAAATCGGGGTGGTTGGATCCCGCTGGCGCAGGATGCTGCGCATCAGGCGGGAGCCTGTAGGGGCGGTCCGGCAGGCCGCCCCGCCAACCCCGGAGTTATACCGTTAGATTCCAAAAGAATGGTAAACATTTTATATGTTTACGGGACGGGTGCTCGGACAAGATCCCGTTCATTTCCGGCATTGCTGGATTGGGACGTTTCGAGCGCCTTTCTTTTTCTTGCAG
>JANRLQ010000029.1:0-38588 GCA_033762375.1 Bacteroidia bacterium
CCCAAATGCTGCTGCTGGAGAGGCGGTACCGGTGTAGGTGATCTGAACCACCTCACCCGTACACGCAGAAGGCTGAACCGTAAACGTGCCGCTCGGGATCGGAAGCACCGTCACCTGCTGGCTGGTCTGGCTGCTGATACACCCGTTCTCAATCACGGTCAGGGTCACGGTTTTGACACCGGGACTGGCCCAGCTCACCCCAAAGGGTAAGCCGCCGCCGGTGCCGATTCCTCCGTCAAAATCCCACAAAAATGTAGCACTCGCCGGACTCGCGCTGCCGGTATATACCACCTGCGCTGAACTGCCCGCGCATACCGATGGGGTCACGCTGAAACCAGAGGTAGGGATCGGGAAGATGGTAATGCTTTTGGTGACGGGACCGTTGACACATTGGCCATCTGCTACGGTCAAACTTATGGTCTGCACGCCTGGTGTATTCCAGGTGACCTGATAAGGCCCTGCACCGGAGCCGATGATACTCGCTGCACCCGGAAATCCCCAGGTATATTGTGCACCAGCCAATTGCTGGGCACCAAAGGAGACTGTCACGACATCACCCAGACAGGCAGATGCTGCGGCGCTGATCACCGCCTGGGGCAGCGGCACAAAGGTCACCACCACTGTATCCCGGTCAAAACAACCATTTACATCAGCTCCCAGCACGTCATAGCTGATGGGTACCGGGAAGTTGGTCAGAAACTGTACCGTGGGGTTTGGAGATCCGAGTGGTCCCTGCATACCAATATTGGGCGTCCAGACATAGGATACGTTCGGGAGGGGAATGGAGCCCAGGGTTGCCAGCGAACCGGAACATACTGACATGTCAGGCCCGGCATCTATCACAAACGGATCGCGGATGGTCAGGACGGCTGTATCACCAAAACAGCTCAGGACATCCAGGGCCATGATGACCGTCTCGGTACCTTCAGGCAGACCGTCTGCGACTACGTTGATCGGAATATTCAGCGAATCTTGTCCTGCCGGGATGATGGCCGGGGAGACGAGGGAGATATTATAATCCGCGCCGTTGGTGGCGGTCCCAAACAAAGTGAAGTTGACTGGCAGGGGTTGGGCATTGTCCCCAAACCGCTTGATGGTAAAATACCCATCTGAGCAGGCCTCCACCGCCTCCGGACTACCAGGATTGTTGATATTGCGGGCAAAAATAGCCGGAGGCTCCACGCCGCAGGAAAACGGCTCGATAAACACCCCGGAGTCAACCCCGGAGTCTGTACCATCAGCAATAATCAGCTTGATGGTGTAGTTCTGACAGGGCACGACATCAATCAGCGCCTCCAGGACAACCGAGTGTCCGTCATAGGGCACCCCGGCCACATACTGAGCCGGGTTGGCAAACACATTGTCCACCTCAACCGGCAGGGTGCCGTTGGGCGGAGGGATCAGGGCCACATTGGTATTGGGTGCAAAACCAGGGCCTGTGATAAACATGGCAAACACGTCCTCATACGGTCCTGCGAGAAACTCCTGAAACTCATTGGACCCAAACACATACCGGACCTTTACTGTATCACAGCTGGCGTTGAAGTCAAAGGTCAGCTCGCAGGCATTCTGGGTATTAACGCCTACAATACTGGTCAGACTGGCATTGCCGGGAAACCCGTTGCCGTATCCGCCGCTGTTGTTGGTATTGCTGAGAGAGCCGGACGTAAGGATGGTCCCGCCTGTGATCCCGCCGAGTGTGGCAGGTGGCGCTGTAAATCCGCCCATCGCAGGCAGGTTGTTCAGAAAAGGATCGCCCGTAGTATCACAGTTGATGATTACAGGGTTTGTAATCACGATACCGGGCCCCTGCAGGCCATAGGCATACTGACTAAAAGGAGAGGTTGCAGTAAAGGTCTGAGCGAACGAGGTGCTGGCCAATGCCAGTGTCCACCACAACGCACACAACCCAAGGCGTACAATATGTTTCATATTTACCTGGAATTACGGTACAGAAGACAGATGCAAGACGTAAAAAACGGTTCATGTGTGTGCTTCTGATCTGAAAAAATCAACCACCCGCTTGTTTGTAGCGGTATCCCAGCCGGGTCAGTTCGGTTTTGACGGTTTCCCGCACGTCTCCCTGCAGGAGAATTTCCATTTCTTTGACAGATCCCCCTACTCCACAGCGGGTTTTGAGGGATTTGGCCAGCTCTGTAAGGTCTGCCCCGTTGCCTTTGAAGTTCCAGATACGGGTGACTTTTTTATTGCCCCGGATACTGTCAAGCGAGATGCGCAAATCCTGCCGGGCAGGGGGCAGGGAGACTTCAGGCTCATCATCATCAAATCCAGCCCATGCATCGGGGTCTGTCGAATATACAAGCCCCCCTTTGTCGTTACGCTTGGCCATTGGAAGAATAAGTTTTCGTAAAAGTACTAAAAATAAAAAAATATTACAGCTTCGTCATATAATTTGTCCGGCCTTGTCCACGAGTTTTTTTTGAAGCATATCGGGGATCGTGGTAGCTGCAGGGGACAAAATCTGCTTATCTATGGTGGCGACAGGCCATACACCCCGGATGGCATTGGTCAGAAATACCTGGGAGGCGGGTGCAAAATCAGCAACAGAAATGGTTTTTTCTTTCACCGGAATGCCCAGTTCTGCGGCCAATGTGTGTACCATACGGCGCATGACCCCGTCCACACACCCCGTACGCAGGGGGGGCGTGCAAAGGATTTCACCTTCGGTCCACCAAAGATTGGCGCTGGCGGCCTCCACGGCTTTGCCGCCGGGAGAAAACATCAGGGCATCGTCTCCGCCCCGGTCGCGGGCGTACCGGGCCGCACACACATACAGCAGGGCACTGCTGGTCTTGCAGGCTGACAGCCGCGAGTGCCGCACCCGTATCTCAGGATACGACACCAGACGGGCAGGTGGCGTGCTGTGATACCCTGCCTCCAGGGGGATTAGCTCAAGAACCCAATCCGTATCGTCCTGAAGGGGCGCATACGCTCCCCCGCCCGCCCGGAAAACCTGCCACCGGAGACGAGCATGGACGGGAAAATCATACATACCCCAGAGCTGACGGATACCTTGTGCCCATCGCTGCCGCTCATGCTCGTCCCAGGGTTTCATTCCGAGCAGGCGCATGCCCCGGGCCATTCTCTGCAAGTGTATATCCTCCCACAAAACCTGTCCTTTCCAGAGCCTGGCCGTTTCAAACAGCCCGTCTCCTACCTTAAAGGCCCGGTTAAGTGCCGGCAGGCCGGTATTGCCAGCCGTAATCAGGTCACCATTATACACATAGAGCTGATTCATACACCAAACATCCACAATCGCCCATAATAAAACAAGCCACCCTGCGGGTATCTCCCCACGGGCGGCTCGTCATCACACCTGAAGAAATATTCAACCTTGTTTTTTATTGCCGGGCAAATACATCTACTGCCTCAGGCCAGGAAACCATCTGTGAATCAAGTTGTTGGTGGGCCAGGGTACGTAAGCGTACCACCCCCCTGCCCCAGAGTGGGTGCGGCATCATCCCGGCCAGTCTCCCCCACTGTGCCTCCCGGGCATGCACAGACACCAGCACAATCTCGGTGAGCAGCCCGTCTTCTACCCATGCAGACCCTGTCAGGGCACCCAGGGGGTCCACAATCTCTGCCCGCAAGGCACCTTCCTGCCGGGTGAATATCTCAAACCGGCCATCGGTGAGTGTATAGGTCTCGCCAGCAGCCACCACCCCTGCATCGGGGCCCGCTGCTGTGATGCGCACCAGGAGCTGCCGCGAGACCTGGGACTGCCGGGGTACTGTCACCTGTCCCCGGACCTGCCGCATGGGCATACCCGGACAGGCGCAGGCCTCATAAGCGATATTGGTGCCGAGCAGCCCTTCCTGCTGTAAGGTTCCCGTAGCCAGGTCCAGGGTCCACGCAAATACCACTGAGTCAGCAGCAGGTTTGGGCGTGGCCAAGAGGCTGCCATCCTCGCGGAAAGCCATCCCCCGGAGTGGTATGCCTGCTGTTTGCAGGGGGACTATCCGGCTGATCTCCCCGCTGAGCGGGCTGACTGCGGCCACGAGCTGGACATCGGGGGCTGACTCCAGGTGAACCAACAGGTACAATAACCCGCTGCCCGGATGAAAAGCCATGTCGTCTACGTTCCAGTCGGTCACCCCACCGAGTACCAGGTAATCTTGTCCGACCCCAAAGGCATTTTTTACGACCAGGCCTGTCTCTGTATCAAGGCGATAAAGGATATCCGCGGCATGGGGCCGGGCAAAGACAGCATATAACCGGTTGCCGGTCGGATCAAAGGTGATGCCATCTGTATCGCCTATTTTGACAGGTCCCTGGGCTCCCAGGGCTATACCGGGTGCCTCGGCAGCAGGTATAAACCGCCCCAGATCCAGGTCCAGGCGGCCCAGGCGGCTGTGATTGACCCCCCACACCTGCCCGCTACCCGGATGAATCGCCAGTGCCTCGATATGATGTACTTCCAGGTCCTGCAGGATCACCTCGGGCGGGCCGCCAGCGGGGTTCAGGGCCACCAGTTGGTCTGTGCCCCATACATCTGCGACTGCCAGGCAGACCTGCCCTTTGACAGGCTCACCCTCCCGGGCCATCAGTGGCCGGAAGGATATCAGCAGGAGCAGGCAGGCCATCAACATCCGGCCGGATATCAGGCGGGGACGTACTGCGCTGGAAACTTCAATCGGTGTAGAGCAGGCTGGCGTAATCATATATCTGGTGTGTGGTGTTCAGCTTAATCAGTGATCAAATTTTGTACTTAAATCCGTATTTTCTTTCACATGTATTTTCACCTGTAGTTATTATCACCTGATTGGAATGCTGCATTGCGCCAATGGTCAGCCGGTATGATGTGCGGACAGCGGCACGATGCGGCACAACCTTACAGGACAAGGCATGAGGTAAGAATCAAGAGATTATTTTTGGCTTGGCACGGGGGAGTGTATATTCGCCTGCCAAAACCTGATTTTCAAAACTATGCCGGTTGTTGTCTGCTTCGGTCCGGGACCAATGTTTAAGGGGGGGATATCCAATTATAATACAGCCCTGGCCCGGGCCCTGGCCCGCCGGGCGGATACCCAGGTACATATCGTGTCATGGATCCAGCAGTATCCGGCGATTGTGCCACGGGATTTTGTGGACAGAGCCAGCCGCACGGGGTTTCTGGACGGCAGCCCGATTCCCATTACCTATGTGACCGACTACAACCGGCCAGGCACATGGCTGCAAACAGCCCGGATGATCCGGGACCTGAAGCCTGACAAGGTGATTTTTCAGTGGGCCATCGCGCTGCAGGGGCTGCCGATGGGCTGGATCGCCCGGTGGCTGAAACGCCATACACCAATTGAGGTGGTTTTTGATGTGCATGTGCTGGTGCAAAAAGAGGCCAGTGTGACGGATCGTTTTTTTACGCGGTATGGACTGGGTATCGCGGATACGTATATCGTGCACGCCTACAAAACGGCAGACGAACTCCGGGCTGTCCTCCCGGAGCTTTCCTTTGAAGTGACCGAGACCGGCAAACGCAGCACGGCCGCCCGCACGGTCCTGAAACTGTATCACCCGGTATATGACCTGTTTCAGCCGGATCCTCATTTTGACGTGGCTGCAGCCAAGGCCGGGATGGGCCTGCGCGAGCATGTGTTTCTGTTTTTTGGATTTATCCGCAAATACAAAGGGCTGCATCATGTGATTCCGGCATTCAAGGAGGTGCTGGCGACCCGGCAGGACGTGTCGCTCCTGATCGTGGGGGAGTCCTTCTGGCAAACCCTGGACCCCGGCAAGTGGTCCACCCGCCTGAAAAATGCCCTGTTTGGCACGCTGCGTAGCCTGCTGGTCCGCAAGGGAGATGACGAGCGGGACTATAACCCCCTGGCCCTGATCCAGACACTCGGCATCGAAGACTATACCCATGTGGTGAATACCTTTGTGCCCAATGAAGCCGTACACCGGTACTTTCAGGTGAGTGATGCGACCCTGACCTACTACGATACGGCCACCCCCTCCGGCGTGGAATCACTGGCCTACAACTTTTCACTGCCTGTCCTGGCTACCCGCGTAGGACACTTTCCGGAGACCATCCAGCATGGCGAAAACGGCTATCTGGCTGAACCCCAGGACATCCACTCCATGGCCGCCCAGATGTTGCTGTTTCTGGAGAAACCCATCCCCCGCGAAAATGTCGCCCGCGCCGCCCAGCACCTGAGCTGGGACCGGTATGCCGCCGTTGTCATGGGCGAATAAAATTACCCCATAACGCTTACCTCATAACCCATAACTCCCAACCCCCACCTCATACCATGCCCTTCCTCGTATTTGACCTCGAAATGAGCGGCACTGATCCTGAGTATGACGAAATCATCCAGATCGGGGCTGTTGCCTATACCGACGAATGGACCGAAGCCGGTACCTATCTCCAGCTTGTCTGCCCTGAAGACCCGGAAAACCTCTCGGTAGGTGCCGAGAAGGTACACGGGCTCACCAAATATGACCTCGAAGACGCCCCCATGATCTACGATGTCCTCCCCGAAATGGAAACCTGGGTGCGGAAGCAGTTTCGGCGCCGCCCGGATGAGCGCCTGTCTGACATCGTCCTCTGTGGCCAGAGTGTGATCTATGACATCAATTTCCTGAAGTTTGCCTATAACCGGCAAAACATGGACTGGCCCTACTCCAACAAAATGATTGACCTGCATACCATCTCCTACTTTATGGGGCTGGTGATGAAAGCCAACGGAAAACCTACACCCAAAAGCCTGAGCCTGGAGGCTATTTCAGGTTTTTTTGGGTTTTCACGGGCCGGGAGTGATCACGATGCCCTGGAAGATGCCCAATTGACCGCCCGATGCCTGAAAGCCTACTTTAAAATGGCTGCCGAAGCCAAACTCCCCTGAATATGCCTGCTTTATCCCTGGCGAATGTCCACCATATCGCGATCATCTGCCGGGATTATCCCCGGTCGCGGGCTTTTTATACAGAAGTACTCGGACTGGAGATGATCCGGGAGGTATATCGGGCTGAGCGGGACTCGTACAAACTGGATCTGGCTCTCAAGGGTCAATATGTGATTGAGTTGTTTTCCTTTCCAGCACCACCGGCCCGCCCGTCCCGCCCGGAAGCAACCGGCCTGCGCCACCTGGCTTTTGCGGTTGAAGACCTGGATGCTGTGGTGACCACCCTCCACACACACGGGATCACCGCAGAACCCATCCGGACAGACCCCTTCACCGACAAGCGGTTTACCTTTATCGCTGACCCTGACGACCTTCCGATCGAGTTTTATGAAGCCTGATTTTCTCCGATGATCCTCTCCCAATACCTGACCGGCTTCGAATCCCTGTTTCCGGGTATATCCGGCCTGATGCCGTGGCAGGTGCCTCCGGCCCTCCAGGACCTGATCTACCGGCTCCTGCCCAGCCTGAGTGCAGACTATGTGGTCCGCGACTGGGTAGCCATCCACCGGGAAGCGACGGTGGAAGCAGGTGTTGTCCTCAAAGGCCCCGCCATCATCTCGGCAGGGTGTTTTGTGGGGGCGCACGCCTACCTGCGCGGGGGAGTGTACCTGGGCCCCGGGTGTACGGTCGGACCCGGGTGTGAGATCAAAACCAGCCTCCTGATGGAGCGGGCCGCCCTGGCCCATTTTAATTTTGTGGGTGACAGCCTGATCGGCACCCGCGTTAACATGGAAGCGGGGGCTGTCATTGCCAACCACTACAACGAACGCACGGACAAACACATCCGCGTACGCCTCGGCGGGCAGCTGGTCGAGACGCAGTGCGAAAAATTTGGGGCACTGGTCGGCGACGGCTGCCGGATCGGCGCCAATGCGGTTCTCTCACCGGGGACAATCCTCACGCCTCACACCCTTGTAAAACGGCTGGAACTCGTGGAGCAGGAGTACGCCAGCTAAGGCAGGACGCGCACTTTTACCCGACCACTTCATCTCCTGCATCGGGGTGATTTTCCGGAGATATTCCCATATTTGCCAGCGTACCCTTTTTATTGTGTTGTTATGTCTGTTACGGCTGCGGCGGTCGCTGCATTAATCCAGGCTCACTACGGTCTCACGGTAAGCCTCAGGCCCCTTGCGGGTGAGGTGGACCTCAATTTTCTGGCGCAAACCCCGGAGGGCCAGACCTTTGTTGTCAAAGTGGCGGGGCCCGGAGAAACAGAGTCCCCGATCCGGTTTCAGCACGCGCTGATCCGCCACCTGCGCGGGAGCCGCCTGCAAGTGCCGGATATCCTCCCCACCACCGGCGGTGAGGACCTGGTCTGGATAACAGATGCCCAGGGGCAACAACGGATCCTGCGACTCCTCACCTGGATTGAGGGCCGGTGTCTGGCCGAGGTATCCCCGCATACCCCCGAACTGATGGAGGCCGTAGGTGCCCTCTGCGGACAACTCTCCCGCGGACTGGCTGGATTTGACCATCCGGGTGCCCATCGTTTTCTGAAGTGGGATGTGTCGCAGGCGGGCTGGACGGAAGCACACCTGGACCACTTTGAGACAGCCTCCCAGCGGGAACTGGCCCGGTATTTTTTCCAGTGGTTTCAGACAGAGGCCGTTACCCGGTTCGATACGCTCAGGCAATCCGTAACGTACCACGACGCCAATGACTATAACCTCCTCGTCAGCGGGACCGGAACCGGCGTACATATCCCGGGGGTGATAGACTTTGGAGATGCTGTATTTTCACATACCATCAATGAACTTGCCGTAGCCGCAGCCTATGCCTGCATGCACAAACCCGACCCGCTGGCAGTGCTGGGATGGCTGGCACAAGGGTACCACAGGGTGTACCCGCTGACGGAGTCCGAGGCTGCCGCCCTCCCCGCCCTGATGGGTGCCAGGCTGCTCATCAGCGTGACCTGCTCGGCCCTCAACCGCCAGACGCACCCCGACAATCCCTATCTCCAGATCAGCGAAACCCCTGCCTGGACCCTGATGGCGCAACTCCGGGCTATCCCCCCCGCCCTCATACAGGGTGTGATCCGGGCCGCCTGTGGCTGGGAGCCCTGCCCGCAGGCGGTGGTTTTCAGGGCATGGGCAGCGAAAGCCACCCTGCATCCGATCGTACCCGTGGACCTCACGGGCCCCGAATCGGTATGGCTGGACCTGGGGGTCGGCAGCGCCGACCTGGGTACCTGGGCTGATATCACCGACCCCGACCGGCTCCAGGCCCGTGTCCGGGATATGCTGGAGGCGCACCCCGGTGCCCGCGCCGGCCTGGGCCGGTACGATGAAGTCCGCCCCCTCTACACCACGGATGCCTACGAAACCCAGGGGCATGATGGTCCTGTCTGGCGCACGGTGCATATCGGGCTGGATGTCTGTCTGCCCCCCGGCACCCCCGTGAGCGCCCCGCTGCCCGGCATCGTACACAGCTTCCGGGACAATGCCCAGGACCGGGACTATGGCCCCACGGTGATCCTGCAACATACGGTTTCACCAGAACTTACGTTTTATACCCTGTACGGCCACCTGAGCCGCGCCTCCCTGGCACGGCTCCGTCCGGGACAGGAAATTGAGGCGGGTGAGGTATTCTGCGAGATCGGTCCCATGCCCGAAAACGGCAACTGGTTCCCACACCTGCATTTTCAGGTGATGCTTGACCTGCTGGGGCATACGGGGGATTTTCCGGGGGTGGCTTACCCAGCCCAGCGGACAGTCTGGACCAGTCTCTGCCCGGACCCCTGGTACCTGATAGCCGGTCACCCCGCCCCGGCGGCACCCGGGACTGATGCAGCTGACATTCTCAGCTACCGTAAGGCACACCTGCCCCGCAACCTGAGCATCTCCTACGCCCGCCCCCTGCATATCCTGCGCGGCGGGGGGGCCTACCTCCTCGATGATACAGGCCGGCGGTACCTGGACACGGTCAACAATGTCGCCCACGTCGGGCATGAACACCCCCGGGTGGTGCGGGCAGGACAGCGCCAGATGCAGGTCCTCAACACCAATACCCGCTACCTGCACCCCAGGATCACGGAGTTTGCGGCAGAACTGCTGGCGACGTTTCCGGCACCGCTTGAAGTGGCTTTTTTTGTCAACAGCGGCAGTGAGGCCAATGAACTCGCCATGCGGCTGGCCCGGACCTATACCGGACAGCAGGATATGCTGGTGGTTGAAGTGGGGTATCACGGCAATACCCAGGGATGTGTTGAGGTGAGTTCGTATAAGTTTGACGGGCCTGGCGGGCGGGGTGCTCCCCCTCATGTACATGTGACCCCGATCCCGGATGCCTACCGGGGCCTGTACCGGGGATTTCACGCAGCGACCGGGGCGCAGTATGCAGCCGCGGTCGGAGCCGCCGTGGACCGGATCCTGGCAGCAGGACGCAGGCCGGCCGCGTTTCTCTGCGAGTCGGTCATCAGTTGCGGGGGGCAGGTGCCGTTACCGCCGGGGTACCTGGCCGGAGCCGCCGCCCAGGTACGGCGTGGCGGGGGCCTGCTGATCTCAGACGAGGTCCAGACCGGCTGCGGACGAGATGGGCAGCATTTCTGGGCGTTTGAGGCACACGGGGTCGTACCGGACATCGTGACCATCGGCAAACCGATCGGCAACGGTCACCCCCTCGGCGCCGTGGTCACCACCCGCGCCATCGCAGATGCCTTTGCCAATGGCATGGAGTACTTTAATACCTTCGGGGGCAATCCCGTCTCCTGTGCCATTGGGCTGGAAGTCCTGCGGGTGATCCGGGAAGAGGGCCTCCAGGCCCACGCGCACGCACAAGGCGAATACCTGCGCCAGGGCCTCCGCACCCTCGCACAACAGTTCCCGATCATCGGGGACGTGCGGGGACCGGGGCTTTTCCTGGGATTTGAGCTGGTGCAGGACCCGACCACCCTGACCCCCGCCCCTGCCCAAACGAGTTACCTCGCCAACCGCATGCGCGAGCTGGGTATCCTCATGAGCACCGACGGCCCGTACCACAATGTCCTCAAAATCAAACCCCCGATGGTATTTGCCCGGCAGCATGCCGATTTCCTGCTGGAGACACTGGCACGGGTACTGCGGGAAGATGGGATGCGGGTGTGAGGAGACCCTGGACATGCAGGTGGTGAACAACTGGCGCGAGCAGGTGATGCACGTGTTTTTTTTGACTTTTGTTTGAGTCCATATCCTTTTCCTGCCAGACAGAAACAATCATGTAAATTCCAGTACCCCAAAAAAACCGCTATGCCCTGGTGTCCATAATAGCCATCAAAACAATTGGAATCAAAAAAACACCCATAACTTTGACTATTTCCCTGGCAACAAGCAGGTTAGTATCCTGATGTTTCAAAAGAATAGATGCCCGTTTATTTTTATGATAGTAGAAAAAATTGAGCACTAACAGAGGAGCTACAATAAGTAATGCCATAATTGTATAAGCTCCCTTATCTGCTAAGGGCGTTAGGCTCAAGGAAAATACACGTTTGCAAACACCAAACAATAAACCTAAGTGCAGCACCTGGACACACACTACTGCTATAACCGCAGATGTCTCAGGTGTCGCGCTGCCTGACCTTCGGTTATATTGACAAAAAAACGCAAAAATGAAGTCGTACATAGGGAAGTTAATTAATCAAAAGATTGCCTCCAACATTCGCCTGATACTCAATCATTTGAATATTCAATAGGATGTGATATATTAATAACGGTATCCCGTGGTAGTTTTTTTACCGTTACCTGTCGGTTGGTGCGTTTATTTTGGACTAAAATAGTACTACTGTTCGATGCCAAGGCATCTAACACGGAGAAAGTTTCATTCGATTGAGTCCATTCCTTATATGCTCTTTCAAACAATACTGTGTCGTGATAGTGAATATCTATCGAATGAAAGGTTGGCCTATCATGCTCAAAGCAGTAAATGGTAGAAACTGTATCCCCTCTGGTGTAGATGAGAATATCAAGAACATACTTATCATCTGATAATAAACGTTGTCTTTGTGAGAAATGATCTGAATCCACAGATTGAGATACTACTCTGTATCCTAATTTAATAAGTTCATCAACGTCAAAATTGGAAATAAACAACATGCCGGGATGTTTTTGTTCCTGGCATGATGAGGAGATGCCCCATAATACCCAACATGTCGCAGCCATTAAAAGGTACACCTTGATTTTCATATCTGTTTGAGTCAATTAGTTTCTGATACGCTATACACTCCGCTCACGTATGCTGTAGCCTGTATTTGCTACCTGATCGCGTCTGTCCACCCTGATACCGTAAAACATCATCCTGCATGTACAAGTGCCTGCACCTTTACGCTTCTTCAGGCAAAAAGGCTATGAATGAGCATCCTTTACCCCGAGACGTCCCGATGTGCCATATTGCCACCCATCATAAGCGATTTGAATGAGTCCCCCCGCCCCCTCACCGCAACACCGTAACCGTCCCCCGGTAGGCACGGGCCTGCCCGAGGATGTCCTGATACTGGATATGAAGCATATAAACACCGGCATCGGCGGGCTGGGTGCCATCGGTGCCGTCCCAGGTCAGGCCGGTCCCCTGGTACACACGACGGCCCCACCGGTCGAGGAGGAGGAGCTGAGGGGCATAGATGTTTTTGGCAAAAATTGGGGTCAGGATTTCGTTGATGCCGTCTCCGTTGGGGGTGAATACATTGGGCATATCCAGCACGGACTCGCAGTCCTGATAGGAGATCTGAATGGTATCGGCGGCGGTACATCCGTCCAGGTTGGCCTCCACCCAATACACCCCCGGGCCGGTCACGGCCAGTGAGTCACCCAGGGTCAGGTCCTGCCACTGGTGGGCGGCTGCGTCTCCGGGGCGCAAGGTCACCTGATCGCCCTGGCATATGAGGGTGTCGGCCCCCAGCTCCGGTACGGGCAGGGGCTTGTACGTCACCACGATAGAGTCCTGGTAGGTGATCCCGTGCAGGGTGATCCTGACCTGGTACAGGCCTGCCTCCCGTACCGTAAAGGGCTGGTCACGGGTGCCGTCCTGCCATATATACTGATCGAGGCTGTCGGGCAGGCTCAGGGTGAGGGTTTGGCCTTCGCAGAGGGTGGTGTCGGGTCCCAGCCGGGGCAGGATCGCCTCAAATATACTGTCCGACATGCCGTCGAGCAGTACATTGCCGTTGACGTAGTCCCGGTCAGGGTGTACGGACTCAAACTGGATGATGTCGTACGCCATCCCGGCAGGCACGGTCATCAGGACCAGATAAGGCTGCCACTCGGCATGGGCGATGGGGGGCGACTGCCAGGCCAGGTATTTTTGGGTGCAGGGCTGCTGGGTACTGGCGGAGAGCCATACCTGGAGGCGGGCCGGGGTCCGAAACCGGTACCCTTCCGGATTAAAGGCTGCCAGCCAGATCTGAAAATAATATACCTGCCCCGGCACCGGTGCGCCGGTCAGGGTATAGGGGGCCAGGGTCTGATAGATGCCCTCATTGGTGCCGTCTGTCCGGCAGAGCAACTGCACGTAGGAGTCTCCGTCGTAGGCAGGGGTGGTGACATTCAGAAACCCGGGCTGGATGTCCGGGGTACTGGTCAGGGCGCAGATGTTGTGCCAGGGCCCGGGCAGGTGCCCCTGGATCAGCGGCCCTTCAAACGAAGGATTCAGGACCGGTATCTGCGCCGCAGCACCGATCATGCTCCATACCAGGATGATTGTAAAACAGACTCGCATAGGCTCCCGGATGATTGGTATATCCTGTCAGAGCAATATGCAGTTTTTCTGCGAAAAAAAACATACCCGGCCAGGCTTGTGCCCGCCGGGTACGCTACCTGCACTACAAGCCAAAGCCCTGGCTTGTTTTAACAACGTTGGCCCTCTATATTTTCCTCCTCCAAGGTCCAGTAATCGGTGGTGGTGGTCTGTATCCACTGGTCTCCATCGGCCCGCATGACCTGCATCCCGATCTTGAACATCTCCTGAAACCGGTGCTCCAGGGTCTGCACCTGCATCTGAGGGGTCACTTCCAGGGATTCGGGGTGGTCAAAGGCTGCCACCTCTGCGATGGGCAGTTCCATGTTGAGGGTATCCCAGAGCGAACTTTTTTCGCCGACACCGTGGGGTTCTGCAAAAAACTTCAGCCGGAGCGCCGGAAACAGCGCCGCAAACTCATCTGAAATCTGCGCCAGGGTTTTCTGGGCTGTAATCTGGATTTTCATATAAACACGTTTTTCGGTGTGAGACAATAGGAGCCTGCTGATCAGGCGGGGGTTTTTTCATACATCGGATACACCCAGAGGGGCACCGGGGTCACACGGGCGGCCTCCCGTGCGTGGCTGTACTGGAAGATCTGCCCGATCCGGGTCCGGGGGTGGGTGAGCATGACGATCATGCCCACGTGTGCCTCCTGTGCAAAGTCCATGACCCCGTCCACGACGCTGTCGTCCTGCAGGGTGCGGAAGGCGATGCTGTCCTGCGCGATCTCCGTAGCATACGCCCGCCGGAAAAGTTCCTGTTTGTAGGTGTTTTTTTCTTCTGCGGCCGTATTGACATGGAGACAGGTGAGGCGGGCCTGGTTTTTCCGGGCAAAATACAATACCTCGTCTATGACCCGGATGTCATCTTCTTCATAATCAGTCGCATAGGCGATATGTTTCAGGCCCTCATAGGTAGCATGTTCAGGCACGACCAGGATAGGCGCTGCTGTGCGCTGGAGCAGGCTGGTGGTGGTGCTGCCGAGAATTTTTTTGGCAAAAGGACTCCCGCCCCGCATGCCCATCACGATCAGGTCTGGCATGAGCTCCTGGGCCACCCGCTGGATCTCCAGGGCAGAAAATCCTACCTCCATCTGAAACTCTATCTGCCGCTCCTGCACCAGGGCCGGGGGCAGGTCGTGCACCATCCGCTCAAACCGCTCACGGGCCAGGGCCTCTTCCTGGGTATATAACTCCGCCTGCAACGCAAACTCCGCAAATGGCTCTGCCATCGGCGGCTGATATACATACAGCACCGTCACCCGTGACTTGAACGGATGTGAAACCCTGAGTGCATATTCAAAGGCATTACAGGCAGCAGGCGAAAAATCTACGGGGACCAACAGCATTTTCATACGGACACATTATTGACAGGTATTCTATCCCATCGGCAGAAACCCTGCCGGCAGGTCCGGCAGGCGTTCAACTGATCATGTCTCAAAAGTATCACAGCTCTCCCCCCTCCCCCATGTCACAGGTCAGGATGGGATATGACTTTGATCACGTGAGAGCGGGAAAGGGCCATACATACCCCCTGTACACGCCCCAAACCTGCTCTTATCCATGAGTGGCGACCATTTTTTTCGGGCCATGTGCCGTGTATGCAGGCAGATCGGCAGAATGCTGTATATTGACACTGTAATCCGCTTATTGCGACATGGTTGTTCCCTGTAATCCTGCTTATTTATGACTCGCCTTCCCTTCCGGCTGGTGGCAGTGGCCACCCGTTTCCTGCGCCACACCCACTTAGCCTGCCTCACCCTCCTGCTGGCCGTGATGACGACTGGCTGTTTTGACATCCAGGAAGACATCACCCTCCGGGCTGATGGCTCTGGTACCTATGTCACCGTCACGGACATGACCCAGATGATGGCCCTGATCAGCAGCATGGGACAAGACAGCACCGGCGATGGGACCAGTAGTACTGCCACAAGCCTCGACTCGACTTTCCGGGAGGTGGTAAAGGTGCTCTCAGGGGTACCCGGCCTGCACAATGTTGCCTACCAGGCTGAAGGGTACGTATATACCCTCTCCTATGATTTTGACAACGTAGATGCCCTCAACGAAGGCAATGCCCGAAACAATACCATGGCGGGCCAGACCCCCGGCATGAATCCCTCCGCCAGTTATACCTGGAAATCGGGTGAACTTTCCAAAACTTCTCCCCCCGTAGCGGACCTCCTGGGTGAAATGGGAGACGACGATGAGATGGAGCAGGCCATGACCATGATCAAAATGTTTATGGCGGATGCGCACTTTACCTCGGTCTTTCACCTGCCCGGTAAGGTCAAAAAAACCTCCAACAAAGAAGCCCAACTCTCCGACGGCAATACCACGGTCACCCTCAAGACCAATTTTGTATCCTTCCTGGAGGGAAAATCCAGCCCGGCCCTAACGATCAAATACAAAAAATAACCCGGATGATGCCTAAATACCTGCATATGGCCGCCTGGTTTTGCTGGGGGATGCTGACCCTGGCGGGTTGCGCGGCCCCTGATGCCCAGCGGCTTGTGGACCAGTGTATCGCTGCACATGGCGGCAAGGCCTATGAGCAGTTCAGGCTGGAGCTGGACTTCCGGGATAAACACTACCGCGCTGAGCGGGACGGAGGTCAATTCCGCTATGAGCGGAGCTGGCAGGACAGTGCCGGGATCCTCACCGATGTACTCACGGCCCAGGGCCTGACCCGCACCCTGAATGATACCCCCGTCCCGCTTCCAGACTCCATTGCCGCCCTCTATGCTGCCTCTGTCAACTCCGTCTGGTACTTTGCGCTGCTTCCCTACCCCCTCAATGATCCCGCAGTCCTCAAGTCCTATATCGGCCCGGCTACGGTCCGGCAGCAACCCTACCATAAACTCAGGATCACCTTCCGGCAGGAAGGGGGCGGGACTGATTTTGAAGATGTATTTGTGTACTGGATTCACCAGCAGACCCATACCCTTGACTACCTGGCGTACAGCTACCAGGACAAAAAGGAGCAGGGCATCCGGTTCCGGGCCAAAACCCGGGATACCCTCGTAGCCGGCATCCGGTTTCAGGACTATATCAACTACAAAGCAGACCCGAGCTGGCAGCTGGAAAACCTGGACCAGGCCTATGAAACCGGTCAGCTCGAAAAACTCTCCGAGATTGCCCTGGAACGTATCCGGCCCTACTGAACAAAATAAAGCCCTGAAGCATACAGCTCCAGGGCTTTATCAGGGCGTTAAGACGCTCAGAATACGACCGGCACCTCTACCATGACGGCATCCCAGGCCAGGATCATGCGGGCATTTCCGTCTTCTTTTTTGAAGGCGATGGTAAATGCCTCTACAGCACTGGCGGTTTTGCCGGCAGGCACATCCACCCGGACCACGTCTTTGGTTTTGTTGTAACGATAGGCTCCCCAGATGTCCAGGTCGCTGCTGAGGATGACCGTCCAGGTTTGTTCACCCGGGATGGTAAAGAGGGAGTACGTACCGGCCTTGACAGATTTCCCTCCGAAAGTCACGTCCTGATAAAAACGGATTTCGGTGGCCTCGTTGGCACCCGTGCGCCATACGTCGCCATACTTGACCACATCACCGAAGATCGTGCGGCCATTGCGCAGGGGGCGGCTGTAGATCACTTTGACCATCGGGCTGTCTCCCTTGCGGAAGTACGCGATGTCAGCAGGGCTTTTGTCGAGGCCGGGCAGGTCTTGTGCGGAGACGACCATCGGGGTCATCAGGGTTACGAGTGCGAGCGCATAGATAATCTGATTCATATATACAGGGTTACAGGGTGAACGATTGAATGGACAGGTGTATCTAACGGTCTGTGCATGAATATCATAGGAGCCAAAAAGGTCAGTTGTGTCCGCATGAGTCACATACAACCTTTCCATCCTGATACGAATAAACCCGTTTTCCGGCTGTAAGTTGGGCGTAATTGTTCAAATTTGTCGGCAAAACATCATATTCCCTCCACCGCTGATCTTGTATGGAGACTTTTCTGGCTTGTTTTGAAGGTGCGACGGTATATCTCGAGCTGGGCATCCGGCATATCCTTGATCCGATGGGCGCCGACCATATTTTGTTTGTGGTAGCCCTTTGCGCAGCCTATGCTTATAAGGACCTCCGCAAACTGGCCTGGCTGGTGACAGCCTTTACCGTGGGTCATTCTCTGACGCTGGTCCTGGCAGCCTTTGACCTGGTCCGGGTGGACCAGACCCTGACCGAACTGCTGATTGCTGTTTCGATCCTGATCACGGCCATCCTGCACCTGATCCGCAGTTGGCGACAGGCCCCGGCAGCCCATCGCCTGGACTACGGACTGGCGCTGGGATTCGGGCTGATACACGGCCTGGGATTTTCCGGGTATTTCCGGACGCTGCTGGGGCAGGAAAGTTGTATCACAGGCCCCCTCCTGTTTTTTAACATCGGGCTGGAAGCAGGCCAACTCCTGATCGTATCCCTGCTCATGGCGCTCAACTGGTTTTGGACCCAGGTCCTACGCCAACCCATGCGGCCCTGGACCCTGGGTATCAGCAGCCTTGTCGCGTTGTATGCGATTTATCTGATCGTGAGCCGGATAGCGGCCTTCGGATGATTCCAGGCCATTGCCTGGCCGGTGTCTTCAGCGGCCCTGCCGGGATTGTTGTTGCCTGTCAGGTGCTCAGTACGTTGTGGGTATTCCGGAGATCGTATTACCGCCTGCGCGCAGCCCGGATCATATACCCCACTACCGGAGCCAGGACGATAACCAGGAGTATCGGCAATAACCACAGCCCAAGGGAGTCCGTACCGGTCCGGCCTGCGTGAATCAGCGTAACAACGATCAGCCCAAATAAAAGCACAATCGCTATTTTGAGGTGGCGAAGCATCTGGGTGACGTATCTGTACTGGCGGGCCGCATTGTCGGGGGTAATCGGCACGGGATAATTAAAGGACTGGGGGAAATAGCTGAGTACTGTCAGGAGGATGCATATCAGGGTTGCCACACCGGGGAGCGCCCAGAGCGTAGCCCGGCTGCCCCACCCATCCGGCACACCCGCCAGGTTAAAATGGGTCGGGATCGTCTCCGGGAGACTGGGGTAGGTATAGGCCACAAAGCCCCAGAGAGTTGCCAGTAAGCCCCATCCGATCCACCCGGTGAGGTGGTCGGTGAAGGTGTCAGGCGCAGGGATGGATGGTGAAGACTTCATCAGCTTACGACATCAAAACGTATACCCGCTTATATACGGAAAAACTGCATACAGATTACTCCCTGGAGGCTTTTTCTGCATGTCAGCCTTCGCGCAAGGGGCATTATGAGCGGCTTTCCCGCTGCATGATCAGGGCCCTGATGGCCAGGGACAGCAAAATAATGGCTCCCCCGGCGATGGTGTGCCAGGAGGGCCGCTCACCAAACCCGATCATCACCCAGAGGGGGTTCAGGACAGGCTCCAGCATGGAGAGCAGGACTACGTCTATGGCAAGAATACGCCCGATGCTGTAGGTAAACAAGGCGTAGGGGATGCCCAGCTGAATGATCCCCATCCCGATGAGCAGCCCGATAGCGGCAGGATCAGGCCAGGCGCCGGTGGTGATCAATATCGGGAGGCAGATCAGGGCAAGGAGGATATTGCCCCAAAAAATAGAGGCTGCGTGGTACTCTGGTTTGTTGTATCGCTGGGCGACCATAAATCCCGCCATCATCACCCCGGTCCCCAGGGCGAGCAGGTCTCCGGCCAGATTGGGGCTGCCAAGGCTCCCCCAAAAAAACAGCACCATCCCCGCCAGACAGGCAATCACGGTCCACACGTCCCGCCGTCGCCGGGGGATCTGAAACAACCAGGGCTCTACGATCAGGATATACACCGGTGCCGTGTATTGCAGGAAAATCGCATTGGCAGCGGACGTCAGCCGGGTCGCATAGATAAAACCCAGGGTGATGCTCACATAAAATCCTGCGGTGAGCAGGGTCATGGCGCTGAGCCGGAAGACTTGCGGCCCAAACAGTATCCGGAAGGTAACCGCTGCTGCCAGGGCCCGCACCAGGGCAATGGCTGGTGCCTCGGCGTGAACTATTTTGATCCCGATCCCGGCCAGGCTCCAGAGTACGGAGGCGGTGATGATAGCCAGTACCCCTTGCCGGTAGGCTTGTGGCTGATGCGCAGTTGCAGACATGGTGACAGGTGATAAGCCCGGCAAATGTACTGCCTGCACTTGCAAAGCGTATGGATGCCGTGTATTTTCCGGAAAAATTTTCCTGCATGCGCATTGCCATCCTCTCCGATACCCACGACCATGTATGGCATCTCCGGGCGACCCTGGCTGCCCCTGAAATTCAGGCTTGTGAAACCCTTATCTGCTGTGGCGACCTGTGCTCGCCATTTATGATGACAGCCCTGATGGCCGGGTTTAGCGGAGACATTCATGTGGTGTTTGGCAACAACGACGCCGACCTGCTGCGCATCACCCGCCACGCCCTCAAAGCCGGGGACCGGGTGACCCTGCACGGCGAGCTGGCCGAGCTCACCCTCAGCGGCAAACGTATTGCGATCCAGCACTTTGACCATATCGCCCGGGGCCTGGCCGCCTCGGGTTTGTACGACTACGTTTGTTTTGGACACAACCACGAGCGGGAAGTCTCACAGATCACCGCTGCCGGCCGGACCGTGACCCTCCTCAACCCCGGCCCGGTGATGGGCCTCCGGTTTGCGCAGGGGCAGCCCGTACCCACCCCGGCTACCTGTATGGTCCTCGACCTGAGCAGCGGGGCCGTGCAGGCCTACGAAATACAGGACGTCACGCCGACAGGCGGGCGGCTGGTCCCCTGCTAATCGTATGGGCAGCGGCGGGTCGTGATTTTTCGTTGTATCTGAGCAGACATCCCCCGATATTCGCAGCCTGACTGGATCAAATATGAAACTGGCCCTGGTTCAATATAATGCCGGCAATATCACTTCCGTGACCTATGCCCTGGAACGGCTGGGGGTGTCTCCGGTGCTGACTGATGACCCTGAGGTGCTCCGCACGGCTGACAAGGTGATCTTCCCGGGAGTAGGCGAGGCCAGTACGGCCATGGCCTACCTGCGGGCGCGGGGGCTGGACCAGGTGATCACCCACCTGAAACAACCCGTCCTGGGCATTTGCCTGGGGCTGCAACTCCTCTGTGAGTCCTCTGCCGAAAACGACACCCTGTGCCTGGGTGTATTCCCGCACAAGGTCGTTCGGTTTCCCGACGCGGACCTGAAGGTGCCACATATGGGCTGGAACAACCTCACCCACCTCCGGGGACCGCTGGGGGCAGACCTTGGCGAACACCCATATATGTATTTTGTGCATAGTTATTACGCTGAAACAGGGCCTTATACGACTGCGATGACGACCTACGGGCCGACATTCAGTGCCATGCTGCAGAAGGACAATTTTTTTGCAACACAATTTCACCCCGAAAAAAGCAGTACCCCCGGCGCACAACTCCTCCGCAATTTCCTCGCGCTGTAACTGTTGGTTTTTTACCGCCTGTAATTTTTCCTGATGCGACCCGAGATTATCCCAGCCATAGACCTGATAGACGGCAAATGTGTCCGCCTGAGTGAGGGTGACTACACCCGCAAAACGGAATACCGGGGCGACCCGCTGGAGGTGGCCTTGCAGGCTGAGGCACATGGCATCACCCGCCTCCACCTCGTGGACCTCGATGGTGCCCGTGCCGGGCAGGTGGTCAACTGGCGGGTGCTGGAGACGATATGCAGCCGTACCGGGCTGCGGGTGGATTTTGGCGGGGGCATCCAGTCTGACGAAGACCTCCGGGTGGCCTTTGACTGTGGAGCCGTGCAGGTAAATATCGGCAGTGCGGCTGTGAAGCAGCGGGAGCAGTTTATGGAGTGGCTCCGGGCACGCGGCAGCGACCGGATCATCCTGAGCGCCGATGCCAAACATGGTAAAATCGCTGTACATGGCTGGCAAGACCAGACCGAGATCTGGCTGCAGGATTTTATCGCAGACTATCATGCCGCCGGGATACAATGGGTCACCACAACCGACATCTCCCGCGACGGGATGATGCGCGGCCCGGCGACGGACCTCTACCAGGACTTGCTGGGTACGTTTCCGGAGTTGCGGCTCATTGCCAGCGGCGGCGTGAGCAGCCTCGCCGATGTGGACACGCTGGCGGCCTTGCCCCTGGCGGGTATTATTATTGGTAAGGCCTTGTTTGAGGGTGCTATTACCTTTGCGGCACTCGAAGCCTGGCACCTGCAACGATAAGCCTTGTTTTTGTATCCTATTGCCCCCTGATCAGGTTTTATACCCTATGAAACGCCAGGACCTCCAGCTTTTCAGCAGACCTGCACCGGAATCCCCTGCGTTTTCGGTGCTGATTCCTTCCTGGAACAACCTCCCCTATCTCCAGCTTTGCCTCCGCAGCCTCCGGACCCATAGCCAACTCCCCCTCCAGCTGATTGTCATCGTCAACGAGGGCCGGGACGGTACCCTGGACTGGGTCCGGAATGAGCCTGACCTGGACTATGTATATGCCCCGGACAATATCGGCATCTGTTATGCCCTGAACCTGGCCCGTACCCTGGCCCGTGCCACCTACCTCGTGTATGTCAACGACGATATGTACCTGCTCCCGGACTGGGACACAGCCCTGATGGCAGAGCTAGAGGCGGTCGGACATCCGTACTGCATGTTTTCGGCCACAATGATCGAGCCACATGACACCGGCAATCCTTGTGTGATCGTGCAGGACTACGGGACCGACATCGGGACTTTCAGCGAACAAAACCTGCTGCAGGAGGCCCCTGCCCTGCCCCGCCGGGACTGGAGCGGCAGCACCTGGCCTCCAAATGTCCTCCACCGCGACCTCTGGGACCTCGTCGGCGGGATGAGCATCGAGTTTTCACCCGGGATGTACTCCGATCCTGACCTCTCGATGAAATGTTGGCAGGCGGGTGTACGCATCTTTAAAGGGGTTGCTGCCAGCCGTGTGTATCATTTTGGGTCCAAGTCCACGGGACGGGTGCGCAAAAACAAAGGCAGGGATACCTTTCTGCTGAAATGGGGAATCTCCGCCCGTTTTTTTGCAGACCACTACCTGCGGCGGGGCGCGCCCTGGACTGGTCCCCTGCCCGATCCGGTGATACCGGTTACAGCCCGGTGGATTCACCGGATCCGGCGGGCGCTCAAAAGCCTCCGGTGAGGTTTTTAAGATCAACTAACATCGTTAGAAAATAAGTCATTAATAAAAAATTTTATGTTACCCATGCCACACAACCAGTCTTCTCGTACCTTTATGTCAATAATCGTTGCCTATGATGCATACGACTTTTCTGATACGGCCTATGCAGCCAGAAGATTGGCCAGCCGTTGAGGCTATTTACGAAGAAGGCATCCGGTCTGGTGTGGCTACTTTTGAGACCCAAAGTCCAGGTTGGGACTTGTGGGACCGGCACCATATCCCAGATATGCGGCTGGTTGGTGTCATAGATGACGAGATTACGGGTTGGGTAGCTTTGTCGCCCGTTTCTTCCCGGCAGGTGTACCGGGGCGTGGCTGAGGTAAGTGTGTATGTAGGCAGCAGGTATCGGGGTAAGGGAATTGGATTAGCGCTGTTAGAAAAAATCGTGGCTTTATCAGAATCGGCTGGATTCTGGACCGTGCAGGCCGGTATTTTTGCGCTGAATGCAGCCAGCATCCGCTTGCATACTTGTGCGGGTTTCCGGATGATTGGCTACCGGGAGCGGCCTGCCCAGCTTCATGGTGTCTGGTATGATACCGTACTGATGGAGCGCCGGAGCCTGGTCGCAGGGGGAGCATAACAACCCAAGCAGCCGGTCTTATCTGCACCCTGGCTGATACAATTGCTTGAAATATGCAGTAATTATCGGATATTGGCCTCAAATATTGCTGCTGTGAATACCTGGCTCTCCATTGTCTGGGCAGTTGACCCCCAGATTCTCGAACTCGGCCCCATCCGCCTGCGCTGGTATGGGTTGTTGTTTGCTACCGGTTTTTTACTGGGGTATCTGATCACCCAGCGGGTATTCAAACGTGAACAAAAACCTGAAGCCTGGCTCGACAGCCTCCTGCTGACGATGGTGCTGGCTACCCTGGTCGGTGCCCGGCTGGGTCATGTGTTTTTTTATGAGTGGGAAGTATATAGCCAGCAGCCCTGGCGTATTCCCTTTATCTGGGAAGGGGGCCTTGCCAGTCACGGCGCTGCTATTGGGTTGTTTATTGCCCTGGCCATCTGGTCCCGGCGGGTGAGTAAACTCTCTGCTTTCTGGGTGATGGACCGTCTCGCGATGAGTGTCGCGCTGGGGGGGGCCTTTATCCGGCTCGGCAACCTGATGAATCACGAGATTGTAGGCAAGCCCGCAGACCTGCCCTGGGCCTTCCGGTTTATGCGGTATGCCGAAGTGATGCATGTGCCCCGCCACCCGGCCCAACTATATGAAGCACTGGCCTACCTGCTCATAGCAGGGCTTCTGGCCTTGTTATACTGGGGCACTCAGGCCCGCCTGCGTGAAGGCCTGCTGACGGGACTTTTTTTGGTGCTGATTTTTACGGCCCGGCTCCTGCTGGAATTTACCAAAATCCCTCAGGAAAATATCTCCGACCCTACCCTCACCCGCTGGCTGGAAATCCTCAATATGGGGCAATGGCTCAGCCTTCCCCTGATCGTGGCCGGGCTGGGGTGTGTGTTCCGGGCCTTGAGCCGGCCACCTGCCCCCGACCCTATGCCAGTGTCTTCCGAGCATGAAAAAAACTGACAAACTGCACGAATTGATCCGCTCAATGACGATGTCAGAGAAGCGGTATTTTAAATTATTTGCAGGTCGCCACACCATTGGTGAACAAAACAACTATATCGCCTTATTTGAAGTACTCGAAAGCCTGCCAGCGTATGACCCGCAAAAAGTCGCCGAAAAACTCGACCGGGCGGGGCTCCCGGTCCGGCACCTGGCCTCTGACAAAAACTACCTCTACAACCTCATTCTGAAGGGGTTGTCAGCTTTTTATGCAGGCAAAACCATCACCCAGAAGATCAAGGAGCTGCTGCATCAGGTTGAGATCCTCTACGAGCGGGGGATGTATGACCAGGGCCTGGAGCTGATCATCATAGCCCGCGACCTGGCGCAAAAATATGAGTTGTTTCCCCTGCTGATCGAAATCTCTCACTGGGAACGCAAGGCGCTGACCTTCAGAGGGGATACCAGCCAGCTCGCCCGCGCTCATACGGAGGTGCTGGGGTACATGGCCCAGATGGATAACCTCCACGCATTTATCCACCTGCACAACCAGATGAAAGAACTTCAGCAGCGGATCCAGCGGGCACGCGCCCCTGAGGACGTGACCCGGCTCCACCAGTTTATTACGCATCCTTTTCTGGCCAGCGAGGAGATAGCCCTCACCTTTCAGGCCCGTATCCTGTACTGGCATATCATGGGGTTGTATTATTATACCCTCGGCGATACCGCCCGTGAGGGAGAGGTGCAGGAGACCCTGATACAGCACATGAGTTCCCGTCCTGATTATATACAGGATTTTCCGCTGGAGTATATCCTGGTATATGGTCGCTGGCTCACCCTGTCGCTGGCAGCGCCGGAGGCTATGTTTGCGGAGTATATGGAGGTTTTTATGGCCTTTCCGCAAAATCTGCGCCGTCCACGCCGGGATGTAGAGGCACAGGTAGAAACAGAAGCAGCCCTGATCCAGGTGGAGCGTCTCATGCGCATGGGAATGATACCGGAGGCACAGGCCGCCCTGGGGTCCCTGCAGGAAGTCCTGCGCCGCCATGACCGGCACCTCTCGCTGCGACAGCGATGCATCGGGCACCTGCTCCCGGCCCTGATACAGGCCGCAGCCGGTCAGCCCCGGCTGGCATTGCCGGGCCTGAATACGATCCTCAATACCTATCCGGAGGCGCAGTGCCCGGACCTGTATGCCGCCGCCAGGCTGCTCAACCTGATGGTACACGCTGACCTCGGCAATGCTTCGGTGGTTAATTACGAAGCGACCTCCTGGCATCGGTATCTGCTTCAGCATCAGCCCTATTGCCAGGCGGAGTTGTGGCTCATGGACTTTTTTATGCGGCTTACCCGTGACGGGCGCAAACATCCCCTGCCGCTCTCCGCCTGGGTCGGCATCCGCGATACCCTCCGGCAGCTACAGGACGACTCGCTGCAGGCACTCCCGGTCAGTGCTCCAGACATTCTGGCCTGGCTGAATACCAAGATTGATCAGATCAGCGCTGAAAGTACCTGATCAAACCCGCCATATGGCCTTACGAACAAACAGGAATCCCGCTACACACCACGGGGCGTGTAAGATCCCAGCCTTTCATATCCCGTGCCGGTACACAACCTCCTGAAAACAAAAACGCCTCATGATGAGGCGTTTTAGGGTGTCTGGTGGAGACGGAGGGAGACTGGCTGTCCGGCGATTAGGATATAAAAAAACAGGATCGAATCCTGTGTATATCAGTTAGATTAATTGTGATCTAACCAAGCCTCAAAATCTTCAAATGTTACACCCAAGGTCTTGAGACACGTGCGAACATGAAACTCCGGAATTTCCTTAGGCCCCCTTCTGAATACCACTGGTCTTGTGAGGCCAGGCCGCTTCCATATCTTATGGTCTCCAGATGTACGGTCGAACGTCAGCCCTTGGTACTCCAGATACTTGCGCCACTGCGAAGCCTTGATAGACTGTCTGCGACCCATCAGAGTGATATAGACAGCGGTCGCAGATAATAATTGTCAGCTACCGAGTCGGGAATCTGGCGCTTCAGAGACTGGCGCTTGTGATAGGCACCAGCGGCTGAGACCAGCCATCCCAGGCGGCGCAAATCCTCATCCAGTCCACCAGACGCATGAAGATCACCCAGAATAAGCATCACCGCTTCTCGCAGGCTCTCTGCTGCGTCCTCGATCTTGTCCCCGTAGCTGCTGATCTCCAGGGCCGGCGCATACGACACCCAGGTTTCGCCCTCTTTGAATACCAGACCTGTCAGATAAGCCATAACCTGAGTGTCTCCGATCCTGATCTGATCTGTATATTGCCGTGATACATTGAGTGCTGTCATAGCTACATATGTGTTCTAGTATCAAAGCTACTTAACTATTGCTGGATTTCCAATACCAACGTGCCTGTCATAAGGCATCCCAGCCTTTCACATCCCGTGCCGGTACACAACCTCCTGAAAACAAAAAACGCCTCATGATGAGGCGTTTTAGGATGTCTGGTGGAGACGGAGGGAGTCGAACCCTCGTCCGGAAACTGCTAGGCCAAGGCCTTCTACATGTTTAGTTGCCACTTGATACTCCTGCACCTGACCGGGCAACGGGACGTGGTGCAGGAGGTGCTGCTAGGCTTACATCAGACGCGCAGCGAGCCTGATAGCAATCTGCCGGGATGAGTACCCTCCATATAGAAATCGGACAGATAACAATCTCTGGAGGATAGATGGGGGCTTAATCTAATTAAGCAGCCATCGCGAAACGAGGTTCGCCAGTTGTTGTTTGCAAAATTCGGATTAACGTGGTGATAGTTGCTAACCACGACATGCTTATACGATGACGTAGACAACCCGTCAATACCGTGTCGTCCCCATACATAAATGAACGCGTCCACTGTGGACATAATCATTGTACGGACAGACACCCGCGCAGGTTGCCTGTCCGTGATAAAAAATCAGCGATTGTTCGGCTGGCTCAGCGGGCTGGCTGCCGGACCGTCCTGCACATGAAACGGATCACGGGCTACCTCGACCTTGAGCCGGAGGATCACGGAGGCCTGGTCGGGGTCATTGCTGCGGACCGTAATGGTTTTGTCCTGGATACCCTGACGGCCTCTTGAGTCAAATACAGCCTTGATTTCAGACCGCTGTCCGGCCTTGACGACTTTTTCGGTGAGTTCACTGGTCGTACATCCGCAGGAAGGACGCACCGACTCGATCACGAGGTCTTCCTGGCCGGTATTGGTAAAGGCAAATACCATTTCTACTTTTTCACCCTCCAGTACCTGACCGGCATTGTACTCCAGGCGCTCAAACTGGATATTGGGCAGGCGGAGGAGTTCTTCTGGTGTGTAAATTTTATTGAGGGTGCCTGTCACGCTGAGGTTTTTGGCGGGCTGGAGCTCGTCTGTTGTGCCCAGGGACAGCAGCTCCGTAAAGGCACCCGCTGTCTTGAAGGCACTGCCCTTGAGGGTGACCGTAACCGTGGTTTTCTGGCCCGGTATCAGGACTTTGTCTGCTACGGATACGAGGGCATTTCCTGTCTCATTTTTTCCGGTAAAGGTAATTTCTTTGGGACCCAGGTTTTTGACCTTAAAAGTGACCGTAGTTTCCTTGTCCGAGTCCAGCACCCCTGCAAACTGGCTCAGGGCATCAAACCCCAGATTTCCCTGGGCCTGGGCGTAGAGTGCGTTTTCTTCTGCCGGGCTGGGCGCTACACTGCCTTTGATGGTGAGGATCACAGGGGGCACACCTGAGTCCACCGTGACCGTGACCGTTTTCGCAAATCCGCCCACTGAAGCCGTGTTGTACCCCACCTGGATCTCACCTGTAGCCCCTGGTGCTACAGTTTCTTTGGTCCATACCGGCGTGGTACAGCCGCAGGAGGCACGGACATTAAACAACTTCACCGGCGCATCGGAGGTATTGCGAAACGTGAAGGTCGTCTGGGCCGGCCCATTTTTAGGAATGGCCCCAAAATCATGCACTACCTTGTCAAAGGTCACCCGGCTGGCATCCTGCGCCCATACGCGCATCATACCCAGGACTAGAAGCCCTGTCATCAGGAAGTACGATTTCATCTCTGTTTTCTGTTGAGTTTTGTCCGGTCAAATATACAACATTCAGCCTGTTTTTTCATACAGCCGGCCCCGGCATCTGCAGACACCCCGAAAATACAGCTCCGGAAGGGTCTATCTGACAATTTTACCTGCAAAACCTCCCACGCGTATGCTCAACAATGGTATTCTTCTCCTACCTTTGTGCCGGTTTGGCCTGCACCTGAATCGGGCCTGAAGTTTTATCCAGATTGATACGTATGCGTGAGTTGTTTCTGACCGACCAGGAATTACAGCGCCGGGACGAGCTCCGGCAGCTACGGGAGTTGGGCATTGATCCTTATCCCGGAGAGACCTTTGAGGTGACGGCACAGGCCGGTGTGATTGAGCGGGAGTATGAGGCAGGTAAACCTGGCTACGAGTCCGTAACCCTGGCAGGCAGAATCGCACAAAAGCGGATCATGGGCAAGGCTTCCTTTGCGGAGCTGATAGATGACACCGGCACCATTCAGATTTATATCCAGCGGGATGAGATATGCCCCGGGGAGGATAAAACCTTGTACAATGAGGTTTTCAAAAAACTGATCTCCTCCGGAGACATCATCGGGGTACGGGGATTTGTGTTTATCACCCAAACCGGCGAAAAAACCGTGCATGTCCGGGAGCTGGTCCTGCTTTGCAAGATCCTGCGTCCGATCCCTTTTGCCAAAGAAACCGACGAAAAACTCTACGAAACCTTCACCGATCCCGAACTGCGGGCCCGGATGCGATACCTGGACCTGGTCGTACACCCGGAGATACGGGAGACCTACCGCAAACGGTCCCGTCTGGTACAGACCATGCGTGAGTTTCTGAATGACAAAGGTTACCTCGAAGTCGAGACCCCGATCCTGCAGCCACTCTACGGAGGCGCCGCAGCACGTCCGTTCAAGACGCACCACAACACCCTCGACATGCCCCTCTACCTCCGCATCGCCAATGAGCTGTATCTCAAGCGGCTCATCGTGGGCGGATACCCGGGGGTATATGAGTTTGCCAAGGACTTCCGGAATGAAGGCATGAGCCCTTTTCACAATCCGGAGTTTACGATGATCGAGCTGTACGTCGCCTACAAGGACTACGAGTGGATGATGAACCTCGTCGAGGAGATGATTGAGCGGGTCGCCATCGCCGTCACGGGTAGTACAGAAGTAGCGGTAGGCGAAAACATCATCAGCTTCCGCCGTCCGTGGAAACGCATGACGATGTATGACTCCATCGAGCAACATACCGGCATAGACATCAGCGAGATGAATGAGGCGGCCCTGCGGGGTGTCTGTCAGCAACTCGGCATCACCGTAGACGACACCATGGGCCGGGGCAAGCTCATTGATGAAATTTTTGGCAACAAAGTAGAGCCCCTGCTGATTCAGCCCACCTTTATCACCGACTACCCGGTCGAGATGAGCCCCCTCGCCAAAAAACACCGGTCCAAACCCGGACTGGTCGAGCGGTTTGAGGCCATCTGCAACCGCAAGGAGATCTGCAATGCCTTCTCGGAGCTCAATGACCCCCTCGACCAGCGGGCCCGGTTTGAGGAGCAACTGACCCTCGGCATGCGCGGGGATGAAGAAGCCATGACCCTGGACGAGGACTTCCTCCGGGCCCTGGAGTACGGCATGCCGCCTACGGCGGGCCTGGGTATCGGGATTGACCGGCTGAGCATGATCATGACCGACTCAGCGCATATCCGGGATGTGTTGTTTTTTCCGCACATGCGTCCGGAAGACTTCCCCTGGCAGACCCCGACAGAGCCGTTTAAGGCACTGGACATCCCCGCGCCGTGGATACCCGCACTGATACGCCTGGGCATACATCAGCCTGCCGAATTGGCCGGGCTCAACCCCAATAAACTCCACCAGGACCTCTGTGCCCTGAACAAAAAAATGAAGCTCGGGCTTGACAATCCCACCCCTGCGGAGGTGACCGCATGGCTGGCCCCGCGGGAGTAGGTTTTTTTTCGTTAGTTGGTGAAAAAGAGGCTGCTGTTATTTCAAAAATTATTCGCTTAATTGCAGACGTTTTGCAGGCCTGTGAGAGGATGTGACTATCTTCCCCTGTATTTAGCTAGACTTGAACTGGAATAATCCATGCTGTTCGACAACGAAACCCCTGAAATTCACAACGAGGCGGCCGGTAACGAAGAATCGTTGAATCCTCAGGCGGTTACTCCTGACCATGTGGGCGAGACCCTCCCCGGAGACCCTGAGGTTTCCGAGTCTCCTATGGTGACTGAGTCTCCGTCAGCCGAAGACATAACCGAAGCTGCCACGCAAGAAGAAACTCCCGCCACGCCGGCTGAGGAGCCTGTACTTGCTGAGGCTACAGAGGTTGTAACGCCTGATGCTGAGCCTGATACGCAACCCGAGGAGGTAATCCCCCCTGCGCCCGAAGCCGAACAGCAAGCCCCGGCCGTCCCCGGCGATGGTCTTCCCCCGCTGGGTGAAGGCCTCACCGATCGCATGGAGGAGCTCCTGGCCAACACGGAAGCACCGCAGCAAACCCTCCCCAACGCATCCCTGACGGACCTGATCCACCTCGTGGAGCAGTACGAAAAGGCTGATGACATCCTCGCACAAGCCCGCCGGGTCGCCATGCTCAAGCGCACATTTGATGTGCTCAAGCACCTCCCTGAGTTTGATGCGACACTGGGAGAGCGGTTTATCGGTGCACTGGCACGGTACAACAAACGCCGCACCGAGCTGCAAAAACAAGCCGATGACGCCCGCCGCGACAATACCCGACTGAAAAAAGAGCTGATAGACAAGCTCCAGATCGTCGTGGATACCGAAGATCCCATGCGGATCGCAGAGGTACGCGAGATTCAGGACAACTGGAAGCGGATCGGGCAGGTCGTCAAAGAAGAAATCGAACCCCTCTATACGAAGTATCGCTTCCTCCTGGACAAGTTTTACAAACTCCGGGAGATGCACTTCGAAATGCTGGAGTATGACCGCAAACACAATCTCCAGGAGAAAGAACGCCTGATTCTGGACATCGTCAAGCTCCAGCCCGAAGAAGCTGAGCAGGAAGATGCGGATGTCTGGAAAGAACGCATGGACCTCCTCACCGAGATGCAGCAACAATGGAAATCCCTCGGCCATGTGCCTAAGGATGACATGGAGCGCATCAATGAGGCCTATCGGGCAGCGGTAGATGCTTTTTTTGAAAACCGCAAGGTATTTCTCGAAAAACAAGATCAGTCACGCGCTGAGAATGCCGCCAAAAAACAGGAAATTCTGGCTCAGATGACCGAGTTTGCTGATTTTCAGGCGCAGCGCCCCAAGGACTGGAACGACGCTACCGAAAAACTCCGCCTCCTCCAGGAAGCCTGGAAAGAAGCCGGACAAGCACCCGCCAGCATCAACGGCGAACTTTGGAGTAAGTACCGCGAAATCTGCAATGCCTTTTTTGCCAGCAAATCCAAGTTTTTCGAAGACTTCGACAAAGTCCGGAATGAAAACCTGGCTAAAAAGCGGGACCTCTGCGAAAAAGCAGAAGAACTGATCAAAAACGCTGCCGCAAACTGGGAAAAAAACTCCCGCGAAGTACAGCGCCTGCAGAAAGAGTGGAAAGAAATAGGCCCCGTGCCGGAGCGCCACTCCAACAAACTCTGGACCCGGTTCCGGGAGGCATGTGATGCCTTCTTTGAACTGCGCCGCACCCACTACAAAGAACTCCACAGCGAAGAGGATCAAAACCTCGAAGCCAAACGTGCCCTGATCGCGGAGGTAAGCGCCCTGATCGCAGATGAAAATGCCGATCCGGATGAGTCCATCGCCAAAATCAAGGAAATACAGCAGCGCTGGAAAGAAACCGGCAAGGTGCCCTACAAAGAAAAAGAAGTCATATGGGAACAATTCCGCAAGGAGGTGGATCTCTTCTTTGAGGGCCTGAGTGCCAAACGTGAGCAAAACCGCACCTCCTTTGGTGGCGGTGGCGGGGGAAGCAGCTTCAGCGGCGGTGGTGGCGGTGGCGGCAATACACGCCGCAAAGACCGTGATCGCGGAGGTGACAGAGACCGGGGCGAACGCGAAAACCGTCGCGAACGCAGCAGCGGGGGCGGCGGCGGATACCAGGAGCGCGACCGCGAGTCCGATGAAATCACTGACGATCCCGATGGCCTCAAGGCCCGCGTGCAGCGCCTCCGTAAGCGGATCCAGGCTTCACAGGAAACCATCGAGCAGTACAGCAACAATATCCTCCGCATTGCCAAAGGTAAGTCCGGGGATGCCCTGCGCGATCAGATCCAGAAAGAGATCGAACGCGAAAACAAGCAGATCGCTGAGCTGAAGGATGAAATCAAAAAGCTGAACGAGCAGATCAAAAATCAGCCTAAGCCCGAACCGCCAGCTGTCGAAGCACCTGCAGCCGACCCAGCCGACGAGTCCGCAGCAGAAGCCTGACAGACCTGCTGACTACGATACAAGCCCGCCCATCGGCGGGCTTTTTTGTTTATGCTGCCAACATGAAAAGTTCAATAATTTTAGGTTTTGTCAAAAAAAATAACTTCACACAACATTCAGTCATATCAACGACTGATTCTCTTTATCAACTTATATCATTCTCACTTACCCAAAACGCATGATGAAATCACGTATCACTGTCCGGCATCCATTTGCCGCCCTGGGCCTGATGGCACTGGCGATAGTTGTCTCAGCCTATGGCACATATCCGCCTGCTGGGACCTCCTCGGGTGAGGATGTATTGATTATTGGCCAGGTGTCCAATAACACAGCCACTATTACATATGATCTCTCAAAACTTCAGTCGGGGCTCAAGAGCGTATTTGCACAGCTTACGGGCAGCACCTGTACCCTCACCCGCGTAGAGATCATACGTGCCGAGCGTGAACCCGGCGTCCTCTCAGATACATGGGTATTACGGGGTACCGGCACCATCAGCGATGAGAATGGTGCGACCATACACCTGGATCTTATCCTGCAAGCAGACGGCAAACTCGGCCTTCCGTCGCGGCTCACCAGCCATACTTGCTCAGGCGTGGCTTGTAAATTGTGCAGGTTTTATACGACGACAGGCTGCGAATGTGGAAATTGCGTACCAGGCCACGAAGGCTACTGCAATCATAGCACCAGCCAGGGCATGGACCGAGCATCTCACTTTAAATAACCTTATCTGCGAGTCATACCGCCTGCACCTGATGGCGTAGGCGGTATGTACTGTACACAGGACCTTACTCCGAAAACTCCACACTGCCGACCCCGCGCTCCGTTACCTCACGTTGGGGTGGATTACCTTTGCAATAGACACTGCCTGCCCCGGAAACATGGGCTTTGATCATGTCTTTGACCTGCACATATACATCTCCCGAACCGTCCACCCTGATATCGGCAGTACCAACCTGGACCTGACTGGCGTCCAGGTCACCTGAGCCTGTCACAGCCATCCGGGTTTTGGCGGCCTGCCCGTGCAGGACAATATTGGCAGCGCCGATTACCTCTGTGATCAGCTCATCTACTTTCACCTGCAACTCAATATCACCTGCCCCGCCCGCAACCAGGTGAAGGCTGGCTCCCGTAAAGGTCGCATTGCTCTCCACATCTACAGCACCACTGACCCTGAGGTAGTCCAGGTGGTTCATGGCGACATATACCACCAGCTTGGAGACATTTTTGAACGGTGTCCGCTGTGAAATGTAGAGTTTACCGCCTTCAATTTTGGTGATGACAGCCTCATGCAGGTTTTCGTCAGCCTCAAGGGTGAGGTGGTTTTTTTCGCCGAGGGTGATAAACACATCAAAAATCCCGTCCACGACCAGGCCGCTGAAGTCACCCATGCGACGCTCTGTCATGACTACATTGCCATTGCCCCGGAGCGCCTGCGCAGCGAGCGGCCCCGACATCGTGAGCATGATGGCCCAGATCAACCATGTTTTCATACAACAGGGGGTTAGAGTTGAGAGCTAACTTACACAAAATAAAGCATCAGCCAGCATCCCGTACACAAAACAAAACCGGTCAGGGCTGCGCAGGGGTGAGGAACCGTTTTTCGGCCTCGCAGGCCTGCAAGAGAGCATCTCCCCGCCGCTCGGTATATCCCATCCGCTGAAGTTCCTTTTCCAGTTCGAGCCGGATTGAATGAATTTTTTTCCACTCAGCCGCCAGGGCTGGATCTACGACGGTAGCCTCATCCTGGTGCTGGCTGACACAAGCCTCGTACTGAGCTGTCCAGGCCTGAGGCGGCTGTTGCCGCCGGACCGGACGCAGGCTGGCCCCCAGTGCAGGACCAAACAAATACGCAGCGTATCCGCCCGTCATACACATCAGGACCACCACAGCCACCTTCATGAAGGTATAACGCCTGAGGTCTGCCACCGGTGCCTGTCCGCCCATCTCGCGGGCGACCCGTGCCCAGACCTCCGGTCCGGGCTGCTCCGTATCAAGCTGCAGGCGGTGCTGCCGGATATAGGTTTCAATTTTTTCCCACATGGTCATTCCACTCGGTTGTTAAACACAATAATAAGACGCAGACACCCGGCCTGCGTCACTGTCGGATTTTATCTTGCAATAACCGCTCGTGCAGGAGCTTTTTAGCCCGGTGCAGTTGCGATTTTGAGGTAGAAACAGATACGTTGAGAATATCGGCAATCTCCTGATGATCATACCCTTCCAGTTGAAACAGGGTAAATACCACCCGGCATCCTTCCGGCAGCTCTGCAATGGCCCGGTTGATGCGCTCCGGGGTCAGCTCCGGCAGGTCTGCCATAGGATGCTCAGCCGTATCCGGAATATGCTCGTGTTGGCCCTCAAGGGACTCCATCGTCATTTTTTCGCTGCGGATATGGCTCAGGCACTTGTTTACCACGATCCGCTTGATCCAGGCTCCCAGCGAAGACCGGCCCTCAAACAAGTGAATATTCCGGAATACATTCACAAATGCCTCCTGGAGCGCATCTTCTGCCGCAGGGCGGTCTCCCAGCATCCGCAGGCAGATATTAAACATCGCACGGGCGTACAACTGGTACATCCGGTATTGTGCCGACCGGTCTCCACGCTTGCAGGCGTTGACCAGGTCTGTGTGTATATGAATGGTTCCAACCTCCAAGCTTGCCTCTTCGTTCTAGGGGTGTATGGGTAAAGATGCCCATACTGAACCAAAGTTGGAAATTTTCTGAATAAAAACAAGACATTGGCGCAAGCGGGCTCCCCGGTAAATCTTCTGCGGTGTGCCGTGCCAAGCAAAATTAGGGCTATCTTCGCAGCGAAATAACATGAAAAACCGAACCCTCAGCGAGATCGCACGGGACGTCCTGGAGACAGAAGCACAGGCGCTTCAGACCCTGGCAGACCGGATCAGCCCGGATTTTGACCGGGCTGTGACCCTGCTGGATACCTGCCGGGGCCGGATTCTGGTGACCGGCATGGGCAAGTCTGGCCTGATCGGCCGGAAAATTGCCGCGACTTTTTCCAGCACAGGCGCCCCGGCGGCATTTGTGCATCCGGCAGAGGCCCTGCATGGCGACCTGGGGATGATCACCGCCCAGGACCTTGTGCTCTCCCTCTCCCGCTCAGGCGAGACCGAAGAACTGCTCCGGATGGTGCCTTATTTTCAGCAGTTAGGCCTGCCCCATATCACCCTGACAGGCCGACCTGGCTCGACCTTGTCCCGCACCGCCGACATATCCCTGGACGTGTCTGTCACGCGGGAGGCCTGCCCGCTCCAACTGGCACCGACCGCATCTACCACGGCCACCCTGGCGATGGGAGACGCACTCGCAGTGGCCCTGATGGAACTGAGAGGGTTTCAGCCGCAGGCATTTGCGACACTCCATCCCGGCGGCAACCTGGGCCGGCGGCTTCTCACACACGTAGGGGCCTGTATGCGCACCCACGACCTGCCCACCCTCGCCCCGGAGACCCCGATCCACGAGGTGATCCACACGATCTCCGCCGGCAGGCTGGGACTGGCAGTCGTAACGGCAGGCGGTGACATCGCAGGCATCATCACGGACGGCGATGTACGGCGTGCGATGGAACGCCTGCATGCATCCTTTTTTCAACTCCAGGCAGCCGACCTGATGACCCCCCACCCTGTCTGTATCTCCCCCGAGACCCGGCTCCCGGAGGCAGCGGGTATCATGCAACAACGAAAAATCAATTCACTCCTGGTATCCCGGCACAACCGTCTGCTGGGCGTCATCCAGATATACGACCTGGCCATATGATAGCTGACCCTACCGCCCTCTACCAGCGCCTCCGCACAGCGCCTTTTATCATCGCAGGCCCCTGCGTGATGGAAAACCGCGACCTGCTCCATACCGTCGCTGCTGAGCTGGTCCGGCTCCGCGACCTGCTGGGCATCACGATTATTTTTAAATCTTCGTACGACAAAGCCAACCGCACCTCCATCCATACCTACCGGGGCCCCGGCCTGGAACTGGGGCTGGAGTGGCTGGCTGATATCCGGGAAGCATACGACCTCCCCGTCACGACCGATATTCATGAGTCCTGGCAGGCCGAACCTGTCGGAGAGGTCGTGGACATCGTGCAGATACCGGCTTTTTTGTGTCGCCAGACGGACCTGCTGGTAGCAGCCGCCCGTACCGACAAAATTGTCAACGTCAAAAAAGCCCAGTTTCTCTCAGCCCAGGACATGAGGTTTCCCGCCGAAAAAATCATCGAAAGCGGCAACCCTCGTCTCCTGCTCACCGAGCGGGGCAATATGTACGGGTACAACAACCTGGTCGTGGACTTCCGCAATATCCCGGACATGAAACAGTTTGGGTATCCCGTGGTGATGGACTGCACCCACTCCGTGCAGCGCCCCAACTCTGGCGGGGGCAGCACCGGCGGCAGCCGGGAGTTTGTCCCGGCGATGGCCTACGCAGCCCAAACCTTTGGGGCAGACGGGTACTTTTTTGAGGTACACCCCGAGCCGACCGCAGCGCTCAGCGACGGGCCTAATATGCTATATCTCAAGGACTTTGAGGGGGTGCTGCGGCGGCTGGTGGGGGGCGGGCAGAACCCGCTGGATAGCTGACACGAGGCACAGCCTCGCGCCAGCGGAGGGGGTTACCTGAAAGGGGAGGGTTTCCTGCCTTGATTTTTTGTACAACTTGTGGGGGTGAGTGCATTACGTTTTTGTACTATACTTAACCAAGAAGAAAGGAAATACAATAGACAAAATAAAAGCAATGAGCGTAACAAAATCAGAGAAAAAAATATGCCAAGGCAGAATCAGGTTAAGTAAACAGCATAAAGCAACATATATGATTATTCCAAATAACAAATCTTTACCTAATACAACTAAAAATACAAGCGAAATCAGGAAAAAAACGCACAAATAGGAAGAAGAATTTTCGTTGAATCTATCACAACTTCATAAAAAGTACTATAACCTAGCTGTGATACTATATACAAAGAACTGCTAATAGTATATATCAGAAAATGAGCAATAAAAAAAAATAAAAACAGCCAAAACTTAACGAAAAGATTCGCTAATATACTTTGTTTTTTCATTTGATTATTCTTCATTATTCCTTACATATTCAGCCATTTTCTGCCCTTGAAATGTTCTGTGTTCGATATCCATAAAATCAAACTTGGCATCTTTACCATAAACTCGTTTAAACTCTTTCTGAGCATATTGGTTCGACTTCGGAGTTAAAAAACTCAACTTTTCATTACCGAAAAGACCATTTATTTCATGTTCTATTTTTTCCCATGCCTCCTCCCCGTTCTTAGAAATAAACTCTGATTTATATTTAGTTATAAAATTTTCCAAAATTGTTTGTTCAATAACTACCATTTGATTGTCTAAATCCGAGCCACATAGTCCATCAAATGATTTATCTCCCCATTTTATTGGCTTATCACTTACTAGAAAATCTCCAAAATTTTGTAAATTTTCTCTGAGAAGAAACTCATTTGCAGCTATCATAAATTGTTCTGTTTCAAGTGACATAAACCCTAGGTTTATATTATCAGCAGCCCCAACCATTGTAGGGTGTAACTCAAAATGTCGCATTATGCGGCATGTTTGAGGAGGTTTTGAATGAGGTCAAAACGGTTATTTTGGTAGGCCAGTCGTAGCTTTATCATATTGTCGCAGCCCGTATCAGCCCAGCGCTGCCCGCGGGAGTGTTCAACGAACTGTGTCAGGGGTTGAGCTGAGCTTCCGGCCCCGCGGGGCCGGAAGCTCAGCTC
>JANRLQ010000030.1:0-97344 GCA_033762375.1 Bacteroidia bacterium
AGGGATAAGCGCTGAAAGCATCTAAGTGCGAAGCCCACCACAAGATGAGTTTTCCCTTGAGGGTCGTGGGAGACTACCACGTTGATAGGCGATAAATGTAAGTATCGTGAGGTACTCAGTTGAGTCGTACTAATAACCCGATAGACTTTCTTCCGCTACGCTTTTACTTTTTTACATCTGCATCTTGTCGAGCCATAGCGGGTCGTCAGGCACGCGCAGCAGCGAAAGTACGGTATCCACCCCGTCACGCATCTGCCGGAAGCCATCGCCCCAAAACTCAGGTGTCCATAGTGCGGGGGTACACCTCTTCCCATCCCGAACAGAGAAGTTAAGCCCCGTAACGCCGATGGTACTGCGGTAACACGTGGAAGAGTAGGTAGACGCCGATCTTAGAAAGCCTCCCCTAAAGGGAGGCTTTCGTGTTTTATTACCCCCCACCCCCGCACCCAAATTTATATACCTGAGAAGGCAAGATGAGCGCTGGATTAGCCCTCCCGTACAAACCGGGCAGCCTGTCAACTGACACCTGAAGGATAAAAAATGAACCGATAACCTGATTCCGGGACGACAGACGTACACTCCGGATATTCATTACGCAAGTCTTATCCCCACGCCGGTAACGAAAAAGTGAAAACAGCTCCGCGTGGCAGCAGGTTTTCGACGCGGATCGTGCTCTGGTGCAGCTCCAGGATTTTTTTGACAATCGCCAGGCCCAGCCCGGTACCTGAAAATGAAGGTGCATGTGCAGAGGCCTGCCTGAACCGCTCGAAAATAAGCCCTTTTTCGTGCTCAGGAACCCCAATACCCGTGTCTTTGACGGTGATCTCTACATGGCCGGGGTGGGGGACCAGCCCGAGGCTAATCGTACCCCCTGACGGGGTAAACTTGAGGGCATTGTCCAGCAGGTTTTGAAACACCCGCTCCACCAGGGCTATATCTGCAAATACGAGCGGCAGGTCATGTGCGGCATCCAGATGCAGGTGAATTTGTTTTTTCTGCGCCAGTATCTGATATCGGGCGATAATGTCCTGGGCCAATTCACCGATAAAAAAGGGCTCCTTCTGGGGTTCTACCTGAAGGGCCTCCAGTTTGGAGTACTCAAAAAGTTGAGAAATGAGGTGAGAGAGCCGGTCAGAGCTGTCCAGGATGATCTGGAGATAGTGCTGACGCTGCTCAGGGGAGAGCGCGTCCTGCTTCATCAGCAGTGTCTCGACATACCCCCGCGTGATGGACAGCGGGGTGCGGAGGTCATGGGAGATATTAACAATCAGCTCCCTGCGGAGGTTTTCGACGGAGCGGATTTTATCAAAATTGGCTACGATCTGGTCTGCCATTTCATTAAAGGCGAGGCCCAGGGTGCCGAGGTCACTGCCCAGGGCTGGATGTGCCCGTGCCGTATAGTCTCCGTCCCGAAAACGCTCTACGGCTGCGATCATGCTGCGGAGGTTGCGGGTGAGGTACCAGAGGGCGATCAGGCCGAGGCCCAAGGCACCTGCCAGGATGATAAAAAACCACCAGGAGCCCATCTGAAGCACATAACTGCCCAGCAGGGAGTCTGTCACAGCCGTCTGGAGCTCGCTGTTGAGGACGATATAGATATACCCCATGAGCTGACCCTGCTCCAGGATGGGCGCAGCCGAAAAAACCTTGCTGCGGCCAGGATTGCGGGGGTCATCACCTTGTATAAACTGCTGAGGATCAGCAATAAAAGCTTTTATTGGTGCAGTAGCCACGCGGTCCAGCCTGACTTTTTTGTAGGGGGCCACATAGGTATAGATCATTCCGGCGGTGTCCAGCAGATACACCTCTACGCCGGGATTGATGATCATCATGGAGTGCATGATCTGCTGGATGGCCAGGGTGTCCACGCGCCCATTGACAAGGGGACGTACCTCCTGGACCGTATGCTGGGCGATGTCCCCGTTGAGTTTTTGGCTGGACTCCTCCAGAAACCGCTGGGCCGTAACTGTCGTGATACCCAGATATACAGCACCAAGAAGGCTCAGGATCAGCAGCAGTACCAGGGAGATACGCCAATAGAGGGTGCCAAAGAGGGGATGGTTTTTTTTCATGGGTTTACAGGTCTTCATTAAACCGGTATCCGACGCCCCAGGTGGTGAGAATATACTGGGGTTGGCTCATGTCGGACTCAATTTTGCTTCGGAGCCGGTTGATATGGGAGTTGACGGTGTGTTCCATCCCGGCAAAGTCATACCCCCACACGAGGTCGAGAAGCTGCTGACGGCTATAGCTCCGGCCGGGATGAGAGGCCAGCAGGACCAATAGTTCAAATTCTTTGGGCGAAAGTTCAATCCGTTTGGAGCGGAGAAGGGTGCGGCGTTTGTCGCGGTCTATTTCCAGGTCTGCAAACCGCATGATTTTTTCGCCGGGCGTAAACGAGGCCCGCTCACGGGTGCGCCGGAGGATCGCATGTACCCGCGCGATAAATTCCCGGATGCTGAAGGGTTTGGTCATGTAGTCATCAGCCCCCATTTCCAGGCCCAGGACCTTGTCTATCTCCTCAGATCGGGCCGTGAGCATCAGAATAGGGGTTTTGCTGCCGGTAGCCCGGAGCTGGCGGCATATTTCGATCCCGTTGACACCGCCTGGCAGGGTCAGGTCGAGGATGATCAGTTGAAAATGCTGGTGCAGCGCTGCCTTGAGGCCATCTGGCCCGGTCTGGGTCAGCGTCACCTCATATCCCTGATCCCTGAGATGTAACTCCAGCAGGGCGATGATATCCGGATCGTCTTCTATGATCAGTACATGGTCCATAATCTCAGCGTAGGGTACATACAAAGGAATACTAAATAGTTCACAAAAAGATCACGGTGCATCTCCCCAAAAATTGAATGGGCTGTGAAACTTTTGTGACCTGGCAGGGGGATGTTTGTAGCGGTTTCAAGATCAACCATTAACCCCTTTTTCTTATGAACCGCATGAAGTATGTTTGGATGATGAGCCTGGTGGCCCTGGTTATGTTTTCTGCCTGCACAGAAGAAGTTATCATTGACAGCAGCCTGCCCCAGGGCACGTTTTCAGTAGCTCGCTCCGGGAGTTTTGTTGAGCAAAACAGCACCGGCAGCACGGGCATGGCCCAACTGGGAACTGACGAGGACGGTGTGCAGTTTGTAAAATTTGGCACCTCCTTCAGCACCAATTTTGCCACAGGTACCGTAACGGTATATCTCTCCAAAAGCCAGACCTATATGGCAGATCCTGCTAACGGTAATCCCTCTCTCCGGCTCGTCGGCATCACCCAGAAGGGCGGTGAACAATACTTTAAAGTGGATCCAGCCGTAGGCAGCGAGTTTACCCACGTGATCCTCTGGTGTGCTTCTGCCGGCGTACCTTTTGGGTATGCACCGCTCAACTAAGATGTATCCTTGACCAATCAACCTGCCGGGTCCGGATAGATATGTCAGGGCCCGGCCTTATTTACTTCATTAGGTATGAAATACTGGTTGGTGATCAGCGTGGGACTTGTGATCGGTACCTATCACGCCCATGCACAGAGTGGATGGGTACGTGAGCCGGGGCATTATTTTGTAAAGGCAGATATAAGTGTATTTGCGTCTGATCAATATTATAATCCCCAGGGAGTACGCCAGGTGACGTCCTCCTTCCGGCAGCAAGCATTAAACGTATATGCCGAGTACGGACTGGCTCCCCGGCTGGCAGTACACCTGGCGGCGCCCCTGGTCAGGCTGAACAGTTTTGAGACTACTGCTCCCGCTATCGGACAGGGAGATCTGCGACTGGAGCTGAAGTATGCCCTGCTAAAGGGACCTGTACCGATATCGCTGACAGTCAGCCCCGAACTGCCAACCGGCCGCGCCAATGCCGCAGCGGCCAACCGCAACATACCCGGAGATGTGATCAACCTGCCTACCGGTGACGGTGAGTTTAACCTGGTCTCGACGCTGGCAGTGTCATCCAGCCTCGGTCCCTGGTACGGAACCCTCTGGGGGGCCTACAACCTGCGGACTGCGTATCGGGGCGAGATTTTCAAAGACCTGTGGCTGATGGGGGCAGAAGTGGGTGTCGCACCCAAGCCCGGACTTTGGCTGAATGTCAAACTGCGCAACCAGCATGCAACGGGATTGCCCGTCAGCCAAAGCCTCGGATTTGTACGGGGAGACGCCACGGCATTCAGCCAGCTTGGATTCGGCTTGTACCAAAAAATATCAGCCAACGGAGGTTTTACGGCGGATGTATCGGCGATTCTGCCCGGACCCGTCGGGCGAGTGAATATATATGCCGGCCCGACCCTGAGTGTGGGCTGGGTATGGGAAAAGTAGGTAAATGTGTGTGGATATTAACGTTGCTAACTTTGTCTATCTTGGATACCAGGGATGTAGGTCTCTGGTATTTTTTTCTTTAGGGAGAAAATGAAACCTTTGACTTGACAGCCCGTCAAAAAACCTTATATTCGTAACAGTATCCTAACGACCGTTCGTATGCCAATAACAACCATCCTGAAAGATGTTATCCGGGAGGTACCGGATTTTCCCATTCCGGGGGTATTGTTCAAAGATATTTCGCCGGTATTTCTACAGCCGGAACTTATCAAACGGAGCGCTGCCGCACTCGCGGCCCATTGGTTTGATGCAGGGGTGACCAAAGTTGTAGGCATAGACAGTCGGGGATTTCTGTTCGGACCACAGATTGCCGCCAAGCTGGATGCGGGATTTGTCATGGTGCGCAAAAAAGGCAAACTCCCGCCTGAGACTATTGAGGTATCGTACGCCCTGGAGTACGGGGAGGCTACCCTGGAGTCTGTGCGGGAGTCAATGGTCCCCGGCGACCGGATCATCATCCACGATGACCTGCTGGCCACAGGGGGTACGGCAGAGGCTGCGGCCCGGCTAGCACTGTCCCTGGGGGCTGAGGTAGTGGGTTTTTCGTTTTTGATTAATCTGACTTTTCTGGGCGGTGCAGCCCGTCTTTCACAGGTGGCACGTGATATTCACTGGCTTGTTGACTACGAAAAATGAGCCAGTCCCCGTTACTTGTACCTTCATTAACCTTATTTGCCACATGATGACCAACATACACACAGGCAGTGCAGGGCTGAACTTCCGGCAAACGGAAAACCAGCAGATGATCGCAGAGATGGTCCAGCGTTTTGCGGAGGAGCATATCCGACCCGTGGTGATGGACCTCGACGAACGCCAGGAGTTTCCGGTGGAGATATTTCGCCAACTGGGAGAACTGGGGCTGCTGGGGATACTGGTTCCGGAGTCGTATGGAGGGGCTGGTTTGGGGTACCTGGAGTATGTGACCGCCGTGTCAGAAATTTCGAAATATTGTGGTGCTATCGGGTTGTCTGTTGCCGCACATAATTCTCTCTGTACCAATCATATCCTGAAGTTTGGGAATGAGGAACAAAAAGAACGCTGGTTACCCCGGCTGGCTTCTGGTGAGTGGATCGGGGCATGGGGGCTTACAGAACCCAATACCGGATCGGACGCAGGCAATATGCAGACGGTCGCCATAGAAGACGGGGATGAATACGTTCTCAACGGGGCTAAAAACTTCATCACCCACGGCAAAACGGGCCAGGTAGCTGTGGTCATTGCCCGAACGGGGGCCCCCCGTACCTCTGGCAATGCGACCGCCTTTGTGATCGAAAAAGGTACTCCGGGTTTCAGCGCTGGTAAAAAAGAGAACAAACTCGGCATGCGGGCGTCTGAGACAACGGAGTTGATCTTTCAGGACTGCCGGGTGCATAAATCCCAGATGCTGGGAGCTCCGGGCGAGGGTTTCAAACAAGCCATGAAAATCCTGGATGGGGGGCGAATCTCCATTGCGGCACTCTCCCTGGGGATTGCGCGTGGGGCCTTTGAGGCCAGCCTCCGGTACGCGCAGGAGCGGGAGCAGTTTGGTAAAAAAATTGCTGATTTTCAGGGCATTTCCTTCAAACTGGCGGACATGGCCACCCGGATACAAGCCTCCGAACTCCTCACCCTGCGGGCTGCTGAGTTGATCAACCATAAGCAGGAAGTCACGCAGGCATCTGCGATGGCCAAACTGTATGCCAGCGAAACGGCGGTATGGGTCGCCAATGAGGCTGTGCAAATACACGGCGGATACGGATACATCAAAGATTATCCGGTAGAAAAATTTTATCGGGATGCCAAACTGTGTACCATCGGGGAGGGTACGTCTGAGATTCAGAAGGTGGTCATTGCCCGCGAACTGCTGAAATAACCCATACCATGCGGATCGGCGTCATTGGCGCAGGGGCAGCAGGATTATATGCTACCCAGCTCCTGCTTGAGCGGGGGCATGAGGTCGTGTTGCTGGAAGCCCGTGACCAGGTCGGGGGGCGTATCACCCCGCTGGAGGGATGGGCCGATGTACCGCTTGAGATGGGAGCCGAGGAAATTCATGGGGCAGATTCACCCTGGGCCCGGATGTTGCGTCAGGCCGGGGCTGAATTGTTTCTCCCGCCCGGTCAGGACTATATCTGGTACGCCAATCAATTGTGGCCGGAAGACGATGCCCCCCAGGCTGTGCAGGATGCACTTGATTTTGTGGCAACGGCTGTGACCTGGGCGGGACCGCCGCTGACAGTCACAGAACTCCCCGGCTACACCGGCTTGCAGCCCGACACAACTGCTATCGTCAACGCCCGCCTCGGCAATCTGTACGGCACCTCCGACCGGTATCTCTGTGCAGCTGGCATTGCAGAGCAGGAACTACACTGGAAAAGTGGCCCGGAAGACCTGCGGCTGCGCACCGGGAGCCTGCTGGACTGGCTGAAGATCATTTGCCACGAGGCAGTAGCCATCGCCCGGTGTGGTCGCCCGGTGATCCATGTTAAGATCCTCGCGGATGGGGTCACGCTCACCGATGCAACGGGCGAACACCATACGGCAGATGCCGCGATCTGCACCGTACCACTGCCTGTATTACGACAAGGGCTTATTACCTTTGATCCGGTTTTGCCCCCTGCCCATCAGGCCGCCATAAAAATGATCGGAATGGGGCCAGGGCTGAAGGTTCAGCTTCGGTTTACCGACCGGTTTTGGCCTGCTGATATGACGTATCTGATCGGCGGTCAATACATACCCGAATTCTGGGATGCCACCCGCGGGCGCGGGAATACACCTGTACTGACAGGGTTTGTCATGGGAGATGCCGCCTACCAGTTGGGACCTCATGAGCCGACCGTCATCAGGCGGGCCCTGGAGGACCTGGACAGGATGTTTGGGGGGATAGCGAGTGCGTCCTGCACGGGGGCGCAGGTACAAGACTGGTCACGGGCACCCTGGACCGGCGGGGCCTACTCATATCCTGTCGCAGGCGGGGGGCTGGACGCCCGCCGGGCATTGGCCGGGCCGGTCGGTGGTCGTTTGTACTGGGCAGGAGAAGCTACCTCGGAGGGCCATCAGGCTACCGTACATGGTGCCATTGAGACGGCCCTCCGGGCAGTTGATCAGGTGTTACGCCGTACTACTCCTTGAGCAGGCTAATGGCTGCTACCTGGCTCCGGTATCGGATGCTGGCCGTATAAACCCCGGGTGTGGCTTGTGTATTCCAGCGGGAAAGTGCTGATTGTACATTGCCAAGGGTACCCGTGGTTTCCAGAACGGTCTTGCCCAGCATGTCTGTGATCCGGATGCGCAGGTGCTCATCAGGCTGATATCCAGACACCGTCAGGGTGATCTGCTCCCGCACAGGGTTGGGCGTGAGGCGAATACCAATCCATGCGGGGTCATACCGGATCTCAATCACGTCAGACAAACTCTCCGCACCACTGAAGTCCCGCTGCCGCAGCCGATAATAACTCGTCTGATTCAGCTGATGATCCTCAAACCGGTAGGCAGTCGGCTCGCTGCTGTTACCAGCCGCCGGTACAAATCCCAGGTCTTCAAACGTGACACGGTCGAGGCTTTTTTCGACAAAAAATCCCTGATTCTGGACCTCGGTTCCGGTAAGCCATTCGAGCCGGGCAATACCTTTGTCATTGTACCCTGATACCTGGAGCCAGGTGACCGGGAAGGTCTCGGCGGTGCAGGAGATACATTTAAACAGCGAAAAGGATGTAATCCCGCTGACAGTCTGGACATAAGGCCCGGTGCCGGTGGCAGCCTGAGGCGGAGACAGGGCAGACCAGGTGCCACTGGGGCCTCCGGCGTTTTTGGAAATAAAAGACTGGGCCCGGTCAAAAGTGGCGCCCTCCTGTGCACCATCCCACTGGAAAGCAGCGGTGACATTCAGGGCACCTGCGGGGGTACCGCTGGGGGCTATGTCCCACGTCCGGTTGATGATACAGCCCGGATCTGCTACTGCATTGCCCTGATTGCCCTGCTCATATACCCCGGCAAATACCCGCGCACGAAAGGCTGTGGCAGTTCCTGTTTGGGTAAGGGTAACGGGGGTATACACACCGGCCGTGCCGATCGGGAAGCGGGTGGGGGTCGCGTTTACGACCCGGATCAGATCACCTCCGCCGGCAGGCAAATTGAGGGTTTCGATATAGGCATCGGCGCTGCCACCGGTCAGGGTGGCTTCACCGGTGAGGGTAAGATCGTAATCACCGAGTGTCACAGTACCCGCTGTCAGGGTCAGGGCCTGTGTCACGACCTGCGAGCCGAGCAGGCTGACACCGCCGATGTTGTCAACCGCGAGCTGGCAAAAGTCGGTATTGCCATAGATCAGCTGATTGCCGCTACCCACAAACTGTACGAGGCCACAACCCGTCCCCAGGCTGCCCTGGTTGTTCCAGTTTCCGTGTACAGCGAGGGTGGCACCGTTGCTGAGGGTGAGGGTGGCGCCGACCTGAATCGTGATGTCCAGGCAGGCAGCACTGCCCGCAATGACAGGCTGGGGTGAAGCGCAGGCCGGGATCAGGGCGTCAGTGGTCGCATTGGGGATCAGGCCTTCCTCCCAGTTGCGGCAGTCTGTCCAGGTGCTGGTACCACCGTTTCCGGTCCAGATGGCAGTGCGGAGATCGGGTGGGGTAAGGTCGGTGTCAATGCTGGTCGGTCCGGTATATTGAGCCTGGACAAAACAGACCTGTCCGGCCGTATTGGCGGCTGTATTTCTGACTTTGAGGGTGTACCAGCCGGTGGCAGCCGGGGTATAGGTCAGGGTCAGGTTGCCTGTGCCAGAGACGGTCTGGAGCATATTCCCATCCAGGTCCCAGAGTTCGAGGGTAAGGCTGAGGGCAGGGTTAGCCGGGTAGAGATAGGTAGTGATGAGTTGTCCGCCGGCAGCCTGGATATTACCGGCAATGCGGCGGTTGCAGGAGTTGTCGGGGGTGCGACCGCCTTGTCCCAGGGACTCGCAGTGGCTGTCCCCGAGGTCATTAGCCATTTCCCACTCCTGGACGGTAAGGGTGCTGGCTGGTCCTGTATATACATCGCCGTCCTGTCCTACGGGAGCCCAGACGGAGTACCCGTGACGGCCTGCGATATTCAGCGCCGGGTTGACCGGTGGGGTGTTGATGTTTACCCCGCCGTTGCCGTCCACGGTGACAGTGGCCGTTCCGTTTGCGCCGGAGTAGTCTTTGAGGACCGTGCCGGGGGCAAATCCCGTACCGGTGACATATTGATTTTGCCAGGTAGAATAGTTGTCCGTGATACCTACAAGGGCCCGTCCGGAGCGACCGAGAATGAGGTAGTCAGCAGATGCATGCGGGACAATATAATTGCCCTGATCAAAATCCAGATTTTGGTGACACCAGATCAGGTTGGCTATATCGGGCCGTACAGGCAGCGTCGCAGGATCTGTGGGCTGGTGGGTGTATCGGTTACTCTGGTTGAGATTAAAAAGGTCTTCAAAAAATATCTGCGGGCTGCCGTCCACGGTGAGGATGATGGCGTATGCGGCAGAAAGCCGGGGCTCGGAGGGGTCTATATGGGGCGAAAGTTCGGAGCCTGTATTCCACCCGGTAATATTGCCATTGGCGTCGAGCTGGGGACGGTAGGTATCGTGGTTGTTGACAAAGGGTACGGTCCGGTGTACCCGCAGGGTGCCGCCGTTGTAGTCCACGTACCGCTCATTTTGCTGGGCGCCGGGGATATTGGCGAGGTTATAACCGCCGAGGCTGTACACCATGGAGTAGATGCCCCCGCTGGCATCATACGCCCTGAGACCGAAGTCAAAGGTGCCCATGAGTTTTTCGTTGCCGCCATTGGCGTTGTAGATATGGTTGACGTAGGCGTCGAGCTCAGACTTATTGCCGACGTATTCACCTACATTAAACATGGCGTTTCCGCCCTGCGCCCAGGCTGGCACAATATATTTGACATTAAAGGACAGGTCTTGCTGTACGTAGGTGGGGAAGTGTTTGACGGCATCCCAGCGGAAACCATTTACGCCGGTTTGTTTTTTGTACCACATGATCCAGTTCCGGGATTCGTTCCGCATATAGTTGGTTGTCTGCGGGGGATTGTAACATCCGATGCAGGAACTTTGACCATAGGCATTGGACTCATAGGAGATGTCCGGCCCCCAATAGACGCTGTTGATATCGTTATTGCAGCAGGCATTAAACTGGTTGGGGTAAAAATTGGGCCAGTTTTTTGCCCAGCGTCCGGACCTGTTGAGGTAGTCATTGGCAGACTCATCCGTGGCCGGGGTGGCGTAGGAGACATAGCGGAAGTTTTTATATCCTTGGGTGCTGCCGTCGTTGTAGTTGCTGAGGGCAAAAAGGTCCTGGCCCCCGGCTCCGGTGGTGCTGCCGGCGTTGGTGGTATGATTGAGGACCATGTCCTGGATGACCTCCAGGTTATTGGCGTGCATCACGGCTACAAGCCGGAGCAGCTCGTCTTTGTCCCCTACCCGGGTGCGCAGGTCACCTTTTTGGTACTTGTCACCGAGGTCATAATAATCAAAAGGTACATATCCGACGGAGGAAGGGCTGTTGTTTTTGTAGGCAGGTGGTATCCAGACCCCGTCAATACCTATTTCTTTGAGGCGGGGGGTCAGCTCGGTGAGGTAGTCTGCCCAGCGATTAGGGAAGTTGCTGTTCCAGTAGTCCCACCAAAATCCCTGAAGAATGACTTTTTTGACTTGGGTTTGGGCCACCAGCGGGGTAGTCCAGCACAGGCCTGCCAGCAGAAGGCCGCTCAGGATGCGGTAGAAATATCGGTGCATGGTACAGAAGATAAGGTTGGTATTAGCAGTAATCAATCAGCTAAAGGTACAAAAATTCCACGAGATACAGCAAACGTTTGCAGGAGAAAAAAGAGAAACGTTTTTGTCGGCGAGAGAAAAAATTTTTAGCAAAAGCCTCCAACCCGGCTGGGAAAAATCCGTCTTTTCAGCGAGATTTGGGGGTATAATAAGTGTGTGCTAAAAATATTTGCTAAAATATTGATCAAAGCCGGGGTAAAGACTTGGAATATTCCATCTTCATTGGTAATTATGCTAATGAAATTGGTTGAAAGGCCATTGTACCCTTTACCCTATCTCCCGATGGATATCAGAGCATCTATGTACCCCGCCTATACAAGCGGACTTCCGACGGGCCAGCGCCCGGACCGGCTTTTTCCTACCCGGCCCATCATGTGGGCCATGCTGCTGGCCCTGGTAGGGCTTTCGCGTGTGATTCCTGATTCGATTCCGCTGTGGAATGCGGCACCTGCACAACCGGCGGCATCCCTGTACCTGATGGAAAAAGCCAGCCAGTATGTCAAAGACACTGAGTCATTTGAAACAGCTGTACGTGAGACGGCAGCCTTCCTGGACATCCCTCCGGAGTGGCTGATGGCCGTTATGTACTCCGAGTCCCGCCTCAATCCGGCTGCTGTCAACTTTAAGGGCAGCGGCGCGACGGGCCTCATCCAATTTATGGTGCCTGTGGTGCGGGAGCTAAATGTAAAACTCGGCACCCGTTATTACATGAAAGACATCCAGCAGATGCCTGCTCACCGCCAGATGGAACTCGTCCGCGCCTACCTGCAGACAGTCCGCGAGCGTCATGGTGAGTTTGAGACGCTGACAGACTTGTACCTGGGCATCCTGTACCCACGTGCCATGCGGTACGGCGACCATACGGTCATGTATGCCCGCCCGTCGCTGACCTATACCCAAAATGCCGGCCTGGACGAAAACCGGGATGGCCGGGTCACGCGGACGGATATTGACCAGCGCATGAAACGCCTCTACCCGGAGGCTTATCACACTGATAAAGGGGGACAGGGCTCCTGGTTTCAACAACTCAGCAAAATGGTGACCCGGATCACCCCTGACGCTGATCTCTCAGCTGCCGATCCTTTTTCGGTCGGCAACGGTTGGTAATTTCGGCTTGGATGTCCATATTGGGGACATGAATTCAGTTGTTACGTTTCGATGGGGTATTCTCGCCACCGGCAAGATTGCCCATAAGTTTGCCGCAGGCTTGCAGACCCTGCCAGACGCCGCTATGACAGCCGTAGGTGCCCGCTCGGTGGAGAAGGCCCGGGCATTTGCAGATGAGTTTGGCATAGGCCGTGCCTGGGGCAGTTATGAAGCATTGGTCGCAGACCCTGAGGTGGACATCATATATGTCGCGACCCCCCATAACTTTCACTACGAGCATACCCTGCTGGCACTCTCACACGGGAAACATGTCTTGTGTGAGAAGCCGCTGGCCGTGAATGCCCGGCAGGCGGCCGATATGGCTGCGATGGCCGCTGATAAGGGCCTTATGCTGATGGAGGCCATGTGGACCCGTTATTTGCCGGTATGGGTACAGGTCCGCCAATGGCTCGCCTCAGGGCTGATCGGGCAGGTGCGGATGCTGATGGCGGATTTTTGTTTTCACGGAGGGATATACGACCCCCTCGACCGCAAGTATAACCCGGAGCTGGCAGGCGGGGCCCTGCTTGATATTGGGATTTATCCCTTGTATCTGGCTGATATGGTCATGGGAGAGGCCCCCGTTGCTGTCGTGAGTACGGCTTCCCTGGGTCAGACAGGGGTGGATGAGCAGAGTGCATATGTATTTCAATATAAAAACGGAGCCCTGGCAATGCTGAGCAGCAGTTTTCAGACCAATGGGCCTAAAGAAGCGGTGATCTGTGGCGACAAAGGCCTGATCCGGGTCCCGCTGTTTTGGCGGGGGCAGTCAGCCGTGGTAGAGCTGAATGGACAAGCGCCTGAGCAGCATGATTTTCCGTTTGTGTCATCGGGCCTTCAGTACCAGGCCGCGGCCATGATGGAGGCACTGCGCTCCGGGCAGCGGGAAGAACCCTGGATGACACCAGCCGCAAGTGTGGCCCTGCATCAGCAGATGGATGCCCTACGCCAAACGTGGGGGCTGGTATATCCCGGCGAATAATCCGCTAACCACCCGCTCACAGGGTAAAATATTGCTTCATAAAATTGATCCGGTCAGCCGGGAGGCCGGAAACTTCTTGTATTTCTTCCCAGCTCTCAAACCTCCCGAGACGGGTCCGCTGGCCGATCAGGTTTTTGGCTTCGTCAGCACTGAGATAGTAGGCAAGGGTTTTTTCGGAGACACGGTTCAGGTCCTTGCGGGGGATAGTCGTGGGACTGATGTCCAGAAACGGCGCCATACGGTCGTAGTTTTCGGCTGACATCCCGTACACCTGCCGGAGCTGGTCCTTGTGGACAAAGCCGCCAATGATCTTGCGGTACTTGACAATCCGGGCAGCCAGGACCGGACCGATACCTGGCACCGCCGTGAGGGCAGCAGAGTCTGCCACATTAAGATCGGCCCGCTGCCCTGCGGCTGCCGGTGCCGTGATGGACCGGGTGCGCTGCTCAGGAGAAGCAACCGGGGCTGCCTCTGCGATCAGATCGGGTGGGGGAGGTGCTGCTACAAATACCATCGGCGATACTGCGGTGTAGGTCTCCGGACTGAGTTGATAGACCTTCTGAAGCTGATCCACGGAGGTAAATCCCCCTATAGCATCCCGGTACTTGACGATTCGGGCTGAGAGTACGGGACCTATGCCCGGCAGGCTGGCCAGTTCGTCGGCAGTGGCCTTATTCAGGTCAAGCGGAGCGGCTGCCACAGGCGCAGGAGCAGCCGCCTGTACACCTGCATAGGGAGAGATGCGGAGATAAGGCAGGAGTTTGTCATACGTTTCAGCCGGGAGGCCATATACTTTTTGGAGGTCAGCGACCTGCTCAAATCCTCCGATCGCGTCCCGGTACTTGACGATCCTGGCAGCGAGTACAGGGCCAATGCCGGGCATTTGTTCCCAACGGGCGCTGTCCGCCTGGTTGATGTCGAGCGCCTGCGGGGTATTTTTTTCCTGAAAGGAGGCCGTGCTGTGGCCAGTGCTGCCGGACATGCTGTCTGTCAGGGCCGGAAATGCAGGCGGCAGTTCGCGGGCCTCGTCCATTCGCACGAGATATACCCCGGCAGCAGTGAGTCCGATGATAACAAACAACAACAAAACACCTCTGCGCTGGGAGGCAGAGAAGGTCAGGCTTTTTCGTAACTGGCTCATGCGGCGGGCATTTCGTCAGATAAGTCAGGAAGGGTGATGGTAAAGGTAGAGCCGATTCGTTCTTCAGACTCGACCGTAATCGCGCCCTGAAGTTTTTCGACCGCATTTTTGACAATATACAACCCTAATCCGGAACCTTTAGACTGATTGCTGCCTCTGAAGAACATTTCAAAAACTTTATTTTTCATTTTAGGCGGGATGCCCATTCCATTGTCGTTGACCTCGATTTGGATAGCTTGTTGGGCCTTTCGGACCTTCACGATGACATAAGGGGTCTGTGTCTGGGGATTGTGATAATTGACGCTGTTGACAATAAGGTTTTGGAGGATAGAGGTAAGGAGTTTTTTGTCAGATACCCAGTCGGTGGTGGTGATATCATAGAGCCGGGCCACTTCTGTCCCGCCTTGCTGGTGCTGGAGGCTGGCATATATATCTACGACCAGTTCCTGGAGGTTGACCCATTCAAGTTTCAGGGGGGCCTTGTTGATGCGGGTGACGTCCAGGAGTTCGGACAGGATATTATCAAGGCGTTTGGTGCTGCGCGCGATCAGCGAAAAATACCGCAGTGCTGTCTGGTCAGAAACTTCATCCTGGACGATATTGGTGAGGCCGATGATAGAGGCGAGAGGGCCCCGGAGGTCATGTGATGCCTTGTAGACAAACGCATCCAGTTCGTCATTTTTTTCCTGGAGTTTTATTTCCGTGAGTTTCCGGTCTGTGATGTCCGTAATAATCGCAATGGTTCCTACGGTATCGCCGAGTGCGTCAATATAGGGTGCACCGGCTACCAGCACATAGATCGGTTTGCCTCGCGGATGGTTAAGTTTGAGTTCATACTGGTCAGAGATACCGTCCAGGCGCAGTTGTGTTTTTTCGCGGATGATTTCTTCGACTTTTTCACCCTGCAGTGCCTCGTAGGAGTACCTTCCCATCAGGTTTTCCCGTGGTTGTCCCATGATCTGGCATACACGGTCATTCACAAAAAGTATCAGTTCTTCTTTATCAGTCAGTATCAGGCCTTCGTTCATGCGCTCTACAAGTGTCCGGTAGCGGAGTTCACTTTGCCGGAGGGCATTTTCCTGCTCCAGTCGCTCGGAGATATCCCGGGCTACCCCGATGAGATAGGGACGGCCTTCCAGGGTAGCATATCCCATGCTGACCTCTACCGGAAATATATGTCCGTCCCGGTGGAGATGGTTGCCCTGATAGGTCTGTGCACCATATTGTTTGACATTTTTGAGGATGGTGTCCAGTTGCTGCGCCTGCCCGCTGTCATAGCTGATATCATAAACCGTGAGTTGCAGGGTTTCTTCCTGGGAGTATCCGAGGCTGGCGGCTACGGCCTCATTGCAGTCAATGATCTGACCGGAGTCCGGATCCAGGACCATAATCCCGTCTCGGGTGCGGTTGAGGAGTTCCCGGAAGAGGCGCATGCGGGACTCTGCGGCCTTGCGGTTTCGGATGTCCCGTACGATGACCATCAGCTTGATCTGGCCGCCGAGCATGGCTTGTTTGGCAATGATCTCAGCCGGAAACATCTCACCGGAGGTCATGATGAGATTAAACTCCTGCCGTATGGGACGACCCTCCAGGGCACTCCGCAGGAGGGTCTGAAGTACAGCCAGCTCACCCGGTGGGCAAAACGCCGCCAGGCCCTCCCTGAGGAGATCATCCTTGCCCGCCTGAAGCATGTCGGCAGCCACCTGGCTCACGTCCACCGTGCGCAGGGTGTCTGGCTCCAGGATCAGGATGCCATCTGCCCCCGAGTTAAAAATCTCCCGGTAGTTTTGTTCGATGGTTTTGAGGGCCAGGGCAGTGGTGCGTGCCTGGGATATATCCCGGATAATAGCCAGGATCTCCCCGGAGGTCCTCATATTGAGGAGTCGCAGGTCAAAGTACATCAACTCTCCCCGCATGCGGGTGATAAACTCCATCTGCATGGGCTGGTGCGACTGGCGCAGCTGGTCCAGGGTCTCGGAGAGTTCTTTTTGTTTGCTGGCAGACATGACCTGCCGCGTGAGTTCCTGGTAGGGGCGACCCTCAAATTTTTTGAGCGAAAAATACGCATCTATCTCCGGTATAGTCCGGATGACCCGTACAGACTGGTCAGGCTGTATGATCAGCAGGATGTCCGGCAGGGCATTGACAAGGGACTGGGTCACACTCATACTCCGGGAGAGGTTCCGGGCCTGCTCCCGCTCCAGGGTGACGTCATGTATTTTGATGAGTATCAGGTCCTTGCGCAACCCCTCGGGTTGGCTCAGGTAGAGCTCGATTTCGTTAAGGCGGCCATGCTGATCCACCAGCCGGATGAGTTGTTTGTCAGCGGGGGATCCGGCTTGCTGGATCAGCCGGGCAGGGTCGGCAGGGAGGGCCAGTGCGGCTGTAAGGCCTTGCCACTGTAGCCGGTTGTCTATCTCTGGCGGGAGGTAATCCTGCAGAAAACGAGCCCCGATGCGGTTTTGATATATCAGGCTTCCGGTGCGGGTATCAATCAAAAAAATAGCAAATAATGCATTGTCCAAAATATGCTCCAACATGTGACTGCTGCCTCTGATCCTGTCCGTAAAGGAGGTCTGAACCAGAATGTACAACCCGGTAAACACAGTCACAGACCCCATGATGATCGCAAACGGGATCACCGGTGTCTCTGGCTGTTCAATGGAAAAAATAGGGATACAAAATAAAAATATACTCGCTACCGCAAAAATGACGTACTCCCATGTGCTTCTGAAGGTGATCCCGACCAAAATCTGCAAGGCGATCAGCACAGGCACAAACATGGAGGGGAGCTTATTGAGATATGCCAGGTAGATGGCCGAGAGATAGAGTAAAATCAGGAAAACAAAGGTATAATCATAAATATGGCGGCTGATATGGGGGACGATATACCCCAATATGCCGAGGATGATTCCAAAAATGGCCAGAGTCACCCATATATATTGCGGGAAGAACAGGATATTCTCACGGATATCCACGATCCATCCTGTCAACCCTAGCGAAATCCCGCCGATGATCAACAATACCTTTAATATACCCGCCGGAAATACGGAGAAAAAATAGGATAATATTGAGGGCTGTTGTCTTTTCATGAAGGCAAGATTCCCGGTTACAACAAGATCTGTTTGTCCAACTTTTCACACGGACAAACAATTCAACTTCCACTATGCTACGAGTTGCTGTGTATTATAAGTACCGGGTAAATATAGCGAGAAAATCAATACGAAGTTTTCAGGTATTATTACCCGTTTAAAATACGGGTTTTACCTCATATCCTGCTTGCCGGAGGAGGTTTACGACTCCGTATTCTCCTCCCAGATGACCCGCACCTACCGCAATCAATACCGTATTTTTACGTATCAGTTCAGAGATAAGGCTGATCCATTTCTGATTCCGGTCGTCCAGGAGGGTTGTTTTGGTCTGCTCCCAGTTTTCGCCGTCTTCTTCTTCCATCAGGGTTGCCAGTCGTGTGAGATCCTGGTTGCGATAGGCAGAAACCAACTCCGCAAACTGGTCACACATCTCGTGGGGGGCGTAAGCTATCTCGGCAAGACCTGCCACCTGGTCTTCCATAGGTATCTCATCCAGCATACGCAATTGTTCCTGGAGCGTTTCAAGCCCCGAGACTTCTTTTTTGTCTTTTTTGTACCGTTTATTCAGGTACATTTCATACGACTCCGTCTGACCATCCATGCAGTACTTGAGCGAAATCTGCTGACTGCTGTAGATCGGCTTGAGCCGGCTGTAGGTTTTGATATGTTGGTCGAGGCTGTCCGTGACAAACTGCACAAAAGCCCGGTAACTGGAGTCTGGCATGAGGGTCTGGAGCTCCTGGCCTTTGGGCATCATCATACCTGAGAGGACAGCCATCATGTCGGCGGGTTTCAGGTCAACAGGAATCTCCAGGACGAGCTGCTCCGTCTGTGGGATGATACGCTCCAGGCTGGCAGGGATATAAAAGGAGTCACGGGGCATGACATGTATCGTGCCGAAAAGAAAGGAGGATTTTCGCACGCCGGGCCCGGAGATTTCCCAGAGGAGGGTGTTTTCGGTGGGTGTCTGGGCACTTCCTGTCAGGGCGATACAACACAGTACGATCAGCGCAAGGTATTTCATACAGAAGGGTCTGGGAGTTTCAGGGTCTTCCTACGGCTTTGACGGTAAATCCTGCTTTTCGGAGTTGGTGCAGGAGGCCATACTCACCGGGGAGTTGTACTGCATTAACGGCAATAAACAGGCTTTCGTATTTCATGTTCCAGGTCAGGGATTTCATCCATTCCTGGTTTCGCAGTTCAATCAGCTGATTAAAATTATCTCCAAAATCCGGCGCCTCCCGTGCCAGGAGGCTTACCCGGTCGAGGTCTTCGTCCCGGTAGGCCATGTACATCCGTCTGAAGTTGTCACAGAGCAGGTCCTTGCGCAGGAGCACATCCTTCAGGTAGTGTGTTTGATCCTTGACACTGTAATCATCCATCCAGGCGGTACGGGTCCAGCCGGTAGTCAGTACCTTGAGCGGCTTGCGGATCGTCTCAAAGAGGTAATACTCATATGAGATCGGCTCTTTGCCATCCTGGTACCCCAGACAGTAGTCACAGATCACCTGTCGTGCCAGCAGCATCGGTGGATACCGGCGCTCCATTTTGTAGCGGGCATCAGCGGAGAGGCTGTCATGGATGAAGGTGTACACCGCTTCATACTCCCTTTTGGGCAGGAGGACATCCAGGGTTGAGTCCAGCGGAGCTGCCCCCCGATAGAGGACATCCAGCTTGGTATCAGCAGGGTTGACCTCCATGACCAGCTTGTCGCAGGCCTGCCAGAGTGGGGTGAGCCCTTCCGGCAGAAAAAAATAGTTGTACGGAACCAATCCCAGCGTCCCAAATATATACGAGGGTTTTTGTATATCAGGGCCTGTGATTTCCCAGAGCAATGCATTGGCAGGCAACACAGGAATATCGCCTGTATGCATATCCACGATCTGCAGATTGTCCGGCTGGGCAGCCACCGGCAGAAGAAACGTACTGAAGGTCAACAATAAAAATGAGCAAAGGAAGGAACGAAACAGAGGCTGTATCATACGTGAGCCACAACAGGAAAAATGAAATTACAAGTCTGATATTTTATGCTAAAAAAACATATTAAACCGGAAATTCCAAGAGGGTTTTGGAGATAATCTCACAGCAGGTAAGCATCTCATCCTCTGTGATGACAAGGGGCGGAGCCAGTCGGATGATATGGCCGTGGGTAGGCTTGGCGAGCAGGCCCGCATCAGCCAGGCGCACACAGATATCCCAGGCCGTGTGCTGGTTTTCGTCAGCGGCAATAACAATGGCATTGAGGAGGCCCTTGCCCCGCACCGTCTGTACCAGCTCGGGCCGCTGGACGGCGATGTGCTGCAAGTGCTGCCGCAGCAGCTCACCCATACGGGCGGCATTACCGGCCAGGTCTTCCTCTATCAGGACCTCCAGGGCAGTCCGTGCTACCGCACATGCCAGGGGATTGCCGCCATAGGTGGATCCGTGTTCGCCGGGTTTGATACAAAGCATGATCTCATCGTCGCAGAGGACCGCTGACACAGGCAATACCCCCCCTGAGAGGGCCTTGCCGAGGATCAGAATATCCGGCCGTACGGCCTCATGGTCGCAGGCCAGCATACGGCCTGTGCGGCAGAGACCTGTCTGTACCTCATCGGCGATCATCAGGACCCGGTGACGGGTACAGATTTCACGCACGCCGGTCAGATAACCTTCATCCGGGATGACTACACCGGCCTCTCCCTGGATCGGCTCCAGCATAAAACCCGCTACGTCCGGGTCTGCACAGGCTGCCTCCAGAGCTGCCAGGTCATTGTATGGAATGATGTGAAAACCAGGCATATAGGGCCCAAATCCTGCATAACTGGAAGGGTCTGTAGAGGAAGAAATGGCAGCCAGGGTGCGGCCCCAGAAATTGCCTCCGGCAAAAATAATCTTAGCCTGGTTTTCCGGGATCCCCTTTACCTGATATCCCCACTTGCGGCAGAGTTTGATGGCAGTTTCACCCCCTTCGACCCCGGTATTCATGGGCAGGACTTTGTCGTACCCAAACAGCGAGGTGATATATGCCTCATAAGGTCCCAACTGGTCGTTGTAGAAAGCCCGGGAGGTCAGGGTCAGGGTCTGCGCCTGGGCCGCAAGCGCGGCAATAATCCGGGGATGGCAATGACCCTGGTTGACGGCGCTGTAGGCCGAGAGAAAATCAAAATAATGTTTGCCTTCAGGGCTCCATACATGCACCCCTTCACCCCGGCTCAGCACGACCGGGATCGGGTGATAGTTGTGAGCGCCGTGGCGGTCCTCCAGCTCCATCAGTTGGCCGGAGATGTGCGAGAGCGGTTGCGTAAGCATGGATAACAGATAAGGTACAAGTCACGGATTCGGATACGGTATCAGCCTCTAAGGTAGACATTATCCGGGAAAAAAGATGAAAAACAGGCAATTAAACCGGTCAAAAGTACTTGCCAACCAACGCAGATCCCGTCAGGCAGCACTATATACCGACTGCAGGTGTTTTGCGGACCAGGGTGCGGTAGGTATAGGCGTATTCATTGCGGGCATCGGCCTGGTGGCTCTCTGCGGCTGTGATCTCCCATGCATCCGGATCTGGCAGCCGGAAAAAAGTATCCCCGTCCACCTCGGCATGGATCAGGGTTTCATAAATTTTGGTTACCAGCCCGCTCCGGATCGTGTCTTCATAGATGGAAGCCCCGCCGGTGATCCAGACCCGGGCCTCATCTGCGCAGCGGGCCAGGGCCTCCTCAATGGAGCCTGCTGCCTCGGCACCGGCCGGTTGGTAGTCGGGATTGCGGGAGATGATGATATTGCGGCGTTTGGGCAGGGGTTTGCTGCCCAGTGCCTCAAAAGACTTGCGGCCCATGATCACGGGGCTGCCGGACGTAAGGGTCTTGAACCGGCGCAGGTCATCTGCTTGCCGCCAGGGCAGGTCATTGTGGAGGCCGATAACCCCGTTTTCAGAAACTGCGTATATGGCTAAAATTTCAGGACCAGGCATGGTGGCAGGAATTACCCGACAAAATTATAAAAACCGCTGGGCTTTCAGCACTTGCCTTTCTGTATATTCGCACAAAAAACCACCGACCACCGCCCGCATGGGAGTATTACAGGCAACATACACACTTTTCACCCGATATGGCCTCAGCAGGTGTCTGATCGCTGCCATATATGGTAGCATATGGGTCTGGACAGGCTGTGCCACAGCCTCCCAGCCGCCTGAAAACCTGTTGCCGCCTGCGCAGATGCAGACGGTACTGGCTGATATGCATTTTGTAGATGCACTCTCCGAAAAAGCCGGAGGCGAACTCCAGGACCGGATCAACCTCCGGGAAGAACTTTATGATGAAATCCTGGAAAAAAACAACCTCTCCCGCGAACATTTTTACCAGAGCTACGGATATTACCTGGATCACCCGGCTTTGCTGGATACCATTTATAAGGCCGTCATGGATACCCTGGAAATCTGGCAGAAACGGGAAACACAACTGGCCAATTTTCTTAAAGACCGGGCTGACAGAGCCAAAGCTGACAGCCTCCGCGCCCGGAATGCCTTACCATGAAATTATACAACCCCCATACCTACGAAAAACTCGGCTTTGATGTAGTCCTGCGACGTGTGCAGGACTATCTGGCCAGTGAGGAGGCGCGCGAGGCCGTCATGTCAATCGTTCCGGTGAGTGACCCGTCTGTACTTGTGCCCGAACTGAAGCGCACAGAGGAGTACCGCAATATGCTCTCCTTTGACGAGGCGATGCCGGGGGCCACCTTTGTATCGGTCACCCGTATCCTGCGTAAGGCAGCTGTGCAGGGAAACTGGCTCACGACACAGGAGCTGTTTCAGCTGGTCAACTGGCTCCGGAGCATCCGGGACATCCGGCGGTATATGCACCAGCGCCGGGAGGTATATCCGCATCTGGATGCGTGGGTGAATGCAGGCACTTTCCAGCCGGGCCTGATCGGTGAGATCGATAAAATCCTGGACGATGCCGGCAACATGCGGGACAATGCATCTCCAGAACTCAACCGGATCCGGCGGAGCCTCACCACCACGGCGGCTGAGCTCCGGAATACCCTCTACCGGGTCCTGCGCCGCGCCAACGAAAACAACTGGAGCCTCGACAAAGAAATCACGATCCGGAATGACAGGCTTGTCATCCCCGTCAAGGCTGACGCCAAGGGCCGCGTACCGGGATTTATCCAGGACGTATCTCAGTCTGGCAATACCGTATATGTAGAGCCTGCCGAGGCCCTGCCCCTCAACAATGAACTCCGCGAGCTCCAGATCCGCGAGCACAATGAGATGGTGCGTATCCTCACAGAGGTCACAGCCCGTGTTTTTGCAGAGGTAGAGACCCTGCTTCACCTCCGGGAGATGATGCAGCACCTGGAGCTGGTCCAGGCCAAAGCCCGGCTGGCCCTGGACCTGGAGGCAGTATTACCGGTGATTACGCCTGAAGGGCAGGTGCTGCGGCTGATAGATGCCAGGTATCCCCTGCTGGTATTCCGGCAGGCAGAGGGCTTGCAGGTGATCCCGCTGGCCGTGGAGCTGGCCCCCAATCACCGGGTCATGGTGATCTCCGGCCCCAATGCCGGGGGTAAGTCCGTGTCACTCAAGACTATCGGGCTGCTTCAGCTCATGCTCCAGTGTGGATTTTTGCTCCCGGTGAATGAAGGTTCTGTGTTTCCCCTCTTTGAGTCGTTGTTTATGGACATCGGCGATGAGCAGTCGGTGGAGAGTGATCTCAGTACCTATACGTCGCGGCTGTTTTTGTGGCGGCAGATGGGGGACCATATGGATGGGCGCTCCCTGTTTCTGATAGATGAGTTTGGGTCAGGTACTGATCCCAAGCAAGGGGGAGCCATTGCGGAGGCATTTTTGGAGCGGTTTGTCAACCAGCGGGCCTACGGGGTGATCACCACCCACTATGGCAACCTGAAGGACTATGCCGAGATTACCCCCGGCGCGATGAATGCTGCCATGCAGTTTGATACCCAGGGATTGCGCCCCACGTATCGCCTGATCGAGGGGATGCCAGGGCGGAGTTATGCCTTTGAGATGGCCCGTCGGGTAGGGGTACACCCCACGATCCTGAAAAAAGCCCGGAAAAAAGTCGGGGTAGACGAAATCGAGACAGAAAACCTCCTCCAGGAGCTGGAGCGCAAAAATGTAGAGCTGTCCCGGCTGGTCCTGGACAACAAGCGGGAAGAAGCCCGGCTGCAACAGCTCATACAACAATATGAAACCCAGCAGAAGGCCCTCGACAAAAACCGCAAGGACCTGATGCGGGAGGCTAAACTCCAGGCGCGGGAGCTCCTGCGCCAGGCCAATCAGCAAATCGAATCTACGATCCGGGAGATACGGGCGGCTCAGGCTGAGCAGACCCGGACCATACAACTCCGCCGTGAGCTGGCGGCAGCTATTCCGGAGGTGACGCCAGAAGAAGAAGACATGCCTGCCGAGGAGCAGGTCGAGGTCCTGGCAGAGCCATTGGTTGCTGGTGACTGGGCCCGCCTCAAAAACAGTGAGAGCTCCGGTCAGATCATCGAGATTCAGGGCAAAAGGGTCATTTTGGAGTCTGGCGAGATACGCCTGGCCGTCAAGCTCTCCCAGCTCGAAAAAATACGCCCCCCTGCCCGGCGCAAGTCTACGATCTCGGTGGCACTCCGGGGGGAGATGCCTGCCAGTACCGCCCGTTATGAACTGGATGTCAAAGGTATGCGGGTAGAAAATGCCCTGGTGGAGGTGGACAAACTACTCGACCAGGCCCGGCTGGCCGGCCTCAACCAGGTGCGTATCCTGCACGGCAAAGGGACCGGTGCCCTGCGTGAGTCCATCAGGGGATATATCTCCAAGTTGCCCTTTGTGCAGGAGGCGCGTGACGCACACGTGGACGACGGGGGAGCTGGCTGGACCATCGTGGACCTGACAGACTGAACTGCCCGCTGGTTGTTTGAACCCGGCAAATGCTGCGGTTCATCATAGGATTTTGCCCGTTCGTAGGCCCTGAGATTCAACTGTTAGTTTTTTATCTACTTTGCATGCACAAATCAGGTGGCAGGCGGTAAATTGTCATGGTATTTGCAAGGTATCTCTGACCAGAAAAGGCCGCCTTTTGCCTGAAATGGTGTTCTTTGCGATTGGTATATTTCCGGATTTTTTCCTTTTCAGACCTGAATTATTTTCGCAGCCGGTCAGTCGGAAACGTTAGGCTTCCGTCCGGTTGTATGGTATGTTAACCCGATTTATTCGCCGCATGGCTGAAAACATTCACCCGATTTTCGACAAAATCCTTTCCCGACAAGACAAGGAGACCCTGCTCGATCAACGTGCCGCTGTCATCTGGATGACCGGCCTCTCAGGCTCCGGCAAAAGTACGCTCGCGGCAGCGCTGGAGCGTTACCTGCATGCGGAGGGGTACTTTACCAAGCTCCTCGACGGCGACAACACCCGCACCGGCTTGTGCAATAATCTCAGCTTCTCAGCCGAAGACCGCACGGAAAACATCCGGAGGGTCGCGGAGGTCGCCAAGCTATTTGCTGAGGGAGGTGTCATCTGTGTTTGCTCTTTTGTGAGCCCTACCCGCGAAATCCGGGACCTGGCGAAGGAGATTATCGGGGCTGAAGACTTTCTGGAGGTATATGTAAATGCTCCCATTGAGGTCTGTGAGGCCCGTGATGTAAAAGGTCTCTACAAAAAAGCCCGTGCCGGCCTGATCAAGGACTTTACGGGGATTGACGCTCCGTTTGAAGCACCTGAATCCCCCTTCCTTGAGCTACGAACCGATCTTCATACCCTGGATGCCTGCCGTGATGAGCTGATCGAAGCCATCCTGCCCCGTATCCAGGCCTGATCATACGATCTTTGCCCCAATCTCCGAGTCACTATTTCCGATATTTCACTTACAAACATTTCAAGAGAATGGATTACAGACTGAGCCACCTTCAGCAACTTGAATCCGAAGCTATTTACGTAATCCGTGAAACTGCTGCACAGTTTGAGCGCCCGGTACTGCTCTTTTCCGGGGGCAAAGATTCTATCTGTGTGGCCTGGCTGGCCCGTAAGGCCTTCTGGCCCGGCAAGCTGCCCTTCTCGATGATGCACGTAGATACGGGTCATAATTTTGACGAGACGATCGAATACCGCGACTGGTTCCTGTCTGAGATCGGTGCCCGCCTTATCGTAGCTTCTGTACAGGACTCTATTGATAAAGGTCGTGTGGCTGAAGAAAAAGGCCCCAACAAAAGCCGCAACAGCCTCCAGAGCGTAACCCTGCTGGATGCTATTGAAGAAAATAAGTTTGATGCCTGTATCGGAGGGGCCCGCCGTGATGAGGAGAAGGCCCGTGCCAAGGAGCGGTTTTTCTCCCACCGGGATGAGTTTGGGCAGTGGGATCCCAAAAACCAGCGTCCTGAGCTCTGGGATCTCTACAATGGCTATAAACACCGGGGCGAAAACTTCCGGGTATTCCCCATCAGCAACTGGACCGAGCTGGATGTGTGGATGTACATCAAGCAGGAAAACATACCCCTGCCGAGCCTGTACTTCTCTCACCGCCGCCGGGTGGTCAACCGCGATGGCGTGCTGCTGGCTGAGACCCCGCATATCACCCTCATGAACGGTGAGTCGTATGAAGAAATGACAGTACGTTTCCGCACCATCGGAGACTCTACCTGCACCGGTGCTGTCCTCTCTGAGGCTGCTACCCTGGACGATGTCATCGAAGAAATCTCTGCAAGCCGGGTCACCGAGCGTGGCGGACGGGCTGATGACAAACGCTCTGAGGCTGCGATGGAAGAACGCAAAAAGGCTGGTTATTTCTGATCTATCTGGCTACACGTCCCGCATGGGAACAGAAGCTCCGGGCAGGAGCAGTTTATTGGTATTCTCCATTCGATTCAACATTTAACACATATACAGCATGGATTTGCTGCGTTTTTCTACGGCCGGCAGTGTGGATGACGGCAAAAGCACCTTGATTGGTCGCCTGCTCTATGATACCAAGTCTATCTTTGAGGACCAGATCGAGTCTATCGAGCGTACCAGCCGCGAGCGCGGTGACGACTACCTCGACCTCGCACTCCTCACCGACGGCCTCAAGGCTGAGCGGGAACAGGGTATCACCATTGACGTCGCTTACCGGTACTTCGCTACGCCCCGCCGTAAGTTTATCCTCGCCGATACCCCCGGGCATATTCAATATACCCGCAACATGGTCACCGGCGCTTCTACGGTCAACCTCGCCATCATCCTGATTGATGCACGCCACGGCGTGGTGGAGCAGACCCGCCGTCACTCCTTCATCGCTTCGCTGCTGCAGATCAAACACCTGATCGTGGCCATCAACAAGATGGACCTCGTGGATTACTCCGAAGAAGTGTATAACCGCGTGAAGGATGAGTATCAGGCATTCTCCTCCAAGCTGAATGTACCGGATATCCGCTACATCCCGATGAGTGCCCTCCGGGGGGACAATGTCGTGGACAAGTCCGAAAACATGCCCTGGTACGAAGGTTCCACCATGTTGTACACCCTGGAGACGGTACACGTCGGCAATGACTACAATTTTGTGGACAGCCGTTTCCCGGTGCAGTATGTCATCCGTCCGCAGTCTGAGGCCTATCGCGACTACCGTGGATTTGCAGGTCGGGTAGCAGGCGGGGTATTTAAGCCCGGTGATGAGATCATGGTACTGCCTTCTGGTTTTACCTCCAAGATCAAGCAGATTGATACCTACGAAGGGCCTGTGCCCGAGGCGTTTGCCCCGATGTCCTGCACCATCATCCTGGAGGATGAGATTGATATCAGCCGCGGCGACATGATCGTCAAGCCAGACAATCAATCCAAAATGGGACAGGACCTGGAGATTATGGTCTGCTGGATGAACGAAAAACCCCTGCAGGAGCGTGGCAAGTACCGTATCCGCCACACCACCCGCGACGCCCGCTGTGTCGTGAAGGAGGTCCGCTACAAGGTGGATATCAACACCCTGCACCGCGTGGAGGAAAACAAAAGCCTCGGCCTGAATGACATCGGCCGGATCCAGATCCGCACCACCGTGCCGCTGATGTTTGATCCCTACGTCCGCAACCGCTACACAGGGAGTGTGATCCTGATAGACGAGTTCACCAATGAAACCGTAGCTGCCGGTATGATCATGTGATCAGCTGGTTGGCACTAAGTTTTTTCAGCCCATCTGCGCGAGCAGGTGGGCTTTGTGTTTTTGGGAAAAAGGCAAATTTATTGGCCCAGAGATGGATTTTCGGCCTTGCGCCGCTGCCGGAGTTGCTGTACAGTGGCTGCCGTCCGGCTTCGGATGACGAGCAGGGCTGCTGACATCGGCAGGTGGCTGACAGACTGCCAGGCTTTTTCTTTCCAGGCCCATACTTCTTCCTGGACTTTTGAGATCTTAGGCTCCATAACCGGTGAGTTCTGTAGGGGTAATAATCCGAAGGGGGGTATTATACCGAAGTTGTATATTCAGTAACTGAATACGCCGCTCTCTGTTTACGTTCGCTAGGTGTTTATAGTTCCAACTGGTGAGAAAATCTATGTTCTGAGTGACACAGCATGCTATGTGAAGGGCATCGTAGTATTTGTTTCCAGGAAGTACTCCGTTGTCAATATACGCTTGTGCTAAAGATGCTACCTCATCAAGGCGAGGTAATTCCAGGATTTCTATCGGATAAGTTTCCAGAATAGAAAGTAATGAAGCTTTTTGGAAAGGGTCGGGAGTCTGGGCCAGTTCGTCAATTACGAACTCGGAAACAAATGTTTCATATATATTTTTTTTCACAAAATTTTCAAAAAAGTCAATGGTGATCTCTTGCTTTTCTGGGGCATCTTCTGCGAAAATGAAATTAATCACAGACGTGTCGAGGTATATGCGGGGACGATTCATGGCTGTTTAGCAGACTCTAAGGTGCCTATTCGTACGCTGAGTGTATTCATCTGCTGGATGAGCGTGATGATCATGTCTTTTAAATCGGATGAGGTATCATGGTTAATCTGAACATTGGCGTTTACGCTGACTACTTTCCCGTTGTCATTTACATTAACTACAAAGGATTTTCCTTCTCCCAGGATATCACTCGCCTTGACTCCCAGCACGTCTGCAATCTGATGAAGCCGGGTCAGGCTGAGGTCGGTTTCACCACGCTCAATCTTAGCATACCCCCCAGAACTCATCTGAAGTGCATCAGCAACATTTTCTTGAGTCAATTCAAGTGACTGACGGAGAAAGCGGATTTTGTCACCTACGGTTTTGAGTAAGAGGTCTGTATTTGTTGAATTGTCTTGCAAGGGCATATATAGATAGTTAAAGATCAAATTTATAAACAAATTGGATAGATGCCTTACGCTTACAGTAAATATTTTTGAATGCTAGGTGTAAATTTTTCTAGTCGTTCACAACCCTTTAATTTTACAAGTATGAAAGTGCTAATTTTTGTTTTTTTCGTAGTACTCATTGGGCCTGCATCACTCTTGGGACAGGGCAATACAGGTATTAAAGACTGTAATCAGTCTCCATTGGCTAGAGGGGTTTTTACAACGATTCAGGTTGCAGGGGGAACTTCTTTTAGTGGCTATCTTTATAAACCACTACTTAAAAGTATCCCTCGGTGTAACCAAGTTATGATTGCACAAGACCCAAGAGGTGATGGCGGAAGCATAAACCTGGGAGACTTTAAAGGTTATGCCATGTCATACGAGTACAAATCTGCCTTGTACATTGCTTCAACTGATGACCAAAATCTTTGGGCATATGTGTCTCCTACGATACTAAAAGCGGAGATGATCAATGGTCAACTTTTCATTGATGGTGAACCAACAGATATAACCTATTGGAGTTGTTTCAAGCAGGAGTACAAGGAAAGAATAGGCCAGGTGGGCAACTGCGAATGGTCGGATGTTGGATCATGTTTAACGACATTAGGCCCCGAAACGTTGGTTTGTCTAGGCGCAAGATGTGGATACCCTGTTGTGTATTCTGCGGTTCGTGCCTCAGCTTCTTGTGCTCTAAGAAAATAACCAATCTCAAGGTTTTGAGCGTATTGGGTATTACCCATCCACATAGGTGGATGGGTTTTTCTTTATAGACCTACCTAGCATTCGATTTGAGATACCCTGTATTAGGAAATTTTTTCCCTTTCTCTGTAACAAATCCCACCCTCCGGCATCATACTCCCGAAAAATAACCTAATACCTCGTATATGAAGCGCACAATTGCGGTAGCTGCCGGGATGCTCCTGGTGGCCTGGAGCCTTCAGGCTCAGACTTTTCCTTATTTTCAGGTGGCCGTTGTCGGTCAGGGTGAGCCTGTGGTGCTGATTCCGGGGTTTGCCTGCGCGGGATCGGTCTGGGACGAAACGGTGGCGGTACTCGCGGCAAACTACACCTGTCATGTCGTGACCCTGGCGGGTTTTGGGGGCGTGAAACCTGCTCCCGAACCCTCCCTGGACAGTGTGCGGGTTGCGCTGGGGGCCTATGTACGCCAGCTCGACCGGCCCCTGCTCATCGGGCATAGCCTCGGCGGGGGACTCGTGCTTATGCTCGCTGCAGATGCACCGGCGGCTGTGCGGGGGGTGCTGGTGGTGGATGCCTTGCCATTTTTGGCGGGGGTACAGGATCCGACCCTTACCCCCGACCGGATCCCGATGGACCGCGTCCAGATGGGAGCCCAGATGGCGGCTACGGGGACAGATGCTTTTGCCGCGCAGCAGCGCCAAACCCTCCAGACCATGATCACAGCCCCTGACCAGGTAGAAAAAGCCCTGGCCTGGAGCCTCGCTTCTGACCGGGTCACGATGGGACGGATGTTTGTGGATTTTTACAAAACAGACCTTCGGGCCCGTATTGCGGCGATTAAGGTGCCGGTGCGGGTGCTGGGTTCCGGAGCGTTTGGGGCGGGATACGTGACACAGGCCTATGCCCTTCAGTATCAGGCCCTTGAAGGAGTACAGATTGAGGTGCATCCCACAGCCCGCCATTTTATCATGTATGACGCGCCAGACTGGTGGATGGCACAGGTGACGGGATTTGTCCGTGAGCGGTTGAACCCTTGATGTTGGGCAAAATATGGTACCTTTATCCCTTTCTGCAGATTCGATACCGGAGTCTGTCTCCTCATCTGAGATGCCTGCTGCTGACAAAACCACCCGATTTCATGCCTGGTACCGTACGTATCAGCCCCGTATCTACCGGCTCTGCATGGGATATACCGGTGGTGATGTACTGGGGGCGCAGGACCTGGTACAAGAGACCTTTGTGAAGGTCTGGCAACACCTGGATCACTTCAAGGGGGCCTCACAGCCTGGTACCTGGATCTACCGGATCGCAGTTAATACCTGTCTGACGCATATTCGCACCCAGAAGCGTCGCCCGGTCCAGCGCCTCGGTGAGACCGCCCTACAAATACCGGAGCCGCCGCCGGAGCACCAGGAGCAGCTCACGATGCTGTACCAGTGTATCGCCCGCCTGCCGGAGACAGACCGGCTGATTATCTCAATGGTGCTCGAAGAGACACCTTATGAGGAGATCGCAGCTGCCTGGCAGATGACCGAAAACAACCTCCGGGTCCGCATCCATCGCATCAAACAAAAACTCACAGATTTTTTCAACCAATATGAAAAACTTTGAAACCCTCCAGCAGGTCTGGGGTACAGCATCCGCCCCTGCTCCTGCACCAGATGCTGCCGACAAGATTATCCGGCAGGTACGCAGAACCCTGCGCCAACAATGGATCATCGGGCTGGTTTCACTGCTGCTGGTCGTGCCCGTGATCGTCTCAATCTGGATCTGGATCCCGTTTGAGTCGGTCTGGACCTATGCCGGGATGAGCCTGATCTTGTGTTGTATCCTCGGAGCCAGTTTGTACATGGTCCTGATGTACCGGCAAGTGCCTGCTGCGGCTGATCTCCCGCCTGCTGATCTGCTGTCAGCCTGGGAACAACACCATACCCGCATGCAGCAACATCGGAAGTGGTTTTCGCGGATTTATATGACCTTCCTGAGCCTGGGGCTGGCGATGTACATGACAGAACTCCTGGTGCCCGCTTCCTGGACCTTTCGCCTGGTGGCCATCGGGAGCACCGCTGGCTGGATCCTCTTTGTGTGGACCTGGCTGGGACCCCGTATGCAGCAAAAATCAGATGTCCGCTACGAAGCACTCATCACGGCCCTCCGGCAAAAAAAACAAACGCTGGAGGCCTGAGCGGTACAAAACGCAAATCCCGGCGGAGGGTATCCTTCGCCGGGATCATGTGGTTAGAGCAGTCCTTTGGTGGTCGGGAGTTGCTGGTCGCCCGGGATACGGCTGACAGCCAGGCGGATAGCACGCGCCACTCCTTTAAAGGTTGCCTCAATCAGGTGGTGGGTGTTGTGGCCTGTCGTGCGCACGCGCAGGTTGCAGCGGGCAGCATCTGAAAAGGACTTAAAAAAATGCATCAGCATTTCAGTCGAAAACGCACCGACCGTTTCCCGCATCGGCGCCACCTCCCAGATCAGCCAGGGCCTGCCCGAGAAGTCTATGGCTACCTCAGCCAGGGCATCGTCCATTACGAGGGTAAAACAGCCATACCGTTCGATCCCGCGTTTGTCGCCCAGCGCCTGCCGGAAGGCTTCTCCCAGGGCAATGGCTGTGTCCTCAATGGTGTGGTGGTCGTCAATGTGGAGGTCCCCCTTCACGGATACGGCCATGTCACACCGGCTGTGTTTGCCGAGCTGGTCCAGCATATGATCCAGAAATCCAATCCCGGTCTCGTGCCGGGTGATGCCCGTGCCATCAAGATTCAGGCTGACACGCACCTGTGTCTCCAGGGTATCGCGGGTAATCCGGGCCGTACGCCCTTGTTGCCGGGCGAAAAAAGCTACAATCTCGGTCCAGTCCTGTGTCTCCAGGGCCAGCGTATCCCGGAGGCGGGTCCAGTCCACATCATTGTCCTGAGTATCCACGCTGCGGCCTATCAGGATGCCGCGTGCCCCCAGGTTGTGCGCCAACTGGATGTCTGTGGGCCGGTCCCCGATCACAAAAGACCCCGCCAGGTCATATTCACCCGTCAGGTAGTGGGTGAGGAGGCCTGTACCAGGTTTTCGGGTGGGGGCTTGTTCGTGTTTGAACGTACGGTCAATAATTACCTCGTCAAAAACAATTCCTTCACCCCGGAATATCTCCAGCATTTTTTCATGTGCCGGCCAGAAGGTCTCCTCCGGAAAGGATGAGGTCCCCAGCCCGTCCTGGTTGGTGACGATGACAAGCCGGTAGGGAGCCAGTTGGGTGATCTGCTTCAGGGCAGAGATGACACCCGGAAGGAAAGAGAGTTTTTCCAGGCTGTCAACCTGATAGGTATCGGGTGGCTCCGCGATCAGGGTGCCGTCCCGGTCAATAAACAATACGGGTTGTTTCATACAAGTGGCTATTGGGGCAAGCTTATGGCTGCGTTACTGCTCGCAGCGCCTGAATGAGGGCCTCGTTTTCCAGCGGGGTACCTACCGTGATGCGCAGGCAGTCCTCACAGAGGATCACCCGTGAGCGGTTGCGGACGATAATCTGCCGATCCGTCAGCCGGTGATAGACTGTGTCAGCATCCGTGATCCGGGCCAGGATAAAGTTAGCATCCGAGGGAAATACCTGTTGCACGGCGGGTAGGGTCTCCAGTTGCTGGGTGAGCCATGCCCGGCCTTCCAGGATATTGTGCACCAGCAAGTCCTTAGTATCCGCATGATCCAGGGCCTCCAGGGCGACTTCCTGGGTGAGGCCGCTGAGGTTATAGGGTGGTTTGATTTTGTTGAGCACCGCGATCACCTCCGGGTGGGCAAATCCCATCCCCAGCCGCAGCGCAGCCATGCCCCAGGCTTTGGAGAAGGTCTGAAGGATCACCAGATTAGGGTGGGTTTCCAGCCAGTGGGTCAGGGTTTGGTCGGGGGCAAAATCAATGTACGCCTCATCCACCACCACCAGCCCCGGTGCGTGCCGCAGGATCAGGCTGATATCTGACTGGCGCATGCAGTTGGCGGTAGGATTATTGGGAGAACAAATAAAAATCAGCTTGGTGGCTGGGCGAGACGATGCAATAATCTCCTCTGTATCAAGCTGAAAGTCACGAGTGAGCGGAATCGGCACCGTCTCGACCCGGTTAATGTCAGCGCTGACCTGATACATCCCGTAGGTGGGTGGCAGCAGCATGATATGGTCGCGTCCCGGCTCACAAAAAGCCCGGATGAGCAGGTCTATGGGTTCATCGCTGCCATTGCCCAAAAATATCCGCTCCGCAGCGACCTGTTTGAGGGCGGCAATGCGGGCCTTGAGGGTCCGCTGGAGCGGATCAGGATACCGGTTGTACGCCCCACCGGCTACTGACTGGAAGGGGTTCTCATTGGCATCGAGAAAAATCCCCTCCCGTCCGGTGTACTCGTCCCGGGCGGAGGCATACGGTTTTAGCTGTAATATATGAGGCCTTACGAGGCTTGAGAGGTCAAACATAAACTTGTGTCATAAATAGTGAACCAAACCAGGTCATCTTAGTCAGCTGAGCCGGCCAGGGCCGCCAGCCGGACACGTACCGCCTGCCGGTGAGCTTCCAGGGACTCCGCGTCAGCCAGGATTTCTACTGTGGGGCCCAGGGCTTGCAAGCCTTCGGCGGTCAGGCGCTGGTAGGTGACTTTTTTCACAAAGCTATCCAGGGACACGCCGCTGTAGGCTCGTGCGTACCCGTTGGTGGGGAGGGTATGGTTGGTACCGGAGGCATAGTCACCGACACTTTCCGGGCTGTATATGCCCAAAAAAACCGAACCGGCACACGTGACCTGCGTTGCCAGCGCCAGGTCGTTGCTGACGGCCAGGATCAGGTGTTCCGGAGCATAGGCATTACAAAAGTCCATGAGTGTCTCGTTCGAGTCAAAGCAGATGGCCCGGCTGTTGGCGAGGGCTTGCCGGGCGATATCAGCCCGTGGGAGGGTTTCAAGCTGGCGGTAGGTTTCGGCTACAATGACAGCCAGCAAGTCCGGGTCCCGCGCCAGCAGGAGCACCTGGCTGTCTGGCCCGTGTTCTGCCTGGGCCAGCAAGTCTGCCGCCACAAAAGCCGGTGGTGCCGTCGCATCCGCTACCACAGCCACCTCAGACGGGCCTGCGGGCATGTCTATGGCAACACCTTCCTGCGAAACCAGTTGTTTAGCGATTGTAACGTATTGATTACCAGGGCCAAATATTTTGTCAACTTTGGGGATGGAAGCCGTACCGTACGCCATGCCTGCGATGGCCTGGGCACCACCGACCCGAAACACCCGCGTCACCCCGGCGATCCGGGCTGCTACCCGGATTGTGGCCGGAACCTCCCCGTCTGGCCCCGGTGGCGTACACAGGATGATTTCCTGACAGCCCGCCAGCCGGGCCGGAATGGCCAGCATCAGCACCGTCGAAAGCAAGGGGGCCGATCCGCCCGGAATATACAGCCCCACCCGTCCGATGGGCAGACTTCTCCGCCAACAGGTGACGCCGGGCATGGTCTCCACGACCGTCTCTGCTTCCCGCTGTGCAGCGTGAAACGTCCTGATATTGGCAGCAGCACGCTCCATCGCCGCATACAACGCAGGGCTGACGGTGGCATCCGCCAGCGATTCGGCGGAGACCTCCAGCGTGTCTGATACCACACCGTCAAACTGCGCCGTAAACCTCCGCAGGGCCGCATCACCTTCCTGCCGGACAGCCTCCAGGATCGGGCGGACCCGATCAGCCAGCACCTCCGCCGCCAGGGCAGGGCGACGGATCAGGTTTTCCCACGTTTCCCGTGGTGGATATGATACTAGTTGCATGGGGTTACATGATCATTTTTTCAATCGGAATTACCAAAATCCCCTGAGCACCAGCTTCTTGCAGGGTGTCAATCACCTCCCAGAAGGTATCTTCCTTCAGGACCGAGTGCAGGCTGCTCCAGCCTGGCAGCGCCAGCGGGGTGATCGTAGGGCTTTTCATACCGGGGATCAGGGCCTGGACTTTGCTGATGGACTCATTGGGGATGTTCATCAGAATGTACTTATAACTTTCGGCCCGGATGACTGCCCGTATGCGGAACAGGAGTTTGTCGAGAATGGCCTGCTTGGCAGGAGAGAGGCCGGGGGTGGCGATCATGACAGCCTCGGAGTAAAAAATCGGCTGTACTTCCTTCAGCCCGTTGCTGAAGAGGGTCGCCCCTGAACTCACGATATCGCAGATCCCGTCTGCCAGCCCGATACTCGGGGCGATCTCAACAGAGCCACTGATCTCGTGAATTTCGGCATAGATGCCCTGTTCATCCAGGTAACTTTGCAGCAGGTTAGGGTAGGACGTCGCAATTTTTTTGTCCCGCAGGCTTTCCAGCCCTTTCCACTCCATGTGCTGGGGGATGGCCAGCGAAAGCCGGCATTTGGAAAACCCCATCCGCTCTACGAGCGTGACCTCCCGTTTTTTTTCGATGACAACATTTTCCCCTACGATGCCTATATCGGCTGCTCCATCGGCTACACAGGTAGGAATGTCATCATCCCGCAGGTACAGGATCTCAATGGGAAAATTAGAAGCCGGGTTTTTGAGCTTGGTTTTGTTGCGGGAATACGAGATGCCGCAGGCTTCTACAAACGCAAGGCTTTTATCGCTGAGGCGGCCTTCTTTCTGGACGGCTAGCCGGAGGGTGGATTCAGACATACGATAAGACAGATAAAAAATTAACCAACATCAAAAGAGGGGGAAATACGATTACAGACAGCACCTGTCGCAACGCAGCGACCAGCCAATGGGGTGATATGTGTATTGACATTCCTCTTATGAGGAATGATGCCATGCATGCAGATGACCCTGATTACCAGGGACATATGAGAGGTTGTATGGATAACCACAATACTGCACGGCAGAGAGGGATAAATTATCGGCTCAAATATGTAGGAATAAACGCAATCAGGCAAGGGCACAGCCAAAAATAATCACCGGCCGACCCATTTATATTAACCCGCCGCCATCAATTCTTCGGCATTCCGGAGAGCAGAGTCCGTCGGTTGATCCCCGGAGATCATCTCGGCAAGGGCACGTATGCGGGAATCCCGATCCAGCCGGGCTACATACGAGACCGTCGCGTCTCCCATTACTTTTTTGGAGATACGGAAGTGCTCGTGACCTTTGGCAGCAATCTGGGGCAGGTGCGTAATGCTGATGAGCTGGAAGCGCTGGGCGAGCTGCTGCATCACTGTGCCGACCTTGTTGGCGGTTTCACCGCTGATTCCGGTATCAATTTCATCAAAAATCATCACCGGGAAGGCTGCTTTTTCGGCCAGGACGGCCTTGATCGCCAGCATCACGCGGGAGATTTCACCACCGGAGGCAATCTGGGAGAGGGGACCACCGGGCATGCCGGGATTGGTCTGGATGAGGAAATACACCTTGTTGAGGCCGCTGGGCATGGGGCGTACCCGGTAGTCCGGGATGTCCAGGCTGCCCTGTGGGTCCTCCGTCCACTCAATAGCTACTTCAAAACGAGCTTTTTGAAAGCCTACCTGCTGCAGGAGCTGGTTGATGCCGGTTTCCAGAAGAGGTTTGGCTGCTTTGCGGGCGGCATCAAGCTGGAGGCCGGTCTCCCGGAGGGTATTTTGCTGAGCCTGGTAGGTTTTATAAAGCTGGCGGATGGTGTCTTCAATCGAGCCAATGCTGTCCAGCTCACCCTGGAGCCGCGCCAGCAGGGCGACCAGGTCGGCACCTGTGCGGGCCCCGTATTTTAGTTTGAGCTTGTGGTAGATCGCCAGCCGCTCCTCTATAAAAGCCAGCCGCTCCGGATCAGACTCCACCGTGTCCAGCAGGCGCTGGAAGGTGAAGGCGATTTCCTTGCAGGACTCACGCATATCATAGATCCGGGAGACATCCTCGCGGAGTTGCTGGTTGACGTCTGCTATTTTTTTGAGAGAGTCCAGCAACTGGCTAAACTGGGCGTACAGCGCCGTTTCCTGCTGGTAGAGCAGGTCCACGCCCCCGCCCAGGGCGTCACGCACGTCTTCGGAGTTTTGGAGAAGGTTGAGCTCCTGCTCCAGCTGTTCTTCTTCGTCGGCCTTAAGATCAGCACTTTGGAGGTCCTGCACCTGAAACCGGATATACTCCAACTGGCGCTTGGCATCAGCCTCACGGACCTCCAGGTCGCGGATTTGGCGCAGGGTCTGGTCACAGACTTTGAGTTGCTGGCCAAACGCAGCCCGCAGCTCATGGGCATCCGCAAACTCATCGAGGAGTTCCAGTTGGTACTGGGGTTCCAGCAGGGCCATGTTGTCATGTTGTCCGTGCATGTCTATGAGCAGGCTGGTGGCCTCCCGCAGGATCTGAAGTGAGACCGGGGTGTCATTAATAAAAGCGCGGGACTTGCCTGCTGCCGTCACCTCCCGGCGTACGATCAGCTCATCGTCTTCCAGCTCCAGGTCCTCAATCTGCCGCAGCCGCGCCAGGATCGGGGCTGCCAGCCCTCCAAAATGTGCCTCGATGATACATTTTTCGTCCCGGACAAAAATCATGGAGTTGTCCAGCCGCCGTCCCAGGATCAGGCCCAGTGCCCCGACAAGAAGGGACTTACCTGCACCTGTCTCTCCGGTCAGGATATTCAGCCCTGCCCGAAACTCGATACGGGTTTCGCTAAACAGGGCGTAGTTGCGTAGGTAGAGCTGTCTGAGCATAGTTTCCTGAAATCCGCTTACAAAGGTAGCAGAAAAAGACAGATAGTATAATCAGAAGTATGCAAAAAATACTGGCTTTTGGATATTTTTATTGGCAATCAACTCAGGCTCCTGATCCGGACACAGGGATGAGATATTTTGGGTAATAGTTGGATCATACACCCCTAATGTGCAATTTGGTAAAGTATATCTACAAACTCATAACCCATAACTCAAACCGCTCAACTCATTTTTGGTATGACAACGATCCTTACCCGCACCCTGCTGTATGTACTCGCCTGTTTGCCCCTGAGCCTCGTGGCTGGCACACCTGTCGGCACCTGGCAAACCTCCTTCCCTGACCAAAATGGCAATCCGGTCCCTATGCAGGTCACAATGTCTGACAAGGGCACTTATGCTCTTGACTTTGGAAACGATGGCGTCGTTGAGACCACTGGCAAATATTCTGTCGAAGGTGACCGTATGATGATCCAGGACGGAACAGGTACAGACTGCACCGGTCTGGGGGTATATACCTTCAAAGTTGAGGGCGAAACCCTCACCATGACCCGCGTCACCGACGAATGCACCAGCCGCGGCGGACCAGAAGGTGTAATGACATTTACCCGTGTGAAATAAACCGCACAAAAGCCCTGTCAGATGCAGCTGTGTCTGACAGGGAATTTTCTTTTTTTGCCATGCCCTTTAACACGGTCCTGCACCTGGTCAGCAGTCCTCAAAATGTGGGCATGATTACCCGTTCACACGTTGCATTCGGGGGACAGAAGCTGATCTTTGTGGGGTATGACCGCCCGTGGCAATACCGGAGCGGAACCCAGGGTTTCTCCCGCAAGTTGGAAGCTACCTGCGAAGTGCTTCATTTTGAGACCGTAGCAGCCTTTTTATCGTGGAGTCTGGCAGAAAGTATTTCCTGTATTGCCGTCGAAATCACCGAAACAGCGGCTAATCTCCCCGGATACCCGTTTCCGGAGACCTGTAACCTGATCGTCGGGAGCGAAAAAAACGGGATAAGCGAAGACCTCCTCGCCGCCTGTCACGGCATCGTGACCATCCCCCAGTTTGGACCTGCCGCCTGCCTCAATGTCGCCGTAGCGGCCTCTATCGCTATGTATGAATACACCCGCGCCTGCGAGGGCCAGGTTCGCAACTTAATACGCGGCCACAAATTTGATACCCCGGATGCTGCGGGTACCTGGTAGGCGATGTGGGAGAGATGAAACTATTTTGGGCCTATAGCTTAGGGAAACATATATTAAACCGAAGATTAATCTCACTTTCATAGAGCCGTTATATGCGTACAATCCTCCTTTTCCGTCAGGCATTTGCCTTGATTTGCTGGGTGATATTGCTTACCACCAACCTTTCTTGTTTCAGAGAAGAGGCCATCAGTTGTTATGACCCGGAGCTGGCACGGGAAGCGCAGACCTGGGGATGTTTGGCAAACTGTCCGGGTGTCAAGGGGTGTGACGGACAGCAGTACTGCAACGAGTGTTATGCCGCGCAGGCGGGTATCCGGGTAAGATAAAAAGCACCCTGCGGACTGCTTTTATACATGGGCAGGTGGCAGGAAAAACGCGCTCTTGCAGGCAGATTTTTCTGCTATGAATCTGGTATCTGCTGATCTTTCTTTTGTCTCTCCTGCTGAGGCAGTCGCCTGCGTGCGCTCCGGTGACCGGGTATTTGTACACGGGGCAGCCATGACTCCCCGCCTCCTGGTGGAGGCCCTGACGGACCGGGACGACCTCCGGGAGGTAGAACTGGTGCATATCCATACGGAGGGCCGCACCCGATATGCAGAGGCTCCCTACGCTTCGCGGTTTCATGCCAATGCCTGTTTTGTCGGGGGTAATCTCCGGCAGGCTGTCCAGGAAGGCCGGGCTGACTATATCCCGGTATTCCTCAGTGAAATACCGCAGCTTTTCCGCCGGCATCTGCTCACCCCCGACGTGGCCCTGATCCAGGTATCACCGCCCGACAAACATGGGTATTGTTCCCTCGGTGCCTCGGTGGATGTAGCCCTGGCGGCCGTTCAGACCGCCCGGCGGGTGGTGGCCCTCGTCAACCCGCAGGTACCCCGTGCCCACGGTGATGGATTTATCCATCTGTCTGATATTCACGCTGCTGTGTGGACTGATGAGCCGATTTATGCCTTCCCGGCGGCCACCCTGACGGAGGCTGAGCGCCAGATCGGGCGGCAGGTAGCGGGCCTGGTGGAGGATGGGGCCACCCTCCAGATGGGGATCGGGGGCGTACCAGATGCGGTCCTGGCCGAGCTGACCGGCCACCGCAACCTCGGGATCCATACGGAGATGTTTTCGGATGGGATTATCGGGTTGATGAAGGCCGGGGCCGTGACCAATGCCCGTAAAAAAGTCTATCCGGGTAAAATTGTCTCCAGTTTTGTGATGGGTACCCAGGCTGTGTATGATTTTCTGGATGACAATCCTATTGTATTGCTCAAAGATTGCAGCCTCACGAATGACACCAGCCTGATCCGCAAAAATCCCCGTGTGACGGCCATCAACAGTGCCATCGAGATTGACCTCACCGGACAGATATGTGCTGATACCATCGGGATGTCCCAGTACTCCGGGGTAGGGGGGCAAATGGATTTTATCCGGGGGGCTTCTTTGTCAGAAGGGGGCAAGCCAATCATTGCCTTGTCGTCCGTCACCAGCCGGGGCCTGTCCAAGATTGTACCTGTGCTGAAACCCGGTGCCGGCGTCACCACCACCCGCGCCCATGTCCACCACGTCGTGACGGAGTACGGGGTCGCTGATCTGTATGGCCGCAACCTCCGCGAGCGTGCCAAAGCCCTGATCTCCATCGCACACCCCGATCACCGGGAGCATCTGGAGCAGGCAGCCTGGGAGCGGTTTGGGAAATAAACCGGGCGGAGCCACCATCTCAGCAGCTCCGCCCGGATGTTTAACAACAGAGTCAGGGTTTAAACGTCCGGGTTCCTACGACGACAAACCGCTTGCGGATGAAGAGCGGATCGGCGATGGACGCATTGCCGGCGGGGTTACCGCCTGTGACGTGAAAGTCGCTGAATCCCGCGTTTTGGTTTACCCAGAAGTTTCCGGTAAAGTTGAATGAAACCGGGGTGAATACCCGCGTCATTTCAGCCTCAATGGTAGCCATGACTTCCGGATCCGTCGTGTACGCCGCACAGGAGATCGCGCCGTGGCTTGCCGCCAGTCCACTGGCTGCCCGGAGGCTGGCAGCGGTATCAGCGGTGGGCACCACCACCACCACCGGCCCAAACATCTCTTTGCTGTAGAGATCTCCCCGGTCTGCCGGCACCTCCAGGATCACAGGGGAGGCCATACGTGCCTGCGGGAACTCAGGATTGCTCACCTCCTGGAGGTCAAGCAGCACCTTGGCGCCCAGTTCACGGGCCTGCTGGGCACGGGTCAGGGTCGCCTCCTGCTGGATAGCCCCCAGGAGTCCGGCGCCCATTTTAGGATTTGTGACCAATTGGCGGACGGTCTCGGCGAGCCGGGTGGCTACCTCCTGATACGGTACGACCTGGTCGCCGACCCGCACCCCGTCGCGGGGGATAAAAATGTTTTGTGGGCAGGTACACATCTGGCCGCTGTACATACAGAGCGAAAAAGCCAGGTTGTTGAGGACGGCATCAAGGTCATCCGCACTGTCGAGGATGACAGAGTTGACCCCTGCTTTTTCCGTAAAGGTAACCCGGCCCTGCATGGATTCCACAACATCACCGTACGCATTGCCGCCGGTAAAGTCAATCAGCTTGACACCGTACGCTTCGGCCAGGATGGTCGTGATCGGAGCTGCGGGTGTATCCGTGGCAAGCTGGACCACATGTACGTTTTGGCCATGTGCCTGGAGCGTGCGCTGGAGTTCCTGCACGACGATCGCCATCGGGTAGATCGCGCCGGGGTGAGGTTTGACAATGGAGACATTGCCGGTGATCAGGTTGGCGTACAGGCCTGAGATGCTGTTCCAGACCGGGAAGGTGGACACCCCGATACAGAGGCCGATGCCGAGGGGGACATTGTGAAAGCGTTTTTCCATCCGCACCTCCGTTTTGCCCATAGGCTTGACCCACTCGATGGTCTCCTGCGGGAACCGGCTCAGTTCGTGGAGGCCCAGGGAGATTGCCTCCAGGGCCCGGTCTGCCGCATGGGGCCCGGATGCCTGAAAACTCATCATAAACGTCTGCCCCGTCGTGTGCATGGTGGCATACGCCATCTCAAAAAAACGGCTGCGGATGCGGTCCAGTGATTCCATCAGGATCGCTGCCCGGAGACCCGGATCCGTCTCCCGCCAACTGTCAAACGCCACCTCCGCCAGGGAGACATATCCCATGGGTTCTTCCATCGCCGGATAACTGATCCTCAGGCGCTCACGGGTATAAGGTGATACCTCTTCCCGCATTTCGTATCCGTCGTGGTGCTGCAGCAGCTCAAACCGCTGCCCGCACTGCGCCTGAAACGCCGCAAGGCCTTCTTCATTGGCCGTTTCGCCATAAATTTTGCCTGAAGGCGGCTCCGGGAAATGGGCAAAAAACACGCGGCTGTGAACCGCCTCAGTCGCCTGCCGGATCACCGGCTCATAGGATTGATACAAGTCTGTACGCATCAGGTAATATGCTTATAAACGTCTCGGGGGTAATTCAGGAGGTGAAAGTACGGAAATCTGGTGATAGGACAATAGGGGGGTTAGAAGTCCCCGGACGGCTCGTCACGCGCGTGATCCGGGGCCTCCCGTCAGCAAAAACCATGTCGGGTATTGCGTAGAGACGCGGTTAACCGCGTCTCTACAGCCTTTCTTGGGTGCTGGGCACCGCTATTCCCCTCCTGCGGAGGGGGAGACTGGCAGATGCCAGTCGGGGGTGGGTCGCAGGCTCAGGCTTGGTAGGGGCGGCCTGCCGGACCGCCCCTACGGCTCCCCCGCTGGCGTAGGGTTGTGCCCTGTGCCTGTTATGACCGGGGTTATGCCCCGTCCTATACCACCCCTTCGGGGGTATGCCAGCGACTGGGGTTGATTGTTGGCTACAATCTTGTCATCCCTTCGGGATTGGGCGGTGCCTGGTACCCACATCCCCGGACCGCTCGTCACGAGCCTGATCCGGGACCTCCCGCAGGGGCGGGCTTCGGCGCAGGGGTATGCCTATCCGCTGGTATCTTCCTTAAAAAGGTCTTCAAGTGCAATCCTAAACCCGGTGATGACGGCGGCATGTAGGGTGCCAGTAGCGAGTTTTTGGGCCAGGTAATAGGTATTTCCAGCGAGCAAGTACTGCTCGACAGTGGCTGCTTCAGGGTCTATGATCCAGTATTCTTCTATCCCATGCAGGGCATAGTCCTGCAACTTAATCCCCCGGTCCCGCTCCCGGGTCGTGTCAGATAAGATTTCAACGACAAAATCGGGCGCAGGAAAGGCAGATTGCCGGGCTTCAAAATGTTGCGCGTTGGCAGTCCGCCAAAAGCAAACGTCTGGCTCGTAGTCATTGCGGGTGAGCCGGATCATGGCTTTTTCGACAGCCACCTTGCCCAACTGATGGTCATATACATACGGGATCAGGTAGCGGATCAGGCGGGTAGAAACCATCCAGTGCCGCCCATATACCGGAGAATGATAGACGATTTCCCCGAGGATAAACTCTGCCTTTCGGTTTTCGTCCACCTCAGCCCAAAATGAATGGCGATGTTGCTGCTCAATTTCCCACTCAGCCTGGAGGGTTGCCAGGAGTTGCGGTAGCTCAGGTGACGCCAGTATCGGTTTGAGAATATCCTGAATCATGTCTCAATATACGGAAAATTGAGTAAAAGCTAAATACCTAGGGATAAATTCCTGGCTACCCAATCGCATGGGGATGAATCTCCAGGAGTCGGTCATGCCTGCGGCACTTGGCGGCTGCGCCACCCGATGTCAGGTCCCCGGACGGCGAGGGACGAGCGCGGTCCGGGGCCTCCAGCCAGCAAAAACCATGTCGGGTATTGCGTAGAGACGCGGTTAACCGCGTCTCTACAGCCTTTCTTGGGTGCAACGCACCGCTATTCCCTTCCTGCGGAGGGGAGACTGGCAGATGCCAGTCGGGGGTGGGTCGCAGGCTCAGGCTTGGTAGGGGCGGCCTGCCGGACCGCCCCTACGGATCCCTGTGCCCTGTACCTGTTATGACCGGGGGTATGCCAGCAGTTGGGGTTGACTTGGGGCTATCATCTTGTCACCTCTTTGGGATTGGGCTGCGCCGGGTAGCAGCAGGTCCCCGGACAGCAAGGTATGCGCGTGATCCGGGGCCTCCCGTCAGCAAAAACCATGTCGGGTATTGCGTAGAGACGCGGTTAACCGCGTCTCTACAGCCCTTTTTTGGGTGCAACGCACCGCTATTCCCCTCCTGCGGAGGGGGAGACTGGCAGATGCCAGTCGGGAGTGGGTCGCAGGCTCAGGCTTGGTAGGGGCGGCCTGCCGGACCGCCCCTACGGCTCCCTGTGCCCTGTACCTGTTATGACCGGGGTTACACCCCGTCCTATGCCACCCCTTCGAGGGTATGCCAGCAGTTGGGGTTGATGTTGGGCTATCATCTTGTCATCCCTCCGGGATTGGGCTGCGCCCACAGGCAGGTCCCCGGACAGCAAGGTACGCGCCTGATCCGGGGCCTCTTGCAAAGCGGAAAATCATGTTTGGGTAGGCGGGAGGCCCCGGTTCAGGATGCTGCACATCAGACCGGGGACCTGTAGGACTCAATCCTTTTTTGGCGATGCTTTGCCCACATGCGGGGTATTTCCCAAAATTCTCCTAATTTCCCCACCGAAGCGCCTGTGATGCCACAGCGCTGCCGGACTATTATTACTCAACTCATTGTACCGTATGAATACGCACGGAATCACGATGCTCGGCACCGGCCTGATAGGTGCCTTTTATACCCAGACCCTGCACAGCAACCGCGGCCGCGACCGGGTCCAGGTAGTATATTCCCGCACAGCCCCCCGCGCAGAGAAGTTTGCGCAGGACTGGGGGATTCCACACTGGGAGACGGACATGGAAAAAGCGATCAATCACCCTGCTACCAATGTGGTGGTGATCGCCCTGCCCAACAACCTGCACGTGGAGGCGGTCGAAATGGCAGCCAGGGCGGGCAAAGCGGTCCTCTGCACCAAACCCCTGGGCCGCACGGCGGCTGAGGCCAAACAAATGCTGGAGGCAGTCGAAAAAGCTGGCGTATTCGGAGGCTATCTTGAAGACCTGGCTTATACGCCCAAAACCCTCCGGGCGCTCCAGTCCGTGCGCAATGGCGCGGTAGGGCGCGTGACCTGGGCTCGCTCCCGCGAGGCACATCCGGGCCCGCACAGCGACTGGTTCTGGGACATGTCCCAGTCAGGGGGCGGGGCTATCGTGGACCTGGCCTGCCACTGTATCGAGATCGCCCGCAACTTTATCGGCAAGGAGGTGCGTCCGGTGGAGGTCATGTGCTGGGCGGCTACGCAGGTAAAACCCATCGAGGCGGAGGACAATGCCATCGCCCTGGTGCGGTACGCCAACGGCGCTATCGGGCAGTTTGAGGTGAGCTGGTCCTTCCGGGGCGGGATGGACCTGCGGGATGAGGTCTCCGGGACCGAGGGGATCATCCGCCTGGACCACTTCCTGCGCACGGGGTTTGAGGTGTTTACGGCAGTAGGCGAAGGCGAGTATGTAGCTGAAAAAGCGGAATCTGCCACGGGCTGGCTTTTCCCGGTCGGGGACGAGAGCAATGCCCTGGGGTATGTCCATATGTTTGCGGACATGTTTGACTCTCTGGACAAAGGCGAGCGGCCGATGGAGCATTTTTATGATGGTTATGTGGTAAACTGTATCATGGACGCCTGTTACCGCTCTGCCAAGACCAAACAATGGGAGCCGGTCCTGCTCGATGACTGGCGGGGCCGTACGGACATCACAGATGCCGTGGAGGCCAAGTCGTATGACGAGGATCACTGGCTGATCAAAACCGAACTCCTGCCTGACGGGCGGCGCAAGCTCATCCTCAAGCACAAAACAACCGGACAGGTGACCGAAAAACTCATCTGAGCCGGATATATGGGATTGCTGGACGGAAAGCGGCTGGTGGTGATCGGCGGGACCTCCGGGATCGGACTGGCCGCTGCCCTGGCTTTCAGGGCGCACGGTGCGCAGGTCGTGGTGTCGGGCCTGGATGAGGGTAGCTGTGCGGCAGCCGCAGAGGCCCTGGGGCCGGAGGTGCCGGTATTGTGCCGGGATGCCAGCTCAGAGGGGACGGCTGAGGAGGTCATAGCAGCCTGTGTCTCCCGCTGGGGGGACCTGGACGGGCTGTACCACGTAGCAGGCGGGAGCGGGCGGCGGTATGGGGATGGACCCCTGCATACCCTGAGCCTGGAGGGCTGGGACAAAACCCTGGCCCTGAACCTGACCTCGGTCATGCTCTCCAGCCGGGCTGCCGTGCGGCATTGGCTGGACCGGGAGCGGGGCGGGTCGCTGCTGCTGCTGGGGTCGGTACTGGGGTATTCACCCTCCCCCCGGTATTTTGTCACCCACGGGTACGCCGCCGCCAAAGCTGCCATGATCGGTCTCGCTGCCTCGCTGGCGGCCAGCTACGCCTCCTATGATATCCGCGTGAATGTCCTCGCGCCGGGCCTGACGGAAACCCCGATGGCACAGCGGGCGGTGCAAAATCCGGAGATCCTGGACTTTGTCAGGACCAAACAACCCCTGGGCGGAGGCCGGGCGGGACAGCCGGCGGACCTGGCCGGGGCAGCCCTGTATTTTATGGCTGACTTGTCAGCGTTTGTGACAGGACAGGTACTGGCCGTGGACGGGGGCTGGTCTGTGTCGGAGGGACAGGTGGTTTCCTGACTCCTGGGGTCAGCGCAGGAAGCGGTCCCCGGCCCTGGCCGGGTGACGCGTGAGGGACAGCAGCGGCAGCCCCCAAGGGCTATAGCGGATGGCCCGACCGCGAGCTGCCCTGGAGGCAGTGAAGCGGGCACGCCCTAGAAATGAGTTAAGGTATTGATTGTCAGGATGTAAACCATCTTATATGAAAGTGTTACCTGAGCTGGGTATCGGGATAGATCTCGGTGGGACCCAGGCCAAAGGGGTACTGGTGACCCAGGACGGGGTGGTGCGGCGTCAGGTGGTGATGCCATTTGACGGGGGGGAGGCGGCGAGCTGGAAGGCGGCTGTAGAAGCTATCGCAATCGAATTGCGGACGGCAGCAGCGGGCCAGCCTTATACGCTGGGTTTGTCGGCTCCGGGCCTGCCGGACGCCCACAACACCTGTATCCGCTGGATGCCGGGGCGGCTGGAGGGGCTGGAAGGACTTGTATGGGCGGAGCTGCTCGGCGAAGACCGGGTGCCGGTGATCAATGATGCCCATGCGGCCCTGATGGCAGAACACCAGTTCGGGGCGGGCAAAGGGTGCCGTCACCTGGTCCTGCTGACCCTGGGCACGGGGGTAGGGGGGGGACTCCTGATAGAGGGGCAATTGTTTCAGGGCATGGGCAATCGTGCCGGGCACCTGGGGCATACCTCGCTGGATCACCAGGGTATCACGGGTATCACGGGCCTGCCGGGGACACTGGAGGAGGCTTTTGGGAATGAAAGTGTCAGCCGCCGCACCTCGGGGCGGTTTCAGACGACCTTGGCCTTGGTGCAGGCGTACCTGGAGGGGGATACTTTCGGCACCTGGTGCTGGCTGGACAGTGTGCGCAAGCTGGCCATCGGGATCGCAGGGTTTTGTAATACGTTTTCACCCGAAAAAATCATCCTCTCCGGTGGCATCGCCCAGGCGGGTGAAGCCCTGCTCCGCCCGCTTCAGACCTTTCTGGATGTATATGAGTGGCGCCCCGGCGGCCTGCAAGTGCCTGTGACCATCGCGCATTTTCAGGAATACGCAGGTGCCCTGGGCGCTGCGGCATACGGCATGCGCGCTTAGTCTATACTAACTCAAAACTCCTAACTCAAAACTTCTACTCAAAACTCCAAACTCAAAACTCCAAACTCATACTCCAACCTCACCATGAACCCCATCCAAGATTATCTCGACAAATGCCGTGGCATCCTCGAAACAGTAGCTGCGCAGGAGCCGGAAATCCGGCAGGCAGCTGCCTGGTTTGCAGACTCGATTCTGGCGGGCCGCATGGTCCATGTATTCGGATCGGGCCACAGCCGGATCATGGTGGAAGAGATGTGGCCCCGGTATGGGTCATTTCCTGGTTATAATCCGATCGTGGAGCTTTCGCTGACGTTTCACAACCTGGTCGTAGGGGCCAATGGACAACGGCAGGCGATGTTTCTGGAGAATGTACCGGGTCTGGCAGCCCGTATTCTCCGCAATTATAACCTCAGCCCGCTCGACACGGCCCTGGTGATCTCCTCCAGCGGGTGTAATGTCGTGCCGATCGAGATCGCGGAGGGATTTCAGCGGCAGGGGGTGCGGGTGGTGGCGCTGGTGACACGGCAGCACCTGGAGCCCAGCACCAGCAAACGTGCGGATGGAAAAAAACTCACCGATTTTGCGGACCTGGTCCTGGACACGGGTGCGCCTGCAGGAGATGCGATGGTGTATGTACCCGGCCTGGACACACCGGTGGCACCCGGCTCTACGGTCGGCGGGGCCCTCATGGTTAATGCGATCAAGGCACAGACGGCGGCCTTGCTGACGGCGGCCGGCCAGCCGCCCAAAGTCCTTACGGCGGGGGTATTGGTAGGACCTGAGCGGGCTACAGCCCTGTTTGAGAGTGCCTACGACGAACATGCGCACCGGCTGGCCCGCCTGTATGAAGGGGTGGGTGAATGAACCCCTGCCTGATATAACCCTGGAGCCGGGTGACATGAACCATCCCTGACCTGATTTTCGGTCATATAACATACGGGTAGGAGCGGTATCTCAAAAAAGCGTAACTTTCCTGCCCGAAAAGGGGTTTAAGGCTATATGGCAAAAACGATCGCGGAAATAGAGTCGGAGCTGGTCGAAGAGTTCAGCCTGTTTGATGACTGGATGGACAAATACCAGCAGATCATCGAGATGGGACAGGCACTTCCGGGCCTGCCGGAGGCAGAGAAGACGGAGGAAAACCGGGTTCATGGGTGTCAGTCACAAGTGTGGCTCACGGCCCGTGCCGAAGAGGGTGTCATCCTGTATCAGGCTGACAGTGATGCGATTATTACCAAAGGGCTGATTGCCATGATGGTGCGGGTCCTCTCAGGCCAGACACCTGAGGCGATCCTGGCGGCTGAGCTGGGGTTTGTGGATCGGGTGGGCATCCGGTCGCACCTCTCCCCAACCCGCTCCAACGGTCTCAACAACATGATCAAACGGATGAAATATATCGCGCTGGCCCTGCGTGCGCAGGCTGCCTGAGTGATGGATGAAAATGCCAGAGATGGTTTTTACCTTATGGAAATGGACACAGAAGCACTCAGGGAAGAGGTAATCAATCACCTGCGGATGGTGTTTGACCCTGAAATCCCGGTTAATATTTATGATCTGGGCCTGATCTACGAGGTGACCGTCAGCGAGACGGGCCACGCGCGGGTACTGATGACGCTCACGGCACCTGCATGTCCGGCGGCTGAGGTGCTGCCGGGTGAGGTCAAGGAAAAAGCCCTCTCGGTCGAGGGTATCACGGAGGCGGAGGTCGAGCTCACATTTGAGCCGCCGTGGACCAAGGACATGATGTCTGAGGAGGCGATGCTGGAGCTGGGATTTATGTAACCACGGGACTATGCAGAAAAACCTGAACCGAATTCTGAGTTTCCCGCTGGTGGCATTGGTATGGACCTATAAGGCAGTGGTATCGCCTTTTGCCCCTTCTACCTGCCGGTATTCGCCGAGTTGCTCCCGGTATGCCATTGAGGCGCTGCAAAAATACGGCCCTCTGAAGGGTTCCTGGCTGGCTGCCCGCCGGATCTTACGCTGTCACCCCTGGGGCGGAAGCGGATATGATCCGGTACCCTGATGATCAGGCGTGACGGCGGCGAAAACTCAGCAGGTGTGACACGATGAGGGAGACAGATGCCACATACACCAGGCTGGAAAACCAACCTTCATACGCTTCAAAAACAATGGCCATCACGAGGGCTGCATAAGATCCCCACATGAGGTAACGAAGGCTCCTGCGATGGGTATGCCGGGAGGAAAACCAGACGGCGATCAGCCCGATGCCCAAAAAAACGAAATCCCAGCCTTCATGCAGCCAAAAGGGTGTAAGGGACTCCGGCTCCAGGCTTTGTAAGTGGGCACCTGCTCCGAGGTAGATCGGTGCTACGATGCAATGTACCAGACATAACAGCGCACTGCCTGCTCCGAGGGTATCCGCTGCGGTAGGGGGGAGAATGGAAGGAGTAGATTGCATATCGGAGCAAATATATCCTGAAAGTGGGGTTAAATGCAACTATGTTGCATAAAAAATTTTATTTTTAGGGCCGCTTATCTACAGCCAGATTTTGTATTTTTATATATGCTTCACACACAGGGACTTAGTTATACATATTCAGGTAGTGTCACCTTTCGGTTTCCGGACCTGATATGCCCGGCTGGGGAGGTGAGGCTTATTACGGGCGCCTCAGGTGCTGGTAAAACGACCCTGCTGCACCTGGTGGCGGGGCTGCGGCGACCTGATACCGGCACGATCCGGATAGGGGAGGAAACAATTAGCAGTTTGTCAGATCGTCAGGCAGACCTGTTCAGGGGGGCTAAGATCGGGATGGTCTTCCAGCGCCCGCACCTGGTGGGTTCATTGCGGGTGGGGGAGAATCTCCGGCTGGGTCCGTGGCTGACACATCGTCCGGCGTCGGTGGCGGCTATCCAGGCAGCCCTGGCATCGGTCGGGCTGGCGCACAAAGACCGGGCTTATCCGGCAGCCCTGAGCCAGGGCGAACAGCAGCGGGTGACGATTGCACGGGCACTGCTCACCACGCCCGCTCTGGTCCTGGCAGATGAGCCCACGGCCAGTCTTGATGATGACAATACCGAGGTGGTAGCGGGACTGCTGGCCCGTTATGCTGCGGAGCAGCAGGCGGCAGTGGTGATTGTTACCCATGATGCCCGACTCAAAACCCGATTTCCTGCCCATATTTCCCTTACTGCCGCTGCCGTATGAACCTGATCCTGCTGAGTTGGCGCAATGTCCTGTACCGCCCGCTGGAGGCTCTCCTGAGTCTCCTGCTCATAAGCCTGAGTGTGGGTATGGTGTCGCTCCTGCTCCTGCTCGGGCGGCAGCTCGAAGGTCAGTTTCTCCGCAATATCAAAGGTATAGACATGGTCGTCGGGGCCAAAGGCAGCCCCCTCCAGCTGATTTTATCCGCTGTCTATCAGATTGATAACCCTACGGGCAATATCCCCAAGCGGGTCGCCGACTCGCTGGCGGTACATCCCATGATCCGGCAGGCGATCCCCCTGGCGTACGGTGACAACTACCTGGGATTCCGGATTGTGGGTACGACACATGCCTATCCGGCGCATATGGAGGCGGCTGTAGGGTCCGGCAGGCTCTGGAATCAGGCGATGGAGGTCACGCTGGGTGCCACGGCAGCCGCTACGCTGGGCCTCGGCATCGGAGATACATTTTACAGCCAGCATGGGCTTGACGGAGAAGAGACCCATGAGGCGCATCCTTTTGAGGTGGTGGGCATCCTGGGGGCGACCGGGTCTGTCGTGGACCAGCTCATCCTCACGGACGTGAGCAGCCTGTGGGAGGTACACGCGTCTCATGAAGGGGAGGAGGACACGACCGGCCGGGCGATTACGGCCCTGCTGGTGAGTTTCAGGAGCCCCATGGCGTTTTTTTCATTGCCCCGTGCGATCAATGAGGCTACGGCCCTGCAGGCCGCGATTCCTTCTGCCGAGGTGAGCAGGCTCGTCGGCCAGCTCCTCCCGGTCGTGCTCAACACAGGCCAGGGCATCGGGCTGGCCATATTGCTGATGGCAGGCGTAAGCATGTTTGTATCGCTGTATAGCAGGCTTCGCGAGCGTGCGCCTGAGCTGGCCCTGATGCGGGTCATGGGTGCCTCACGCGGGCGGCTGTTTTGGCTGATCCTTACAGAGGCGGGCTGGCTTTGTGTGCTGGGGTACCTGGGCGGAATATGCCTGGCGCGCCTCGGCGTGGCCGGACTCAACGCAACGGTGATGCGCCGGTACCATTATGCACTGGAGGTATGGCAATGGCTTCCCGAGGAGGGGTTACTGGGGCTGCTTCTCCTGGGCATTGGATTTCTGGCAGCACTTTTGCCCGCTATGGCCGTATTCAGGTTAAATATCTCTCAAACCCTCGCAGATGCCTAAGTTCCTGTTTGTTGCCTTGTGTTTGGCATGGTCAGGGCTCAATGCCCAGCAGCCCGTCTCCTGGCAGACCCTCGCCGGAGTGCGGTACGACTATATCCGCAAAAGTGGCCAGATGTTTTGGTACGGAAAACCGACTTTTTCGCCTGAGGTCCTGGCCCTGGATGGAAAATCCGTGACCGTCACCGGGTATGTACTGCCAGTGGACCTGGCCTCTAACCTGTACTATCTCTCCGCCAATCCCTTCAGCTCCTGTTTTTTTTGTGGAGGAGCCGGGCAGGAGTCAGTAATCGAATTACGGCTCAAAAATCCCAGGGACCGGTATGTGATGGACGAGCGGGTGACATTTACAGGTATCCTGCGGCTGAGTACCCAGGAGCTGGAGGTATCTTATATCCTGGACCAAGCCAGCCGGACGCGCTGAGATGTCATAATCCAACCACCATATGCTGACAATCAAATATCTATATCTGACATGGGTAGTCATGGCTGGCGCATTGATTGCGTGCCAGCCTTCGGTACGGGAGACGCAGGAGCCTCCTGCCCAGCCCCGCATCATCCCCGCCTCGGAGATAACACCGATAGACTGGGCTTTCCTCCGGGATCAGGTACACTTTGAGCCCCGTTATTATGAAGAAGCCGGGGGCAATTTCTGGTTTCCTAGTTTCACAGACAGCCTCAAGCGCCTGAGCGGTCATTATGTAGAGATAGAAGGTTATGTCCAGACGCTGGCGCCGGGTGCATACGCCTTGTCCGCATTCCCCAATAAGTCCTGCTTCTTTTGTGGGGCCGCCGGTCCGGAGTCTGTCCTGGAATTAACCCTCCAAAACCCGGAGCAGATATACTTTACGGATGAATATAAACGCTTTGCCGGTGTGTTTGCCCTGAATGATACCAACCTCGATCACCTGAATTTTATCCTGCTGGACGCACAGGAAGCAACTGCCCGGTAATGACAACCCCCCGCCTGGGTATACAGGCGGGGGGCAGACCCTCAAAGCGTCTTTTTATTGAGGACGGATCGCGTTTACCTCTGCTACAGACACTGCATCAGCACTATTGCCAAAGTTACTGCGGACATAGGTCAGTACCCCGGCGATCTGCGCATTGGTCAGGAAACCGTGTGAAGCCATCACCCCGTTGTATTTGGTGCCGTTGACTTCGATCTCGCCCTGGAGGCCGTTGAGCACGACATTGATAAGGCGCGTTTTGTCGCCTGCTACCCAGTCAGAACCTGCCAGCGGCGGATTGAGTCCTTCGATACCCTTGCCGTCCACCATGTGACAGGCAATACAGTAGGTTTTATAGACTTTTTCGCCCTCGGCTACATTCGGCGCAGGCTGTGCCAGCACCGGAGCCGGTTCGGTTTTTTTCTCAGCTCCTCCGCCACAGGCTACTGCTACGAGGGAGACTATCACAGAGGCAAGCAGTATTCGTTTCATCAGCAATACAGTACGTCGTGGATAAAGAATATGACAGGCTAAATATAGGCAGATGTCGGCATATTGAAAATAAATCTTATCTGCTCTCCGGATGCTTTGTATGTGCCCGGCACTGCGGCTACACAGGGGAGCGGTGCAGCAAGATGTAATATGCTGACAATGAACAATTTGTACATATGTTTGGTCGCATGGCCGGGCCTGCCTCCGGGGCAGATCCGGCTATCCCGCCTCACACGCTTCCGTGAAAAGGTTTCCGCAGGACATAGCCCGTTTTACCGCAGTTCCAGCTCATCCACGGGCTCCAGGGTGTCAGGGTTGAGGACTTGCATCCGGATTTTTTTGCCGTCCACATGAAAAAACACCAGGGCATTCTGCGTTGTAAACCCGGAGACCTTATTGCTCCAGGGTGTTTTTTCCTGGGCATAATACGGTGCCCCGGCAGCACCGTTGTTGATCTGCCAGATGGTGCGGCTGAGGGCGATACGGGCCGACTCCGGAAATTCATCGGTATAGCGTGACATGTCCGGGCCTACCTCCGTGCGGGCATAGTTGTGCTCGTCTCCGGTGAGAATGGCCACTACCTTGGTACTTTTGTTTACGAGCAGGTCAAGGTATTGGTCGCGGCGCTCGATGATCCCCTTGGCTACAGGTTTACCAGCGACAAAAGGGCGTATTTCATTGCGTCCGTTGTACCACATATCGTCAGCCACGTGGCCGCCGTTGGGGAAGGCCGGGGTATGCTGGGTCACAAATACATGGTCAATGTCCGGGTTTTGCTCCAGGGTTTCCAGGGTCTGGCGGAGCCAGGCGATCTGCTGGTCCATCAGGTATCCATGTACGCCCCCACTCGTAAACCGGATGAGCTGGGTGGACGGGGCATACCAATAGTTGGAGTTGAGGACAATGACAGCTACGTTGTCGTAGGTATAATAAAATACGTTTTCGCGGTAGGAGGGGAAATCCACCTGGTCAGGCCGGGGGTCATAGCTGGCGCCGTCTTCGCTGACAGGGCCGTTAGTTGGCATGACAAAGTGCCGCGCAAATGCCGCCTCACCGGATTGGGTTTCGTACGGAAACCGGTCCACGGTCGCGTAGCGGTCCCCTTTTTTATCCTGAAATCCGCGCATCAGGGCTTCGTGATTGCCCATGCTGAGATACACCGGAAAATATCGGGCAAAGGGCTCTATGGCACGTTTCCAGTTGGCGTACTGCAAGTCTATCTCCTGCATACTCGTCACGTACCCGTCAATCATGTCTCCCGAAAACTGAAAGAAAGCAATGTCCTGAAAGCGGGCCAGGGCCATGATTTTTTTCATGATATAAAAATTGGCCCCGTACATATCTCGTTCGCCACCGCCCTGACCACTCCGGGAGTCACTGGCATAGGCAAAGGTAAAGGGCTGACGAGCCCCTGCCACATGGGCTGTTTTCAGGCTGCCGCTGATGGTATTGCCCTGATACACAACGGTGTAGGGATACTCCGTCGCTGGCTGGAGGCCGGTAACGGAAATTTCGTGGTGGAGGGCCGGGGTCTGGTCTTCAAATACCCGCCCACCGATCTCTACCTTGGCCGCTACCGGGAGATTGGTCTCAAAAGAAATAACAGCACCCTGCGGGGTGAGCAGGTTGATAAAGGGACCCTCTGTCACCGTCACATCCACCGTAAATGGACCAGCTCCCCTGAATGTCACGATCCCGTCGTAGATCATCTGCCCCTCAGCACTTACGAGGCGGTAGCCCAGGGTACCCTGCTGCCGGGTGGCCCAGTTTACCATATCATACCGTCCGGAGAGTTGATCCAGGATATTGATACTGGTCTGGCCCTTTGTGATCTCGGCATACTTGCTGAAATACACCGGATGCGGGTGGCGCGAGTCTCCGTAGGGGATAAATCCGTAGTAGAGTTTCCCGTTAAAGTCAGGCTTATGAAAGTTGAATACCAGCCCTTTTGCAGTCCCCTGTGGATTGCCCTGGGCTTGCTGTAGGGTCCAGTCGGCAGGCAGGGTGTTTTCAGCCCAGCGTTCCCCGTTGATCAGGGCGTACAGTTTGCCCTTTTCGAGGCTCAGGTTGCTGTGGACGGCCGGGACCTCGCCTGCATCGGAGAGTACCTGGGCAGGTAACAGGGCCGTGTGGCTGATCAAAATACCGAGATATATCCACGTAGGGAGAGACGTTTTCATAAAAACCAATAGGTTAGGATTGGGTCAGACGGTACAAAGTAAGGAGAATGCTTCATTTGCCCAATGATGATCAGCTATTGCCGTATTTTTTCTGCCTTTTTTTACCATATAACCACAGCAGGAAACATATTGAGCTTTTCACCGGGATTGTGTAGGTTGGAACTTTATCTTGAATCTCAGGCTGTATGAAAAAATGGATACTTGCCGGTATGTTATGTATGGCTGTTACAGGTGCAGCCCAGTCTGATGCCTGGGTACAGAAGAGGCTGCTCGGACATAGTCCGGTCGTGGACACCGTTCTGGCACATCCGGATCAGTACCGGGTGCAGATTTTATACACCCAGATAGACCGGGACCGTCAGGGCAGGCCCCGGTTTACGAGTTATGCTTACCGCACGGACCTGGGCGAATATTTTTATCCTGCAAGTACGGTCAAACTTCCCGCAGCCGTATTGTCCCTGGAGAAACTCCGCGACCTGCATATCCCGGGGCTGGACCTGTACACCCCGATGCTGACCGACAGCGCCTCCGCAGGCCAGACGGCAGTATGGGTTGATTCCACGTCAGCCAATGGTATGCCTTCGGTAGGGCATTATGCCAAAAAAATTCTGCTTGTCAGTGACAATGACGCCTTCAACCGGCTCTATGAGTGGCTGGGCCAGGCTCCGCTCAACAACCGCCTGCATGCCCTGGGATATACCGGTACCCGGATTGTACACCGGCTGGCCTTGCCCCGCACCCGCGAGCAGAACCGCCATACCAATCCGGTTCGGTTTGTCCGGGACGGACAGACCCTATATGCCCAGCCGGAGCAGGTGAGCACCCTCAACCTGAGGGCGCCTGAGCCGATCCCACTGGGGCGGGGCGAGTATGTGGGGGACTCGCTGGTGTGGAACCCCAAAGATTTTGCGGGAAACAATGCCTTCCCGATCCGGGAGCAGCAGGCCCTGCTCCGCCAGCTGATATTCCCCGGCAGTGTGCCGCAGGCCCGGCGGCTCCGCCTGGAGCCGGAGGACTACAGGTTCATCTGGCAATACATGTCACAACTGCCGGCGGAGACAACCTACCCGGCATACGATCCGGCAGGGTACCCTGACAGTTATGTGAAGTTTTTGATGTACGGGGATTCGGCCCGGCGTATCCCGTCCCATATCCGCATATTCAACAAGGTCGGCATTGCCTACGGGTTTGTGACCGACAATGCCTATATCGTGGACCTGGATACCGGAGTAGAGTTTATGCTCACGGCTACGGTACACGTCAATGCCGATGGCATCTTTAACGATGACCAGTACGAGTATGACACCGTGGGGCTGCCGTTTATGGCGGCATTGGGGCAAATCATCTATCAGCACGAGTGCCACAGGCCCCGAAAGCACAAACCAGATCTCTCAGCCTGGCGACTCACCTATGACCAGGCACATCCGGAGGGTGATTAGCCCCGGATATGTACAGTGCGGGCCGTAATGCCGTTGAGCCGGAGGCGATAGGTGCCGGTACCCAGGCCGGAGAGATACATGGCACCGGTGCGGCCTTTCTGGAGGCGCAGGGCCACGAGGGTATGTCCTTCAGCATCGGTGAGTTCTACCTCGCCGCTGAAGGGTTTCGGAAACCGGAAGGTCAGTTCCTCCCGGCCGGAGCCGGTCGTAAACCCTACGGCTACCGCCGGAATCATGGGATCAGGTGCACTGATGACGGAGATAACCCGATGGCGGATTTCTGTCTCGCTGCCGGGAAGTACAGCGGGCAGGGCAACGGATTCGAGATCGTTAAATCCGGAGGCCCATACAGGGGCAATGAGATTTTGCGCAAAGACCGGGAGCGAAGCAGTAGCCAGGAAGGCAACCAGTATGAACCCTTGAGACAGATGTCGGCAGGACTGGGTATTCATGATAAAGAGGTTAGATCTGTACTGCGTGTGCAGCCAGGAATCGGGAGCAAAGATAGCCTTTTTTTGCTGGAATCTTGCATCGTCCCGCTGTTTTTGCCCTGTTCCTTGTGTGATATGCAATAAAACGCCTCCGAACGTCTCATTTGCAGGCCGTACCGGCAAAATGAAAACAGGCAGCCGTATGGCTGCCTGTTGCATAACATAGGATTCGTTTGAACTAAGATCAGGTGGTCGCAGGCTTGGCGGGAGCTGCTGCGGCAGCACCTTTGCCTTTTTCTTCCCGCTCAATCAGGTCCAGGGCAATGGCACTCGCCACAAAGATAGACGAATACGTACCGAAGCCGATGCCGACGATGATCGCAAACACAAATCCGCGGATCACGTCACCAGCGACGAAAAACAGTACCAATGCCGCCAGCAAGGTCGTCAGTGAGGTTACGATCGTCCGGGAGATCGTCTCGTCAATCGCTGTATCAAACGCCTGACGGGTCGTGATGGTTTTGTCCTCATTCATCCGCTCCCGAATACGGTCAAAGACTACCACGGTATCGTTGATCGAGTATCCGATGATCGTCAGCAGGGCCGCGATCATGGCCTGGTCTATCTCTACGCTGAAAGGCATGTTCACCAGGCTGAGTACGGAGAATACGCCCAGCACGATCAGTACGTCGTGGAAAAGAGAAGCCAACGCCCCGAGGCTGAGCTGCCAGCGACGGAACCGCACCAGGATATAAAGGAAGATCATCAGCAGGGAGAAAATCACCGACTGGATCGCCGCATCCCGGATATCACTTGCCACGGTAGGCCCTACGTCAGAGGTGCTCAGGATTTTTTTGGAGACACCGGGCAGGGTGTTATCCATACCCGTGAGCATCTTGGCGCCTACCTCGTCTGTTGCTGCACGGTCTTCCAGTTTGTAGCTGGTGGTGACCATGATCTGGTGATCAGAGCGGAGGGTCTTGATGACCGGTGCGTTATTTTCAAACACCTGGGTCAGGCTCCGGCGCATCCCTTCGATCTTGTCGTTGTCGAGGGGGGCAGGCTGACCTTCCGGTGTCGTAAACTCTACGATAAACTGGCGTCCCCCTTTGAGGTCCACCCCGGTTTTGAAGCCGACGGTGAAAATTGAGATGAGCGAAATCAGGGTCAGCGCACCGGAGAAGATATAAAACCCACGCTTACGCTTGGACATCATCAGTTTGATGTTGTCAAAGGCACCTACAGTCCAGGTAAAGCCAAAGTTCAGGCTACCGCTGCCACGGTTCGCATAATACTCCAGGATCAGGCGGGTAATGATCAGTGCCGAGATCAGGGAGGCAACAATACCGATCATCAGCGCTACAGCAAACCCCCGGATCGGGCCTACCCCAAAAGAGTACAGGACCACGCCAGTCAGGAAGGTTGTGATGTTAGAGTCCATTACGGAGGAAAAAGCATGCTCATAACCGGCTTTGATGGCCGCTTTGAGGGTTTTGCCCCCCCGCATTTCTTCCCGGATCCGCTCGAAGATCAGTACGTTGGCATCCACCGCCATACCGATCGTAAGTACGATAGCCGCGATACCCGGCAGGGTCAGGACCACCGTGAAGGCTGCGGAACAACCGAGCACGAAGATCATCGTGCCCACCAGAGCCAGGTCAGCGATCAGACCTGAGCGTCCATAATACACGCCCATGTAGATCATCACCACGATCAGGGCGATGATAAATGACCAGGCACCCCGTGAGATATTTTCAGCACCGAGGGTCGGGCCTACGGTTTCCTCACCCGCGATACGGGCTGTTACGTCAAGCTGGCCTGCCCGCAGGACGTTGGCAAGGTCTTTGGCCTCGTCAATATCAAAGCCCCCGGCAATCTGGGAGCTACCGCCGCGGATCGGCTCGTTCACAACCGGGAAGGAATAGACAAATCCATCTAGGAGGACTGCTACGTGTTTGTTGACGTTGGCCTCGGTGATACGGGCCCACTCAGCGGTACCTTCCTGGTTCATGCGCATGCTCACGACCGGCTGGTTATTGCTCGGATCAAAGTCCTGCCGGGCGATGGCGACTTCTTTGCCGGTGAGGACCGGGCTGCCGTCATCAAACAGGGCCAGCAACTGGAAATAATCAGAGCCTTCTTCGATAGGCTTGAAGGTCCAGGCAAACCGCATTTTGGGTGGGATCAGGGCCTTGATATCCTCGCGGGCCAGGAGTTTGTTGATCTCAGCTGTGTCTTTGGCCAGGGCCGCACCTACGAGGGGGGTTTCGGAGTTATTTTGGTTGAAATAATCGTAGTTGGCGGGGCTCAGCAGGGCAAAAAGCGGGTTTTCGCGACGAAACTCAGCCCGGCGTGCTTCCTGCTCGGCAGGAGAGAGCTGGTCAAAGGGGATTTCGTCGGCAGAGTCGGTTGCGGCACTATCACCCGCGGCAGCTACGGCTGTGCTGTCAGGCGGGGCCGGGGTTGTTGTGCTGTCCTGAGCAGCTGAGTCCGGCGCAGCTGTAATGCCTTTGAGGCTTTCAAGCTGCTTCAGGCGGTTGTTGATATTGGTCAGCACCGGATAGGCATCGCGCCAGGAGTAAGTCGTATAAAACTCCAGTTTGGCTGTGCTGCTCAAGAGTTTACGCACACGTTCTGGTTCTTTTACGCCCGGAAGTTCCAGGAGGATACGGCCTGTACCGGGCTGTTTTTGCAGGTTAGGTGATACCACCCCAAACTGGTCAATCCGGGTACGGATGATTTCAAACGTCCGGTCAATGGCACTCTCTGCATCAGACTCCAGGATACGGGCTACATCGGCATCGGAGGTACCTACGCTGATTTCTTTGTCTTCGCTGGAAAAAAGGGCACCCAGGCTCCCGTTGGGGTAGCGTTGTTTGTAGCAATCTACAAAGATCCCCACAAACGAGCGGGACTCCTGACCGGCCTTTTGCCGTGCACACTCCAGGGCGCGGAGGAGGCTGGTGTCGTTTGGGTTGCTGGCCTGCTGGCGCAGGATTTCGTCCACACTTACCTCCAGCGTCACAAACATTCCCCCTTGCAGGTCAAGGCCCAGGGTAAAGGAACGTTCAGTTGCCTTTTTGTAATTGTCCTGAAAGTCCTTGTCGCCCATCAGGTCATTGTACTGGTTTTCCAGTGCAGAGTCCTCAGCCGTCCAGGTAGCACGGTCAGGTTTGGTGGTCATCAGCTGATTGTAAGGCTCAGAGACAGACTTGAGCTTGTTGTCTGAGCTAAACTGTACGTATGTCCAGTACAGGTTGTACCCGCAGATGGCCGTAAAAATGGCCAGCAGGAAAATAACAGTGTTCTTTTGACGCATAAGTCAGGTGAAAAAAGAGAAAAATAAATCGGGTAAAAGTCAAGGGAATAAGTCGCCGCACCGGGTCACCGGCACGAACAAGTATAAGCGGCATAATGCCGGAATACGAAGTACAAATGAAGTATTACATCGGGAAAACAGACCTCAGGGGGCCCTGGGTCCATGTACATGTCCAGCCCATGCCCATAAGCCGGGGGCTGGTGCAGGAGCCTGAACAATTTGTTCCTCACGGACAGGTATCGGCATCGATACATCCGTATAGATACACAGTGCAGGTCCGGCTGTTTGTGCAGGGTTGCTGATCAGGGTTTGGCAGGTCTGGGACGAATGCCAGATACCGGTTTCCTGTCCTGCGACGGGCTGGGTGTTGCGGAGGCTCACGGCCGTAATCACCCGGAAGTAGTGATGATAGAAGCTGCGTTTGTTGATCCGGATCAGAGATACGGATGCTACAATCGCCACTGCCAGCAGCACGAGGGAATATGTGAGCCTTTTAGTCATTATCGGGGAGCAAATATACACTTTTTTTGTCAGAAAACAAATCTGCATCGTCCTGAAATTTCTTTCAGCTCCATTTTGTTTCACGCCTCTCGTCAGGGTATATTGCCTTTGCTTCAACAGACTTGTTTATCCCTGATCTACTTATGCTGGACAAAACTGGTATCGCCCGCCGCATCGCACAGGAACTGCGTGATGGCTGGTATGTCAACCTCGGAATCGGTATTCCCACCCTTGTCGCCAACTATGTCCCGGCGGGTATCCAGGTGGAGTTTCAGTCAGAAAACGGCATCCTCGGCATGGGACCTTTTCCGTATGCAGGGGAAGAGCGTGCTGATCTGATCAATGCCGGCAAACAAACCGTCACCCTCAAGCCGGGGGCAGCTATTTTTGACTCGGCCACGAGTTTTGCCATGATCCGTGGTCAACATGTCCAGCTTACGGTACTCGGGGCGATGGAAGTCTCTGACCAGGGGGATATCGCCAACTGGAAGATCCCTGGCAAGATGGTCAAAGGGATGGGCGGGGCCATGGACCTGGTGGCTTCTGCCCAGAACATCATCGTAGCGATGATGCACACCAACCCGCAGGGGGAATCCAAGCTCCTCCGCGCCTGCACACTCCCGCTCACAGGCGTCGCCTGCGTCAAAAAAGTAGTCACCAACCTGGCCGTACTCGACATCGTCCCGGAGGGATTTAAGCTCATCGAGCGGGCACCGGGGGTGTCTGTGGAGGCCATACAGGCAGCTACTGAAGGCCGGCTGGTGATTGAGGGTGAGATTCCGGAGATGGTCCTGACCTGAAAAAAAATAGCTGGCCGGATATCCGGCCAGCCCTTTACCCTGTGAAGGGTTGTCTTATTTATTCAGGTCCATCATGATCTGGAGTGTCTCATAGAGGGCGGCATCCTTGCGCAGGCGGCCGTACCAGGTATCAAGTTGCTCACGGCGGAGCGGGTCCACGGTCCCTTCCAGGTCCTGTGGTACACCGGCTACGGTGAAGGCTTCGATTGTCGTCTCGATATTTTTGAACTTTTCAGCCTCGGTTTCGACTTCCTTGCGGTATGCCTCATAGGCTTCCAGGTTCAGCGGATAGCGGGACTCATCCTGGCGGCGCTTGAGACGCTCTGCGTTTTGGCCGATCAGTTCAAAGGTAGGACTTGCGCTCACACGGGTCTGGCTGGCGGCCTGGAGCTCAGCAAGTTTGCTGCCGGGATTGCGGGACCACTTGGCGTAAGGCACAGGTGAGATCTCGTCCCAGGGCATATAGTGAGCTTCTTCGCGCTCGCCGATCCCGATGCTGCTGTATTCGTCAGGGATAAGAATATCCGGTGTTACGCCTTTGACCTGGGTGGAGCCGCCATTGATGCGGTAGAATTTTTGGATGGTCAGCTTGACCTCGCCCAGGGGCTTGGCGGCGCTGTATCCGCGCTCAAACTCATCCAGGTTCACAAAGCGCTGCACGGTACCTTTACCAAAGGTAGGCATACCCACGATCAGGCCCCGGCCATAGTCCTGAATAGCAGCAGCCATGATCTCAGAGGCGGAAGCACTCAGGGCATTGACCATGACGATCAGGTTGCCGTCGTATTGTACCTGTGGGTTGCGGTCGGCGAGTATCTGGGGCATTCCCTCACGGGACTTGACCTGCACGACGGGGCCTTTGTCTATAAACAGGCCTGTCATATCCACCACATCCTGGAGTGAGCCCCCGCCATTGTCCCGCAGGTCGAGAATAATCCCGGATACCCCCTGGGTTTTGAGTTTGGCGATTTCACGCTCTACATCAGTGGCGCAGCGGCGACCGTTCCGGTCATTAAAGTCTGCATAAAACTTAGGCAGGTAGATATAGCCGATTTTTTGCCCATCGGCTCCCTGGCTCAGGATGGCAGATTTGGCATAGGTCTCTTCCAGCTCTACGATGTCCCGTACGATGGGCACCACCTGCTCTGTCCCGTCCACCTTGCGGACGGTCAGCCGGACCTCGGTGCCTTTGGGACCCCGGATCAGCTTGACAGCCTCATCCACTTCCATCCCGACGACGTCCACAGGCTCGTTTTCGCCCTGGGCTACCTTGATGATCAGGTCATTAACTTTCAGGTCTCCCTGGCGCGCAGAGGCACTGCCGGGTACGATATTGACAATTTTGATGTACCCGTCATCTTCGCTGAGTTGGGCTCCGATTCCCTCCAGTTTGCCAGACATGGAGATATCAAAGTTTTCTTTGTCAGCAGGGGGGAAATAATTGGTATGCGGGTCGTAGAGGGCGGTGATGGCATTAAAATAGACTGCCTGATAGTCCTCAGAAGTACGCCGCTCCATACGCTTGAAGTAATCCTCGTAGTTTTTGAGGACTTTTTCACGGGCTTCCTGCTCCAGGGTTTCGACCGGCTTGCGCAGGGCAGGATCGGCTTCTTTAGACTGGCGATCCATGGCAGCAGACAGGCGGGTGAGTACAGCATACTCCAGGGTCTCAACCCAGCGGTCGCGGAGCTCGGAAGTACTTTTGGCGTAGGCGATTTTGTCCGGATCAGCTTCATAGAAGCCATTGTCGCGGAGATTAACAGGCTGAGCCAGAATCTCTTGTGAATAAATTTTCACCTCCGCCAGGCGTTTTTGGTATATTTTGAGAGACTGCTCAAAAAAGTCAAAATTGCCCTGATTGAGCTCATCGTCTATTTTGGTCCGGTATTTTTTCAGTTCATCCAGGTCTTTGGCCGTGAAGATGCGTTTGCTGACATCCATCCGCTCCAGGTATTCGTCAAATACCATCTCCGAAAACTGATCGTTCAGTGCCTGGGGCTGATAATGATACAGTTGCATCCCGCGCAGCATATAACGCACCACAAGGGCGTCTTTGCTGCCTTCGTCAGGTGGGAAAGTGTAAGAACAGAAGAGGTGTACGGCCCCAATGGCCAGAACGAGCACCAGCAGTCTTTGCTTCATTGTCATCTTCGTGAGTAATGTCTGGAAATGAGGTACATCAACCGTCAATCAACGCAGTAATATACAGATGTTACGTGAAAATAAACCTATCAACCGAAGCAAAAATGTTTCATTCTGCGATCCGGTATGCTTATCCTGCAAAAGCCGGGCTACACTATATATACGGATCATGCGCCGCCGGGTTGAGTTATATGGGCAAAGGGTACCGCAAGGGTTGAAAAACAAATAAGAATAGTGGTAAATTAATCGGGTGGAATCTGTCCTGCCGCCCCGGCTGTCAGGACGGAAACTGAATATCCTCGTACCTGCTACTACTACTTGTAACATGAATTCTGCGGAAAAACCTGCTGCCGGTGTATCCCGGCGCACTTTCTTATCCCGTACGGCGCTGACAGCCGGCGGACTGGTCATTGTCCCCCGGTATGTACTCGGCGGGCCCGGCCACGTGGCCCCGAGCGACAAGCTTAATATTGCGGCTATCGGTGCCAATGGCAAGGGACGGGTGAACATCAACCTTTCCAGCGCCCTCAACAAACTCGGCGGCCCCCGCGAGAATATCGTGGCCCTCTGTGATGTGGATGACAACCGCCTCGATGAGACGTTTCGGGACTTTCCCAAAGCCAAGCGCTACCGCGACTACCGCCGTATGCTGGAGGAGATGCATACGGATATTGATGCCGTGATCGTCTCTACGCCTGACCATATGCATGCTGTACAGGCCATGGCGGCCATGAAACTCGGCAAGCATGTCTATGTCGAAAAACCCCTCACCCATGACGTGTACGAGGCCCGTATGCTGACCCAGGCTGCCAAAGAGTACAAAGTTGTCACCCAGATGGGCAACCAGGGCAGCTCTGGCGACAGCATCCGGCAGGTATGTGAGTGGATATGGAGCGGGGTGATCGGAGATGTGACGGAAGTACATGCATGGACCAACCGCCCGGTATGGCCTCAGGGCCTGACGCGCCCCAAAGAAAAACCAGCTGTGCCCGCCTACCTCGACTGGGACCTGTGGCTGGGTACGGCACCTGAGCGGCCTTATCACCCGGGTTATCACCCCTTCTCCTGGCGGGGATGGTGGGACTTCGGGACCGGGGCCCTGGGAGACATGGCCTGCCATATCCTCGACCCGGCCTTCAGGGCGCTGAAACTGGGATATCCGATCAGCGTGGAGGCTTCGGCTTCTATCTCCTACGTCAAAGACTGGGATCCGGCCTCCCGTCAGGACGGCGTGCCCAGCAGCTCGATCATTCACTTTGAATACCCGGCCCGCACCGACGAAAACGGAAAGTCATGGGCACCAGTCAAACTCAGCTGGTATGATGGGGGCCTCCAGCCCCAGCGGCCGGAAGAACTGGCTGATGATGAACCCTTTGGCGGATGGGATGGCGGGGTACTTTTTATTGGCTCCAAAGGTAAGATGACCTGTGAGCTCTTTGGGGACAACCCGACCCTGCTCCCTACCTCGCGGATGAAGGACTTCCAGGAGCCGCCCCGCACCCTCAAGCGGTATGAAGACAATCACCAGACCATCTGGGTCAAGGCCTGCAAAGGTGAACTCTCCGAGACCACCTCACCTTTTTCTTATGCGGGACCCTTTACCGAGACAATTCTGATGGGTAACCTGGCCCTGCGGTGCCTTGATATTCTGGACAAATTTAAAGGACCGGCCGGAAAACTGATAGATGGATTTGGAGGGCGCCGGCGGCTGCATTGGGATGGACCCAACATGCGCATCACCAATTATGAACCCGCCAACCAGTTTGTGAAACGTGAGTATCGCAAAGGTTGGTCTTTGTAATCAGTTGTTAACAGATGAGACGAAAATACCTGCAAGGCATCTTGCAGGTATTTTTTTTAGGCATAACGGCAGACCTTACTCCGTGATGGTGTCGTACACCTGGACACGGGTCCAGTATTGTTTGCATTTCTCCACAAAGGCCAGGTGTACCGGATGTGTCTGGTACGTATCCTGGTCCTGTGCATTGGCAAAATGCAGGACAAGGTTGTAGCCGTAGCTGCTGTCCACGACCTCCCGGGGGGTGCCTGCCGGGGTGCCCAGGTAATACTGGCGTACGACTTCTATCTGGCGCAGGGTGTGTACCCCCTCCAGAAATGCCTGACGCTCGGTCTCGGAGAGATTGTCTTTCATCCAGAAAAATACCGTATGGATGAAAACAGGGGATTGAGTAGTTTGCACAGATTCGGGTGTTGAAGTGGTGGCAGAAGGGGCCTGGGCTGGAGGCTGGCAGGCCAGCATCAGGGCCGCAGGCAGTATATACATCCAGTTTTTCATGTGTCAGGGTATAAAAAATGAGCCGGAATATACATACTTTCCTGTAGTCCCACCTCCCGGAGACCTGCTAAAACCTTGCCGCAGCACCTGCGTACTTGTCTGACACGTGAAATAAGGCTATCTTGTACCCGTAATGATTTTTGTATGGCAGGTCCACAACCCGTATTGACCTACTCGTATGAAGCGTATCTGGCCCTGGAGGCAGAGACGCAGATGCGGTATGAATATTATGCAGGACAGGTAGTTGCTATGGCTGGCGGTAGTCGCAGACATAGTTTGCTGGCGACCAATTTTCTGATAGCAATCCGCCGTCATGTAGCTTCAGGCTGTACAATATATGGACCTGATGTAAAACTAGAAATAACTAAACATCACAAATATTATTATCCCGACTTGAGCCTGACCTGTCATCCCGATGATCAGGAGAGCGCAGAGAAATCCTCTATTAATCATCCGGTTTTGGTAGCAGAGGTACTGTCCGATACGACAGAATCCATAGATCGTACAGCCAAGTTTCAAACGTATATCGGGCTCCCGTCACTCCAATATTACGTAATGGTATCTCAGCACACAGCGCAAGTGGAGGTGTATGCCCGTCAGACACATAATTTCTGGTACTTTCACTTGTATGAAGGACTTGAGGCTGTGATCGAATTTCCATCATTGGGTTTCAGTATCACGGCAGCAGAGCTGTATCAGGGCGTCACGCTGGATCCTGTGGAGGCAGCGTAACTTGCGGCTGAGACTCCATACAAAATCCCCCGCAGCTCACCTGCGGGGGATTTTGTATAAAGGTGTCAGGTATTATTTCCAGGTGTATGCGACTACCCGGTTGTCAAAAAAGGTCGGTACCAACAGGAGTTTTTTGGCGGGGATCGTCTCCAGGTCAGCGGAGTTGATTTTTTGCTCAGTGGTATTCATCAGGACTACCGGCTTGCGGCCCGGATGGATGTACCAGGTCGTGCCGACCCAGTTGGAGGTGAAGTATCCCCCGTTGCCATCAGGTACCAGTCCGTCCGTAGCCCCTTCTGCTCCGGAGCTGTCTTCCCATACCGTAGGGACGCCGGTCGTGAGATTAAAGGCCAGGACGGTACCTTTATTGCCCATGAGCAGGGTATCGCCGTTCATGTAGAGGCCATTAGGCCCGTCAATGATGGAGTCCTGCGACCATACGCTTACTTTGCCGCCGGTTAGGGTATATACCGTGTTGGCATAAGAGTCGGAGATATATACCTGGCCTTTGGCATCGGCAGCTACGTCATTGAGAAACTTAGAGCCCTCAGCCGGATACCGCTTCAGTACCTTACCGGCCTTGAGGTCTATCGCGACAAGGTCGTTGATGTCCGTGACATACAGGGTATCTGCCACGATAGCCATACCTTTAGGGGCGTCCAGGCCGGTGACCCAGGCAGAGTCCAGGAGCTGGCCTTCTGGTGAAATCCGGGCAATGGAGCCATTTTTATCTTTGTCGGTCGGGTTGCCATTGATGTTGGAGACGTAGATGACGTTCCGGGTGGCATCAAAGAGGATAGACTCCGGGGTTTTGAGGCCGGTGACAACCCAAGCCTCCGTAAGCACGGGAGCGGCAGGCTCAGGTGCAGGGGCAGTGGTGGTTGTCTGAGGTGCAGGTTGGCAGGCAGCCATACCCGCAAGCAGGAGGAGGGCGGGGTTGATTCGCATAAAAAGTTCGTTGAGATGAAAAATGGCGGATGTAACCCCGGCAAATATACAGGCAGGTTAAGTATCCCTGCAAACATATCTTCCGGGGTACAGGATCATAACCCACATACGGTCCTGATGTTTATCAGAGGTTGACGGGATCGCCCGAAATCTTGAAGGCAAAGGCGTGCTCACAGGGGCGGCTGGCGGCTGCCTGGAGTTCAGAAGGCAGGTTCAGGGTCAACCCTTTGCTGTCGTCCCAGCTGTAGGGGATCGGTTTGTCATACCCCAGAAGGGTGATCTCCGTACCGCTGCGGGGTTTGATACGGGTGAGTGTCAGCGTATTACCAGGCCAGTCCAGGGCAATGGCATACACAGGTCCATCTGTTTTTGTCTGGGTATAGCGCACCTTGTCTCCGTCCAGATATGTTTTCCAGAGGCGGCTGCCATAGATGGCCTCTCCATTGACCCGCATCCAGGCCCCCATGGCAGCCAGGCGCTCGACAGAGGCGGGGGGGATTTCGCCCTCAGCAGTCGGCCCGACATTGAGGAGATAATTGCCGCCTTTGGCGGCGATGTCCACCAGGTTGTGGATCAGGGTACGGGCCGACTTCCAGTTTTGGTCGTAGGAGGCATATCCCCAGGTGTCGTTCATGGTCATACAAGACTCCCAGTCAAAATCAGAGGTCCCGTCCAGAATTTCCTGCTCGGGTGTACCAAAATCTCCGGCGTACCGGACCGAGTCATTGTTATTCATGCCCTGCATGCCATTACGCCCCACGTCCACCCGGTTGTTGATGATCAGGCTGGGGTCCATGCTGCGGAGCATGGTGTACATGTCCACGCCCATCTCATGGGTGTATTCCGGGATCCATTCGCCGTCAAACCACATCACCGCCGGGTGATACAGCTCTACCAGTTCCCGTACCTGGGGCTTGAGATAGGTCTCCACATACCGGGGAAAGTTGGGGTTGCTTTTTTTGTCTGTATTGTAGTCCGGATAATGTGGCGCCTGGGCGTCAGGGTGGTGCCAGTCCATGATCGAGTGATAAAAACACAACTTGATCCCCTCGCGGTCGCAGGCCGCCTTAAGCGGCATCAGGAGATCCCGGTGGATAGCCGCATAGTCCACGGCGTCATAGTCCGTTACTTTGGAATCCCAGAGGCTGAAGCCCTCGTGGTGTTTGGACGTGATGACGATATATTTCATGCCGGCGTCCTTGGCGATACGGACCCACTCATCCGGATTGTACCGCGTCGGGTTAAAACTTTTTACATAGGTTTCGTACTCCGCTACCGGGATATGGGCATTGTTCATGATCCATTCGGCGATTCCGTCCACTTTTTTGCCCTGATAGGAGCCGGCGGGTATCGCATACGCCCCCCAGTGGATAAACATACCAAACCGGGCTTCCCGCCACCAGGCCATTCGGCTGTCGAAGTCTGCCCTGGGTTCATTGAGGTAATCAACGGGGGGCGTAGTTGCCACAGGAGATTTGGGGGCAGGCGCACAACCCATCGGTGCATACAAGGCCCATAACAGGCCGCAGAGAGGAACAATTTTACGCATAACAAATTCAGTTGGGGTAGAGTAGGAGTCCATTTGTCGAAAAAAACAGCCCTGCAGTCGGGTAATGTCTCAATATAAGCAAAGAAACCGCTCCCGTGTACCCGTAAACGTTTTCCGTACAAGCATTTTTCTGAAAATTGGGTGTATATTCACTCGGTTTCAGAACCATCTGTGCATGAAAAATATCGTAAAGGCCGTACTTGCTGCCGGATATATCTGGCTGATCTCCTTCTCCGGGTGTCAGGTGTCCCAGGCTACAGAGCGGGTACTGTCCCGTCCTACACCTGAGATGCTGATGCGGGCTTTCCGCCGCGACCAGCCGATGCTCATTGTGTATCCGGGCCAACCAGCTGCCCTGGCCGCCCGGTACAAAGACTGGGCCCTGCGGGTCAGGGGGCAGATGCCCTGGATCACCCTCAATAGCCGCCCGGCAGACTCCGTGACGGCTGCCGACCTGCTCCAGGGGCCTGTACTCCTGCTCGGCACGCCCGCCTCCAATCCCTGGCTGGCAAAGTGGATGGGACAGTTGCCGGTGACAGTGGGCGAAGCCGGATTTACCTTTGACGAGCGCACCTATTCTGACTCGGCGATCCTGCACCTCTCCCTTTTCCCGCATCCACTCAAGGACTCGCTGCCGATCCGGGTATTGATGAGCACCGGGGACGAAATCCTGCTGGCGTATCTGACGCAGGAAGAGACGTATCGCCCGCCAGGGATTTTTGCCAGGGGATGGCACTACCGAGTGATCGAACATGGGCAAAACCAGGTGGTGGGCAACTTTGGAGATGACTGGCGCCTGGACCACCGGGTACACTACGATTTCTCGGCCCTGATGAGCCACCGCGCCAAAGGCGAATACATCACCATCGAGGCACCCGCCAGCATGACGCCGGCCCAGGTGCGTGACTTTCAGGACTCGTTGGAAATGCACCTGGTACAGATCGCACAATTTACCGGACGGAAACTGACGGGCGGCCCGATCTCCGTCAAACTCTACGAAAACCAGGAGGTCCTCGGCCTGGTACACCAGGTGGCTGACCTGGGGTTTGTGCGGCTTGCTCCCCCGCAGCTGCACATGGTCGCAGATCCTGATTTTCAATCAAACCAGGTCGCGACCGAGAACTTCCTGTTTGTCCGCAGCCTGCTCGGTGCCCCTGCCTGGGACCTGATGGAAGAAGGCCTGGCCATCTGGTTCACGACCCGCTGGCAGCGCCTGGGCTGGCGCACCTGGACAGCCCGCCTGGTCCGCTCCCACAACAGCCTTACCCTCGCTGAGCTCCTTGATCCGGCCCAACTGGAGACGGAGTCTCCCATCGTCCGGGGGGCGATGATGGCTGCTCTGACAGGTTTTCTGATAGATACCTGGGGGCGCGAGACCTACCTGAGCCGCTACGCCACCTGGAAACCGACACCGGCGGAAGTCGCTGCCCTGCAGGATAGCTGGAGCCGCTGGCTGACCACACTGACAGACAGCACGCCGATACCAGCCCCCAAGCCCCTGCGGAATACCTATTATAAAGGTATGACCCTGGCCCATGAAGGGTACGGTATCTACGACGGATACGGCTCTGGCCAATCCGCAACCTCACTTGCACGGATACGCACCATACACGGCAATTCTATTGCCCTGGTCCCTTACTCGGGCTCCCGGTCCATCAACAAACCAGCAGCGTTTCGCATCTCCAACCGGGCTGGCTCTGAGACTGATATTGCGACGGCTACTTCCCATTTTCAGGCCCGTAAACTTGGCATGACCACCCTGCTCAAGCCTCAAATATGGTTTCCGGGACACTGGCCGGGAGACGTGATGATGCAGTCAGAGGCCGACTGGCAGCAGTTTTTTACTTATTACCGCCGCTGGATCCGCCACTACGCCATCCTGGCCGAGGTGTATGAGATGGATATGTTTTGTGCCGGGGTAGAATTTGTGCACACGACCCGCACCCATCCGGAGGCATGGCGTATCCTGATACGTGATTTGCGCCAGCTTTATTCCGGCCCCATCACCTACGCTGCCAACTGGGGTGAAGAGTTTGAAAAACTGGCATTTGCAGATGAGCTGGACGCCGTCGGCATCAATTGTTATTATCCTCTCGCGGCGACCGACTCAGCGACAGATACTGAGCTCCGGGCTGCTTTTGACAAGGTATGTGACATGATCGGAGCCCAGGCGACCCGGTGGAATAAACCGATTCTCTTCACCGAGATCGGCTTCAGGAGTATTGTTTCACCCTGGAAACACCCCCATGCTGAGCCCGAAAATGACCGGGTCAACCATGCCCACCAGGCCCGGTGTTATCAGGTGGTGACCGATGCCCTGCGGGGACGCGACTGGTGCCGGGGGATATACTGGTGGAAATGGCCCAGCTACCTGGGATATACGGCTGAGGATCCTCAGTGTTATGCGCCGCTCGGTAAACCAGCTGAAGGCATTATTTCCGCTTTTTACCAGCAAATCCCGTAATCACGCGGTGGTGTCCTGTGACGGGATTTTATGCATTTTTGCAGCGCTGTAAAAAAAGCGCGTACATATGTTTCGCATAGGGTTGTTTTGCTGGGGAATGCTGACAGGGCTTGGGGCCGTGGCCCAGGTGTATGACTGGGCTGCCATCGTAGGCTGGGATGGGGTATCGCACTGGAGCCGGTACCTGATCTATGCACCCGGCTATCTGGGACCTAATGCCCTGCCCGTACCGGCGCTGCCCGACGGCAGAACAGATACCGTATCCTGGATCGGGACAGGCCTCGCCGGCCACACCAAACCCGGCGACCAAACTGCCAACCTGCTCACCCAATTTATGTATACTCCGGCTCCCGGCCGGGTGGCATTTGAGTTATATCTGGTGCCGCATGAGGTGTTTAGGATGACCCGCGAAGAATTTGCCCGCCGGCATGCGCATGTATCGGGTCTGGATGACCGTGCTGCTACCGGCGATCTGCACATCAACAGCTACCTCCAGCTCCTGCGCGGGCGACGTGTACTGCCTGACCTGCAACTGCGGGTGAGCCTGCGTACGGCCTCCTCCAACAGCCGGGCGGCAGCCCGCTACACCGATGCGCCGGGGTACTACATGGACCTCAACTGGGGGCGTGATCTCTCCGCCGCCGCCGCCCGGCACCGCTGGCGGCTGTATGGTACCCTGGGTTTTTATGTCTGGCAATTAAATACCGGCGAACAACCTCAGAACGATGCTGTCCTCTACGGGCTGGGCTTTTCCTATACCCATCCCAGGCTTCAGATCGGGCAGGACTGCACAGGGTATGCCGGATACCTGGACAATGGCGACCGCCCCCTGGTCCTTCGTACCCGGATCAGTATGCCCGCCGGACCCGTCTGGCTGGAGGGGCAGTTTCACCAGGGGTTGATGGATGCACCCTATACAAGCGCCCAGCTGATGGTGAAGATGATTTTGGGCAAGAATAAGTAGTTGATAATCAACGGTTAATAAAAAATACACATAGCCTCAGGCAGCACCGGCGCGTAAAAAATCAGTCAGCAGGCAGAAAAAAACAATTCGGGGAAATAGGTGTTTTGATATTTTGAATATATTTATCCGTCGAATCAAATCCCGAGTGTCGTATATATTCCGGATGAAAACGCCCTACACACCTTCACTTGTATCCGGCAAGCGGCCGGCACACCACCCTAATCCTTCCCCTGCGTCTGCCAGGGTATCAGACCGGCGTACCGTAGCTGCTGCGCAGCAGGAAATCCAGCGCATGGTTAGTGCCAGCCAGCGGGTGACACAGTTGGCTTCCATCCAGCGCATGGCCAATCAAACACCAGCACCCCGGCCACAGGTGATACATCGAAGCCCGGACTTCCGGGTGCAGCGGGTCATCAACATACATCATCAGGAATATCAACAAAATGCAGGCAGGGCCTCCAAGGTAGAGGCACAGATAAGCGGGCAGACATATGGACTTAATCACAACCGGCCTACCGTAGATCCCGCTGGCTGGGATATGTTGCGTCAGGCATATGTAATGGATTCTCAGCAGAATATCGGTATGCGGCTTCACCTCTGGAATGGCCGTATGGGCGGACCTGGCAATCAGCAATGGAACCTGACACCTTGTCTGACCGATATCAACACTGCAATGGCCCAGGAAGAAGTCCGGGCTCAGCAAGCGGTCAATAGGGGTGAGACGGTCAATATCAAGACAGATGTCTCCTATGGTCACAGTCATGATCATAATCATGCGTCTTTTTATTATCCCAGTCATATTAGTTTTAATTGGGATACGATTGATGCAAATGGAGATGTTGGAGATGTTAAGATGGGCGAGAATGGCACCTGGGAGAGTGATTGCCCGCTGCCGGATGCGCAGGATGATGATTTTCAGGATAATGGTAGTCAGACAGATGAAACGATTGATGCAGATGATGAGAGGTATTAAGGCTGATGGGGTATTGTGCCTGCCCCAGTCTTACTAATTTTTCCACATGCATATCTCTGCGTCCTTATCCGTTTCTTCCATATAATCCCGTATCTTTCGCCCCTGATTTTGACGGAGACAGGGAGTATGTCAAATACATTCGGGACATTATTTCGCATTACGACCTTTGGGGAAAGCCACGGGCCGGGGGTAGGGGTGGTCATAGACGGTTGTCCGGCAGGTATCCGCCTGGATGAAGCGTTTATTCAGGACCTGCTCGACCAGCGCAAGCCCGGCCAGACCCGTATCACGACCCAGCGCAAGGAGTCGGATACCTTTCAGGTATTGTCCGGGACCCTGGAGGGGTACACCACGGGTACGCCCCTCACCTGCTGGGTGGTAAACGAAAACACCCGTTCCCAGGACTACGATCACCTGGCCCATGCTTACCGGCCTTCACACGCAGACTACACCTACGATGCCAAGTACGGGGTGCGGGACCACCGGGGAGGCGGGCGCTCGTCTGCCCGGGAGACCGTAGCGCGGGTGATCGGAGGGGCGGTAGCCCTGCTGGCCCTGCGGGCAGCGGGCCCTATCACGTTCCGGACCTGGGTGCATAGCATTCATACCCTGAGCCTGGACCAGGAGCCCGAAGCCTTTGACCTGACGACACCTTATATGCAGGCCGTGCGCTGTCCCGACGCAGAGATGGCCGAGCAGATGTACCACCTGATAGATACGATCCGCAAGGCAGGCAACTCCGTCGGCGGGGTGATCCGCTGCCGGATCAGCGGGGTGCCTCCAGGGTGGGGAGAGCCGGTTTATGACAAACTCTCCAGCCGCCTCGGGGCCGCGATGCTCGGCATCAATGCCGTCAAGGGATTTGAGATCGGGTCGGGATTTGCCGGTACCCGCCTCACGGGTGCGGAGCACAACGATATTTTTTACCGAGAGGGCGACCGTGTGCGCACGTACACCAATCACTCCGGTGGTATCCAGGGCGGGATCAGCAACGGCGAAGACATTACCTTCGCGGTGGCTTTCAAGCCGACAGCGACGATCATGCGGGACCAACCCTCAATTGACAACACAGGTGCATCCGTCACCCTCTCCGGCAAGGGGCGCCATGACCCCTGTGTAGTGCCACGTGCCGTACCGATCGTGACGGCGATGGCAGCCCTGGTCCTGGTGGATATGTGGCTGCTGCAGCAGGCGCGTACCCGGCCCTGATACAACCTTTCCGGCAAAAGATCGTTAGCAATGGGGAATTTTGTATGTTTACCAGACGGGGCTACAATCCACAAAGTGCCGGAGAGTCGCTGTGAAAAAATCCTATTGTTCTGATAATTAAGCATGTAATTTACCGTGAATAAAAATTATCTTCGACTTGCCATTATCGCCGGGGCACTACTTCTGGGCCTCCTGATTGGCTATCTCACCCATGAGACCCAAACGGTAGTGGACATATACCGGGCTGTGGGACTGATGATGCTGGGAATCACCATCCTGGTAACAATCCACGAACTTGGGCACTTCCTGCCTGCCAAGTGGTTTAAGATGCGGGTGGAGGCTTTTTCGATCGGATTTCCCCCGACGGTTTTTTCTGTCAAAAAAGGTGAGACTGAGTACCAGATCGGTGCCACCCCGCTCGGCGGATTTGTGAAAATATCAGGGATCATAGACGAGTCTATGGATACCCAGCACGTGAATCTCCCCCCACAACCCTGGGAGTTCAGGGCCAAACCCGTCTGGCAGCGCCTGATCGTGATGCTCGGCGGCGTGACCATGAATGTTATTCTCGGTATCCTGATTTTCACCGGCATAAAAATTGCCTACGGGGATGTCTTTCTGCCGGTATCAGAGTTAAAGTATGGTCTGGGCGTAAAAGAGTACTATTATGTCGCCCCTACCAAAAAAATACCCAGGGTACATCGGTCGTATTCTCTGTGGTATATGATCGGCTTCCGAAACGGTGATATTCCGGTTTCCTTCAAAGGAAAGTCTTTTCCGTATGTGGAAGACTACTCCGACACCAACCTGTTGCTGGAAGAAAATGCCTGGTATGAGGTACTGCGCGAAGGGGATACCGTGCGCCTGGAGGTGCCTCCGATGGTTTTGAACCTTTTCAGTACAGATACCATCGAAAAAAGCCCTCTGGGGATTAATACCCCGGCGATGATTAGTGTAGATACGGGGGCGGTTGCCTATAAGGCAGGCCTTCGTACCGGAGACTTAATCCAGCAAATAGATACCGTACCGATCCGGTATTTTAATGAAATATCATTCCTGCTCCGGGACCATCATGTACAACCTTTCCGGTTTACAGTAGCCCGGGGAGACAGTGTATTTCAGACGACAATTACCACCGATACCTTTGGCAGGATCGGGGTAGGGCAGGCCCCGGCTTTATTTGAAGCGTTGCGGTTTGACACCCTGCGGTACAACTTCCCCGAGGGCCTGCGTGAAGGCACCCGTGAGGCCTTTGGCCTGCTGGACACCAATATCAAAGGTCTGGGCAAGGTGGCCTCTGGTGAGGCCGATGCCAGCAAGTCCTTTTCAGGTCCGCTGGGCATGGTCAAAATTTTCCTCCAGGCATTTGATTTAGGGGGGTGGGTCAGTTTTTTGCGGCTCACCGGTATCCTGAGCATGGTCCTGGCGTTTATGAATATCCTTCCGATCCCGGCGCTGGACGGGGGGCATGTTGTTTTTCTCCTGATAGAGGCCGTCACCCGGCGTGAGCCTTCGCCTAAGGTGCGCATCATCGCGCAGCAGATCGGCATGGTGCTGATCCTGGGGCTTATGCTCCTGATTACCTTTAACGATGCTGCCAGAATGATCGGAGATTTTTTCACCTTCTGATCCGCCCGTGAAAAAATCCATGTATCTGATCCGCTGTCTTTTGCCCTTGCTGGTGCTGATCCTGGCACCTGCCGCAGCCCGCACACAGGTGTTGCTCATCTCTGACGAGGGGCTGCGGCAACCTCTGCGCGTCCGCCCTGATCACCTGCGCGGAGGCCTGCCTGATACCCTGGAAGTCTCCCTGACACGGCCTTTTTTTGATGATTTTGCCTATACGGGCAGTTTTCCGGACACCAGCCGCTGGTTTGTACCGGAGACCCGGCTGGATGTACCTCACCTGACACGGGGTATCGCCGTCAATCCCCCCTCCGAAGGTTGTGTGACCTTTGATGGGATCAGCCGCACCGGAGATGCCTATGATGTAGGCAGTATTTCAGCCGGTGTCGGAGATCGTTTGTTTTCACAGTATCTCGACCTGTCCGGTTATACCCCGGCATCGGGCCTTTGGTTGAGTTTTGCACTTCAGCCACAGGGACTTGGGGAGCGTCCTGAGCAGACGGACTCATTTTATGTCTATTTCCGCACCAACCTGCCCCCGCCCCAGGACTTCCGCAAGGTGCTGGCCATAGGCGGCAAGTCACTGCGGCCTTTCCGGCAATACACAGCTCCGATACAGGACGCCATATATTTCCACGAGGGTTTTCAGCTCTTGTTTCAATCCTCCGGCTCCCTGAACGGTGCCCTGGATCACTGGCACCTGGATTATGTACGGCTGGCGCCGGGACGTACGGCCACGGATACCCTCTACCAGGACCTTGCCCTGACCGGACTGACAGGTTCGCCGCTGGGTATCTACTCGGCTGTGCCCCTGGAGAAGTACCAGGATGCAGACCTGATGCAGCCCCTTGTCCTGAATGCCCGCAACCTGGGCAATACCGTATTTGGGGGGGCCACGCTCAGCCTGAGCCTGCAGGATCCTGTCGGCCAGACGCCGCTGGTACCCGATACTCAGTTTTCGGCAGTCCGCACGATTACAGCACAGGAGGATGTGGCGGAGGGGTATCAGCCCTTTGGCTGGCAACCTTTCACCGGGCCTGCGGCCCTGCAAGTGACAGCTTCGATCGCTTCTGAGCTCGACCAGCAGTCCGCCAATAACCAACTCACCCGGACCTTCCGGGTGGATTCGCTGTATGCATATGATGACGGGAGTGCCGAGGCTTCATTTGGGGCCAATAAAGCGATAGGGTACGGTATTCAGATTGACCTACCGGCACCTGATACCCTGTCCGCGGTCTGGATCAGCTTCACGCCGACGATGTATTATAACCCCGTCACGACGGTCAGCACCTATATGGACAACCAGGCCTTCCGGCTGACAGTCTGGAAAAACCCACATCCGGACTCGATCCTCGCCCAGCAGATAAGCGGGGTGAAAACGGTGTACGGTGATTCACTCCAGCATTTCCAGCGGTACACTTTCAGCCGTCCGGTACCGGTACCACAGACTTTTTGGGTAGGTATCCAGCAGTCGAGCGCGCTCCCGCTGGGCGTAGGATACGACCAGAACAGCAACCACGATGCACTGACATTCTGGGATTCCCTGGGGCGGTGGGTGCCTTTCCGGCTGGGGGGGACTCTGATGATCCGCCCGGAGATGTACACCGGAAACGGGATTGTGGCTGATATCACGCCCGCACAGCCTTTTGAGCTTATACTGTCTCCTAATCCGGTCAGCACAGACCATGTCCTGCATGTCAGGATCGCCGGCCAGCCGGTGCAAACCTGGGAGGGAACCCTCCTGGACCTTCAGGGCCGTGCCTGCTGGCAGGAACATCGGTTCTCGCCCGGCACTGCCTGGGAGGTACAGTTGCCACCGGATCTCGCACCTGGCATCTATTTCCTCCGCCAAACCCTGACAGGTTTAGATGGCCACCCGTATTTTGTTGACCGTCAATTGATTATCCGCTGATACACTATATGAAACTGGATGTACTTTTTATCGCGGCGCACCCGGACGATATCGAACTGGGATGTGCCGGCACCATCTGTCACCTGGTAGCTACTGGCAAACGGGTAGGCATTGTGGACCTTACCCGGGGTGAGCTGGGTACCCGGGGCAGTGCTGAACTCCGCGACCAGGAAGCCGCTGATGCGGCCCAGATCATGGGCGTAACCGTACGGGAAAATATGCGGTTTAGGGATGGTTTTTTTGCCAATGATGAACCTCACCAACTGGCCCTGATCCGGGTGATCCGGCGATACCGCCCCGATCTGGTCGTGGGAGGTGCTCCCCGTGACCGCCACCCTGACCACGGCAAATGTGCCGATCTGGTGCGCACCGCTGCCTTCCTGAGCGGACTTCGCAAGATTGAAACAGAAGATTACGGCACTCTGCAGGAGGCATGGCGGCCCAGTCAGGTTTTTTATATGATCCAGGACTATGAGCTGACACCTTCCTTTGTGGTGGACATCACGCCGTATTGGGAACAAAAACTGGCAGCGATCCAGGCCTACGGCTCCCAGTTTTTTAATCCTGACCGGAAAGAAGGTGAGCCCGAAACGTATATTTCCACGCCTACCTTTTTTCAGTTTCTGGAGGCGCGCTCGCGGGTGCTGGGGCATCAGGCAGGCTCGACGTTTGGAGAGGGATTTATCTGCGAAACGCCCCTCCGCGTCCGGGACATCACGACCCTCTGGTAAGTATCAGGCGTATGCAGGAGGCCTTTGGGCGATGGGAGGTATTGGGACAACGTCTGGTGCTGCTGCCTGAGCGGGCGATATTCTGGGAAGAGGCAGGAATACTCTTCCTGGCCGATATGCACCTGGGCAAGAGTGATCACTTTCGGCGGCATGGTATACCGGTTCCGGGGGAGATTCATCATACAGACCTGGCGCGTATGGACCGGCTCATCCAGACCTGGCCGGTACGGGAGATATATTGTCTCGGGGACTTGTTTCACAGCACACTAAATGCAGGCTGGGCTATATTGGCTGACTGGGTACAAAACACCGGCCTGCCTTTTGTCCTCATCCAGGGCAATCACGACCGGCTTTTACCCGAAAAATACATCCACGCTGGTGTGGCATGTATGCCCCATGCAGTCAGAGAGCCTTTTTTTCTGGTGCACGACCCTGCCGGCTCAGATCAGGCCCCGCCCCATACCTATACCCTCTGCGGGCACCTGCATCCGGGTGTATCGCTGGCCGGTCCCGGCAAGCAGACCCTGCGCCTGCCATGTTTCTGGATGGGCCCATCTGTAGGCGTACTGCCAGCTTTTGGGCGTTTTACGGGGTTGGCGATCCAGTATCCCCTGGCCGGGGATACCGTGTTTGTGATTGCAGACGACCAGGTGATCCGGCTCTGACAGGCAGATTATAGTTTTTCGCCCCTGCGCCGGGCCTGACCACCTTCAAGAATAAACCCAAATATACCGCCCATAACCCCGCCGATAATGTGGGCAAACTGAGATACATTGTCTTCACCAAAAGAGCTGACCACTTCTTTGCCTAAAAAAAGGACGACTACCAGTACAAAGGTCAGCGGAATTCCGCCTTTGGCATTGGTGAAGGAACTAAGCAAAATCAGCATAAACACAATCCCGGAAGCCCCCATCAGCGCGTGCTGAAAAAACGTAACCTGAAGCAGGCCCGTGAGCAGCGCTGTGACCAGGATCATAAGCAGCAGGTCGCGGGAGCCGTATTTTTCTTCCAGGATCGGGCCTACCAGCAGGATAAAGGAAAAATTGCCAAACAGGTGATTCCAGTCTGCGTGTCCGATCACATGAATAAATAATTGCAGGTACCACACAGGATCCTCCAGCCTGAAGCCCGGCGAGACAGCAAATAGATTGCGCAGGTCCAATGGGGTCAGGGTGCTGATTGTCAGTACGATAGTCGACAGGAGCGTGAAGTTCAGGATGACTGGGGCATTATACCGGAGCCGCATGGGATGAGTGGGTTTTGCGTCAAAAGATACGATGTACCTGTAAAGCTACATAATCCTTTACGAAGTGAATTCAAATCTGTTACTTTGTCGGCATGAACCCGAACTGTATTTCTCGCTGGGCCCTGGGTCTGGGGGCGCTCTTGGGCCTGACCGGAGTGATCGCTGGTGCGCTGGGGGCACATGCCCTCGAAAAAGTCCTGACACCCGGCCAACTGGATAGTTTTGAGACGGCTGTGCGTTTTCAGTTGTTTCATGCGCTGCTCCTGCTTGTCCTGGGGATATGGCAGGCAATGCGGCCTGCCCGTCGCCTTTTGTGGGCCATTTGGCTGACAGTCGCTGGTGTAGGATGTTTTTCAGGCTCTATTTATCTGCTGGTACTCTCCCCGCTCAAACCGGGCCTGGTCACCCCGCTGGGTGGCTTGCTGCTGATCCTGGCCTGGGCCCTGCTGCTGCTGGAGGCCCTGCGTATGCCCCTCAATCAAGATGCCGTATGACCCCGATCCAACTCATAGAATGGGTAGCAGCAGCCCTGGGATTTTGTTGTGTCGCACTCAATGCCATTGAGAATATCTGGGGCTGGCCCGCCGGGCTGCTGAGTGTGTTTTTGTATTTGTTTGTGTTTTTTGAGGCGGAACTGTATGCCGACGTGACCCTGCATGTGATCTACGTGGGCCTGAGTGCCTACGGGTGGTATCACTGGCTGAAAGGCGGACAGGCAGAAAACAGCCTGCCGATCACCCGGCTCTCGCGCCGGGAGTGGATGCTCATGCTGGGACTGAGCACCCTCGGGGCCATACTGGCCGGCCTGGGATATGACCACCTGACTGGGGCTGACCTCCCGTACCTGGACTCTGTGATTATGGCGTTCAGCCTGGCTGCTCAATATATGCTCGCCCGCAAGCAGCTTGAAAACTGGATTTTCTGGATGGGGGTGGACATCATCGCCGTCGGTGTATATTATTATAAAGGGCTTTATCCGACAGCTATGCTGTATGCAGCGTACCTGGTGCTGGCTGCGATTGGGTATGTGTACTGGCGGAGACAATGGAAAACCGCAACCGTCCATCAGCATGCCTGAACCCCTGCAACGGATTGCCATTGTCGGACCCGAGTCCACCGGCAAGAGTACCCTCGCGCGTGGATTGGCTGATTATTTTCAGACCCGGTGGGTACCTGAGTTTGCCAGGGCTTATCTGGAGCAAATAGAACGGCCTTATGCCCGCGAAGATCTGCTGGTGATCGCCCGTGCCCAGAGGAAGATGGAAGAAAAACTGGCACCACTGGCTTTTCGATATCTGTTTTGTGATACCAACCTGCTGGTGATCCGCATCTGGAGCGAATACAAATACGGACAATGTGACCCCTGGATATTGGCCCATGAACGGCTGGACCGTTATGCCCTGCACCTGCTGACAGATATAGACCTGCCCTGGGAGGAAGACCCACTGCGGGAACATCCGCATGCAAGGGCGGAACTCATGTCTCTGTATGAGCACGCACTGGTGCAGGCAGGGGTGCCATATGCCAAAATTTCAGGGCATGCAGAGGAACGCCTGCGTCATGCCCTCGCGGCGCTGGGGAGATAATCGTGTTACCTTGTTGTTGTCTGGGCCTTTATTTCACCCGCAATACCTGACCGGGTTTCAGGTTTTGGGCCGTAACTCCCTGGTTGAGGCGCAGGATCGTATTGACGTCAGTGCCAGGATATTTGCCAGCAATGCTCCAGAGCGTCTCACCAGCCCGGACGGTGTGATTAACAGGGCTGCCTGCGGTTGACTTGGCAGTGGTGGTAGTACGTACCGGGGTATTGGTGTAGATCTTCAGTTTTTGGCCGACCTGGATACGATACCGGGAGAGGCGGTTCCACTCCGCGATTTGCCGTGGGGTTACATTGTATTTATCCGCAATTTCACCGACGACCTCTCCGCTGCGCACAGTATGGTAGATCAGTTTGCCGGCTGGTTTGGCGGGTGTTGATACGGATCGTACGGGAGCGGGGGCACCGGAGGTTGAGGCCAGCAGGGTATTGGACGGTATATATTGATCGCGGCGCCGGCCATACAGCATGTTGATACGGGTATGGTTTTCAGCAAAATACTCAGCGACATTAGTCGGTACGCGGAGTACGTAGGGCTGGGCAGAGTAGGGGATACGGTCTGTTTTGAGCTCAGGATTGAGATTTTTCAGCAAAAAATAATCTGCTCCGGTCATCTGCGCTATTTCCTGCAGGGTAATGTCCACGAGGATCAGCTGGAGGGTGTCCTGCTCCAGCGTAAAATCCACATACGTAGGATAGATATTGTGGGCAGAAGCATACTCAAAGGTGTAGGTAGCGGCGATAAAAGCCGGCACATATCCCTGGGTTTCTTTCGGGAGATAGGGTTGTATTTCCCAAAAATTGCGTTTGCCGCCTGAGCGGAGTATCGCCTTGCGTACGTTGCCGGGGCCGCAGTTGTAGGAGGCAATAGCCAGGAGCCAGTCCCCAAATTCATTGTAGGAGTTTTTGAGATACTCCATCGCCGCTGCGGTAGATTTTTCCGGGTCACGGCGCTCATCCACAAAATTATCAACCTTGAGGTCGTACATCTTGGCCGTACCCAGCATAAACTGCCACAGCCCTGTAGCGCCCACCCGGGAGACTGCATGCGGATTGAGGGCACTCTCCACGACAGAGAGGTACTTGATCTCCATCGGCATGCCCATGCGGTCGAGGTGCCGCTCAAAAATCGGGAAGTATACCTTGCTCAGACCCATCATCCGTGATACCTGATCCCGGCGGCGGACGGTGTAGAGGTCAATATAGCGCTGTACCTGCTCATTGTAGTCCATAACCATCAGCGTGGGCAGCTCATAAAGCCGCTGGCGGATAGCTGCCGGTGGATACGTCGGGACCTCATCCTTGCGGAAATTGTAGGTATTGAGCAGGAGGGTATCGTAGAGAGAATTGTGGGGCAGGCCGTAGTGGTAGTTCTTGACAAATCCATCCAGGGTTTCGTCTATCCGGTCATCTTCCAGGTTCAGAAACTGCGAACCTTTTGTTTCTGTCAGGGGTTGACTGGCGGCAGAGTCTGGCTCGATGACTTTGGATACAGGGGCCGGTAGCTGGGCGGCAGTACGGATGATCAGTATCAGAACAAATGCCCAGAAGGATAACCAAGATTTCATGTGCGGTGAATTATGATCCGGAGAGGCGAATCAGGCTTCAAGTTAAAACAAATATACCAAAATTTTTATCAAAATGAATACAATTGTTCCCAAAACGGTAAAAAGTCGGGGCAAAAACCCATTAAAAACACCATAAGGGAAAGCATTGCCCGTAAAAAATGTATCAGCGGGGTTGTGGAGGTGTGGCCTGAAAACCGATCAGTTGCTCCAGGTGGGCAGCGGTGTGGAGCATGGCAGCTTCACCTCCCCGGCGCCCGGTGAGTTGTATGCCGAGCGGCAATCCCTCCGGATGCCACCCCAGTGGTATCGCCACTGCCGGGACTCCGGCCAGATTGGCATGTACCGTAAAAATATCGCTGAGGTACATAGCGATCGGATCATCTGTTTTTTCGCCCAGGGCAAAAGCAGGTCCCGGCGTCGTAGGCGAAAGCAGGATATCCACCTCCTCCAGCAGGCGGTCTGTCGCATCGCGGATCAGGCGGCGTACCTTCATGGCACGGGTATAATAGGCGTCATAATACCCGGACGAAAGGACAAAAGCCCCCATCAGAATCCGTTTTTGGACCTCCTCTCCAAATCCTTCTGAGCGGGAGCGGACATAGGTTTCTTCCAGGGTCCGGGCAGATGCACTGCGGTATCCGTAGCGGATGCCATCATACCGGGCAAGGTTGGATGAAGCCTCGGCGGTGGTAAGAATATAATAACAGGGTACTACCCGGTCCATGAGGGGAAATGAGACGGGCACCACGGTATGTCCGGCTTCCCGGAGCCGATCCAGAAGCGCCTGGGTCTGCTCGCGGAGAGCCGGATCCAGGGCAGGGCTTTCGACCGCTTCACGCAGGTAGCCGATCCTGACGGGCGGATGGGGGGCATCCAGCAAGGCGCTGTAAGGCGGTACTGCCTCCGGCATAGCCGTTTGGTCCAGGCCATCCGGCCCGGCCATGATCTCCAGCATCCGGGCTGCATCCTCAACCGAGCGCGTCAGCGGGCCTATCTGGTCAAAGGAAGAACCGTAGGCGATCAGCCCCCACCGGGAGATACGGCCGTAGGTAGGTTTCAGGCCGGTGACCCCACAAAAGGCTGCTGGCTGCCGCACAGAACCACCTGTGTCAGAACCCAGGGCGGCATGGCACATACCTGCTGCCACAGCCGCCGCCGATCCACCCGATGACCCCCCCGGTACCCGGCCTGGGTGCCAGGGATTCAGCACCGGACCTGTGCTGGCATTTTCATTGGAGCTGCCCATCGCAAACTCATCACAACTCACCCGCCCGATGATGATAGCGTCCTCATCGAGCAGGCGCTGCACGGCCGTGGCCGTAATCTGGGACTCAAACCCCGCCAGAATCCTGGAGGACGCCGTTACGGCGTGTCCCCGGTAACAAAGCACGTCCTTGAGCGCAATGACCAGTCCCGCCAGCTTGCCCGCACGACCCTCGCGTACACGGGCGTCCACCCGCGCAGCGGCAGCCTGCGCCTCTGCTGCATAGACCTCCTGAAAAATATTGAGCTCGGGCCGGGCTTCGATCCGGCTCAGATACAAGGAAACCAGGTCGCCACACGTGAGGGACCTGGTTTGCATATCAGCTTGAATGTCTTGTAACCGCAGGTAGTCTTTCACCTGGCTTGCCTGATTCGGTTATTTGCGGACTTCGTCGTTGAGCGATTTTGCTTCCGTCTCAATCTCGCGCTTGATCTCCTGTGAAGCGTCTTTGAACTCACGGATCCCACGGCCCAACCCGCGGGCCAGCTCCGGAATACGCTTGGCGCCAAACAGCAACAACACCACCAGGAGGATCAGAATGATCTCCGTACCTCCCAGGCCAGCTAAAAACAGCAGTGAAGAAGTCATATGTTACAGATTACCAATAAAATCCTGTCAACGTATCAGACGAATTTGTATGCCAGAAGTTTAATAAGTGAACGGCACTTGTTCCGGAATCCAGATTCGTACTGGTTTTACAAATATAGGAACATTAATCAGGTACGCCAATCTTCTGGTGCGAATTTTGAAGCAGTCGCGCGATCAACCCGGCAGCGGCACCCTGCCGGAGCCTTTCGGACGTCGTAATTTTCTGGGTATGTGCATCCGGCAAGCCGAAAAACGATATATTTGTAAGCTGTCGTATGAATAGGATTCTCTTGTATCTGTTGGTTGCCGGATCGGGCTGGCTGGTCTTTACAGGGCCGGGCCGTTGTCATGCCCAGTCGGCTGAGGCGTACATGGCGGCAGATCTGTCCAGCATTAACCTGGGCGAACCCGTACAACTGACCCTCACAGTCGTGACAGGTACCGGGTTTCGGGTGCAGATGCCTGCTACGCCCGGCTTGCCGCAGGGGTTGGAAGTACTCCAGACCCGTGAGTCAGATACCTCCCGCAATGCAGGCAAAATCATCCACCGCCGTCAGTGGACCATCACCGGATTTGAGCCGGGAACTTATACCCTTCCGCCTATCCGGGTGTTTTATGTCCGGACGGGGAGCAGTGGTCCGGAAGCTGTCGAAACAGAAAGGATAGACCTTACCGTACTGGCTCCTGTTATCCCCGAGGAAGCAGGTCTCCGGCCCATGCGCGGCCTGGCGGAGGCCCCCCTGACGTGGCGGGATATATTGCCATGGGTGGGTATATGCCTTCTGTTGGTAGCCTTGGCCGGAGGCTTGGTCTGGTGGCGCAGGCGTCCCCGCCCCGTCCGGGAAGAAGCTGCCACCGTCCCGGCAGAAGAAACCGCTCCTGCCGAGACCCCTTCAGCCCGGGCCATCCGGCAGCTCAATGCCCTCGCCTGGCCTGAGGCTTCTGATGTATCAGGCCTGGCAGCCTGTCTGGAAGACATCAGCCAGGTGATCCGGGTATTTGTGCAGGAAGAGTGGGCCATTCCGGCACCTGAGCTCACCACCCGCGAGACCCTGATGGCTTTTGCTGCCACAGCTCCGGACACCCCCGGATTGGCCGCCCTTAAGACCCTGCTTGAGGTGGCAGATATGGCAAAATTTGCCCGGTTCGCTCCCGCCCCTGACACCCTGGCGTCCAGCCGGACCCAAGCCCTCGACATAGCCCGCTCCCTTGTAAGACCCGAACCTACGGCAGCATGAACCCTATCGCGTGGCAGGATATACGATTTGAAGACAGGGGATTACTTTTGCTCCTGATAGTCCCGGTGCTGATGGGGGCATGGCGTATCTGGCAGCGCAAGCGCCTGGAGCCCACGATCCGGATTTCGACCCTGCGGTTTCTGACCGGTATGACCCACCCCTTCCGCGCACGGATGCGTCAAGCCCTGCCCTGGAGCCGGCTGGTGACCGTGAGCCTCGTGATCATGGCCCTGGCCCGTCCCCAGACTGCTTTCCGGGAAGAAGAAGTCAGTGTTGAGGGAATAGATATTATTGTCGCGATAGATATATCGGAGAGCATGGATGCCCGGGACTTCACACCCGACCGGATGACCGCCGCCAAAGCTACCGCCGCTGCATTTATCCGCAACCGCAAAAAAGACCGGATCGGGCTGGTGGCTTTTGCCGGGGAGAGTTTTACCCAGTGTCCGCCCACCACCGATCATGAAGTCCTGCTGGCACAGCTCGACATGCTCCGCTCTGGTCTGCTGGAGCGGGGGACTGCCATTGGTATGGGACTTTCTACCTCAGTCCTCAGGCTCAAAGACAGTGAGGCCAAAAGCCGGGTTGTGATTTTGCTGACTGATGGGGTCAATAACAGCGGTTTTGTAGACCCGCTCTCCGCCGCAGATGCCGCCGCCCATTATGGTATCCGGGTACATACGATCGCAGTCGGCAAAAATGGTAAAGCCCCCTTTCTCCTGCAATCAGTCACCGGCGAGATACGGGAGGAGTGGAAAGACGTAGAGCTGGATGAGGCGCTGCTCCGCGAGATAGCTGCCACCACCAAGGGGAAATATTTTCATGTCGAAAACGAGGCCGCCCTCACCGAGGTATATCAGGAGATAGACCGTATGGAAAAAGCCCGGCTCAGTGTGAAAAAACTTGCCCGCAAGACAGAGTTATTTGCGTACTTTCTGTCGCTGGCGGGCATATTGTTTCTGATCGAGTTACTATTGCGATACACCTGGCTACGCAGCATCCCATGATCCGGCTGGAACACCCTGAATATCTGATCTTGCTGATCCTGCCCCTCGGTGTGGCAGGGTTGTATGGCTGGTTTATGGGCGCGCGCAGGCGGGCCCTGCGGCGTATGGGCGACATCCGCCTCATAGACCGGCTCGCTCCGGCCCGGAGCCGCTACCGTCATATCTGGCGGTTTCTGCTGGCTGTCACGGCCCTGACGGCCCTGATCCTGTCCCTGGCCAATCCCCAGATAGGGGCCGGTACCGAAACCACCCGCCGCGAGGGGATTGACCTCCTGCTGGCCCTGGATATTTCGCGGAGCATGCAGGCAGAAGATGAGCGCCCCAGCCGGATGTTGCGGGCCCGGCAGTGGGCCCTGCGGCTGCTGGACAAGATGGAAAATGACCGGATCGGCCTGATGTTATTTGCCGGATCGGCGTATGTACAGGCACCCATTACCCCGGATCATGCCACGGTACGTGCGTTTTTGGCCCAGGCCGGTCCTGACCTGGCCGAAAACCAGGGTTCCTCGCTGGCATCGGTGATCCGGGCCGCGGACAAGATGTATGAGCGCACTGGTAGCGGACAGCGGGCCCTGCTCATTGTCTCCGACGGAGAAGATCATGCCGGACAGGCCCTGGAGGCCGCACGGGAGGCCGCCCAGCGGGGACTGATTGTATATACGGTCAGCGTGGGCAGCAGTGCCGGTGCCATGATCCCGTTGGTGAAAGACGGGCGTCAGGTAGGATTTAAGACAGATGCGGGAGGCCAGAACGTCATTACCCAGGCCAATGAAAACCTGCTCCGGGAGATTGCGGCTGCCACCGGAGGCATGAGCGTACGGGCTACCGCCGGGGCTGGCGAAATGAACGACCTGCTGCGGGCTTTTTCACGCCTGGAAAAACAATCCTTTCAGTCCCGGAACTATGACGAATATCAGGACCTGTTTCAGGTGTTTGTGGCCCTGGCCCTGATTTGTCTCGTGGCAGAATATTTGATTCCTGAGAAAAATAACCAAGATGAATCCCATGTCGAACTGGTATAAGTACGGATTGTGGGGCTGGATCTGTATCTGCCTGCCTTATGGATTGCTGGCCCAGTGGGATCCCGCGGCGGATGCCATACGGGCAGGCAACCGTGCGTTTGCGCAGCAAGACTTTGCAGGGGCAGAACTCGCCTACCGGCAGGCCCTGGCCCTGGCACCCCAGGACTTCCGGGCTGCCTATAACCTGGCGAATACCCTGTACCAGCTCAAACAATACCAGCCCGCAGCAGCCCAGTTTGCCGCAGCCCTGCAGGCAGGCAAGACGCCTGCCGACAAAGCCCGGGCGGCCCTGAACCTCGGCAATACCTGGGTCAGCCTGGACAACCTGGAGCAGGCCGCTGAGGCCTATAAAGCAGCACTCCGGCACAATCCCCGCGATGAAGATGCCCGGTTTAACCTGGCCTGGGTCCAGCAGCGGATCCAGCAGCAGGCCCAGAACCCACCCCCTCAGCAGCAGCAAAATCAGCCTCAGCAGGCTCCGCCACAGCCACAAACTTTTTCCGATAACCCGCCCCCCAACCAGCCTCAGCAGCAACAACCTCAATCCCCCCCGACGCCGGCACCCGGACAGCGCAAACCCATGTCTGAAAAAGACATCGAACGAATGCTGGAAGCCCTGCGCCAGGAGGAAGAACAACTCCAGCAGGACTTGCAGCGGCGCAAAGTCCGCACCACCCGTACACCCAATGCCAAAGACTGGTAATTAGCCCGAATAATCTCCATCCCATGCAGCAGGAATCGCAGACCCTGGAAGAAAATCTGATCGCCTACGCACACGCTGTACGCGAGTTTGGGAAACGGCTGCCCGTCACCCTGGCCAATGTCGAGGACCTGCGGCAGCTGGTCAAGGCCTCCGGAGCCCTGGGATCGAGGTATATCCAGGCCAACGGAGCGGCAACGCGTCAGGATTTTGTACACGGTATCCGCACCTGCGGGGCTGAGGCACGCAACAGTTGGTACTGGCTCCGCCTGGTGGACACCCAGGGCACTCCTGAGCTGGAAACACAGCGTGAGCGCCTGCTGCGGGTCTCACTCGACTTGGAATTGGTTTTTGCCAAAATACTCAAACAGTCTCTTCCCGGATGAAATACCCGCTGATTTCCTGGTTTTTTCGGCTGATAGGTATGGGGATCGGCCTGACGATGGCACCTGTACAGGCCCAGCAACTGACGGCTACTGTCACCCGTGAGACCCCTGGCCTGGAAGAAGAGTTTCAGGTGATTTTTGCCCTCAGCGGAGGCGATGCCCAGATTACCCCCCCGGATTTTGCCGGGTTTCAGGTTGTCGGTACGCCCCAGACCCGCTCCCAGCTCAAGCCTGTTAATGGCAAAGTAGAAAAACAAATCACGGTAGCCTATACCCTCAAACCCCTGCGGGCTGGCAACCTCACCATCGGACCTGCCCGGGCTCAGATAGGGGGGGCCTCATACGCCACACAACCTGTTACGGTACGGGTACAAGTACAGTCCCTCACCCCCGATGTCCTTAAAAAGCTCAAAAACAGCATTTATATCCGACATATTGCGGACAAAACCGCTATATACATTGGCGAACCTGTACTGATCACTGCCCGCCTCATGGTGGCAGAGGAAGAAAGTTTTGGCGAATACGAGGCCAAGACGGATCCCCCACCCGGATTTTGGATGGAGTCCCCCGGCGAGCTGGGGCGTGTGCCTCATACGGAGACTGTACAGGGGCGGACCTTCAAGTCATATGATCAGCAACTTGTGGTTTTTCCCCAGGCTGCCGGTACCTTTAGCCTGAGTCCTCTCTCCCTGAGCGGCCAGGTACTGGTGAAACAAGAGGCAACGGGTTTGGGCGTTTTAGGCGAAAAAGTTCAGGCAATAGAGCGACGGCAATATACCGTGCCTGTTACCCCGGTAACCCTCCGGGTGAAGCCGCTGCCCCGGCCTGCCCCCGATAATTTTTCGGGACTGACAGGCACGGTACGGCTGGAGGCCACCCTGGACCGCACCACCACCGTGACCGGCGAACCCGTGACCTTGCGCCTTTCGTATCGGGGCAATGCACAATTCCGGCAGATGGCAGCTCCTGTCCTGAACCTTCCGGCCGATATGGAGGTATATGATCCCCGGATTGAGGAGCAGTTTTCACTGGCAGGCGGGGTGCCGATGGGCACCAAAACCTTTGAGTACCTGATTGTACCCCGGACCCCCGGCACCCGGCAGATTCCACCTGTGACGGTTGCTTATTTTGATCCGGCGTCTGGTACCTATAAAACCTTGACCTCACCTGCCTGGTCCCTGGCCGTAACGGGTGAAGCCATCCAATCCAATGCCGCAGCCGATACAGCCGCTACGCTGACATTGTTGCCACTTGTGCCAACCACCACCCTGCGGCAGGCGGGGGGCGGATGGGCCGGAACCTGGCTGATGTGGGGGGTGTGGGTATTACCCATACTCGGTGCCTGGCTGGTGATCCGCTGGAAAAAACGAGACCTGGCTGCCCGCGCCGACATAGTCACCTGGCGGGCTGGCAAAGCCCTGCAAACCGCCCGTAAACAACTGAGCCTGCTCTCCGGACAACTCTCCTCGACCCCTGGCGCTGCTTTTCAGCAGGTCCCCCGGATCGTTTGGGGGTATCTTTCAGACAAATTTAACCTGACTGCCTCAGCCTGGTCGCGTGCCTATGCGCACGAGCTGCTGCGGCAGCACCAGGTCCCTGATGCCCTCACACACATGCTCCTGGAGCTTCTCGACCAGTGTAACATGGCTGCTTATTCACCGGTAGTGGCGCTTTCTCCGGAGAAAACCTGTGAGACCGCCCGCGACCTGATCGAGCGCCTGGACCAGGCCCTGACACCCGCTGCCACATGAAATACTTCCCCTACCTGATCCTCACCCTGCTGCCGGTCTTTGGGCAGGCGGGTACCCCTTATCAGCAGTTTGATGCGGCTAACCGGCTGCTGGATGCCGGTAAACCGGTGGAGGCTATTGCCGCGTATGACTCCCTGCTCCGGCAGGGCTGGGTTTCTCCTGAGTTATATCTCAACCTCGGCAATGCACATTATCAGGCGGATCATACCGGCTGGGCGATAGTACATTACCAAAAAGCCCTGCGACTCAGGCCTTCCTGGGATGTGGCACAACACAACCTGGCAGTAGCCCGGCAGCGGGTAGTGGACCTGCCTGCCCCTTTTCATGAGCTGGGTTTTGTCGCCTGGGCCAAACAGGTATTTTATTCATACTCCCCCGATGCCTGGGCCTGGATAGCTGTTATACTGGGTTGGTTGGGGCTAGCGGCCTGGGCAGGCAGCTATTGGATCGAAAAAGACCGCACACGGGCCTGGGTCCGGCGTGTCGCCTGGACAGGATTGATACTCGGGACCAGCGCACTGGGACTGACCCAATGGCGGCTTCAGGACCTGAATCACAGCGGCAGAGCGGTGATCATACAAGCCGTCGTACCTGTACGCGATACACCCGGCGGTCAGGTCGAGTTAGTATCCCTGCATGAGGGCGTAGAGGTTGAAGTTTTTGAAACATCAGCAGGCTGGACCCGGATACGGCTCCACGCACCCGACCTCGGAGAGGTGACGGGATATCTGGAGACCCAGGCGCTCGGGGAGATATGAAGGTTAGGTTTACTAAACCTCGAAGGTTTAGTAAACCTAGACCTCGAACCTCGAAGGCCCTTTTAGGTCCTTATAAAGGCTTTTAGGTTTACTAAACCTCAAAGGTTTAGTAAACCTAAAGCCTAAACCTTTGCAAAGTCAAAACTAATTCATTAGTTTTGGGCAAATGAAAACGCAGGAAACGCCCATATTAACCCCGCTTGAACTCAAGGTCATGAACATCCTTTGGGCCAAACGGGAAGGTGTGGTCAAAGACCTCATCGCTGCCTGGCCGGACGACCGGGTTCCCGCCTATAATACCGTCTCGACCATTATCAGGATCCTGGAGGAAAAAGGATTTGTCGGCCATGAAGCACAAGGTCGGGGCCACCGGTATTTTCCCCTGATTTCGCGGGGCAAATACCAAAAAATCCTGCTCAAAAACGTCCTGGATAATGTGTTTGCCGGGTCCCTGACGGGACTTGTTTCAACGTTGCTGGATAATCGCACCATGTCCCCCGAGGAACTACAAGCCCTCCGGGAGATGATAGACGAAAATACCGAACCATGATCGTGTATATACTCACGAGTATCCTGCTTTCAGGTGCAGGATGGGTGGCCTACCGGTGGCTGGTGCGTCCGTATGCAAGCCTTCGGCAGCAGCGGTTAGCACTTTGGTTTGCCGTAGCAGGCAGCCTCATATGGCCGTTTTTTTCTGGAAATACACCTGCCCCCCTTCCGGCGCCACCTCGCTGGCAGGCCGTAGCACCGGTTGAGACTATGTCCCTGCACCAGTATTGCCGGTGCGAGCAGCCTGATTATTCACACCGTATCCGCTACCGTGCCAATGTAATGTACGCTTGGTTGTTTGGGCATACCCGTCATATTGCCCTGGGAGCCGCCGGGATGGCAGCGTTGGTGGGCCTCTTTTTTGGGGGCCAACTCCTGTACCTGGCCCGGCTCAGCCGGACAGCCCGGCGGCGGGAGGTAATGATACAGGGACGGCGTTGTATCCTGCTGTATCCCGACCGTGAGCTGGGGATCGGGGCCTTCTGGTGGGGGGCTGCCTTCATCATCTGGTCGGACCGGGCAGATACCTGGACCCCAGCAGAACAACAGGCAGTCCTGCTGCATGAGTTGTCCCATATCCGCCAGGGCAGCACCCCCGAAAAAGCCCTCCTCCGGATGTTACAGTGTATCTGGTTTATGAACCCCTGCTGGTACCTTATCCGGCGCGAACTGGACCTGATCAGCGAGTATCGGGCAGATGAAGCCGGGGCAACCGCCATGTCCGACAATAAAGCGTATGCAGCATTTTTGATACGGCTCCAGCAACATGCACTGCCAGCCCTGGCCTCAGCCCTGACCGGGAGTGCCCTGCGCCTGCGGATATACCGACTGACCCGCACCTGGCACCACCGCCCATCCCGCGTGAATTTTGCAGGTGTTATAGCCCTGATGCTGATGCAAATTGTCACCGTATCTCCGGTACAAGCCCAGCTACAGGCCGCCGCCGAGCGGCTGCACACCTATGCCCTGATCCAGCAGCACCTACAGCCCGGCGACAGCGAGGGTTGGTATTGCCAGGATTGTGATACTGTGTGCAGTCCAGAGTAAGGGTGATCGGGCTTCGGCGACGGCGCAGGGGAGCGCCTGCTCAGCCCTTTTTTGGGTGCTGCGCACCGCTATTCCCCTCCTGCGGAGGGGTAGGGCGGCGGATACGCCGACCGGGGTGGTTTCACGACAAGTCCCCGGACAGCGAGGCACGAGCCGGGGCCTCCCGTCAGTAAAAACCATATCGGGTCTTGCGTAGAGACGCGGTTCACCGCGTCTCTACAGGATGCATCCCATCAGGCCAGGGACCTGTAGGGGCGGTCCGGCAGGCCGCCCTGCCAACTCCGTAGGAGTGACAGGATTATAGAACACAGATACACCCGCTTCTCCGTCGAAAACCCCGGAGGTATACCGTTAGATTCCAAAAGAATGGTAAACATTTTATATGTTTACGGGACGGGTGCTCGGACAAGATCCCGTTCATTTCCGGCATTGCTGGATTGGGACGTTTCGAGCGCCTTTCTTTTTCTTGCAGCCTTGTTTGAGATCGGAGCTGCATCGTCGAATGGCTGTTCCCGCCTTTTCGTTTTGATTTGGTTGCTCTGCTGCTGTAGTTCGCTTGGTGGCTTTTTGAGCTGGTTGGCCTTGTCGATCTGAGGATCATAGGCCTTTTTTTGAGTCAGTATTGCCCAGACGATGCGCATCATTTTGTGCATAATCACCCCCAGGGCCTGGTCGTAACCCTTTCCTTTGGCCCTGTGTTTCAGGTAGAGCGCCTTCATGTGGGGGTCGAATACTACTGCAGTTCGTGCACAGTTATACAAGGCTGCCCGAATAGTCGGCCTTCCTTTCTTGCTCATTCGTGAGACCTTTTTCTTGTCTCCACTCTCCCGTTCAGTGGGGTGCAGGCCAAAGTAGGAGGCAAGTTTACCTGCGGTGGCAAACCTTGTGATGTCTTCGATCTCCACCATAATTACCGCAGCACTGTAGGCTCCCACACCAACAATGGTTTGCAGCAGGTCTACTTCCGAACCTTTACATTTGTCTGTGAGGTATTCCTTCAGGTCATCGAGTTGTTGCTCTTTGTAGAGCATATCCCTGGCCAGTTCTTTTATCAGAAAATGATCTGCATCTGTCTGCCGGGAGGCTACGGTTCGCTTTGAGAGGGCAATCAGAGATTTCGCCTTTCCCAGGGTTATTCCATTGATTTTGGCTACCGTCTCGGCTCTGGCACGTGATAGCTTCTCTGGAAGAGGATACTCTTTAAGCAGCATAAGCATCCATCCCGGCATTCCCTGGCGACAATACCTCAAAATTTCAGGAAAACAGCAATAGAGGATCTGTTTGAACTCGTTGATTACCTGTGTCTTTTGTTTGTTGATCATCGCAATGCGGTTGTTCAAACTGCGAAAGCCTGCATATTTGACATCCAGCACACGATAGTCCACACGCTCGGAATACCGCATCAGGTACATCGCGATGTTGCGCGCACTAATGGCGTCGGACCCGTTGGCCGCCAGCTCGGCTTTGGCTGCATCCTTTACTACCGAGGGGTTGAGCCGTGCAACCCGCCATGATTGCTGCGAGCTTTGGGCCACCAGCATCCGGTACCAATTGTCCTCCAGACCGCCGGTGCTTTCCAGCGCGCAGTCGATTCGTGCCAGTTTGTGCTTTAATGCACTTTTTGAGAGCCAGGAGCACAGCTGATCGTGTCCCTTGCGGGTGTCATCAAACTGGATCACGGGTTCAAGCTGCTCCAGATCGTCACCAAGCAACACGCAATCTACGTAGCCCTTGCTGACATCACATCCGAGAAAACCGGCTTTCTGAGCCATGAGAAATGGTTTAATTCATGAAAAAAAGTGGCAGGCATCGCTCATCCTTATAACCATCCGGCATCAGGTGCCAAGTTATACCTCGAACTCAACCTCGCCGCAAGGATAAACTCCGGGTCGTCATCTCTGTGACAGGGGCGTTATCCTCACTTGCGACAAGGGTAGTAGCTGACACTCAAAATTCAAAAAACAAACATATAAGGGGTGCTATGTGATACCGGCGTGGCACCATTTAGCCCTACTGCTTGCCTTCGCATTCATCCTTATTTCCCCACATGGCGCACCAACGGCGCGCTTCCGCCTCCGACGGCAAAAGCTACCGACATTGCACCCCTATGGGGTGCAGCCCTTGCCCTGTTCGCCTTTACACCTTAAACCGGCTTAGCCGACTGGCTCCGTTAGGAGCCTGATGTCGGTAGAAATATTCCAAGGCATTGGCTTGCACCCCGTTTGGGGTGCTATGTGATACCAAAGCGGCACCATACACCCATCCTGCTTGCCTTCGCATTCATCCTGCTTTTCCCACATGGCGCACCTACGGCGCGCTTCCGCCTCCGGCGGCACTTTCTACCAACATTGCACCCCTATGGGGTGCGGGCCTTGCCCTGTTCGCCTTTACACCTTAACGCGGCCTTGCGGACTGGCTCCGTTAGGAGCCAGATGTCGGTAGAAACAATTTAGGCATTAGTTTGCACCCCGTAGGGGTGCTATGTGATACCAAAGCGGCACCATACACCCATCCTGCTTGCCTTCGCATTCATCCTGCTTTTCCCACATGGCGCA